>JABSOI010000045.1 GCA_013216015.1 Alteromonadaceae bacterium | reverse complement strand
TTGCATCCTTAGTAATTGGTTGCAATGATTAAATCAGATCAAAAAAATAAAGTTGAGCTATCTCGGCGTAAGCTCACGTTAGGTTTATAGATAGAAACATCACTAGACTAACAAATAAATACAAACGCATAGGTTGAACAAATGAGTTCCTAGCGCCTTCATTATGCCTTTTGGTGATCATTCCTGGTTTAGTAAATATATATTTGAAGGTTGTTTTTAGCCTAGTGTCATAACCAATAACTTCATTAAGAGCAAGCTTAATAAAATGAATTATTCCCAGATTTACTTGGGTGTTTTTTTGTCCGCATGCAGAGCAAAAATCGCCGTTAAGAGTGTGATTACAATTGCGACATTTATTATTAATTTCTTTGTTCAAATTATGATTACTTCAATATCGGTAAGTAAAACGGGGACCACAATAAATTTCTGTGACCATAAACTGCTCTTATTGGTATTTGCTAAAGCAATGTTACGTTTCAGTAATGTAAATACTATGTTGTATAGTATTCAGGGTCAACAATAATCCTTACTCACCTATTTATTTATCCGTAAAGTGACAATAATTAGCCTTTTTAAGAAAACCAAAATGTCAGATTTTAGCGAGAAACGGATGTCTTGATGCTGTCACCTCTAGCTTACGCTCTACGCACTTTTGAAGTCATGCCAATACAATTACGTGAGTGACCGTTATGGTGGCAAAGCGGACTATTAATTGTCATAAATACGTGTCTAAATTAGGTCTTCTTTTGTGGTAAAAGGAAATATTAGATTGTCCAATCTGATCTAACCTAAAATCGTAAACTGCAAGATCAGATTTGAACCTATACAGTTTAGTCATTCTAAATAACACTATCTTGTGGTGCACAGTTCGTGTCAGTGGGACGTCCGAAGTAGACATCCGTTTCGAAATGGCACTAGCTAGTACTTATTGATGTGGGATCATAATAATCATGCTTCATTGTATGAACAAATGGTTCAATTATCCATTCCCCGTCTCGTTTAGTTTTGATCACAAAGTGGCAGGAGTTACCTAGAGAGTTTGGTTGCTCGACTTCTCTTATTGGCGTAAAACGGCCGGGTTTCTTCGAGCAGTCAACAGCTTTTATCTCTGAAAGCTATCGCCTCACAGCCAACCGTTTTGATGGGCGATTCTAGCGGCTTCGATTCTGTTCTTGGCATTCAATTTATTACACGCTGATGAGAGGTAATTTCTTACCGTGCCAGCAGAAAGATAGAGCGTAGAAGCTATTTCTTCCGTGGTAGCGCCAGATTTCGCTAGTCTTAGCGCTTTGCGTTCCTTCTCGGTTAACGGATCCATTTCCATCCATGCATTTTGCAATAAATCGGCAGAGATGACTTTTCCACCATTGGCTATCTTTCGAATTGCCGCCAACAGTTCATTTGAGGGAGAGTCCTTTAATAAGTATCCTTTTACACCTGCATCCATGGCTCTTCGCAAATAGCCTGAACGAGAAAATGTGGTCAGAATTATCGGCTTTATATTTAAGCCTTTTTCTTTGATAGTTTGAATCAACTCGATACCTGTCATTTTCGGCATTTCGATATCAGTGATCACAATATCAATATCGGGTTTACTTTCATCACAAATAAACGCCAAAGCATCCTGACCGTTGGCAGACTGATGAACGACACAAATGTCATCTTCAAGATCAAGTAAACTCGCTAACGTGGTTAATAAAATCGCCTGATCTTCGGCTATCAGTAAATTGATCATGTTAATTCCACCAAAGGTATATTTATATTTATTTCAGTGCCTGAAGATGACAAAATAGATAAATCGCCATCGAGTTTACTGACTCTTTCTGTCATTCCTTTCAAACCGAATCCTTGATGCTCTTTTTCTTTAAATCCTACGCCATTATCTTTGATTTGCAAGCAAGCGTGATTGTTTTGCTTTTTTATGCAGACATCAACGCAGTCAGATTCAGCGTGTTTTAAAATGTTAGTGACTAATTCTTTTAGCATAATCGCTAATTCTTTATTGATGTGTTCGCTCATGTCAAACTCTTGAAATTGATAATTAAAACTAATTTCATTACTTTCTAACACGTATTTCGCATGTGCCAATTCTGTATTCAAATCACTGGTACGGTAGCCTGTAACTACTTCTCTAATTTGCGATAGTGCATCCCGAGAAATGTTCTCCAGCGCTGAAATTTCTTCTTTTGCTCTGTTGTTATCTTTATCGATAAGTTTATTTGCCAACTCGGCCTTTAGAGTAATCACCGAAAATGTATGCCCAATCAAGTCATGCAAATCGCGCGCAATTCTTTCTCTTTCTGAGGTTCTGGCTAAATGACGAACTTCTTGCTGTGATAACACAAGCTCTTTTCTTTTTAGTGATAGATCATGTTGATAAATATTGACGCCGCCAACCAAAAAATTAAAAAGGATCGCAGGCATATAAAAGAACGGCCCTAAGTTAGCAATCCAGGACATCAGAGCAACCCAGGCTGCCACGGTTACCAAACCTGTTACTGCTTTTCTGGGGCTTCCTAGTCGACAACAAAATGAGCCCGCGTATACAAAAAATACGCTAGCACTCGGTGATAGCTGAGTTAATAAGCTACCGATAATCATAATGGCGAGAATATTCCAATGAATTCGTTTAGCACTAGCCCAATAACCATCAAAGTAAACAACAAGAAACAAACCAGTACCTATGGTTGCATAGATAAAGCTATTTTCTACGGGGTGATACTGAGCAATACTAACGAAAAAAATCAATAAATAGACCAGCCAAATGTACGGACCGTACTGAAGGTCATCGTCTTGTCTTGGTAGCAATCGGTGGTCTATTCGTTTTAATAGTTCTAACATGCGCGTTTGTTCGATCCTTTGTTATTGAGCTTGTTTTATTTGAATTGTAAATCATCAATCATAAATTCAAATTCACCGATAACTTGCGTTCGTACGAATGAAATATTTGCCACATTACCCAAATCGAGGTCATTAAGCGTGGCAAATTCAATTCGATAGGTCTGCCATTCACGGGTCAATTGGACGTCTTTTTGCACGGGTCTATACCCGTTACCTTTCAAAATGCGGGAATTTGAGGTGAATTAAAAAGCATAGTTACAAGACGCTGATTCGCCGGATAAGTTATTCTTATTTAAGATTCAGCAACGCAGTAAATATGTTTTTTAAACGAATCAAAACCTGCATTTTGAATGGTGATGGGTATATAACTGCCCGGTTCAAATAACAACACAGATATCTTATTAGTTTGCGGTCCGCCTTTTGCTCTGAATGTGATGGCTGACAATGCCGATAAGTCGGCGCCATTTTGTAGATCTTTACCGAGTAAATAAGCAAAACCAGACCACGGAAATATAAATCCAGTTTTTATTTCACCGCTGACATGCAGATATTTATTGCCCGAGGTTGTCGAATAATTGTCTTCAATTAATGCCAAATTAACCACTGATTTTCCACCAGCAAATTGATCCGTTGATTCAGCTAAAACGGTTCCCATAGCTGTTTCGTTTAAATTCTGATTAAAGTCAGTAATTAAACCTGCCTTTAATTTTTCATTGGAGGCTGCTGCATTATCGTGTACAACTCGTTTAAACTCAACGCCGTTCTTCCATATGCGATCTATCTTTTGAGTGTGGGAGATTATTTCAAAAGGATCACCATTAATCAATATCATTGATGCTAAAACGCCCGTAGACAAGGTTCCGCGATTTCCAATAGCAAAATGCTGCCCAACTGCGCCAGTCGCACTATGCAATGCTTGTTCATTAGTTAGTCCGGCTTGTGTCAGTAATTCCAATTCAGCATGCAAACTAAGTCCGTGAGTTGTTCCTGGGTTAGGTGCGTCGCTACCTGCCAAAATTGGAACGTTGGCGTTCGACAATATCAATACGCTATCAAAAGCCTTTTTTAATGCTTTTGATGGTATACCGAAGTCAGGGAATTTTGCTTTTAGCTGCTGTCGTTGTTGCTTAGATAAATATCTGAAGTTGAAATCATTTTGTATCAGTGTGCGGCCAGTTGACTGTTGCATAACAGAAGACTCGACGGTTAACGTAGGGATGATAAAGGCTTTTTTGGCAATCATCAGTTTTACAAATTCGTCATCGACAACTTGGTCCAGAAAACTATGAATAATACCGTCTGCACCAAGCGCAATGGCTTCCTTTGCTGAGATCAAGTTATCAACGTGTACAACCAATAATTTGTCGTGTTCGTGTGCTGATTTGATCAATGCTTCGAGAATTGAATGACTAATTGAAGGGAAATGGCTTCTTACAGCCTTTTCTGCGTTATAAACAGCCTTAATGTAATCAGCGCCTTGCTCAATTCTGTCGGTTACGAATTGCGCTGCTTGATCCGCAGAACTAAGCACTGGAATATCAAATCCGTATTGGGTGCCATGCCCGCCAGGAGCGGTTGCCAGGATAGTTGCAGAAAAAAGATCCGCAATGAGATGATTATCCTGCTGCTCTCGTTTTGTCTGATGTGCATTGGCAAATTCAGGCATGGTAAACATATCCATTTCGGTAGTAACGCCAAAGTTAATTGCTTCATTCAAGGCATTTTGATACGCATGGGTATGAGCATCAATGAACCCGGGTAAAAGTGTTTTACCGGTTCCATTTAATTCGGGTACTTTGGTTTGCGCTGGTAAGGTAGCGCTTATTTCGGCGATTTTATTGTTAATGATTGAAACGTCGACTTTCTCGAAACGTTGATTGCCATCGTATAATTGGACATTTCTAATAATGAACGCTCGATCATATATTTCGGTATTGGCTGGCTCGGGTAACAACATAAAGAACGCGACCAAAAATATAACGATGACTAATAATTTGTCTTTCATTATTTTTTATCCTTTTTGTGATATGCCTTTACCGCTAAGAAGATGAATATAAGTGAGTAAGCTGCAAGTACGCTAACGTGTAAAGCAACAGGAAAGCCCAAGTCCATATCTGTAATTTTTAGTGCGAGCTGGGACAAATGATAAGGAGGTAACAAGTTAGCAAATTGCTGCATTACCTCGGGCAAAAAGCTGATGGGTAACCAAAGGCCTGATAAAAATCCCATGGGTAAATAAATCAAATTAACGGTAGCAGGCGCGCTGCTTGCTTTAAGGTATAGCCCCAGTGTCATGCCAATTGCACAAAAGGGTAACGAACCAACGACAAAAATAAGTGCCAGAGAAACCCATTGCCAATGCATTAATCTAACGTCGCCAAAAATCGCGCCAATGGCAAATAACAAGATGACGATTGCCGCTGCGAAAATAAAGGTAAGCGTAACCCGCGATACAATATAAGCTGAAGCTGGCATCGGAGACACTTCTTTTAAGTCGAACCATCCTTGTCCTCGCTCAATGGCTATACCAACCCCAAAAGAGAAAAGCGCAGGGCCAATGATGCCAAATACGGCATAGGTGATCATCAAATACGTTGGCATTGTTACCGCGTTCATGGAGAACACAATGCCGAAGAAGATATAAAACATTATTGGAAAAAGTAAGGTTGGGATACTAAATCCAGGCGTTCGGAAAAGGCGCAGTGTTTCTGTTTTAGTTTCCAGAACAAAGATGTTCATCAAATTAGGTTTGTCGTCAATTAGTGTTTTCATCATTTACAGCCTCTGTTGGTTGTTTAAAGCGCTATCTTGTTTATTAATTAATTCGAAGGCATCTTCAAGAGCGCCACCAATTATAGTGAGGTCGTTAACCTCTAGTTGTTGGTCAAAAATTTGTCTAATGCTTGTTTCTGCACAAGTCGATTCCAACTCGTAATAATGACAACCGTTTGACACTTTACTTACTTTACTCACTTTAGATACGCGTTCGATGGCTGAGAGTGAAGCAATATTTGCCTGTGAACTGAAACGTATCTTCTTGGTATTAATTTGAGATTTGATCGCTTTAGGTGTCCCTTCTCGAATTACTTTTCCGTTATTAAGCATGATAATTCGATCAGAGAATTGATCTGCTTCATCCAGATAATGGGTAGTTAACAAAATACTGGTGCCTTGAGACTTAAGTGCTTCAATGGCTTGCCAAAAAGACTTTCTAGCGGTGATATCCATGGAGACAGTGGGTTCATCTAAAAACAGTAATTTAGGATTGCCACATATCGCGAGTGCAAACAGTAGTCTTTGTTTTTGTCCGCCAGAGAGTGTTTTACTAAATTGGTTTTCTATGGCTTTTAAGCCGGAAAACTCCATGATTTTCTCGTAATCCATTGGCTGAGGATAATAGCTTCTAAATAATTGAATATGTTCTTTGATAGTCGACATATCAGGCAAACCTGACACTTGAAGCATCGCACCCGTTTGGCGTTTAACTTGCATTGAACCAGCAGGATGCCCAAATAAACTTATTTCTCCACTGGTTGGGCTAAGGCGTCCCAACATGGTATTAATGAGTGTTGTTTTTCCAGCACCGTTGGGTCCTAAAATAGCGAGAACTTCTGCCTGGTATAGGTCTAAGTCGACATTCGTCAATGCAGGCTTTTCGTCGAAACTTTTACAGACCTGTCTAATAGAAGCGATAGGTTGGCGATTGTTAGTATTCATGTTGGTCCCCAAGTTACTTAACTGATTTTTAGCCGTTATCGGCTGTGCTAAAACGAATAGAGCGAATGAGTTAGTGTGGAATTATTATCAGTGAAATATAGGTATTGGGTAATTGAGTTATGTCATGAGTTTAATATGACATTTGTCATGAAAGTGAAATGGGCAGGTTTATGTATTTAATAAATCTAGAGTAATCTAACCAGTTGCTGTTAGTCGCCGCTATGAGGCTGGGACGAGCTAATACGCAGCTAAGCCGCGTAAACATTTCAACCATGTATTATTATTTTCTAACTCCAATCGCGGGGTTAGTGCCACCTCGTATGGATTAGGCAGTGTTTCTGTCTGTGCGTCACCATTATTGTCAGTGTATGGTCTAGCAAAGGGTAGTTCTTGAGGCTCTAAGGTTTCCAGAAGTAATTGTTGTTCATACCCAGCATCTGCTGATTTTTGTGCGGGATCTAATGTTCTTAAAAATTGTTCAATAAAGCCTTCCAACACCTTAGCAGGATTACAATAAACGTAGCCAATCTTTTGAGTTAAGGATGGATGGGCTAAATAAATACAAGGGAAAAGAAAAACTTCCCCTAAATTTTTTATTCAAAAATTAAAGCTGGTACGTTTTTCTGCCTGATAAGGCATGAGATAAGGTATTTCCGTCAACATATTCCAACTCACTTCCAACAGGCACACCATGTGCAATACGAGAAATATCTACTTGATACTGTTGAGCTAAATTAGCAATAAAATGTGCTGTTGCTTCACCTTCAACGGTGGGATTGGTTGCTAGAATGATTTCTTTGAAATTTCCCGTGGCAAGTTGTTCCGATAAAATATCTAAACCAAGATCATCAGGACCAATGCCGTCTATTGGTGACAAATGCCCCATTAAAACAAAATATAACCCCTGAAATTCTCCCGTTTGCTCTATAGCAATAACATCGGCAGGTCCTTCAACAATACAAAGAGTTTGCAAAAGTTGGCGCTTAGTACTCTGACAAATATCACAAACTTCTTGTTCTGTAAAATTACGACACTTTTGACAATGCCCGACATTTTCCATCGCCAGATTAAGTGTTTTTGACAATTTAATACCGCCATTACGATTTCGCTCCAGCAAATGAAATGCCATACGCTGGGCTGATTTTGCACCAACACCGGGCAAACATTTTAACGAATCGATAAGTTCCTGAACAAGAGGACTAAATTTCATGATAAATATTTCAACTTAGGAGAGTAATATACAAAGAATTTAAAATATGGCTACTAAAGCAATGCAGCACTCAAGGCCTTAGGATCTAACCTTAAAATCTTACCTTAGAATCATCAGTAAGGGTTTCAAATCGATATTTTGCAAAGGTAAATTGCAAATGTAAATATGCCGATTAAAAGGCTTTTTCATACAAAAAAGTAAAAGCATGATTTTATTTTCTTTTTATTATAAATACTCATTTCCATTGACCTTTGAAAATTAAGAATTAATGAAATTGTATCATAAGTTATATAAATTTGGCTTATATATGTCCCATTGATTTTATGGTGCATACGCAACTATGGTTCGAATAAAATATTGTTCATTTAAAGTTTTCAGAAAATCAAAACAAGAAAGAGACCCAAGGGAAGAATTGCATGTTAATCGCTTTAAACAGGAAGAACAAAAATCAAACTATTGCTTTATACCATTCGCATTAAATAAGTGATCAATATTCAATGATTAGTGCATGGATGCACGTAAGTAGGATAACGCAGGAGCAGTTATCGAGGATAAATTGCCAATAGCACAGGTTTTTAGTTCCAGACAAAACCTAAGTACCGACATCGACGTGCATGGATGCACTAATGCAGCGAAGGCATGGATGCCTAGGAGCTGCCATGTCGGCACAGGTTTTTAGTTCCAGACAAAACCTAAGTACCGACATCCATGTCGGCAACGCAGCAAGTGGAGATTTAGACCATTTGAAGATGATCACCTATTTAGTGCGATTGGTATTATTATAAAGCATCCTACAGACTTATTAAAAGGGGAACAATAGGTGACTAGACCATAAAAAAAAGTCTAACTCTGCCAGATATTATGAGTACATTTTTAATTGCATAGTAAATATTGTTCAATTACTAAATTAATAATTACCTAACAAAAAGATTATGAATCAATTGTCCTTTCTCAAAATATTCTTGGATATCATCAGGTTTACATCTCTTTGATGCTTTATAAAATATAAGGGTATTATTTTCGGCTTCAACACAAAGATTTTTATTTGATTCAAAAAAACTTATTATTTGAGGGGTAAATAATTGACGAATCTTTAATTCATCCTCCCCTCTTAAGAGATATTTTTTAGAAAACTCAGGGAATGATTCAAAATCAATATCTTGATAACCGAATACTTGTCCTATTTTATGAAAAGTATTTTCAGGTATTAGCTCAAACGTTGGAAACATAACCCTACTACAGTCCATAGAAATAACAGTTTGATTGTATGTCCTTGAGTGTTTTCCATAACCTACAGTATATTGATACCCAAATATAGAAACATTTATGTCATTACAACGTCCCCATATCTCGTTTTTTATTGTGCCTCCATGCCCTTTAGAAAAAAGCTGAAAACCTTGATGTTTTTGTTCTGTATGGCCCCTCCCTGATTTAGAAAATGAAAAACCAAGCTTTTTTGCTACAATCTGAAGTGCTTCAGAACGTTTTCTTTCATAGATATACCCAATTATTACCACACAAACAATAAACGCAATAAAATAAGGTAATAAGTTTGTATCCGAACTCAAATCCATTCTTAACTCCATAATATGTTAACTACACTAGCGTGTATTAGTGCGCATCAGCCTATCAAAAAACGACCTTACAATGTTCATAATTTTATAAATTACCAGTATGGTGTACCATATCAAACATAACTGTGAATGGTGTAATGTTCATTGATATACATAAGCCTTTAAATTGCTTACTGTGTAAAATTTGCCTTTGAAAACATACAGGTAACCTAGGATAAGATAATATATTAAATTAACAGCGCTAGCTATTTTCGCCAACTTTAGATCAATTTTCAGGTCTTGTTGCTTGCGTTTGTTATACGCTCAAAAAAGACCTGATACAGTGTACTTTATTCTGTTTTTATTCATCTATATCTTAGACGCTTTTTTATACGTATTTCATGCTTCATGATAAATTTTATTGATTGAATATGACCATCTAGAAGGAATAATTCATTGATAAACCAATTCAAGGGTTAGAAATTTCACCATAAGGTAAAATATTAACCCTCGTATTTCATTTTCATTGTCTTGGATGGTTTAGTTTTTATTTCCCGATCACAAAAAAACAATTGGTGACTGTACTTTTATTGCATTTTTATTGGCGCCACCGGGTCAAATCGGCACGGTGGCGTGGGTTCACTTCAAAATGATCGTCAAACTCACTGCTCAAGCCCGTCACCCGAATTTTCAGTCCAGGTGCTAACCAGGTTAATTCAAAAGGATTTATATCCACTGTTGAAGCAATAAAAATGGTGATCTCACCGCTACCATCATCCATGTAGAACTTATAACCATAGGGCAAGTCATCAATCGGCCCTTGGTAACCGTGCCTTTAACGGTGACCAGTGTGCCTTCAGTATCATCATTTATACTGCCGGTTTGCATGCGCGTTGGGCGAATACGTCTTTTTCGTTTAAGTACTTCAACATCTTCAATGCCAGCCGACAGCACCAACTGGTTATAGCTGGAATTCAACAGACCGGTAACCTTGATATGTTGGTGTAAGCGTAAATCTGGATTGTCTGCCACACTGACATAAATACCAGCTTCTTTGTCTTGAATGGCAAAACCCTGATCAAACGAAAACCCAGTGAAGCGACCGGAAGGCACGGTAACAAACCCTTCAATTGTCACCTGCGTACCCAGTTCTGCGATTCTGGCATCGGCGATACCATCAGCAAAAACAGGTGTTGTTATAGCGAAAGCGCAAATAATTGCGATATATTTTTTCATCATAAATATCCTTTTTTTATAGGTGACTATTAGCTAGTGCCCATCCAGAAACAGATCTCTACTGCGGACGTCCCACTAACACGAACTGTGCACCACAAGATGGTGTTATTTAGAATGACTAAACGCCTATATCTTGTAGAGCCCATTTCGTGTCATTGGTAAGCCCTCGACCCCGTTTATGGACGGGCACTAGCTATGTTTTTATCTGCAAGGACACTCGCTGATCCATACGGCTGATACCACAAGATGTAAAAAAGAGCCTGAATAGGTATTTTTACAACACCTTCGTGAATCAATGAGTGCGATTTTAATCCAAATATGGCAAACATGCTGACGGTTACATTTATTGTTGATATATAAAGTATTAATCTATTACAGCAATTTTAATATACGCATCCCTACTCTCAATGTAAACCGTTGTTTTTTCGGAAAAAAATAACTTAATCACCAGATAAAAATATGTAATAGAAGCCCCCGTTATTTGAGATTAGAATTAATATTGGAAAATATTATCGTCACTTATTGTGTGCTATTTTGTTCATTTTCTTGATTCATTATTTTTAAAAGTAAATCAATTCTACGATTTATTTTTTTACTCTCTGCGGTAACCATGCCCTGAACAATAGAAAACATAACTAAGACACCACACCAAATTTGGAAATTTTCAATATCAATAAAATTATTCGCCAAGAATAACAATCCAAGCGGGGCGACAAAAAAGAAGAATATCTTTGAGACCTTTTTCATTTGAGCAAGTTTCTCAATTCATCTATATCCTTCTGAAGCGCGGTTATACCGTCAAATTCTATCTGTGCTTTAACTTTTATTTGTCGTTAATATCCCATAGTTTCAAATAATGAAAAACAATATAAATATTCATTTAATTTAAATTAGCAGGTAGTGTAATTAATTCAGTTTAATCAATACACTAGGAAATAGAGTTTAAATTCTGCGTGTGTCACTAACACCTATCAGTAACACCTATCAGTAATACCAATCGCACTAAATAAGTGATCATCTTCAAATTATCTAAATCACCACTAGCTGCGTTGCCTGGAGAAAAAACCTGTGCTATTGGCAATTTTTCCTCATTGAATATTGATCATTTATTTAATGCGAATGGTATAACATAATAAAATTAACGCAAGTTAACGTAGCTACCCACCTTTTGAATGACTTGTTGCCATTTGTTTAATTGTGAACCTAGACTTTAACGAGTTTTATATCGGGCTTCAGCGTTGTGTAATTTGGTAAGTCCGCCAATAAAACCTGCCCAACTTCTTTCATTGCTTTTACTGCACTATCAATATCTTTGAAGTATGCATTACTTGCGGCAATAATATCCCCAGTATTGTGTTCTTTGTCGAGTATGAAACTGTCACTCTCAAGACGCACAAGCCCATGGTTTTTCAGTGCTTCCTTTGTGATTTCCATATGCGAGGTGTTGTAGTATTCATGGTCAAATTTTGCTCCATCTTCCCATCTATAAATACCAAAAACTTTAATCATGTACTGTCCCTTATGCATGGTTTTGAATGGCTAACAGAATATGTGGACGTCACAGTAATATCCGCCCCTAATTTCAATTTAATTAGGATTAATATCTGATATTTTCAATGTATTAAAAATAAATTAAAGATTATTTCTGGATAAAGTGGCAGATTACTAAGACGTCTCAGTAACTTGCAAAGAATAATTCATTAGAAAATATATGGCAAAATCTATGTGGCTAATGTCTTCTGTTCGCTCTAAGAAGAAATTAAGCTTTCAGGTGATAGGTCAACTATAAAGCGAACTTTGCAGTCTGTACTACTATACGAAATGGATCAAGAAAGGCTCGGATCAGGGCAGATCTAACACAACAATCTGACCCATATATGTCCCATCGGGCCAACCATAAAACTTAACCCATTGATTTATATGCTTTTTAACCGTTAAAACGGCATTTTCATGCCTGGAGGTAATTGCATACCACCAGTTAGAGCACCCATTTTATCTTTGTTTTGCTCTTCAACACGACGTACTGCGTCATTTGTTGCTGCAGCTATCAGGTCTTCAAGCATGTCTTTATCATCTTCGAATAAACTGTCATCTATTTCAACACGACGAACACTGTGACTGCCAGTCATAGTTATTTTAACCATGCCCGCACCAGCTTCACCAATAACTTCCATGTTAGCTAGTTCTTCTTGTGCTTTCGCCATTTTGGCCTGCATTTGTTGGGCTTGTTTCATTAAGTTGCCCATTCCGCCTTTCATCATAATTTTTTCTCCAATAATTTAATGCCGTCACATTAGAGGTTAACGAACAAAAATTCAAGTAGTACCAGCGCAATTATAGCGCGGTGATGGAATCTTGATCTAAATCTGCTTGAAACTTCTGCACAAACGTTGTGACTATTTCATCAGTCGCGATTAATTCTTTCGCATATTCTAGTCGTTTATCATTAATTTGTGATTGTATTTGATAGGGATCTGCTGTGGTTTGTTCAACAATAGTAACTTGTACTTGAATCGACCGGGATAAATATTCAGAAATACTTGCCTCTAACTGTTTGTGGGCACGGTCACTATTCAAATGTTTAGTCGCTTGATCAAGTTTGAGTAATAATAAATCATCTGTAGAATTTTCATCAATCGTTGCATGAATAGCTAATTGACGAATTCTACCTCCTAATTCCATCGCGTCGATCATGTTGGCCCATTTATCAACTTGATTAGCCTTACGTATAGTTGCAGGATCAATAACTTCAGAACTGAATCCTGCAGAAGGGATACTCTCTATGTCTGGAACTGATGGGCGGGAATCAACAGGATTTGATTCTTCACTGACTGCATTATTATCATTTACTGAATTATCTGAACTATCGGCTGCACCAACAGTCTGCCCTGTTAATTGACGCTTATTTGCGTCACTGGACTTTTTTTCAGCACTCTCCAATTGTTTCTTTCGGCTTCTCAGCATATTTCTTGAAGCCAACACAGCTTGTACTGGGGAAGTGTATTCTTCAGATGGTGGAGCTGTTTCAGGCAACTGCAGAGGTGGTTCTGAATATGTTCCTGTTGCTTGCCCTTGACTGTTATTCGCAGGCACTAGTTGTTCATTATTCTCGTGACTATTGACTTGCTCAGCAACCATTGCTGAAGGAGAAACTATTTCATCTTGCGGTACTGGTTCATTATATGATGCAAAACCTTGCTGAACAGCTTTTTGCTCAATTGCCAGCATTTCTGAGCTAAGACCGTCTTGTAATGCGATCGGATCTTTGTGTTCGCCAGGAACAACTGATGGCTCAATCGCAAAAGTTTCGTCAATGTCTTTCGTCTTGTTCGGTAAATGATCAACTTCAACTCGTTGGTCAGTTTCAGATCCGACAATATTATCATTTTTAACAAGTGATGAACCCGCTTGACTAATTTGCGTTTCGCCAAGTTCATCTGATTCAAAACTTATACTTTGATTATTATGTTGAACCGATTCATTTTTGTCAGAAGTATCAGATCTCGATACATCAGAATTTTGCATTGGCTTAAAAGCCAGCAAACGCAACAAAACCATATCAAACGCAGCTTGCTCATCGCTCGCGTAAGGTAAATCTTTACGACCATTGAGTACAATTTGATAATAAAGCTGTACATCTTCAGGGGTCATTGCCTGACAGAATTTTTTCAATAATACTGCATGGTCAGATGGTAAATCAAAATGCTTGTCAACTACCTGTGCCATAGCAACTTGATGTAGTAACTGAATTAGCTCTGCCATTAATCGACTATAATTTGGCGCATATGATGCTATTTCCTGTGATAATTTCATCAAGCCTATTGAGTCTTGCTTTAGTAAAGCAATTAATATTTTATAAACCCAATTCTGATCTATACCACCCAACATTTGCTGGATATTGGCAACACTGATAGCCCCCTTGCCTTGAGCTATAGCTTGATCGGTCAAACTTAATGAATCTCGCATACTGCCTCGTGCAGCTTTAGCGAGCAGAGTTAAGGCACCCTGATCATGACTAACATTTTCGGCGGCTAAAATTTCAACTAATTTTTCTTCAATCTGGCTAACAGTTAATGCTTTTAAATGAAACTGAAGACATCGGGATAATACGGTTATCGGCAGTTTTTGGGGATCTGTTGTAGCTAGAATAAATTTGACATGTTCAGGTGGTTCTTCCAGAGTTTTCAGTAATGCATTAAAACTGCTGCGTGATAACATATGCACTTCATCAATAAGATAGACTTTATAACGACCTCTGGTAGGTACATATTGAACATTGTCTAAAATTTCCCGGGTATCATCAACCTTAGTGCGAGAAGCTGCATCAATCTCAAGTAGATCAACAAAGCGGCCTTGATCGATATCAACACACGCATCACAAGTACCACAAGGTGTAGAAGTAACACCTTTTTGACAATTTAGACTTTTAGCAAAAATTCGAGCTATCGTAGTTTTACCAACCCCACGAGTACCCGTAAATAAATAAGCATGATGCAATCGTTGCTGCTCTAACGCATTTGTTAAAACAGTTACAACATGTTCTTGCCCCATAAGTTGTTGGAAATTTTTAGGGCGCCATTTTCTTGCTAATACCTGATAACTCATGACCTGTCCTTATTCTCCTTCATACTGTAGTAAAGAATATACCGATAAACTTAATTTATCTAAACATTTCTCACCACCAAGGTCTGGTAATGAAATGACGAATGCAGCATCTGAAACTTTAGCGCCTAAACGACGAATGAGTTTTGTTGTCGCCTGAATCGTACCACCTGTTGCAAGCAAATCATCTACAATCAAAACATTATCTTCTGCTGTCAGAGCATCCTGATGTATTTCCAAGGTATCTTGACCATATTCAAGTTGATAACTTTCAGCATATGTTGCTCTGGGTAATTTCCCGGGTTTTCTAACAGGTACAAATCCTACACCAAGTGCGAGTGCTAATGGCGCACCAAATAAAAAACCACGGGCCTCAGTACCTACTACTTTTGTATAACCTTTATTTTCAAATTTATTCTTTAAAAGCTCAATAGTAAGGGTATAAGCTTTGGCATCATCTAATATGCCAGTAATATCCCGAAATAAGATACCTTTTTTTGGATAATCAGGGATCGTGTATATTGCATTTTTTAGAGTAATTAGTTGGTTTTCAGTCATGTTCACAAAGTAATTAAATATGATTACTCAAGAATAAAGCAAATTGGATCTATTTTATAGATAAACTTATATCAATTGAAAATGAGGCCAGAAGGATAATAGCCCCAAAAACGAACTCAGACGCATATTTCAGCAATTTTGATGTTGTTTAATACCGTTGGTATAATAATTGTGATCGCTATTATTAATGTGTTTTAGGAGAAGGTAGAGCAGGAATGAATATTTCTGATCCCCCATCCCCCAAAGAAAGAAGCTTGTAAAATCAACTTATCAAGCGCAATGAACCGATTTAATATTGGATAACTGTTCGAGAACATTAATAAGTAGTGTCTCATTAATTGGCTTTGGCATTAAAGAATAAAATAAATCTGCTTCTCTTAATTCTTTCACGCTATTAACATTCTGAGTTGTCATAAAAACAATAGGTGTAGAAGCTAGGTGAGGCGCTGATTTCAAATTTTTACTTAATTGGATACCATTCATCACAGGCATAAGGTGATCAATAATATACAGATCAAATAATTCACTATGTGCTTTTTCAAACGCGTCTAAACCATTGAATGCAGTGCGCACTGAATGACCTTGTTGTTCAAGTATGTTAGTTAGAGCTAATCTGACTGCTGACTTGTCGTCTACTACTAAAATGTGCATATTATCAATCTTATTTTGTATTTTTTAAAATTTACTTATGCGAAAAAAGTATACCAACCCATTATCATTGGTAATAATGGCATCGCAAATAAAGCGGTTAACGCAATAAATAAATGGCGTTTCGATGTACTATCTTTGAAATCTTCATGGTGAGACATTTGTATATTCCTACACTACAAAATAAAAGACGCGCATTCTAGCGGTTAGAGTACAAATTTAACAGCATTATTTGATCTATATATCAATGTTGCTGATTTTGGCTACGATTTCCTAAATAGCAATAATAAATAGACAAAGATAAATATAAATGGTTCAAACTCATTGATATTTTATATTTTTGTTTTAAGAAATACTGCCATATCATCACAAAAGAACTCTTCAACTCGGTAGTTCATTGAATCTACTTTTTTATAAATTAGTGATAAAAAAAACGTCGCTAAATAATTAGAGACGTTTTTATTGAAGAAAACTTCAAATTATTGAAATGAGAGCATTAAAATGTTTTTCAGGTATTAAACATTCTATTTTCCTTCGCCACATTTACCTTTAGCTTTTTTCTTGCCTTCACCGCACTTTCCTTCGCCACATTTACCTTTAGCTTTTTTCTTGCCTTCACCGCATTTTCCTTCGCCACATTTTCCTTTGGCTTTTTTCTTGCTTTCACCGCATTTTCCTTCACCACATTTACCTTTGGCTTTTTTCTTTCCTTCTCCACACTTGCCTTCGCCACATTTACCTTTAGATTTCATTTTGCCTTTATCATTAGCACCTTGAGCATCATCTGTTTGACTAGCAATTGTTGTTATAGCTTGACTTTCAAAAGGGTTTGTCTCGGCTTGAGCAGGTAATGCTGCAACAGCTAAAACAACCAAACCAAGTAGTGAAGATAGTGCAGATTTTTTTATTAAGTTCATCATTTTTTCCTTCCAAATATTTAATAGTTTTTCTATAGGATTATTTAAACTAGTAACAAAGACCATTAGTAGAATAAATAAATTTCATGTTGTGCATGATTTTTTATTAATAATATCGTTTAATGTGCAAAATTTTTGAAAACACTCTACCAAAAGTAACTTTATTCATGAGCACAAAAAAAAATCAACAAAATTCTAAACTTATATTAGCTCCTATGGAAGGGGTTGTTGACCCGTTAATGAGGGACTTATTAACTACGATTAATAATTTTGATTTTTGTTTTATAGAATTCATTCGCATTATTGATGCTTTGCTGCCAGAACGTGTGTTTTATAGAATGGCACCTGAACTCAACCATGATGGATATACTCCTGATAAAACACCAATAAGGATCCAGTTGCTAGGTCAACATCCCCAGTGGATGGCAGAAAATGCTGTACGAGCGATAGAACTAGGCTCACATGGTATTGATATTAACTTTGGTTGTCCTGCTAAAGCCGTAAATAAAAGTAAAGGTGGGGCTGTATTACTTAAAACCCCTGAAGAGATTTATAAAATAGTTTCTTGTGTAAAACAAGCTGTAGGTAAAGAGGTAACCACTTCGGTAAAAATTCGCTTAGGTTTCGATGATGCTACATTACTTGATGAAATAGTCGATGCTATCGTTAGTGCAGATGCTGATCTGTTAACTATTCATGCGCGCACTAAACGACATGGTTATAGACCTCCGGCTTATTGGGAATATATTGGTGATATTCAAAATAAATACAATATAGAGCTAGTAGCCAATGGAGAAATCTGGTCAAAAAATGATGCAGACAGATGTAAAAATATAACAAACACAACAAACCTGATGTTAGGAAGGGGAATTTTAGCTCTGCCGAACTTAGCTAATGTTATTAAGCTAAATGCAACGCCAATGTCCTGGCATGAAACTACGCTCTTGTTGCAAAAGTACAGCCAATTAGAACTACAAGGTGATAAAAGCTACTACTTTTCCAGCCGACTCAAACAATGGCTACGATA
Source organism: Alteromonadaceae bacterium (assembly GCA_013216015.1). Taxonomy (GTDB): domain Bacteria; phylum Pseudomonadota; class Gammaproteobacteria; order Enterobacterales; family Alteromonadaceae; genus JABSOI01. The sequence continues at coordinate 32,521 of JABSOI010000045.1, read as the reverse complement.
TCTGAAACTACAATATCCTGAAGCAGAAATACTTTTTGAGAAAATCAAAACTTTTAAGAACAAAAACGACATATTAGATGAAATTCAATTAAGTAACTCTAATAGCAATATAGCTAAATAAAACCCAACAGACCTAATTCATGGAATTGGCTATGTACCAGTTAAGTGTTGCTGACTCGATAAGTAGTTATTTTTCAACTTAGTTCAGATAAGAAAATAATATCAAAAATTAAAAATCCATCAAACTCAATTTTGACAGTCAGAGTAGATCGCACATTTATGTGAGCCTTAAAGTGATGCGTGGATAAATACACGTTCTACTGATTGCTCGAATAAATCTACATAGATGTGTTCTTCTTGGTTTTTAAATTTATACAGCCACAGTTAACTGCGGCGTAGCCAATGCAATTGATATTATACCAATTGTACTAAGTAAGTGGTCACCCTCGATGGTCTAAATTTCCAATAGCTGCGTTGCCGACATGGATGTCGGTACTTAGGTTTTGCCTGGAGCAAAAAACCTGTGCTCTTGAAAATTTATCCTCATCGAACCCTGACCACTAACTTAATACAATTGGTATTACTGCTAAACAATCAGTCCTTTTAAAAAAATCATTTTCATTCTGAAAATAAAAAAACCAGTCAAAAGACTGGTTTTTTAAAATGCACTAAACTTAAAACTTAAAACTTAAAACTTAAAACTTAAAACTTAAATTTTAACTTTTTTAAGTTCTGCAGTATCTTTAGTGAAACCTAACCAACTTTTGGCAGTCTTACGCGTTTTAGGATCTTTCATTGCAGATTTAAAACTTGCATAAGCTTGCTTATATTTTTCAAGATAAAAGTAAGATTCAGCAATGCTCAGATGAACTCTGCCTTTACTTTTCACCCCTAGTTCAAGTGCTTTTTTAAGTGACACTATCGCAGGTTTAAACTGTTCATCTTGCTTCAACAACATACCATGCTTACTGTAATGCTTAGCTGCGCCAGTCATTTTAGCAAGTTTACCATAATATTTAGCTGCTTTATCAATATGTTGAGCCGCATGCCAAGCATTAGCTAGTGATGCAACATTACTATCATCACGTTTAACTAACCCTGAAGCAATATGCTTCTCTAACAATAGAGCAGATTTATGAGGCATTTCATTTTGAGCAAATAAGCTAGACAATGTCTTAATTTGACTTTCTTTATCCAAGAAACCTTGTTTATAAGCTAAATCTAATGTGGCAAGTCCTTTAGGATAATCTTCGACCATTAAATAAAATTGGCCAAGTTGTATCCAAAACTGCTTAGTTGCTGGAAATATTTGTACAGCTGTTTGCAGAACTTTTATCGCATCATTGTATTTTTTTCGCTCAAAATAAGACATTATCTTCAAGATATACGGGTTTTGATTATGCTTATCGCCATATGCTGCAATAGCATTGTCAGCAGGAACAATCATTTTATCCAATTGCTTTAACTCAGAGTGAGCCTGAGAAATTTTAACCCAAGTATTTCCGTCAGATTTGCCAGTAAAATCCATCCAAAGTTTGTAATTAACTAATGCTTCTTTGTAAGCTTTTGTCTGCATTTGCAAATCAGCTAGTAATTTCAACGCTCCACCATGATCAACTGCATTTAGTAGATCTGGTTCAATCGCCTTCTTCAGATAATCAATCGATTTTTGCTCTTTATTTCCCTGTTGAGCGTACATCATAGCAACGAAACGATCTACATAGGCTTTGTCATAATCCTTTCTGGCATTGATATCTAAAAGAATAACCAAAGCACCATCAATATCATCAGCTGTGTAAGCCTCAAATGCTTTGCCAACTTTCTTACCAACGGAAGGACCAACTAAACGTGTTTGACGCTTTTTCCTTTCTTCTTGTCGAGCTTCAGCTGCTGTAGCATCAAAAGCTACAGGTAGCTGCACAGCTGCAATTGAAGCAACTAATAGGAACGAAGTTGATAATTTTTTTAACATTAATTACTACCCCTTATCCATATTAAATTCTAATTGCACCGTTAAACCAGGTCTTATAACAGGTTTGCCGTCAACAATTTTTGGTTTGTACTTCCATTTCTTAAGCGCACGTTTTGCAGATTTATCAAATAAACGTTTTGGTTTGGCATCAAGAACTGTTACGTCTTCAACCCCACCTACTTTGTTTATAGTAAATGATAATCTTACCCAACCTTCTTTACCATCACGAGCAGCTTGAATCGGGTACTTAGGTTCAATTCGAACGATCGGTGTAGCATCGCCATCTCGACCAAAAGCGCCAGGAGCTGATATTCCCGCTGATGCACCAGACAATTGTATACTCGGTAGGTTAAAACTAATTCCACCTGTAGTATCACTTGATTCAGGCTCTGGAGGAGCCTGCTTAGGTGGCGTTTTAGGCGGTGGCGGCGGCGGCGGCGGTACACGCTGACGTCGTTCTGCTGAAGATTTAGGTGGCGTAGTGTTAACTTCTACCACGAGATTCTCCAATTGTTCTTCATCACTTCTTCCGTCATTAGAGACAAGAAAAGCCATAAAAGAAAACAGTGCAAAAGTAACCCCAGCGCCTAGTAGTAATGATCCTAATAAGCGACCCATAAACTACCCCTTTGCTGCAGCAATTGAAATTCTAAGATTGCTTCCAGCTTCCTTGATTGCATCCATAACATCAACAACTACACCATGTTTAGCATTTTTGTCAGCTTGAATTATAATAACGTCTGTAGGTTGCTCAGCTAGCATTTTTTCAATCTGCGAACCAACCAACTCAATATCTACGCGACGTTTATCAAACCAGATTTCACCTGTATCTTTAACTGCTATAAAAATATTGGCATTTTTCTGTTTAGTTTGATTTGCTGCTTTTGGTTTATTAACTTCAATACCAGCCTCTTTAACAAAAGAAGTGGTTACTATGAAGAAGATCAACATGATAAAAACGATATCTAACATAGGTGTCATATCAATCATTGCTTCGTCGTCTTCACGAATACGTTTACGTGCCATTCGAATTTCTCTCTAGTGATGAGGTAAACTGTCAACCAGTTTAGCCTTTGCTAGTTTAACTTTCGCGTCTAATCTTGAACTAAAAAACACACCTGATAACGCGGCTACCATTCCAGCCATTGTCGGAATCGTTGCCATAGATATACCTGCAGCCATTAAACGCGGATTACCTGTACCTTGTTCCGCCATAACTTCAAATACACCAATCATACCTGTTACCGTACCTAATAGTCCGATTAAAGGACACATAGCCACTAAGGTTCTGATGGTCAACATGTTTTGTTCAAGCATTTCATTATTTTCGGAAATCCAAGTTTCTCTGATCCGATGCGCATACCATGAAGTAGTATCTTCACGTGCATCCCAACGAGATATAATATTATCTCTTAACGTTGGATATGTAGATGTCAAGAACCAGTAACGTTCTACCATTAACATCCACATAAGGAAGAGAGCTAGAGCGACAAAGTATAAAACATTACCGCCTGTCGCCATAAAACTCCTGACAGATTCCCAAAGTTCTATCAGGAATAACATTATTTAGACTCCTTCTCTGCAACAGCAGCAATAAGACCAATACTTTGCTCATCTAATTTATTAAGAATACCTTTAGCTTTAGAGGCAACAGTACTGTGAACTAGAATTAATGGTAGAGCAGCAATCAAGCCTAATGCGGTAGTTACTAGAGCTAGTGATATATCGCCAGCCATAATTTTCGGATCACCAGTACCAAACAATGTTATTGTCTGGAAAGTTTGGATCATACCGATAACCGTACCCAATAGACCCATTAATGGTGCCATAGCTGCAAACATTTTTATTAAACCAATACCACGGTCTACAGCTGGTGTTTCACGAAGAATAGCTTCGTCAAGTTTCAACTCTAATGTTTCAACGTCTGCATTTTTATTCTCTTGGTACACTTTTAACATACGACCTAATGGATTGCCTTCGTCAGGTGTAGACATATTTTTAGATTGAGCATTAATCTTAGAACCCATTGAACCAAGCACAAAGATACGTTCTAGAGCAATTAAGAAACCTATAACTAACAATACAGTGATTGCATAACCAACTTCTTTACCTTGATGGTAGAATTCCATAACAGTCTTTTTACGACTTTCAAGTGCTAAAATAGTGCCACGAGACGGATCAACATAAAGAGGAGCATAACCAGAAGTAATTTCGAAGAAATCAGCTGCTGTAGCAGAAATATGACTTGCTGGATCTTTAGCTAAAGGCTGAATTTGGCGCATACCGTCATTATAGTTTAAATAACCATCTTTATAAACTAAGTTGAAATTACCTATACGGGTAATAGATTCAGTCACTGAAGAACCATCAAGTTTAGTAACCTTAGCAGTAAATTGAGAAACACGACCTGATTGCGTCATTTCTGTTTGCAATGCAAACCATAATTCTTCTAAATCTGCTAACCCTGGAATTTCTTTAGCATTAGCAATACGATTTAGAGCTTCACCACGACCTGGGTATTCAGCACTTACGATTGAAGTTGCGATTGAACCATAAGCATCTGCGGCAGCTGCACGGCTTACACCGAACATTTGACCTAAAGTACCTTTGGCATTGTCTAATTCAACTGCTTTTTGCGATAACGTAATTTCGTTTGCCGCATATTCTTTGGTCAAACGGTTATTACGAGTATTTTGATTAGCTAATTCTTTTTTAGCTTTCTTCAATAAAGCTTGTTTATCTGCACGTGCAGACTTAAATTCAGCTTCGCGTTTTTTATCAAGTCTAGCTTCTGAAATACGCTCAGCTTTAACTTGTTTTAATAAATCATCAAGCTCATTTGCTTGTGACGTTGCTGAAATACCGGCAGTCATTGCCGCAGCAAGCAATACAAAATTTAAAACTTTTTTCATTATTTTGCTCCTGCTGCAAATATTGGTAATTTAGTTAAATTCATTGGCAACATCTTACGTGCCATACGAATAGCGTCAGTAATAGGTTTAGCATACTCATCATCTAACTCATCCCATGAACGAGCTCCGTTATTCCAAACCCATGAGTGTTTCATATCTAAAGACTGAGCTAATAAAGAAACGCGACCCATGTGCACAAAATCAACAGTGATTTTACTGTCGCCTAAATCAAGTTCACCTTGATAAGCATCAAAAATCGTTCCGTAACCTGCTTCAATTTCATACGCTTCAAGTACTAAGCGAAACTGCTCTGAAGTAGTCACGTCAGAATCCTGCATTACATTTCTTAAACCAGCAACACGATCTTTACGACGTTCAAGATTCATTGGTACATCTAATGAAATAAATGTCTCTAAGGTATCGATCATTTTGTACATCAATGGTACAACACCTTGTTTAACTATATCGATCTCATCAATTTGTTTCTGTAAAGATGCAATATTTGATTTTTGATCATCGACCATACGTTGAACATGATCATTATAACCACGAAGCACATCTGCTTCAGAAACAGTATTACGATAATCCGCAAGTAAAATCTGCGTTTGCTCATACATATTGTTTATTATATTCTGTGATTTGACTGAAGCTTTAAAAACATTCGCTTCCGCTTTTTGTAAATCTTTCAACACATCTGCAGCAGCAAAGTTGCTTGCTGTGATTGCTAATGCGCCGACTATCGTCGTTGCGATAAGGCTCTTCTTACTTAATTTGGACATAGTTCCCAACCAGTTGCTATTTAATTATGACAACAAATATTATTGATAACGCAAACTTAATAATCTGCCACTTAGGGCTTAATTTCTCTAGAATTAAACCATACAATATTTCCAAACAGCAATCTAACCACCGCCTGGCCCCATAAAAAAGGTAAATCAATCTATCTTATTACAACAATAAACCAAACTATTTTGTAACGTTTAACCCGTAAATCGCCAATAATTATATATCATTTTGGACAAACAGATTAAGATTTACAAAATAATTCCTTCTTAAGTACAGGCTATTTAATTGCTGTTATATGTTTTACTAATTCATTCGTACTAAGTCAACTAAATAATCACACCAATAAAGACAAGTGATTGAATTTTAGGACAACTTAACTTTTGACTGTATTAATAAATAATGAATAATACGTTATAAAGCGTTAAAAGGTTGTAAATTTTATTGATGTACACGAATAACTTAGAGCAATTTTTTGATTAACAAACCACCAAAAAGAACAATAAACAAACAAGTACACGATACTTTTTAATCTTCTCAAAAAATTTGTGACATTATTTTTAACACTTAACAACAATTATCGGTTTATTTATATACTAAATATTGATAACAAGATTTTTTATTTTTTATTTTTTATTTTTTATTTTTTATTCAAATCATAATTTTTTAAATTTTTGGTATAGTTAAAACTGCTTTGTTCCAGATACTTTATGCTAGACTACCGAATTATTTTTTTAATACACTTGATATAAAGGATGTAGATGGAGCCAGTTTTAGATATTACTTTATGGCTAACTTTATGTAGTGTTGGCTTTGTTGCAGGCTTTATTGATGCAATCGCTGGCGGTGGTGGTATGTTAACCATTCCAACTCTACTTACCTCTGGCCTTCCTCCTCATATTGCATTAGGAACAAACAAACTAGCAGCATCTTTTGGCTCAAGTATGGCCTCATTCACTTTTTATAAAAAAAATCTGTTTGATCCAGCATTCTGGAAGTACTCTTTATATTCAACAGCAGTAGGCGCAATTATAGGGGCTGTAGCTATTAGTTATCTGTCAACTGAATTTATAGATAAAGCTTTACCGCTATTAATTGTCGTCACTGCTATATATACTTTACTGGCTAAAAATTACACCTCTTCTTCAGAAAGTTTACCTCCGAAAAATAGAAGCTTGGTCAAAAAACAAATAATTCAAGGTGGAATATTAGGATTTTATGATGGATTTGCCGGTCCTGGTTCAGGCGCCTTTTGGACTGTTTCCTCATCAGCAATTTATAAAATCAATATCCTGTTAAGTTGCGGGCTTGCTAGATCGAACACATTTGTCAGTAACTTTTGTAGCCTACTGACCTTTATTTATTTGGGTTATGTAAATGCATTAATCGGTATTTCTATGGGAATATTTATAATGCTCGGTGCACGTATTGGTGCCAATACTGCTATAACACATGGTCAGAAATTTATTCGACCAGTATTTATCGTAGTTGTTATTGGTATGTCAATAAATTTGGCTTATCACGCCTGGTTTTAGCATTGATTGCCAGAATGAATTTCAAACAAAAATGATTCACTAAATAATAGTTTTATCTTATGAAAAATGATGCCATTGACAGAATTAACACCGTGTTAATTAATTTAGCTGAACAAGCTAAAACAACAGATGCAATAAATACAAAAACAAAAGCTCATCTACTATTGAAAGATAACGCTCTGTTTTCAGAAACATTATTTGTTACCTACAGTGATAAGTTTTTCTCTTATGTTCAAGAAATAAAAAGAAATACCGCGACTTTACAGCGATTGATTAACGCAAAAAAGCCTGATGTTGCCTACAATCAATTGACTCACATTGAACAACAAATTGCATCTTTGATTAATGCCCTCAATTCCAATCAAGCTATGCATAATGAAGCACAACACCGGCTAAATGCTTTCAAGACCAGAAGATATAAAAAAGCGGCTAAATCAATAATGCTGACCAGTCATAGCCTGCATCAAAAACTTGCTGAGACTCATGAGTTTGAACGTAGATTAGCTGACATGATCACCGACCGCGAAAAAGACAGGCTTAAAGCAACTCCGGCAAAAGCTAAAAAGATTGCAACTGAGATACTTGCGATCCACCAACGACTTGGCAGATGTCGTCAAGCAATTTCAAAAATTGAAAGACAAATTGAACTCTCAGAGAAGCGTTAATCTTCTATATCATTTTCAATAAGTGTCATAGCTTCAATATTAATAATTTCAGAACGGTTTAGTGTAATTTTAAAACGTTGTAAATTTTGATATTGATCTTTATCTGTTTGTACTACAACTAAATTTATCTGGTAACGACGTTCGACAGATTGCTGGGTTATTTTCTGTCCATCCAATTCATATAACCTGCCCTTCCCTTTTCGTAAATATCTAACCAAAGGCGTTAAATCAAAAATTATCTGCTGCTGAATTTCATCGTAACCAGGTAAAAATTCTTTTGCCACTACCTTAGTTTTACTACAGAAATGTAATAAATGTGCTGCCTGTTTATTTTGCTGACGTCGCTTATTAAATAATTTATTGACTCTTTCTGGTAATTCCCCTGATTTAATAAATTCAAGCCATAACCTCTGGCTAGTCATTTTCTGCTGGCTAACACTATTGGTAAACGTATTTTGCCATTTTGGTCGCCCTTTTTGAATAACACGCCAAATTAGCGTAGTTAGATCTTCTTTGAATATTTCACGTAAACCATAAATAATACCAAGCAAAGCAACTAAGAATAATGTTACCTCAGTAAAAGTTGAACGCGCATTTAGTACTATAGCCATAACAAAGGCCATAACAATTGCTGTGACGCTACCTTTTACCAAGCGTCTCAAATTTATATTGAGGTTTCTTGTTTCTTTACGAAAGACGACTCCATATTCAATTAAACGCTGCAATAAACGCATCTTATTGGTGATCCTGTTAGGATCATCTAACGTTATTTTTGAATTGTATTGATTATTACTACGATATTCATTTTCACGCTGACAGACACCAAGTAAAAACTCTCTCTCTGCTGTATGTTCACTACTTTCTGGAGCTTTAATTAATAGTTGTAAAAATGATTGTTCAACATGCCAGCTAAGGTAATTATCTGCATTTTTGAAATAAGAACTGAGATTAGAGTCTGACGGCGTATAACGCCTCAATTTTTTTAACAATATTATTATTTGATCTGCCAGTTCCACGGTTTTTAAATAATACTCACCCGCAGATTTTAATTTAAGTGCTTGCTTAATATCCATATCAAGAGCCAAGCGTATTTGGTAAGAATATAAATTCAAGTTCAATCTATAATCACTTTTTTCACCTTTGGTTTGGCTTATATAACGACTTCTAACCAAAGGTAAATGTATTTTTTCACTGTAATAAGCACTGTGAGATTTAATACTGCTGTAAAAATAATTTTCCAGATCCAAGGTACTGTGACTAATGCCCATTTCTACAGGCAAAGAAAAATATAGGTCTAGACGTTGAACGTCTATGGGCAGCATTTCATTACTGACTTTAAAAGATAGATTTTCATCTTGTGAAAGAAGAATTTTTTTCACTCGTTAACATTCCTCCCTTGCTATACCGATACAACTTCAGGAAGTATGATTGTTAGATTTAAAGTTAAAGTTGAGGTATATATTTATTAATTACTGAGTTACAGCATGACAATGAATAACTTAGAGGGACAAAAGTCCCTCTTAAAATGGAACATCAGCTTAATTGCATTTCCTGAACCTTTTCATGAGCAATGTCAGGAGTGGTATTAAGAGGCTTCGTGTGCAAATGAGCTTTTAATTGTCCTTTACGATGTTTTAGCGCGGCATCAAGTTTTTTGGCCGCATTTGCTATTGCAGGATACATGACATCATCAGTACCTGTTGCCGATATTCGACCGCCTTCATATATGGTACTTATTTCTGCTTGATGTTTAGAATGTTCTTTGGAAAGAATAATATCAAGCCCGATTAAGGTTGGAAAGTGAGTAGCGATTTTAGAAAATTTTTCCTCTATATGTTGCTTTATTGATTCATTAACTTCGACATGGTGACCAGATAGATTTATTTTCATCGTTATTCCTTTTATTTAATACTTTTTACATTTACTTTTTTTACTTTTTACTACTACATTTTTCTCTTGTTACATATATAGACTTGGGGCAGTCGATATAAAACACAAGCCAATATGCAAACCTTTTACAAATATCTTCGTAGATTCTGTTTATGTTTATGTTTATGTTTATGTTTATGTTATATAAGCCCCCTATTTCATAACCCCACAATTTTAAAGACCGTACTTTAAGTTTAGTCAACACTTTCAAGTTTTCTAGAAATTATTTTTATTTTTTAGTAAAGAAAAGCAGTATCATATTATCTTCTTAAGATATAATGCCGACTTCTTAAAAATTATATACACTATCTACCTAAGTATACTTAAACAATATTGATATTCATGTTCATGATTTCAATATTTTAAAAATGAATAAAAGTCTTCCTAAAAGACTATACTCGGTATTATTATTTAATATGAGAATTATAAATGTTTGACGATATTCGCCCTTATCGTGATGATGAAGTAACAGCTATTATCCAGAAATTAATAAACGAGACAGGACTTCAAACTTCAATTGCAAGTTTGGTAATGCCCAAGTTTTATAAATATTTCCCCAAATTAAGTCAAAAACTTATCAGGTTATCTTTAAAATTAAAAATCAAAACATTTAAAAATATTGAAGACATTCAACAAGAAGTCGCCAAATATTTATATAAGATAATTAATAAGAGTACTGATGGTTTTACTTTTAATGGCTTAGATAAAATTGATATGAGCAAGCCAGCTTTATTTATCAGTAATCACAGAGACATTGTGCTAGATGCAGCATTAATCAATTTAGCACTTTACCAAAGCGGATTAGCAACAGTTGAAGCTGCAGTGGGTGATAATTTACTTGGCAAACCTTGGGTTGCTGATTTAATGCGTTTAAATAAAAGCTTCATCGTAAAACGTAACGAAAAAACAAAACGGGCGATGTTACAAGCCTCTAAACATTTATCGGCTTATATTCATCATGCACTTACAGACAACAAAAAAAATATTTGGATCGCCCAACGTGAAGGTCGAGCAAAAGATGGTATTGATAAAACCAATGCAGCGCTTATATCAATGTTATTGCTAAACAAAAACAAACAAATGCCTATTGCAGAATATCTACAGCAGTTAAATATTATTCCGGTTTCTATTTCATATGAATTAGATCCCTGTGATAGCGAGAAAGCAATTGAATTAGCAGCAAAAGAAGCAACTGGCGAATATTTAAAGTCTGAGAATGAAGACTTAAACAGCATTACCCTTGGACTTACGGGTCAAAAAGGCTGTGTTCATCTCGAATTTTGTTCTCCAATTCAAGGTGATTTTACCGACAGCAAAGCAATTGCAGAAGCAATTGACCAGCAAATAATCAGCAAATACCGCCTTTACGATACAAACAGAGCAGCTGTTGCGCAGTTATCACCATCTTCAGAGAACATACTTAATACTAAAGAAATTAGTGAAAATTCCATCCAGCAGCTTAAAAAAAGAATGCATGGCTTAAATAAATCTCAACAGCATTGGTTACTTACTATGTATGCTAACCCTGTTTTTTCCAAACAAACATTAGAAAGCAAACATTAGTAAAACATTAAACTCTTCACCAATGCCAAATTCCCAATCGTATAATTATTGTGATTGGGTTATTTTCTCTACTACGACTTTATTATCCAATTTTAGAATATCCTCCTAAATCTCATCCCTTAATTCTTATCCCTTAAAGCTTATCCCTTAAAGCTTATCCATTAAATCGTCGATAATAAAAAACATCAAAACAAATGAAGTGCTAGTATTAAGAAATAGATTTAAATTCTTAAACTTTATCTATAAATTTCAATAAACTTGCTCTATAGCCAAACCACTTGGGTATAAATCAAAAGATGCAATCATAAGTATTTTACAATGCTACTTTATAACAAGAGGTACTAGTAATAACTTTTATGAAACAACAGATTCTAATTTTTTTCAAAGCATTCACTAATAGCTTTAAAGATATTTTGCCGATTATTTTCGTTATTGCATTTTTTCAATTTGCCGTATTACAACAACCTATGCCCAATATAATGGATATTATCATTGGGATGTTCCTCGTGATACTAGGTCTTACCTTTTTTATTTATGGCCTTGAAATGGGGCTTTTTCCTCTCGGCGAGTCGATGGCCAGGGCATTTGCTAAAAAAGGTAATATCTGGTGGTTACTCACTTTTGCATTTTGTCTTGGTTTTGGAACCACAGTAGCCGAGCCTGCACTAATTGCTGTTGCAAAAGAGGCCGCCAATGTAGCCTCTGAGGGGGGCATAATTCAATCAAGTGAAGTAGAACAACTTAAATATGCAAATGGTTTACGTTATACCGTTGCATTTGCCGTTGGTTTAGCCATTGTAATTGGTGTTTTAAGAATAATCAGAGGTTGGCCAATTCACTATTTAATTTTTATCGGCTATGTACTGGTCGTTTTAATGACGGCAGTTGCGCCAACATGGATTATAGGTATTGCCTACGATTCTGGAGGAGTAACAACTTCAACAATAACAGTTCCCTTAGTTACTGCGTTAGGGGTTGGGCTTGCTTCAGCCGTAAAAGGAAGAAACCCTATGATTGATGGTTTTGGTTTGATCGCATTTGCCTCACTGACGCCAATAATATTTGTCATGATTTATGGCATGGTCATAACATAGTGATTTTGTTCTATTTTAAAGTGATATATTTCATAAGGAAGTAAAATAATTTGAATTTGTTGATGGAATTTTATTCTACGCTCAAAACTACGGTTGTCGATGTTTTACCAATATTATCAATATTATTGGTATTTCAGTTATTTGTGATCCGTAAACCCATTCAACACATTAAACAAGTTGGTTTTGGATTTTTCTATGTATTAATCGGTTTAACACTTTTTCTACTTGGATTAGAAAAAGCCCTGTTTCCATTAGGAAAAATGATGGCCGAACAACTCACCTCTGCTGATTTTATCAACGCAGACAGTGACATTGTTTATTGGTTAGATTATGGCTGGATTTATATATTTGCCGCAGCGATAGGGTTTAGTACAACAATAGCAGAGCCATCACTAATTGCTGTGGCAATAAAGGCTGACGAAGTTTCAGGTGGTGCGATAAAAGCCGGTAGCTTACGGATAGTGGTAGCCATAGGTGTATCTTTTGGTATTGCTCTGGGTAGTTATAGAATTGTGGTTGGTCATCCTATCCATTATTACATCATCACAGGTTATATTATTGTTGTTATTCAAACCTGGTTTTGTCCAAAATTAATCGTTCCATTAGCCTATGATTCCGGCGGTGTAACCACATCAACGGTTACTGTGCCATTAGTTGCAGCACTTGGTTTAGGTTTAGCCACAACCATACCAGGTAGAAGCGCCCTTATTGATGGTTTTGGTTTAATTGCTTTTGCCAGCTTATTTCCAATAATTTCGGTAATGGCTTACGCCCAATTAACCGAATTAAAAACCCATAAATCCATCAAACCAAGTAAACATAAAAAGCGGAAAAGGAATAAAAATGCAATTTAAATTAATTATAGCTTTTGTCGAAGACGATGTTACCGAAAAAGTCATGAAAGAAGCTAGAAGAGCAGGAGCTACAGGTGCGACCATTATTAATAATGCTCGTGGTGAAGGAATTAACCGACAAAGAACCTTTTTTGGCATGCAGCTGGAAACACAACGAGATGTATTGCTGTTTGTTGTTGAACAACATTTATGCCGAAAAATTTTAGAGCGCATTGCCAAAATTGCGGGGTTTGATGAAGAACCCGGAAAAGGCATTGCCATTCAAATAAATATTGAAGATGCCGTAGGTGTTGCTCATCAAATTGAGCGTTTAAAAGGTAAAGTAGAGGAAGAGTTATGAACCACAAATTTATCCAGGTTAAACAAGCTATGAATGAAAAAGCATTCCAAATTGCAGAAGGTATGCTAACGGTTGCTGACGGTATAAAATTAGCAAGGGAGCATAATGTCTCTGTTTTGATTATTAATAAACGTAATAAAAATGACGAGTATGGTATTGTTTTACTCGCTGATATTGCCAAACAAGTCATTGTCAGAAACCGCTCCCCAGAGCGCGTCAATTTATACGAAATCATGTCGAAGCCAGTGTTATCCGTTTCTCCGAATATGGATGTTCGCTATTGTGCCCGTATGTTCGAAAGATTCGGCATTCATGCCGCGCCAGTTATTGAAAACGAAAAAATATTGGGAATAGTTGATTACACTCATATGGTATTAGCACAAGTGGTTGATGAGAAATCTTAAATTAATTTTTCGGTACAAACAGTAAAAATACAAATTAAAACTTAAAAAAATTAAACTTTTTACTTGCATTGCCGATTTATTGTACTAGCACCATTCAATTACCAATATAAAACACTAAAAGATGGTGGTTGCTTTTAATAGGTGAAAGCACAATTAACACAGAGGATTTATTTGATGGAGATTGTGTCAGACTTGTTACCATCAATGCATAAATTGAAGTCCGTTGATTCCAGCACTGATAAAAAACAACGTAATAATCAAAACACTAAGCAAAGCAACAATCAAAATAAGCAACGACAAAAAGAAAACAATCAGCTCGGAAAATTAAAAGCTGCCGCTGTTATTCAAACACAAAACTATGATGATAGAGAATTGCACGTGGAAAAGCGCTCTGGTGAAGATAGAAGGAATGGCACTGAAACCAGAGGACGCTGGCTAGAGTCACGAATTAACCAAGATCGCCGCAAAAACATTTCTATTAACGTACAAATATGATTAACGTATAAACATGATTTTTTAACCTTATACCGATCAATGTAATAAATTTATTAGTTTAATCACTCTCTATTGACATTAAGTTAACTAAATGAGAGTCTAGCGTTAATTCCACCTCTGAAGGAGAGCAAGCCAATGAACATTTCAATCCTATCGACTATAGCTATCGCTGATATTGCGCTCTCTGGCATCACTTTGTTTACTACGAAGCACTAATCAACTGTTACTGAATAAGAACTCAAAAGAAGACTGAATTTTATAATGATATTTGCTTTTACTCAGCAAATATATTGTCAAGACGTGTATTTACCACTGACATGTGCATGATAAGATGCAAACTTAAATCTTCAACCTTTCTTAACACTTCTTTAACAGGTTAAAAAACACTCGATAATTCTATAAATTTTATTATTAAATTTATTAGTTACTCATTTAATTGCTATTTTTTATTTACAAATTTGGCATTAAATCAGTATTTATATTTATCCCGTTTTTTTTAAAACAAGTGATCCACACTAGCTATTTCCCATTTTTCCCCGACCAATTTTTTCGGTCGTGTTTTTCATTTTATATTAATACAGTCATAGCCAGACTATGTCTCAAAGGTCATCAGTAATGACAAGAACAACCAATAATTTACAGAAAACAAATTTATTCAGCCTATTTAAACAAGCATTGAAAGGTAAAACTGAAGATTTTACTAAAGGCTCTATTGGAAAAGCAGCCTTTTTACTATCCGTTCCAATGGTGTTAGAAATGGTGATGGAGTCAATATTCGCCATTACAGATATATTCTTCGTTTCAGGTTTAGGTGCAGAAGCCGTTGCAGTAGTAGGTTTGACTGAAGCAGTGTTAACTTTACTATACGCAGTAGCTATTGGTTTAAGCATGGCCGTTACCGCCACAATTGCACGTAGAGTTGGTGAAAAGAATATTGAAAAAGCCAATATTATTGCTGGTCAAACACTTTGGTTGGGAATGGCGGTTGCAGTGCTGGTTGGCATTGCAGGCATTAGTTTTGCAGAGCAAATATTAACAATGATGGGAGCCACAGACTCAGTATTAGCAACAGGAAAAAGCTATACCAGCATCATGCTGGGCGGTTCCATAACCATTCTTTACTTGTTCCTGATCAACGCTATATTTCGAGGAGCAGGCGACGCAACTATTGCAATGCGCTCATTGTGGTTAGCTAACGGCATCAATATTGTGCTTGACCCTCTATTAATCTATGGTGTTGGACCATTCCCTGAAATGGGCCTGGCGGGTGCGGCGGTAGCTACTACTATTGGTCGAAGTATTGGGGTAATTTATCAACTTAACCATTTATTCGGTTATTCCAGTCGTATTAAATTAACCTTACAACAATTAAAATTTAATCTGGAAGTTTCCACTAGCCTATTAAAAGTTTCATCCGGCGGAGTCATTCAGTTTATTATTGCCACAGCAAGTTGGATAGTACTGGTACAAATAATATCAACTTATGGTAGTGACGCAGTTGCAGGTTATACCATTGCAATTCGAGTGGTAATGTTCACCATTTTACCTGCCTGGGGACTAAGCAATGCGGTAGCCACACTAGTTGGACAAAACTTAGGGGCTGGTAAAGCCCAAAGAGCTGAGCAATCAGTATGGAAAATTGCAAAATACAATGTTTACTTTTTATTATCAGTAGCACTTGTTTTTCTTCTTTTTACTGGTCAAATAATAGGGTTCTTCAGCAATGACCCTGTTGTTCTACAATATGGAATAGACTGCTTAACGTATATCAGCTACGGATATGGATTTTTTGCAATCGGTATGATCGTGGTCCAGGCTTTTAACGGCGCCGGCGATACGATGACACCAACGAAAATAAATTTTTTTTGCTACTGGCTAGTACAAATTCCTTTAGCTTATTTATTAGCAAACACCTTTTCTATGGGGCCAACGGGAGTTTTTTTGGCTATAACAATTTCACAAAGTTTACTAGCTGTGGTCGGAATAATGGCATTCCGACGTGGAAATTGGAAACTTAAAGAGTTATAAGTCTAAAATTAAATAGTTCCCTGTTTTCACTACAGGGGACTTTTTATAGAAAATTGAATAACAAATATTACGCTTCCCCATCTTAAAATTTTTTAACATAATATTAATGTTTTTTCTCAATATAAGAACATCTTAAAGCGGCATCATTGAGAAATAATTCCCCACGATCAAGTTCAAAAAATAATCTTTCGTAAAAATACTCATCACTATCCATTGCACAGAAAAATAATTTGGGTATCATGCACGGCTTTTGAAAATGATTCTTCGCACTGGAGCTTGAAAAAATAAATGAGAAAATTCCTATCTTCCCCGGTAAAAATGGCCTTGTCTGATACAGAAAACCTGATCTATCAAAATGCATTAAAATATGCGTCTGAAATTAGTTTAAATTTAATGGCCGTAAAAATAACCAACCGTCCCGAAGATTTTCTTAACTGGTGCTCAGAACTATTAAGATTATGTCGACAAGATCTAAACATTGAATTATTAGATCCTGAACAGCTTCCTCAATTGAGCAAGTTACAAGTAATACTGGAAACTGGTTTTAGTGTCACACAACTAAAAATGGCACGCATTGCTCCGTGGCCTATATTCGTTGATTTTATCGAAAAACAAACTACCATTCACGCATTAGAAGAGCGTTTTAAACTTCTAGATTACATTAATGAAATAAAAGTTAAGCCCCTGGTAGAGTTAATTGAAGAAGATAAACTCGCTTTTGCAGGTAAACATACCAACAAACACGATCACAGTGTTTATAATTTTGATATTGAGTGGTTTGCTTCTACCAAAGGCGCTAAAGTATTTCATATTTTAATACAGCAAAAACCAGCTGATTTTGACCAAGCTTTAAGCTACATCCCTCTTGAAGGTGACGTAACACCTGAGCAATATCAAAATTTCTCCAAAGCTTATCAACATATTTTTTCTTCTTATACTGATGTAAAACCAGCAGGTGAAAAAGCCCCTTTAGCTGCCGCAACACGTTTATTAGCAATGCGCCGTCCTGATCAGTTCATCGCTTTAACTAACGCAAAAATTGATATTTTATGTCAGGGTTTATCAATACCTAAATTTAATAATTTCGATTTTAATTCATACTGGCAAGACATGATCGGTACATTACGAACTTTTGCCTGGTGGCATCAAACGCAGCCCACAGAAGCTAATGAACTTAAAATATGGCAAGCAAGGGCAATTTTGATTGACCTATTTTTATTCGCCGATGAAACCTTAGCCCAAAATTCAAACTTTCTGCGATTACGTGACAAAACACAAAAAAATAAAGGTCGCGCAACGGCTGGCTCTGTAGCAAGAAAACGGACAAAAGAATCAGCTGAAATGCTTGTTGACCGTGCGTTAACCGCTGATGATATACCAGAGTATTTATTAACTAAACGCGATTCTATTATCAATGAAGTTAAAAATGGCAAAAGTGTTGAACATGTTATTCGTTTAATGCGGGCGATCTTTGGCTAAATCTCGCTGTTGTCGGCTAGAACATTTCTAGCCGACTTCTATTTATCCGACTTCAATCAACCAAGCACAATAGCCAAACAACGACAAAATACAAATTCAGCATTCAATAAACATGCATATCAATAAACATGCATGTCAATAAACATGCATGTCAATAAAAGGACATTTAATCTCACTGATTGGTATACTTTAATTATACTTTTTAATTAAGCTGCAAATACTCATGGCAACTTCTCAACCAATAGCACAACTTGGTCATCCTATTTTAAGCAAAAAAGCCCTGCCAATTGAGGATATATCTTCACCTTCAATTCAAAAGCTAATCGATGACATGATGCAAACGGTAGATAAAGCAGGAGGCGTTGGCATAGCAGCCCCACAAATCTATCAGAATAAACGAATATTTATTGTATGCTCAAAGCCTAATACGCGCTACCCAAATGCCCCGGATATGCCCGCTACCGCAATGATAAATCCTGAAATAATTTCCCATGGTTCAGAACAGGAAAATGGTTGGGAGGGATGTTTAAGCGTTCCTAGTCTGAGAGGTTTAGTCTCTAGATACACTCATATTGAAATCAGCTACTTGGATCGAAATGGCTTGAAACATCATGCAACATATACCGATTTTCTAGCCAGAATATTTCAACATGAATTAGATCACCTTGACGGCTTAACTTTTGTTGACCGGGTTGCTTCAGCAGATGATCTTATCAGCGAAAGTGAATGGTATAGGCAATATAACTAATAAATGGACTTAGCTAGAAACAGGGTCGTAGCGAGGGCGATACAATGACACGAAATGGGCTATAGACGTTTAGTCATTCTAAATAACACTATATTGTGGTGCACAGTTCGTGTCAGTGGGACGTCCGCACTAGACATACGTTTATGGATGGGCACTAGCTAGGACTCTCATCTTTTTTACTATTAAGCAAAATAAGGCTCAAGCCTATTAATGGAATATTCGTTGTAACGGGATTAAATGCTTCAACCAACAACATAGGCTGCAAAATAGCAACAAAAATCAATAAAAGCGTTAAAGCGTAAATATTCAGTAAAATAACCATCCGTGATTTATAGAAATATATAAAAACAAGACCAAATATAACTTCACCAACACCTGCGGATTTAGTGATTAATACCAAACCCATTGGCTATGTTCCGGTTAAATGTTGCTATATATAGTTGTAGGCTTAGCCAACGGCGTAACTCATCACTTTGTAGAACACAACTATCTAATAATACTGTTAAAATCTGGTATTTTGATGGGTTACGCCTTCGGCTAACCCATCCTACACGCTAAATCTTAAACTAGTAAATAAATACTAAAAAAACAATCGATTACTGTCCCATTTAAGTGTTACGAAAAAGTTGTAGGATGGGTTAGCCACCGGCGTAACCCATCACTTTGTAGAACGCAACTATCTAATAATACGGTTAAAATCTGGTATTTTGATGGGTTACGCCTTCGGCTAACCCATCCTACGCGTTGAAATCTTGAGGCGACAGATAAATCAGTAGAAAACAACTAGTTACAGACATGGTAACATTTAACCAGTACATAGCCAAACCCATTGGCTATGTACCCGTTAAGTGTGTCTACAATAGTTGTAGGATAGGTTAGACAACGGCGTAACCCATCATTGTGTAGTACGCAACTATCTAATGATATTCATAAAAATTTATTTTTTTGATGAGTTACGCCTTCGGCTAACCCATCCTACGCGCTAAAATCATGAGCTGACAAATAAATACCTGTGCCTTCAATCCCAATAAGCTGCTATTACTCAGTCAAGCGCATTATTATTGAAAATTTATCCTCATTGAAAACAGCACAGTCACTTCTTTCACTTAGTAATTATGTCAAAGGTAACTATGTCGATGACTAATTACATCAATTGGTATAATTTAATATTCAATATACTCAAACATACTTGCCACAAACCAATCGGTCGGTTATATTTGACAGATATAGCGTAAGAGTACTACTTATGAGTGACGCCGAACAAACCCGTCAAAAAATATTAGATGTAAGTGCTGATGAAATTCATAAAAATGGTTTCAATGCAACGAGTCTATCAGTGATCCTTGAAAAATGTGAAATTTCAAAAGGCGCGTTATATTATCATTTTACCAATAAGATAGAATTAGGTTATGCCGTATTTGAAGAAATATACGTGCCTATGTTTCTTGGTATGTGGGAACCCGCTTTATCGGTTAAAGACCCAATAGAGGGCTTATGCGACTTTTTCAACACTGTCAGCAATGAAATGATCTGCGATGAAGCCGTGTGTGGTTGTCCACTGAATAACCTTTGCCAGGAAATGGCCAATGTTGATGAAGGCTTTCGACAACGCATTCTTAACATGCAAGAACAATTAAATGACCTTATTTCATCAAGTTTACAAAAAATAAGTAACCAACTACGAAATAATATTGATTACAGTCAGGTCTCTTACTTTATCGTTGCTAGTTTTAATGGCTCAATGAACTTAAGTAGAAGTTCTCGTAACAAAGAGTTATTCCAAAAAGTAATCGCTGAACTTTGTCATTACATTAAAGCTCTGAAGAAGTAACTTCCTACCTAAATAAATACATAAATATATAATAATTAATTGTTATATATTATATCGTTAAGTTTTTATATTTTTATTTACATACCGCTTGGTCGGTATTATTATACCGTCTGGTCGGTTTAAACTGATTTTTTATTTATTTATTTACTTTTTATTAACATTATTTCAAATATATGCGGGATTGCTATGCGTAATTTAATCAAACTTTTCTCCACTCCTATTTTATCCATGCTAGTGTTCTGTTCATTTTTCACCAGCAGTCTTTTTGCTAATGAAATTACGCCATACAAGGCATTAGAAGAGGTTGGCAATAGATTATTTACCCGTATTGCCGAAAATCAACAAGAAATCGAGAAGTTTCCTGATGTAATGCGACAAATCGTAGCTGAAGAGTTAATGCCATCTATCGATTATAAATATGCCGCTTACCTTATTTTAGGGAACAAGCTATCTGATACAACCAAAGATCAAAGAGCCAAATTTGTTGAGTCTATGCGTTCTAACTTAATTAGAACCTATGCGAATGCATTAGCTAAATATAAAAATCAGCAAGTAAAATATGAAGCAAACAAACCAACTAAAGGTAAAAAAATAGTTACTGTCAGTACACAAATAATTGACAACAATAAACCAACCATAAACATTGACTTCAAAATGCGGCAGAATAAAAAAACTAAGCAATGGAAAACTTTTGATATGATTGTTGAAGGAATTTCATTACTGAGTGCTAAACAAGCGGAATTAAGAAAAAGAATTACAAGAAGTGGTGTTGATCAAGTTACACTAGAATTAGCGTCTATTGGCAAATAGTTGTCTTAAAGTATTTGGTTTAAACTACTTGGTTTGAAATAGAAAAATCCGAAGATGCCATTAGGTGATCACAGCCTAAAGTAATATTGTTATTTATTTTTTCTCCCGCAAAGCTATAATAATCCCCGAAGTATTTGGGGATATGCCCTAAATAAAAAAAAAGACAAAAAAATAAAAAATATTTACCCGACCACCAAACTGACAACATTATGCCCTCACCTTTAAAATATTTATCCGCATACTCTCCAGAGCTGCAAGACCAAGTTCAACAAATGATTGTTAAGAATAAATTGCCTCAATTTCTCAGGGCTAAATATCCTAAACCTCATAACATTAGTAATGACAAAGATTTACGAGGTTTTGTCATGCCAATCAAAAACAACTTTATCAAAAAATCAGCCCCCTTAAGTAAAATCACGTTTGACAATAAAATTCACGTTATTAACAACGCTCTCGGTTTACACAGCTATGTTTCACGTGTTCAAGGGGGAAAATTAAAAAGTAAAAATGAGATCAGGATAAGTACCCTATTTAAAAAAGCTCCTGAAGATTTTTTAACTATGATTGTTGTGCATGAACTGGCTCACTTGAAAGAGAAAGACCACAATAAGTCATTTTATCAATTATGCCAGCATATGATGCCTGATTATCATCAGGTTGAGTTTGACTTGAGGGTTTATTTAACTCAGTTGGAGATTGGTGGGGGGATTTACTAAAATAGTAACTGCATAAGTTAACGAAGAAAACGCCCTTTTATTGTGCTCCGTAATAGTAAAATGTTCACAGGTATTATTTTCAGCATATGTCACTTGCAATTTATTCATATGATTTAATAGCAAAATTTTGCCATATGCTCATACATTAAAAGAACTGAAGTCAGTCTTAAAGTATCAATTTATATGCTGAGAAATAAACATTGGAGACAAGGGATGAGAAAAATGAGTAAATATATCCAGGCGAATTTAGGTTGCTGATTAAATTTGTGGGGATCCCTCAGAACCTGACCCCCGATTATTTCGCTTTTCTCACAAGAACTAACTAATTAAATTGATATTACTGTGACAAGAAACTAAGTAACCATTTGCCTATTCAAGCAATACGTAATGAAGTGTAAACCAGAAAAACTTATATTTTTGTAAACTGCTTGAAAAAAACTTTTTTCTTGCTAAAGTGAAGAGGATCGTTTTATCAAATCATTATAAGGAAATTGATGATAAACATTCTAACGACAGAACCCTTCCTTAAAATGAAATGACTCAAATACCATAAAACACATTGAATTTACCTGACGGCTAATCCCAGTAGGAAATTTAATACGTAATCAAATTTATTAGGGAAGACATAAAATGACTACATTAGGTCGCACATTTCTAAACGGAAAAATGCTCATTGGAACACAAGATACTGGTTGGGTATATGGCCAAGCTCCATGACTTGCAAAAGTCACTACTCCTACTGTCCCAACATCAGACTTTGATAATTTCCGCAGACAAGTAGGGCTTGCAATTAAAGAAATAAAGGCGAATCAAGCAGGGAGAGCTGTCGTTGATGCTTTTGAGAGACTTAACTATGTTGTTGAAATAGTTCCCTCAATAGGAGGCGGATATTTTATGCCAAATTGTGACCACGCAACTTCTAAAATCTATCAAATACCTCAGGGACGCGGTGTCGGTGCAATCATCGCCTGGGATCCGATACAAAGCTTCACCCATAGCAACACCGCAGACTCCAGCTCTGTTACCTATCCCGCATGGGTAATTTTGGCTCATGAGATGGGACATGCGATTCAAGTCCACACATCTGAGCTTTCTCCAACTGCATGGTTGACCAATTATATAGCAAATCCAGCTACAGTTGAGATGTTAAACATAACTGCACACGAAACTCCCATCGTAACGAATTTAGGTCTAGCACCCAGAACTTCATATTAGTTAGTCAGTAGAGTTAATACCAGTTCCATTAATAAACAGAACTGGTATTAATGAACAAAAACGCTTCCATCTAATCAAGTACAAAAGTATCATGGAATAATCTCCTCAAAGGATAAAATAATCGAGTTAGCTTTCTCCATTTTTCACCCAATGATGACATTTTAACGGGTTTCGACCAGCCACTTCCTCAAAAAAATTCGCATACGTTAATCGGTTAGCGTACGTCATAATGGCATCAACTAAATCTCCTGCCACACTCACATCAATTTATACCACTTATTAAAACACGCTGTTGTCTGTAAACCACAATACCTTACCCTTTGAAAACCTTTAGGTAATATATGCTGAACCATTCGACCACTAAGGCGTTCAACATCAAAACATTCATATTCAACGGCTTTTGTGCGATGCGATTTATAGTAATATTTCACTCGCCCGTTTTCATAACCTATTATCCTTGATACGCATATAGGTGGAGAAGCGAGATATTTCGTCAAATAACGTATCAGGCCTTTCGCACTTAAAAGAGAAAAACCACAATAAGTCATTTTATCAACTATGCCAGCATATGATGCCGAATTATCATCAGGTTGAGTTTGACTTGAGGGTGTTTAACTCAGTTGGAGATTAGTAGGGGTATTTACTAAAATAGTAACTGCATAAGTTAACGAAGAAAACGCCTTTTTATTGATCTGTATAATAGTCAAAAGAGTTCATAGATATTATTTTCAACATATGTTCACTTGGAATTTATTCGTATTATTTAATAGCTAAAATTTTGCCATATGCTCATACACTAAAAGAACTGAAGTCAGTCTTAAAATATCAATTTATATGCTAAAAACTTATATCCAAGCGTATTTTCGCGCATGTTTTCAGCATTAAATATCATTTAATCAAACTGTTATGTAGGCCCGACCCGCTCAAACCATTATCTCAATACCGCTTATATTTTTTAGTTATAAGCGGAGCCCTTCCAAAAGATGGGTGGCACCGTTATTCCATACGTTACTTGATCATAAATTATAGAGTATTATGCTGCATAAACAACCTGAACATCATCACCATGATAAGTCTGGTATTGTTGCCACAAATCATAATCAGCCTGTTGATGTAGCCATGATTCGGCAGTGCCACCAAAAGCTTTTGCTAATTTAATTGCAACGGTTGGTGAAATACTACGACGGCCATTTACTATTTCACTTAATGCGGGGCGAGGCATATTAAGCGCTTTTGCTGCTTGAGTAATGGATAATTCAAGCGAGTCTAAATATAACTCTTTTAGTGTTTCGCCTGGATGCGGTGGATTAAACATCATAATAGTTACCTGCCTTTATTCGTTTAATGATAGTCATCATAGTTAACAATATAAACGTCACCATTTTTAAATTTAAAAAAGATGCGCCAATTACCGTTGACTTTAACAGACCATTGACCATTTAAGTCACCAGTAAGTTGATGAAGATTGGAACCAGGAAAATCAATATCTTGAATTGTTTTTGCAAAATCAAGACGTACCAATATATTACGAAGCTTTTTAACATGATTTTGTATTACTCCTGAGGTATCACCTTTGGTATACAGTTTTTTCAGTCCTTTATGTTTAAAGCTTTTAATCATAATATTTCCTAAATCGTTAAAACAAGTGTATCGCATGACGATACAAAACTCAAGATGGTAAATTTCCTTATTCTTTTTTTAATTACTTTGTAACATATGCACGTAGAGCCTTGTACTGATGTCCTAGCTTAGTTCTGAACCTGCATTTCCAAGTGGTTTAACATATATTTAAACGATTTGATTTGGCTATCTATTACAATAAGCACGATTAATCAGGCTGTTATCT
Source organism: Alteromonadaceae bacterium (assembly GCA_013216015.1). Taxonomy (GTDB): domain Bacteria; phylum Pseudomonadota; class Gammaproteobacteria; order Enterobacterales; family Alteromonadaceae; genus JABSOI01. The sequence continues at coordinate 7,302 of JABSOI010000045.1, read as the reverse complement.
AAGTCCCACCATTTCAGCTATACTTTCTGTTAAATACAAGCTTTGATAAATTGGAACATTTAAACACTTACCGAGATGTGATTAGTTTCGATTGCCTGAACTGGCGGTTGAAGCCTTGGTTTCATCATATGCTACAGTCGCAGGATGTGACTGATAATTGATATTTTTGATACTTTTGATACTTTTGATATTTTTCAGTCGATTTCTTCCGGTTATATAAACAAAAAATCACGAGGTTTTTAGAATAATATCAAAATCATATCTCTTTTGGGGTATACAAAAAGGACAAATATGTCCTACTCTTTAAGTATCTATATTATATACATTTATCTAATAATCACAGAGTTAAGGAATGACCATGTTCTTAGATAAATTCTTAGAAAACATTTTCTCGAATAGTCTTAAAGATAAACAAGGACCATCCTTTGTCTATATATACATATTGACATGGTTGGTGATTAATTACCCTTATATACCCATCACCATTCAAAATGCAGGTTTTGATTCGTTTAAAAAACATATTTACTGCGTTGCTGAATCTTAAATAAGAATAACTTATCCGGCGAATCAGCGTCTTGTAACTATGCTTTTTAATTCACCTCAAATTCCCGCATTTTGAAAGGTAACGGGTATACAATCGCTTTTTTATCAGCAACAGATGGTATTGGTTCGAATTTTTCAGCTCTTAACACTGTTGAAGAATCACTATATTGGTGGGGCCCTGCATTCTGGGGTTTGCTAATTCTCGTAATAAAACCTTGGTTGAATAATATTGGTCTATTGGCAAGAGAACTATCCGACAAAGTCACGCAAAAGGGATTAAGAGCTTTAAATATAAAAAATACAGAACCGAGGAAGAATCGGAAGCAGTCACATCAGAAATCGAATTAATCAAGTCTGAAAACAGAGACTTAAATGCAATAACTCACCAATTAACGAATAAAAAAGAAGAATTAGTATCAAATCATAAAACAGTAATAGACACAATCACGAGTGAAAAAGAATAATTAGTATCAAATTTTAATACAGAAAGAAACGGTTTAACGAATGAATTGAATGAAAAAAATGAATTAATATCCAAGCTTGAAACAGAAATAAAGACATAATAGTTACCCACCTTTATCTGTTTAATGATAGTCATCATAGTTAACAATATATACATCACCATTTTCAAATTTAAAATAGAAGAAAAGATAGTTAACGTCTGATAGAGAATACATAATGTTTTTATTTCATTTGCTAACATTCTATTTTTATGTGTATTTATTAGGCAATTTTTGTGGGTGTTTTCACAGGGATATTACTGATATTTTTTAAATAAAATAATAAATATAAAAAGGAATGAAAATGAAGAATAAGATATTCAAACTTGGTTGTTTCTTGGCGATTCTATTGTCTGGTCAAGCATATTCGGCTTCATCAGGAACAATGCAGTGTTATGTTGATACTATAGCATATGATTATTACACCGATAATTCCTGTGATAATTCAGGTACACCAAGAACTACCACAGCATCATTTCGTTTAACAAATACAACTAATACTACTAGCTCTGTAGCCTGGACAGGACCTAGTGCTTCAGATTGCTCAACAACTACATGTAATGTACCTATCAGACAGTATAAAGCAATAACAGTTTGTGCAGATAAAATTTATTATACTGATTTTACATGGGTTGATGTTAATATTTGTGCTTCCGCTTATTATGAATCGATCAATTAAAAAAGATTGTGTAATACCAATTGTATTAAGTTATTTAACCTGAGTTCGGGATAATGAGTACTTGATAGTTTAGTAAAATCATCAAGTTAATAGTTCAAAATAAGATAGTCGATACAATTCCGACTTTATATACTCAATCAATACTTCCTTTTTTCCGAATTCAGGTTATTTAATTAGTAATGCCGTTCGGTTAAGCTTTTTTATGCTTATATCGTAACGGATAACGAGACAGTATATAAAACACCGATCGTGGAAACGTTCGGTGTTTTCGTTTTATCAACTGTGCCAGCATACGATGCCTGATTATCATCAGGTTGAGTTTGACCTTAAGGCTTATTTAACTCAGTTTGAGATTGGTGGCGGGATTTACCGTTAAAATGATTTTTTTTATTATATTCCACATCTATGACTAATATAAAAACATTAATAATCATTGTGTTATATTTTTACAAGCCAGAACATAAAAAAACAACACCTAAAGAAGACGTTTATCGATGCTATTCATGTTAGGTGTTCTACACTAAAACTTAAGAGGATGTGGTTAAAAACAGACTCTAGAAGACATATCATACAATAAACAATCCATCATATCTCAACCACTAAATTAACGTCTCGGCGTAATGAATAATTAATACCAGAATTATCATCAAGCTCAAGCGCATAGCGTCTTCCAGAATATACCGCTGACGCTATTGGTGCAGGTGCTTCGCAATCGCCTATACGACGAATCGTTTTAGTACAACCTGCATTTCCAGATTCCATTAAGCCTTGTAGTTCATAATAAAGTTCATCTGTCGGTAAACGGGCAGTAACCATTACTATGGCATCGGCTTTTAACATTGACTCTGTTTCAGTGTACATGCAACTGAGCTCTACATTTTCACCATCAAAAGATTCAAGGTTTCTAGAAAAAACCAGTTTTACGCCAGCCTCAATTAAAGATTTTTGAGCGGTTGGTTGCTCGGTAGTGTAAACACCGAATGAACATGCCATATTGGCAGTAGATACAAAGGTTACGTCGCAACCAGCTTTTTGCAACATTTCAGCAATTACTGGGCCCATGTAATAATAATCGTCATCAAAAACAATAACTCGCCCTTTAGGCAAACGGCCAACCATAATGTCATCAGGGGTGAAAATTTGTTCTGATGAACCAAGATTTGCTATTTTAATTGTATTAGTACGACCGAATCCATCAGGACGCCACTTTGCCCCCGTGGCAATAACAATATGATCAGCTTCTGCCAATAAAGCATCTTCTGCGTTGAGGTAACTGTCGAGAAAAACATCAACATTAGGTAACTTCAAGAACTGCTGTTCCCGGTAATCTTTTACTCTAATCCACTCACTTAACGAAGGTAAACGTGATTCTTGAGCTACTCGCCCACCCAGTTCAGTACGGGCTTCAGAAAGCATTACATTATAACCCCGTTTCCCTAAAGCATGTGTTGCCTCAAGCCCCGCAGGACCAGATCCTATCACCAGAATAGTACTTTCAGATTCTTTTGGACGCACGTATTCCGGGTGCCAGTCTCGTCGCCATTCTTCACCCATGGTAGGGTTTTGTGTACAACGTATCGGTACACCTAATTGATCTCCGGTGTAACAAATATTGCAGCCAATGCATTCGCGAATATCTTCAAAGCGACCTTCTTCAACTTTTTTAGGTAAAAAAGGATCAGCAATTGAAGGTCTTGCCGCTCCTATCAAATCAACAACACCACGTTTAATTTGGTTAACCATGGTATCAGGAGAAGTAAAACGCCCCACAGCCACTACCGGCTTGGTGGTCATCTCCTTAACATAGCTCATGTAAGGTTCCAATCCGCCTTCATTCGTAAAACGAGACGTACCAAGTTCTACATCCCAATTCGCAGCGGTTACATCCCACAAGTCAGGTAATTCAGCTACGTGAGAGAAAAACTCTCTTGTTTCATCAGTAACTGGTTTATTATTCTTCATACGGTCATCGTCTGGTGAAAAACGTACCGCTACTGCCATAGTTTCTCCTACCGCATCTTTTAATACTTCAATAGTTTCACGAAGAAGGCGAGATCTATTTTTTATACTACCGCCATACTCGTCGGTGCGATCATTGGTTTCTGACAGTTGGAAATTATGAAGTAAATCATAGTGATTGGCATAAGCATAAACAATATCGAATCCTGCCTCTTTCGCCCTTAACGCTGCATCTCTATACCACTGGCGAAGATCACGAAAATCCTGTTTATCCATTTTTCTGGACTGATAAGGTAATCCTTTCCAGTTAGGCTTGGAATTAACATCAAATGGAACATCACGGGTATATAAATTTGCTGCAGCCGCACCGCTATACCAAAGTTCAACACCCGCTAATGCGCCATATTCATGAACATTATCTGTCATCAGCCGATGCGAACGAATATCAGATTGATCCCATAACGATGCATACGGACAAAGTAAGTCATCTGAACTTGGATGAATAGAGCAGTATTCTGTGTTTACAACTCCCCAACCGCCTTCTGCTTTAATACCACGCATTTTGGCCAACATATTTGGACGTTGCCACCCCATCCCCGTGCAGTGGGGAACTTGATAAAACCGATTTTTGGTCGTGACAGGACCTATTTTCAAAGGCTCAAAAAGAATATCAAAACGTGGATCACGAGACATCACTAAACTCCAGTATGGCTGCTATATGAATATAAATTACAAGGTAAAGTATACAGTACAAACTCTGCACATAAGCTACCACAAAAGGGGGAGAATATATTGATATACTACCGTTAATGCCTATTGACATACTTAGTTTGTACGTTTTTCTTCTGAATTTAAAGGCACCGCATTGATGGACAAAAAGTTAAAATGGCGCAGGAATATTTAAAAATAAGACTATTGGCTAACTCGAAATGCTAGGGTGATGATTTAGTTAAAAACGAAATTTTCGCACTGCTAAGGATTATTATTACCACATTGAAGACATTAAGTAACTGAGTTAAAACTGTGGTTCAGATTAGGTTTTGTATTGATAACACAGCACAAATAAAGGGCTATGTTTGCAAAAAATGAACGCAGACAACTATTTTAAATCTGTTATTTATCAAGTTGTCAGCTTTATGTTTTACGTTCCATGAGTAAACCAATACCAATAGAACCAATACATGCGGCACAACCACGATTAAACAGTTTTCTCATATTTGGTTTTGAAAACCAATTACGCAAATAAAGTCCAAAGATAGCATATATGGAAACAACGACTAACTCTAAAAATAAGAAAACAGCCCCCAAAATAAAAAACTGATAACTTGATTGTTGAGTGGGGTCGATAAATTGTGGGAGAAATGCAATGAATATTAAAATAGCTTTAGGGTTTCCGGCAGCCAATAAAAATTCCTGTCTTGCTAATTGAAAAAGAGTTCTGTTTTCGACTTTTTGCTCTGTAGCATTTTCCCCGTTTGAATTCCAAAGTTGATAAGCAACCCAAAACAAATAAAATGCACCTATGATTTTCATTGTTAAAAATAATGTTTCAGAAGCATAAAGAATTGCAGCTAAACCTGTAGCCGCCAAAAATATCATAACAACAAAAGCTGCAAGCCTACCGACTCCAGCAACAACTGCATGCTTAAAACCAAACCGTTGCGCATTGCTCATCGAAAGCAAATTATTTGGTCCAGGTATCATATTCAAAGCAAAACATACGGGTATAAATAAAATCAATGTAAAAATATCCGTGCCTAGAATACTCTTTTAAAACTAAATTATTATTGAATGTACATTAAAATCCTATAAGTTGTAATTATTTATAAAACATATTAAAACGTTCTCTGTTAAGGTTCCCTCTGCGAACTTCCAGAGCATAAACCAGTTTCAATACTTACGTGGGATAGTGTCAGATTGAGTTTCTTCCTACACAGTTAATCTTGTTAACACTGTTAATCTACATCAAAATCTAACACCACATCATTGCTAACAGGATAAGACTGACAAGTCAGTACAAATCCTTCTGCAACTTTTTCTTCAGTAAGCGCATGGTTAACATCCATTTACACCTTATAAATAGTTACTTTCGCCCTACAGGTTGCACAAACTCCAACCTGACATGAAAAAGGCAGATCAGCATCTTGCTTCATGGCTGCGTCAAGTGTGTTGTTACCGTTTATCTCCAAATCAAGCGTGGTGACCTGTCCATTTATCTTAAGTGAAACTCTGCTTGTTCCCTTGTTATCACTAGATATTTCCTCAAGCTTTTTATTCGAATTCTTTTTATTTGTACAGTTGTATTGCACAGGAGCAGCATAAAATAACTCGTAATGAATATGATCATCAGTAAAGTTCCAGGCTTTCAAACTTATCATTACTTCACTGACCATATTTTGGGAACCACAAAGAAAAACATCACTAAAATCCCGGGTTTTTATCAGCCCCTCTAAATCTAAATTAATGATTTTCTGAGCGCTAATTCGCCCGTTGTAAATTTGTTGGTTTTGTTGGTTTTGTTGGTTTTGTTGGTTTTGTTGCTCACAAGAATAAAAATCAAACCGTTTACATCGTTCACTATATTCTTTCCTAGATTCATAAAACGGCCGTTTAATAACGGTTACCTCATTTAAAGTCAGAATCCATTTTGTTATATATTCTTATTAATTTTCATAAAGTTTAGTACTTTCTGAAATATCATCTAATATAAAAGGTAGCTGTAAATAATAAAAATTTAACAACTGCCTGAACGCCTTCAGGATATAAAAATACGGCACCAATCAAACCGGGTAACAGTTCATATTTGTGTATTATCATGTTTAAGTTGATACAGTCCAGAGCTTGTATAGGTTTGAACTCATGTAAATTAACAGAAAACATTGTTGAACTGTAACCCTAATTTAGCCTATATGGTCAGTGCCAAAAATACAGATGATCACCGATCTGTAATTGTTAGTTCAAGGAGTTATTTTAATGATTAATTTAAGAAGTCTAAAAGTAAAATTTGTAGCTACTTTTGTTATATTAGGACTGGTTCCTGCCGTAACTGTTAGTTTCATTTCAAACATCAATAGCTCCCTAGACGTAACAGGGAAGGTTTATAATCAGTTAACAGCCATTAACCAGATTAAAAAGCAATCGATTGAAAGTTATTTCGCTGAACGTCAAGGTGATATGGGGGCTCTTATCGACATTGCTGATAGTATGCAACAACAAGCTTTTATGAAACTATCGGCGATAAATGAACTTAAAAAATCTCAAGTTAAGGACTACTTTAAAAATAATAATGTGCAATTAGAGATTTTGGCAAATGAAGAAACTACCCATCAAGCTATTATCGAACTAGTTAATAATTTTTCGAATAAAAAAAAGTGGCAGACTTCTCTTAATAAATACGATATCAAATATAAACCATTATTGTCATATTTTGGTTGGTATGATTTTTTTCTTATCAGTACTAAAGGGACTATTGTTTATTCGGTCACTCGAGAAAGTGATTTAGGACAAAAAATACCAAAAGACTTAAAAAACAGTTCATTTTTTGAAGCCTATAATTTAGCTAAACAATCTGAATCATCCGAGATTAAGTTTGGTGATTTTCGTCCTTATGCACCAAGTAAC
>JABSOI010000044.1 GCA_013216015.1 Alteromonadaceae bacterium | reverse complement strand
GACGCGTAGCTCAGCTGGATAGAGTACCTGGCTACGAACCAGGCGGTCGCAGGTTCGACTCCTGCCGCGTCCGCCACTTTTCTTTAAGTGGTGAAATAATAAAGAGCAGCTATTATGAAGGCTGGTAAAATAAATTTGTAGCCGCGAATGCGTAGCTCAGTAGGTTAGAATGTCTAACTATGATGGCTATGAACAACGTTCGTTATCGGGTAAGAACGATATAAAAAACAACTTAAATTGCGGACGCGTAGCTCAGCTGGATAGAGTACCTGGCTACGAACCAGGCGGTCGCAGGTTCGACTCCTGCCGCGTCCGCCACATTAGCTTATAGCTTGAAATAAACCAGTCTTATGACTGGTTTTTTTTCGCCTGCAATATATTTAAATCATTATGCCAATCAGACAAAATAATTGCTTATTTTCAAATGGATATGTCCCCGTTAACTGTATCTATATTGGTGTTATACCAATCGCACTAAATAAGTGATCATCTTCAAATGGTCTAAATCGCTGTATTAGTGCATTCATGCACTAATCATTGAATATTGATCATTTATTTAATGCAAATGGTATTAGGATGGATTAGCCAGCGGCGTACCCCATCACATTTGGTGACTATTAAACTGTTAACTACCTTATAAATTGATGTTTTGATGTGTTACGCCTGCGGCTGATCCATCCTGCGAGGTGAAATTTTGACTTTAAAAAAGTTGATATTGTTTTAGCTAATAAGGGTTATAAAACAGCTTGGTATTAGTTTTTGCCTGAAACAAAAATTTGTGGTGTTTAACAATTATCCACCTTATTCATTTCTAAGTAAATTTGTCCCAATAATTAATTGAAATGGCAAAAAATAGTCTATTATTATTTAGTCCGTATAAAAGCGGGTTAAATTCAAGATCAAAGTATTCAATAAATAAGAGATAAATTCAAAATTAGATGATGGTTCTTAATGTTCATGTTAACAAAATCAAGTAATCGTATATTGTATAATAAGTCACTTTATTCAACTCTGGTACATAAAATTTAACACTTTAATATTGTATACAATATTAAAGTATACTATTTAAGATTAAAAAAGTTATAAAAACATCGAATATTTACTCTAATTCCTATTGACTTCAAATTATTTTTCTGAAAACGATAAATAATATTTGCTTTTAGGTTATTGGAGTGATTATTCTAATTGTCTAGATATTCTACTGAGATAAATAAATGGAACACTTACACCCGTTATTTTTAGAAGCTGGCACTTTAATGATTACCGGTATGGTTTTTGTGTTTAGCTTTTTGGGTTTGTTGGTTATTTTTATCAATACCATTTTAGCTAAATTAGCACTCAAGTTTCCTGATGCTGTTGTTCCAAAAAAGTCGAAAACTAGATCGTCAGTTTTGAGTAACAAATCCAATACTTCAGTAAAGGGTATTTCCCCAAATATTGTTGCGGCAGTAACTTCTGCGGTAACTCAGTATCGTCAACAACATAGTACAACTAACCGTACCAAGAAATAGGAACTAATCATGACAAAGCCATTAGGTATAACTGAAGTCGTCTTAAGGGATGGCCATCAATCCCTTTTAGCAACCCGATTGCGTTTGGAAGACATGTTGCCTATTGCTTCGAAGTTGGATGATATAGGTTATTGGTCAATAGAATCTTGGGGTGGTGCAACCTTCGATTCCTGTATTCGTTATTTAGGTGAAGATCCATGGGAGCGTTTGCGTGCTCTTAAAAAAGCTATGCCAAAGACTAAACAGCAAATGTTGTTTCGAGGCCAGAATATTCTGGGCTATCGTCACTATGCTGATGACGTGGTCGAAAAATTTGTTGAACGTGCTCATGTAAATGGTATCGACGTATTCCGTATATTTGACGCGATGAATGATGTACGTAACTTACAAACAGCGATTAAAGCTGCTGTTAATATTGGTGCACACGCCCAAGGCACATTAAGTTATACGGAAAGTCCGGTTCATACCCTTGAAGGTTGGCTGACGATGTCTAAGCAAATAGAAGACATGGGTGCACATTCTTTATGTATTAAAGATATGTCAGGTTTATTGAAACCTTATGACGCAGCTGAGCTAATTGGTCGCATTAAAGAAACCGTTTCAATACCAATTGCACTTCATTGCCATGCAACTACAGGGTTAAGTCTTGCAACCCATATGAAAGCAATAGACGCGGATATAGATGTTATTGATACCGCTATTTCTTCCATGAGTATGACGTATGGACATTCACCTACAGAAACTGTGGTTGCAATAGTTGAAGGCACTGCCCGTGATACGGGTTTAGATATGGTTAAATTAGCGGAAGTAGCGGCATATTTCAGAGATGTCCGTAAAAAATACGCTAAGTTCGAAGGTAGTTTAAAAGGTATAGATGCACGGATATTATTGGCTCAAGTGCCAGGTGGTATGTTGACTAACATGGAAATGCAGTTAAAGGAACAAGGTGCAGAAGATAAATTGGACGAGGTATTAATCGAAATACCTAAGGTTAGAAAAGACCTTGGTTATATTCCTTTGGTTACCCCTACCTCTCAAATTGTAGGTACTCAGGCCGTGCTTAATGTTTTGACTGGTGAACGTTACAAGTCAATCACTAAAGAAACCGCTGGCGTATTAAAGGGCGAATATGGAGCAACGGCAGATAAAGTGAATCTAGAGTTGCAAGCAAGAGTTTTAAATGGTGATAGTGTCATTACTTGTCGTCCTGCAGATCTGATCAGTCCGGAAGTTGATGCACTGACGGGCGAGCTGGAAGAGCTGGCTAAAGAGAAAAATATTAACCTGGCGGATGAAGTGATTGACGATGTTTTAACTTATGCTTTATTTCCGCAAATAGGTTTGAAGTTTTTAGAAAATAGAAATAACCCCGATGCTTTTGAGCCGGTACCTACAGGTGAACAAGCACCCGTAACTGTGACTCCAACGCACAAGATGACTGCACCTGAAAGTTATGCAGTAAGTGTTGACGGTAAAGTATTCGACGTTGTGGTTGCTCCTGGTGGAGATATAAACAGTATTACTTTGCCTGCTGGTGACGATGGTCTTAAACAATCGGCCTCAGTTTCTGCTGCTGAAGCATTAAATTCACCGTTAGCTGGCAACATCTTTAAAGTGTTAGTCAATGAAGGAGATTTGGTGGAAGCCGGGGAGGTAGTGATCATTATGGAAGCAATGAAGATGGAAACTGAGATCCGTGCGGTGAATGCTGGAGAAATTACAGCAATTCACATTAAAGAAGGCGATTCTGTAACAGTTGGTCAAGCATTATTGAGCTTAGGTTAGGATTAAATCATGGATTCAATGAATAAATTATGGTTGTCCACTGGATTAGCCAACTTTGAACTAGGCCAAGTTATTATGATGTTGATTGGCTGTGGTTTACTCTATCTAGCCATCGCGCGTAATTTTGAGCCTCTATTATTACTCCCTATGGGATTTGGCGCTATATTAACGAATATTCCAATAGCTGGATTTTCCGAAGCAGGTGGATTTTTAAGTTATATTTATCATGGCGGTATTGAAACCGGCATATTCCCATTAGTAATTTTTATGGGAGTAGGGGCAATGACCGACTTTGGCGCTCTTATTGCGAACCCTAAAACTTTATTTCTAGGGGCTGCAGCACAGGCAGGTATTTTTGCCACCTTGTTTGGCGCTATCGCTTTAAATGCAGTACCAGGAATCGAATTTACTTTAAAAGATGCATCAGCTATTGCCATTATTGGTGGTGCAGATGGTCCGACAGCTATATTTTTAGCGACTAAGCTTGCACCTGAGCTACTCGGAGCCATCGCAGTTGCGGCTTATTCATATATGGCGTTAGTGCCAATAATTCAACCACCAATTATGCGTGCATTAACGACTGAAGATGAACGTAAAATTGAAATGGCGCAATTACGTCCGGTAACGAAAGTAGAAAAAGTCGTATTTCCACTAGGTGTATTGTTAATGACTATTTTCTTCTTGCCAACAGCGACACCTTTAGTTGGTATGTTCTGTTTAGGTAATTTGATGCGCGAATGTGGTGTTGTTGATCGGTTAAGTTCAACTGCACAGAACGAATTGATTAATATTACGACAATTTTCCTAGGTTTAGGGGTTGGTTCGAAACTTAGTGCGGAGGAATTCCTGAATGTTGAAACATTAGGAATATTAGGCTTAGGGGCAATTGCATTTTCTATTGGCACCGCATCAGGGGTATTAATGGCGAAGTTGATGAACAAGTTTTCAAAAGTGCCTGTTAATCCATTAATTGGTGCTGCTGGAGTTTCCGCCGTGCCTATGGCTGCACGGGTAGCTAATAAGGTTGGTTTAGAAGCGAATCCACATAACTTCTTACTGATGCATGCTATGGGACCAAATGTAGCTGGTGTACTTGGTTCGGCAGTTGCCGCAGGGATATTGCTAGCGCTTGTTGGTGGATAACAGGGATAAACCTGAATTTAACTGTTAAAACAACAGAAATAGCAGCAAACTAAAGTGCGTTAGGTTAAGCACATTATTTTATACCTGTTTATACCCGTAATCATTCAAAATGCAGGTTTTGAAGCGTTTTAAAAGATTATCTACTACGTTGCTTTCAATCCCAATAGCCCGCTATTGCTCAATCAAGCGCCTTTTAGATAAACTTTCAAATTCACCTCAAATTCCCGCATCTTGAATGACCACGGGTATATAAACTATTTCAGTGGTTGGTTCAGGATCTGAATTTAAGGGAGTAGGGGGATTTATTTTCCCCTCGCTTATTCCCTCTACGTCTATTTCCCTCTACAGCTATTTGCTACTAAAGTTATTTCCTTCTCCAGCTATTTCCTTCTCCAGGTAAGAGTAGATTTCTATTTAAGCAAACATTTTAGGTATTGGTATTATTGATGGTGCTAATATACAATAGCGTTCTTAGGTAGTTTTAGTCGTTGTTTAAATTAGCTATTATAGTTACACCTAATACCTTTTTATAACATCCCAATTCAAGGAAGAAGCATGCAATTAAACAAGTTAAGTTTAGCACTGATATTTTTATTACCCTTTAGTTCGTCTGCTGATGGCAAAGCGGTGGAAGCCATTACGACACTACAGTTGGAATTTAATATGAGATAAGCAATATATTTTGCTTATTAGTTAAAAAATCCCAAATTCAAAATGTTTGGGATTTTTAGTATTAGTTTTCAAATTTGTCTTTCTATTAATAAAAAAATCTGATGGGTTAATCTTGGATTATTCTGTTACGGATGGAGCTTGAACTGCTGCCATTTATCATCATTAACATCAGCTTTCTCAAAACAAATTCTATCATGTAAACGACTTGCACGACCTTGCCAAAACTCAATGTAATGGGGTTTAACTCGCCAGCCACCCCAAAATTCAGGACAAGGAATTGCGCCATCATCAGAGCCTGTTTTGAATTTCTGCTCAAATTCAGCAACTCTTTCTTCCAGTTCATGATCATATTTAAGCCTGGAACTTTGTTTTGAGGCCCATGCACCAATTTGACTACCGCGATCGCGGCTATGAAAGTAGTTAGCTGATTGCTCCGCACTAACCTTTTCAACGGTTCCTTCAATACGAATTTGTCTTTGTAAAATATTCCAGTGAAACAGCAATGCTACTTTGTTGTTTTCTTCCAGATCATGACTTTTTCGACTACCGTAATTGGTGTAAAAGACAAAACCTTTTTTATCAAACTCTTTTAACAATACCATTCTGGAAGACGGTTGACCTTGTGCAGAACAACTACTGACCGACATAGCTTCAGGTAATAAAATACCTGCTTTATTAGCGTCAGCAAACCATTGTGTAAATAAATCAGCGGGTTTTGTGTCGGCAGATATATTAGGTAAGGGCAGTGCTACCCCCTGACCAAAAGTTAACAAGCATCGTAGTTTTTCTAAAAAAGTCATAGTGATAATTTTACCAGTTCTATTAAGTTTCTTTTTGCTCAAATAAACTTGGTATTAAAGTACCAGAAAGTCATTTGAAAGTAATTTATTGTAGCAGTTTCAAACATCAGGTTAAATTACTGAACCAAGTAAATTTATTCTCATGGATTTAAGAAGGTTCATCTTTAGGTGAGCTCATAACAACATAGCAGGATACCGAATTTATTTGGGGTAATGTTTCCAGCACGATTTAAATGCGTAGGATGGGTTAGCCGAAGGCGTAACCCATCAAAATATAAGCTTTTATCAGTATTATTAGTTAGTTGGTGCTATAAAGTGTGGGTTATGCTGTTGCCTAATCCATCCTGACAACTTTAAAGCCACAGTAAACTGGGACATAGACAATGTATTAGTCTTGTTATTTAGATTTTTATTCTTATATCTAGTCTTTATCTTTGTATTTTTCCAGGTTTCTTAAAATGGATTATGATTTACTGTCAGCACTGATCGCCTTTGCTTTTATTTCATCGGTTACACCGGGGCCGAATAATTTAATGTTAATGTCTTCCGGGGCAAATTTTGGCTTTAAGCGGACTATTCCTCATATGTTAGGTATAGGGCTTGGTTTTGTGCTGATGGTGTTCCTGGTTGGTGTTGGCTTGATGCAAGTTTTTGACGCTTACCCTGAAAGTTACAATATTTTAAAAATTGCCAGTGTGAGTTATTTATTATTTTTGACCTATAAAATAGCTACTGCGAAAGCGCCGCAAGAAAATGGACAAAATGACACAAAGCCTCTCACCTTTTTGCAAGCAGCTTCGTTTCAGTGGGTAAACCCTAAAGGATGGACTGTAGCACTGACCGCTGTTAGTGCTTACTCAACTTCCAGTAGCTTAGAATCAGTTGTTTTGGTTGCGATAACTTTTGGAATTATAAGCTTGCCCGTAGTCACTATCTGGACGGTATTTGGTCAACAATTACGTCGCATGTTAACCAGCCAAATTAGATTACGTGTTTTTAATCTCACTATGGCATTGCTACTTTTGGCCACCTTGTATCCGGTACTTGCATTAAATTAACATTATTATTTTTGCTACTAATAGCTAACCAGTAACTCATAACTCATCAATTAATCGTGTGTTATTTTGTATAAGGAATTAAATTTTGAAATTAAAAATTTTTCAGGTCGATGCTTTTGCACAGCGAGTCTTCGAAGGGAATCCCGCTGCTGTTTGCCCTTTAGACTCTTGGTTTGAAGATGACTTGCTTCAAAAAATAGCAGAAGAAAATAATTTATCTGAAACGGCCTTTTTTGTTCCATGTGATAAGGGTTTTGAACTCCGTTGGTTTACTCCTGCTAAAGAAGTCGATCTTTGCGGGCATGCCACGCTTGCCTGTGCACATGTTTTATATCAACACCTTGGATTTACCGACGAACAAATTTGTTTCCAGACAAAAAGCGGAGAATTACTGGTAGGTAAATCAGAACGGGGATTTAGTATGGATTTTCCAGCGTCATTTCCCAAACCAGTTGAAACGCCAAAGGAATTACTGGCGGGCTTAGGTATTTCGCCCCAGAAAGTACTGGCAGCTTTCGACTATATTGTAGTATTGAACAATGAAGAAGAGGTGAATGCCCTGTCTCCCGACTTATCAAAATGGATGAATCTTGATTTAAGAGGAGTGGTTGTTACCGCACCAGGAAATACAGTCGACTTTGTCAGCCGTTGTTTTTTCCCTAAATTAAGGGTGAACGAAGATCCTGTGACTGGCTCTGCACATTGTGAATTAATGCCTTATTGGGCTCAAAGGCTAAACAATGATAATTTAGTCGCACGTCAACTATCAAAACGAAGTGGCACACTGGCTTGCCAGATAAAAGACGACCGCGTGATCTTAACGGGAAAAGCGGTTGATTTTATGAAGGGTGAAATAATTATTTAGATTTCTTTGGCAATGCTTTTATTGTGATTATTGATTGGTAAAAAAGTGTACATTTACTAATGACACCAGAAACACAAACAGGTGTAAGTCAGTTAATGCAACCATTGGGGCGGTATCGTAAGATATATTAATTAAACTCATCATCGTTCTGGCACATTTCGGGAAGGTCGTTATAAATCAATGTTAGTCGACAGTGATTCTTATCTTTTATTGCTCAGCCGTTATATTGAACTTAATTCCTAGACCCCTTTGATTCTACTCTGACCCCGAATGGCACTTAGTTAAGAAAAAACACATTATAAATTAGTGTCTTATTTAATAATTGCAATAATCTAACATTGTTTTATAAGTCAAGCGTTTGCCCATTTTAAAGGGCTACGCTATAAATTACAGCAATTCGACTAAAACTCCATAAAGTCATATCCATTCCTATTGCATTGATTTATATACAAATAATAACAAGCCAAGTTACCTTCGACACTGATCCCTTTGATTCTATTTGTTTACTTTTGCAATCAGTTGTGTTTTCTCAGCACTGCTTTTGGTACTACCAAAAAAGTACCCCAAAACCATGGTAAATGCGGCTGAAAGACTTCCAAGTACAAACATGATGATATTTGGATCCCCTTCTTTTGGCATTCCTTGAAACATGACCAAATAAAACAAGCCAATAGTTGCAAAAGTAACCACTATTGCCAGCACCGGCTGAATATTCTTAGCTAGCATACTGGCATTTTCACTTTCTTGTACTTTAGTTTGCTGCACTCTGGCACTCTGAACATCTTTAATATAAAGCTCTTCTTCTTGAAGATCTAACCGTCTGTTCTCTAGGTGAAAACTCTGTTTTGCCTTTGTGGACTCTAGCTTCAATTCCAATCGTTCTTCATCACTTGTTATAAGGCTATCAAGTCCTTTAGCAACGGAACCGACAACTTTATCAATACCAACGTTAAATAAATCACTGTACCAAGCCATTAGTTTTCCCCCAATGCACGTCTGATCCATCCATAGAAATATTTTCTATTTTTTGGATTTCTTTCAACAATATGTATATAACGAGCAATTTGTTGAAACTTATACCTTAATATAAAAACTTCCTGATCGACAGCGTTAAGTTTTAGTAAAGTATTATCTCCTATCACTCCATCTACTTTTGCTCCACATGCGAGTTGTGCAATTTTACCGCTTGTACGCCAACCGCCATTAACTGCGAAATCAAAAATACACTCGGCAACATTCTGATTAGTAATGTTATCGCCTCGTATCTTGTCCCAAAACTCTACTTCATAAAATGAAGACACCAGACTTTGCAGGTCGTTATTGTTTTCCAGACATTTGGGGAAACCATTACTTGATTTAGCAACATCAATTTTCGACCACCCCATCCACTTTGAATGGAAATTCCGAGCTACTCCCTTATAGGTTTCACCACCAGAATCGTCACTGTCATTGACATACCCCCCCTCGTTTTTGATCAGTTCTTCAAATGCAGGTAAAAATTTTGCCATCTTTTGGACTCCTTTTAGCTTAACTCAGTACAATATTGATAATATAAATTTGATGTGTTCAGGTTGTTTTGACTTCCGGTAGGTGCCAGTTTATTGGTGACTGGATGAACCTACCAGCGATCGCATTGCAGATACTGTAAAGTTGAACAAACTGGTTTATGTCTGGTGAGTTGATACCATCTTCCAATCATTCAGGATATTCTCACTTACCTCTATGGTGCGGTATAGTTCACTTATGCTTAGTTCATTTTCCTGCGCTTCAATTCAAATTTTACGCAGGCTATTTTCATTATACCTATGAAATCCCTCTTGAAGCCCTTTGTTTTAAAGGGCTCTCCATGTTAATAATTAATTAACATGTGATGTTTTAGAGGGGTTTTCTGACATGGTTACACTTGACTAGAAGGTTATGGTTTTTGTTCACAAAAATTGGCGTCATTTCTGGCAATAAAAAAAAACACCCCGCAGATTTGGAATTTCTTGAGGCGATGGGTTGCCTTCTTATTTCAGTAGGTAACTTATCTCCTGCTTGTTAGGAAATATTTATCGATTGTTAGTTACTGGTCTTTAGTGTTTTGATTTTTGTTCAGTTCCATTTTTCAATGCATGTAAAAAAACGTCTTCCTATGTTCTATGCTTTCCCCACTCCGTGTTATCAATAGTATTTTCAGCCGTCAAATTTTCTACACACCTTTCAGAAAATTTATCCATAAGATTAATATGTACGTTTCAACTATTCTCCGGGCAGTGTTTAAATTAAGGTATTCATCATCAAGAAAAAGTGCTATCGAATAATCATCGAATAACACACAATACATTTCTCCCAGCGTTGCACAATAGATTGTATCTGTAAACCAGGCTTTTTTTTGAAATTTTTTGTCTGCCAAATTTGTTAATATATACGCTATTTTTACTTTCCATAATTCTGTATTCATGTAATTGACACCCTAAATTTAAAATCGTTAAAAGGGATATGAGCATCGGGATCATCATCAGTTGTTTCGTTTCCATACTGGTCAACAAATTTACCATTAATCTGTCTTTTTACGTATGTACTTTGTTGTTAAGGAAATTTGCTTTCAGGGTTTCTAGGCAAATACCTGACATTATCATGTGGATTTTTAGGATTAAAGTACATAATTCCCCTCCACTCCCTAGCGTTCTTTATGGTCCAGTCCTCAGGGATTACCTGTGTCTTACGATACTTTTCTTCAGGAGATGGTATTTTACTAATAGCGTTTCATTTGTCCTATTCTTTCCCCATACCATCGGTTCTCGTTATTTCTTCCTAGGTTGGTCCTGGGGTGAGAAGTTTCCTTCTCATCAGCAGTGCTATCTGGATCCTCTTTTGATTTTCGCCTTTCAACGTTAGTGTTTTTGTCCAGTCCTTTCCCGTTGTTATCAACCAGCTGCCTAGCTATCTCCCCCAACCGATCAGCCCCCGCTCCAACCCAACATCATCATTAATCCCCACCCCAGCAAACTGCTTGGTGATCTTAACATCCCCCTGCATTTGCTGAACAACATGCCATCACTTATGAGGCAAATGCTTCTCCTGCCCTGCCCCAAGATGAATATCACTACCCTGAGCATAACTATGAGACTGCACAGCCGCAGGCTTAGCCGAATTACAATGCACCTTAACGTGAACCAAGATCATACCCAGAAACCGACTCCATCCCAGACTTAAACCCATCAGGCAATCCAGTATCATTAGAGTCCCTCTGCACAGGCTGACCATAACCACAAAAGTTTGTATACATATACCGGCGCTGAATAGTATTCCCAGTTGGTGAATCGTTTCTTATTTGATCCTGTCCACTCCACTCCACTCATACCTAGACGCCGGATGCGTTTTAGTAAATTGATCAGCGGGTTCATGATCAGTTTTATGCTGGGTAACCTGTTCAGTCACCTCTTCACTACAATTTCCTTCAGTTTTTACTTGTTGGGCATACATAAATAATAATTATTTGATTAGATAATACGAATCCTCATAAGCTATATTTCATTAGTACTACGATTTTGAATGGTTTCTTACATCTTACTGTTAACAGACAATGCTTTTTTAGCAACACAATCCATTTGACAATTACGAGTGAAATAAAATAGTTATATAGAGGAAGTGATAAAATGTTAGAAATCGATTTTTGTTTTCGGTAACTTCACAGGCGAAATTATTAGTTAAAGTTCGTCAATAATAAACGTTAAGAAGTTTTTTCGATTTGTTGAGATAAATTTTCAATTTCGTACGCGACCTCTGAGAGAGTAGACGTTTATGGATACGTTTTGTGAAGTCGTATCAAGGATTAGCTTTAGTGAAACTAAAAATGAAAATTCAAGATATTAATTTGCACGCTCGCACGGCGATGCAATGTCGCTCCCATTTGACTATGGTGGTGAAGTCTGGCAAATATGTCCAATCGGGCGCACACGCTTTAATTGGAATAAATTGATTTAGTAATGATAAGGACATCAAGGCACCACAAACGTTCTGAGAACATTTAGAACCTAATAATATGACATCCAAACTAAGTATAGAAAAGTACTGTTAGAATTCAAGGGACTGATTAAAATAATTCCCCCTGATATTTATCAACAAACAACTTCCGTTGCTCAGCCACTATCTGATAAACAGACTGTTGAGTTAAATTATACTTCTTTATCAACTCCCGATGATTATGCCCAGTACAATCATGAAACATCTGCGCATCACGTAAAGCCTTTTTCAACTTATCATTACGAGGCAAATAAACCATACCCCCACCTAAAAAATGCGACTGACGAATAATCAAACGTTTAGCAATACGGCAAGCCTCATCATGTTCTTATACCTAGCGAATTACACTTAGAACCCTTTATACCTAAGGGTTTACTTTATATCATATTTGTACTGGTTAAAAATATTAGGGTTTTTGTTCTTTAAGGACATTCCCAGCGACAAAAAGAAGATCACAATACATCAACTATTAACACATTCAGCGGGGTTAATAGACGTTATTGGCGAAGATGATTTTGACCATATACCAACAGAAGAGTTTTTTAAAAGACTATTTAACACACAATTGCTCCATAAACCCGGGTCAAAATATTTATATTCCAATGCAGGTTATACTAGTATTCTGGCTAGAATTATCGAATTAGAGTCGGGTAATGATTATGAAAGCTTTTTAAACCAGCATTTATTTGAACCAGCAGGTATGAAACATACAGGTTACCTTAAACCTGAATGGGATAATAAATTAATTGCAACTGGTTATGCTCGTAGTGTTATCGAAGTGGGACTTTAATACAAAAGTATCGTAATGACGGTAAAGTGTCTTGGGTTTTAAAAGGTAATGGAGGTATAAATTCTACTCTGGAGGATATGTATAAATGGTATGTGGCATTAAAAAGGAATAAGGTTTTATCTCAGTCACTGACAGATGAGTTAACCTCACCTTATATTCTTGCAAAAGATGGTGGCCCTAGCTATTACGCCTACGGCTGGGCTATTGATAATTCAGATAGAAATACAAAAATTGTCAGCCATAAGGGTGGAAATAGAGTCTTCTTTCATGATTTTATATGGGTTCAGGAAGAGGACGCTCTGATTTTATTTTCGACTAATGCCGTCAACGATCGAATTGAAAACCTCGCCTGGCGTATTGAAAAAATGCTGTTTAATGAAAGTTACCTAGCTCCGCCCATTAAAAAGAATGCCCACTTTATGGTGTATACCCATCACCATTCAAAATGCAGGTTTTGATTCGTTTAAAAAACATATTTACTGCGTTGCTGAATCTTAAATAAGAATAACTTATCCGGCGAATCAGCGTCTTGTAACTATGCTTTTTAATTCACCTCAAATTCCCGCATTTTGAAAGGTAACGGGTATATAACTTCATAAAACATAATGAAGCAGCAGATTCAAAGAAATTACTCACTGTGATTAAAAAAGAATACAGTGAAAATTTTAAGGATGCCAGTGTTCTAAATCGGTTAGGTTATTTAATTTTGGGTGAAAATACTAATGTAGCATGGGCTATTGAGTTGTTTAAACTGAACGTTCAACTTTTTCCTGATGACGGTACTCTTTGGGATTCGCTAGGTGACGGTTATAAGAAAAACGGTGATAAAAAATTAGCAATTAATGCTTATCTAAAGCCAAACAAATTAGACCCGACAATTACTGAATCAATTAAATCTTTAGCAGAGCTCGGTATTAAAGTCGAAGCTAAAGTCAGAACTGAAGCGGTAGTTGATGAGTTAATTTTAAAGAGGTATGTTGGGAAATATGAATTAAAACCAGGGTTCATACTAAGTGTACTGTTTGAAAATGGACGACTTATCGCTCAGCTAGCAGGAAAAGACTCAATGGAGACCTTTGCAGAATCGGATGTAAAATTCTATATTGAAACAGCACATGTATACATTCAGTTCAACAAAAACAAAGCAGATGCAGTTGAAAGCTTAACCCTTTTTGATGGCGGACAGCAGATGGTTGCCCATCCGTTTATAAAAGAATGTATACATCTTTAAAGAGCAGTTATTAATCAGCTTTGTTCATAGGCAATATAAATTCAGCAATTAAAAATCAAACAATAAAATAGTGGATTAGCTGATTTATGTAGGTTAGATTTGATAGCTAATGATTAATTTTAACTTGGATCCACATATTTATTTTAACTTGGGCTCACATATTTTTTAACTTAGAACCACATATTTGTTTGACCCTCAACTCGTGCTTTAATTACAAAAGCAAACGTTACATATAGGAGAATATATGCAATTAACACCTTTCCATATAGCTGTTCAGGTTCGTGATATTGATGAGGCCAGAGATTTCTATGGCGTTAAGATGGGACTGCCTGAAGGTAGAAGCGCTCAAAGCTGGATTGATTTCAATATGTTTGGTCACCAGTTTGTAACCCATCTAAATCCACAACTTGGTAAAACAGGAAGGATATTAAATATTTCAAATCCTGTGGATGGGAAAGGAGTTCCGGTGCCTCATTATGGTGTTGTTATGAACTTTGATGATTGGGAAGTTTTCGCCCAAAAAGTTAGCGGGTTTATGGATGACTTTATCATTGAACCGTATGTGCGGTTTAAAGGAGAGGCTGGCGAACAAGGCACACTGTTTTTTTCCGATCCTTCTGGTAATGCGCTGGAGTTTAAAGGCTTTAGAAATATTGAGTTAGAGCTATTCGCAAAGTAAATATTCTTTGAATAATTATATCAATTCCACGGACAGCATAAATAATCGGATAGCGCTGTAAGCTTAAATGTTTACAAACTCGTTATCCTATCAGGAAAACTAGAAGCCATGATGTCTACGAATGTGCTTTATCAGACCATCTTCATCGAACTCAAGTGACAATATATTGGTAACTGTGTATTCAATTACTTTGTCCAGATGGGCAGGCTTAACCTTTGCGTGCTCAGTGTATTTTACAAACACTACGTCAATTCCATACATTAACTGGTCAATATTAATTTCGCTGAAAGAAACTTTATCTTTCATTTTTGCGATCATACTTTTGCGAAGTTCATCTTTGCTGGTTATGGTTACGTTATATTTAATATGTTCATCTATAAATTTATCGGCTAACAATGAGATGTAATTGTTAATATCGTCAACCGTGGTATCTGGCTGTTGACGGGCATTTTTCGCATTTAAGAAGGCTTCCGCCTTTTGTTTTAACTGAGCTGCGGATAATTTATCGCCAGCAATTGAAAATGTTGAAATACACGCTAATACGGTAATCAAAAGTAAATTTTTCAATGTAACCTCTTTGATTTTTTGACTGCGTTTGGACAACAAGTTGTTTAAACGCAGTATGTATGAATTCCTTCGTAATTGAATATACAATGTATTAATAAATAATTCACTATTCATATTTATTTAATCAACTTATATTAATTTTTATTAAGCTTTATGCGAATTTATTGTTGAATCAAAAATAATCCACAATCATCTGAATGTAATTCAAAACCGAGCGTGTAGGGCCCTTGGTTAGATGGAGAAAAGATTAGTTGAACGAAAATTGCAGAAATAGGTTTACCTTAACATAGGTTTGTTGAGGATGTTTTTCGGGTATTATACTCAAATTACTCCCACTCATCCTCAAACTCATTTTCCAAATGTTGTAAATGACGGTCCAGTTTATTGAGTAAATGGTGCAGGGTAGAAAGCTCTTCGTGAGTGAAGCAATCATCGATCATTTGTCCTGTTTCTATTCGCTTAGGCGTTATTTTGTCGTAAAAATCGGCCCCGGTCTGGGTTAAATAAATCAAAACTTTTCGACGGTCTTTTATTGAATTCAGGGTGTCAACAAAGTTTAGATTTTTTAATACCTTAACTGCGCGGGAAACGGTTGCCGCATCAGATTTCAACGCATCAGCAACATGACCATTAGTTAAACCACCATAAGCCCCTAAAATAGAAATAACCCGCCATTCCCGCTCGCCAATTGTAATACCCGTTTCGCTTAATAGTTCAGGTAAATCATTACCTGCCTGTGCCATTTGCGCGGCTAAACAATACATTCTATAAGGTAAGAAAGTTTGCAGGTCTAAAGTGCAATGAACTTTTCCTGCCGGTTGCTTAGCTTTTTTTTGTGGATTATTAGAATTGTCTGACATAGGCAAGTCGTTTGGGTGATGTTAAGAACGATAAAATAATAGTACAGGTGTTTTTAGGGCAATGAAAGGGTAAAGACTTTTTGGAGGGAGGTTAACTAAAGAGTACGCTCATTATTTATACACTACCTAAACATTATTTTAACTTTTTGTTGACATGTATTTGATTGATTGTATATTTAATGAGCAAAACAATTAATAAGCAAAAAATCAATGATCAAAAAATATTCTCGGAATAACAATAATATAAAGGACTAATAATGAAAAAAAGATTAATTAACACCTTATTTATTCTCGGAGCATGTTGTACAGGGTTTGTGCAAGCGGCAGCAACTGATTTGTTTAATGATGCACCATTCGGTAAATCTGCACGAATGATCCAACAAGAGACTAAAGATACACGTTTTCAAAAACGCTTAAATAAACTGCGTCAGTCTCGTGAAGTACTGGATGTTGCTTATGTGAAGCTTGGAAAAAACTTCTTGAAAAAAATTAGAAAAGGAGGGGAAATCACCCTTAATATTTTTGATAATAATCAACGAAAGTTAAAACTTAAAAGTATAAAAGAAAAGAATAAAAAAGGAAAAAAATCATATAACATTACTGCAACAGCAAGTGATAATCATAACAGTGTACAATTGATCAACATTGATGGTCATTATACTGGCACCATCCGAGTTGATGGCCAGTTATATAAAATCAGTCATTTCACCGGACCTTATCATATTATACGTTTGATGGATCCTGATTTTATGCTAGATCATGATGAAAGCTATTTTGATAGTGGCATAGAAAATAATTTTGATGCGGCTACGCCTACTCAAGCTGCCTCACAACAAGCTGTAACTCTTGCGCAAGATACTGGTGAAGAGTATACGGTGATTGTTGCTTATACTGCTGATTTTGCTGCTGATGCAGGAGATATTGCGGCATATATATCGTTATTAGAATTGGAAACTAATACCAGTTATACCAATAGCAATGTAAGTACTTCAGTGAATATTGTTCATAGTTATCAAACGGGTTATTCGCCTACTGGAAGTTTTGGGACAGATCTTAATAATATGGCAAATTCAAGCAATCAATATGGCGGGGAATTACAAACATTACGTGATCAACATAATGCCGATTTAATGATTTTAATGGTGGGTAATTCTTTATACAGTGGTTGTGGTCAAGCCAGAGCAATTGGCGCGAATGAAAGTAACGCTGTTGCCGTAGCTAAAGAAAGTTGTGGTACAGGTTATTATTCTTTTGGTCATGAAATAGGGCATTTATTTGGTGCCCGACATATCGTTCGAAATGATCCTACTAGTACACCATTTTCCTTTGGGCATGGTTATTGTAACGTTACATCAGGTACTTGGCGTAGTGTAATGGCTTATGGTTGTGCAAGTAATACTGGTGGTAATCGAATCCAGCAATGGTCTAATCCTGATATTTATAAAGATGGTCAAACAACAGGCTCTGCGTCGTTAGAAGATAATGCCAGAGTACATGATGTACAGGCTTTTACCATTGCAAATTTCCGTGTTAGTGGTGGTGGAACACCTGATATTACACCATTGGTAAATAACACTGCGATAAATATCAGTGATAGCAAGGAGGGAGAGAAATTATTCAGTTTTAGTATCCCTCAGGGTGCCAGTGATATATCAATTGCAATATCAGGTGGCTCTGGCGATGCAGATTTACACGTAAAATTTGGTTCAGGCGTAAGTACAAGTAATTATGATTGTCGCCCGTATGTAGGTGGAAATACTGAAACTTGTCCGTTCACAAGCGCTGGCGACTATTCAGTTTTAGTTCATGGTTATGCTGCTTACTCAAATGTGAATATAACAGGTGCTTATACTACGGGTGGTTCAACATTACCGATTGAAGAAAATCAATCAAACCTGTCGGGTAATCAAGGTACTTGGCAGCATTTTACTATTGATGCTCCGGCTGATGCTTCAAATATTACGGTAACTATGTCAGGTGGAACGGGTGATGCAGATTTATATCTCAGAAAAGACAGTCAGCCTACTTCATCCTCTTATGATTGCAGGCCCTGGAAAAATGGAAATTCAGAAACTTGCACTCAAACAACAGCAACTGCTACCTGGCATTATTCAATATATGGTTACAGCAGCTTCTCTGGTGTAAATTTAACTATTGTCATTGAATAATGGTCGCTGATTAATAATAACTGAGAATTAATCAAATATAAGATCAGGCTCTTGGGTATTCTTATTCAAGAGCCATTTAACTAACCTGTTGATAATTAATGTTACATTAAATAATTAGAGGCTGAATTTGATCGATGGGTTACGCTTCAGGCTAACCCATCCTACAGTCTGAATTTAACTAAACCCGTTCAATGATCAACGCAATGCCCTGACCAACACCAATACACATAGTACATAAAGCATATCGTCCACCTGTACGTTGTAATTGATAACTAGCGGTAGTTACCAAACGAGCACCACTCATGCCTAACGGATGACCTAATGCAATAGCGCCCCCATTTGGATTTACTCTTGCGTCATCATCCTTAATGCCAAGTTCACGAAGTACAGCCAAACCTTGAGCTGCGAATGCTTCATTTAATTCGATAACGTCCATTTGATCTAAGGTTAGCCCTGTTTGTTTTAAAACTTTTTTAGTGGCATTAATCGGACCGACACCCATAATACGCGGTTCCAAGCCCGCTGTAGCCATACCAACGACACGTGAGATAGGTGTTAAACCATTAGCCGCAGCAGCTTCTTTTGAAGCAATTAATAAGGCACAGGCTCCGTCATTAATACCTGAAGCATTACCTGCGGTAATCGTACCACCTTCTCTAAAAGGAGTTTTTAATGCGGCAAGGCCTTCAAGCGTGGTGCTGGCGCGACCGTGTTCATCGGTACTGAATACTTTGGTTTCTTTACGGTTTATTTTTACCGTAACGGGCATAATTTCTTTTTCGAAAACGCCATTTTCTTGTGCAGTGGCAAGTTTTTGTTGTGAACGAAAAGCGAAAAGGTCTTGATCTTCACGACTGATATTAAACTGCTCGGCAACGTTTTCACCTGTTTGTGGCATTGAATCAACACCGTATTCATTTTTAAGTTTTTTGTTAATAAAACGCCAGCCCATGGTGGTATCAAACATTTCTGCCTGACGAGAAAAAGCTGATTCTGCTTTGCCCACGACCATAGGAGCACGGGTCATTGCTTCAACACCACCGGCAATTGCCATTGATTGTTCACCACAGGCAATAGCACGGGCGGCTGTGCCAATTGCGTCCATACCAGAGCCACATAAGCGGTTAATTGTTACACCGGGTACAACTGTTGGCAGGCCTGCTAACAATAAACTCATTCGGGCAACGTTTCGATTATCTTCGCCTGCCTGATTGGCGCAGCCGTAATAAACTTCATCAATTTGTGTCCAGTCAACTTGCGGGTTACGTTCCATCAAGGCTGTTATCGGCAGTGCGCCCAGATCATCAGCTCTTACCGTTGATAAAGAACCGCCGTAACGGCCAATGGGAGTGCGAACGGCGTCGCAGATATATACATCTTTCATCATATTTACCTATTTCTCTGTTTACCAATTTACCTATTTACCAATGTAGCTACTTACCTGTAAAAGAAGCTGGGCGTTTTTCCATAAAGGCGGCGACACCTTCTTTGTAATCATCACTTTTGCCTAAGTGTTGCATTGCGTCACGCTCTCGCTCAAGTTGCTCATGCAGGCTATGATCAAATGAGCTATTCATAAGGCGTTTTATGTTGGCTAGGGCTTCTGTAGGCTGAGAGGCAAGATGTTCTGCTAATGTCATCGATTCATCGGCTAAAAGTTCATTGTCTACTACCTGATAAATTAAACCCCATTGTTCAGCTTTTTCTGCGCTTAATTTATTACCTAACAAAGCTAATGCTTTAGCTCTTGGTAAACCTAAAGCGCGGGTAAAGTGCCATGAACTGCCTGAGTCTGGTATTAAACCAACTTTACAAAATGATAAAATAAATGAAGCGCTGCGAGCTGCAATAACAATATCACACGCCATAGCAATACTGGCACCGGCACCTGCAGCAACTCCATTAAGCGCACAAATCACCGGCATTTTTAAACCTGTTAGGCGGCGGATCAGAGGATTGTAGTATTTTTCTACTGAAAGGCCTAAATCTGGTCTGGCATCATCAGCCGTTACTGCACGATCACCTAAATCTTGACCTGCACAAAAGCCACGGCCATTTCCTGTCAGCAGTAAACACCTGCTTTCGCCGTCAGTAGCTATATCATCCAGCGCATAACGTATTTCTTCATGCATTTGCACGTTGAAGCTATTCATTTTATCCGGGCGGTTAAGAGTTAGTTTAGCTACGCCGTTATTTTTTTCCAGTGTGATATTCAAGTAAGTTTTTTCTTGTTGCATGGCTTAAACCTCATTTATAATCTTTTATGTTAATTCTTGTTTTGTAGTATTATTTTAATTTTAATTTTTTGGAGCATATTAAATGCCAATTTACGCCCTTGATGATTTTATTCCGGTAATTGATCCTAGCAGCTTTATTCATCCCAGTGCTGAAATTATCGGTGATGTCATCATCGAAGCCAATTGTTATATTGGCCCCAATGCCGTACTGCGTGGCGATTTTGGGCGCATTCATGTTTGTGCTGGTTCCAATATTCAAGACACTTGTGTTTTACATAGTTTCCCTAAAAAAGACTGTTATCTTGAGCCTTTCAGCCATATTGGCCATGGTGCCGTTTTACACGGCTGTTTAATTGGCGAAAATGCTTTGATTGGCATGAACGCAGTTGTTATGGATGATGCAAAAATAGGGGCTGAATCTATTGTTGCTGCATCTGCTTTTGTTAAAACTAACTTTAGCTGTGAACCACGAAGTATGGTGGTTGGCACACCAGCTAAAATATTGCGTCAATTGACAGAGCAAGAAGTTAACTGGAAAAAAGACGGTACGTTAGAGTATATCGATTTAGCTAAACGTTGTGTTAACAGCTTACGAGAAGTTGAACCTCTTAAAGAAATTCAAAAAGACCGTCCTCGTTTTCAAGCATCAGATCATCGAACCAAATAGCACAGTAAGATGGGTTAGCCAAGGGCGTAACCCATCATTTGATACTTATCCCTTCACTTTATAAAACTTAACCAAAATCTAATTAATCGATTACAGCTTTATATTTTGATGGGTTACGCCTACGGCTAACCCATCCTACGTAAAATTTTTTACTAATCGTGCTCTTGACGTTCAACCAAAGTCAAAATATCGTAAATCGCAACCGCTTCATTATGCTGATTCGTAACTTCAATATCCCAAACCACTACACCAGTATAATATTTATCATCAGGGCGTTTTGATTTTTTGATCTTACGTTTAGCGGTTAACTTAACTTGAATAGTATCACCAATAACAACGGGTTCAACAAAACGCAAATTATCAATGCCGTAGTTAGCAATTACCGGTCCTTGTCCCGGATCGACAAATAATCCTGCGGCGGCGGCAATAACAAAATAACCATGGGCAACACGTTGACCGAAGAAAGAATCTTTTGCTGCGATTTCATCAAAGTGGGCATAAAAATGATCACCTGATAAACAACCAAAATTAACAATGTCGGCTTCTGTTACCGTACGTCTGTGGGTTGTCAAAGATTGACCAATTTGTAATTCTTCAAAGTATTTTCTAAATGGGTGAATACGATCTTCAGTGGTCGTTGCACCTTTAACATATTCGTTGGTAATTGCCATTAATGAACTTGGTGAACCTTGAATAGCGGTGCGTTGCATATAATGTTTAATCGCACGAACACCACCTAATTCTTCACCACCACCGGCACGACCTGGACCACCGTGTACAAGGTTAGCCAGTGGAGAACCATGACCTGTAGATTCGCGTGCACAATCTCTGTCAATTACCAACATACGACCATGATGTGATGCTGCACCTAATATTAAATCGCGGGCATGATTTTTATTATAGGTAAATACCGAACCGGCTAAACTACCTTTACCTAGTTTGGCTAATACTAGTGCCTGTTCAATATCGGTATAAGGCATTAAAGTACTTACCGGGCCAAAGGCTTCCACATCGTGGACGGTGCTATTTTGCAGAGGATCAGCACAATGGATCAAAGTAGGAGCCATAAATGCACCTTTGCCGTTTTCAATACCTATGCTGTTGAAATTTTCCATGCCACAAAGTCCTTCTCCTGACAAGAGAATTTCATTGCCCTGGCTTAATTGCTTAACGACTGACATTACATCTTCGCGTTGTGATTTACCTACCAGGGCACCCATGCGAACACCTTCGAGGGTAGGATCACCAATTGTCGTTTTAAGTAAACGGGCTTTTAATGCTTCACTAACTGCTTCAGTCATGTTTTTCGGGGCAAATATACGACGGATAGCTGTACATTTTTGACCCGCCTTACTGGTCATTTCCCGGGCGATTTCTTTAATGTAAAGATCAAATTCAGGATCTTCAACTTTAACGTCAGGAGCTAAAATACAACAGTTCAATGAATCAGCTTCCATAGTAAATGGAATAGATTTCGCGATGATATTTTTATGCGTTTTCAGCATTTGTCCGGTTGATGCTGAACCAGTAAAGGTAACCACATCTTGTTCGGTTAAATGATCGAATAAATCACCGATACCGCCACAAATTAATTGAATTGAACCTTCAGGTAATATTTTTGATTCTATGATCGATTTGACTACGGCTTCGGTTAGATAACAAGTAACACTGCCGGGCTTAACCACTACGGGTACACCAGCTATCAGGCTTGGCGTGATTTTTTCCAACATACCCCAAATAGGGAAGTTGAAAGCGTTGATGTGAACTGAAACGCCTTCTTTTGGCGTTAAAATATGACGACCGACAAAAGTGCCATTTTTTGATAATGGTTCAACAGGACCTTCAACAATAAAAGTATCGTTGTTTAATTCTCTGCGGGCTATGCCTGAATAACTGAACATTGTGCCGATACCGCCTTCGATATCTACCCACGAATCAGCTTTTGTCGCGCCAGTTAAGTATGAAATACGGTAAAAGTCTTCTTTGCGATCAAGCAGGTATTTTGCCAGTGCTTTGATCATTTCGGCGCGCTGATGAATGGTTAACTTACGTAGTGTCGGGCCTGCTTTGGTACGGCCATAATCAAGTATTGCATCGAAACCTGAAGTTAACGAAGAAATTTCACCAACGACGCAGTCATTAACTGCGTTCAGTAATTGTTGCGTTTTACCATCGCCAGAGCACCATTTACCATTTACGTAACTTTTAATTTTCATGATTTTATTATTCCTGTTTTATAATTCTTTATTCGACTTTTGTTTGTCGGCACTTCTATTTAGAACGAGGGAGGGTTATTGCCATTTTAATTTTATGCCTGTCCCTATCTTTACCTACCCATATTTTCATAGAAAATGAGTTGATTACTCGCCCCACGTTTCGATTACTTCTACAAATTCAGTTAAAAACTTATTGGTTTGATGGGCGTCCAGTGCTCTATGGTCAATGCTGAGTGAAACATAACACTTAGGTTTAATCACCATAGTATCAGTACCGTCAACTTCTTCAACTACCACACGTTTTTCTAATTTACCTATTCCCAAAATAGCAACTTGTGGTTGGTTAATTATGATCGGTGTCGCAAATAAACTGCCGCTTATGCCGTGATTCGAAATGGTAAAAGTTCCGTTTTTCATATCAGCCGGAGTTAGTTTTCCGGTACGGGCTTTTTCAGTTTGAGCATTCAGCGCTTTTGCAATACTGAACAAATTCATTGATTGCACTTGTTGTACAACGGGGACAACTAAACCATCATCACCGAGTGCTGTGCCAACACCAATATTAATATCAGTGAACAATTCCAAAGCATCTTGATGAAAACGTGCGTTTACCTGGGGTACGGCTTGCGCGGCTTTTACCACTGCTGCCAGAAAATACGCAGTAAAGGTTAGTTTAACGTCTAATTCTGCAAATTCTTTTTTATGCCATTTTCTGTGCTCAATGACATTTGTCAACTCCATTTCAAACACACTGGTAACATGGGGAGACGTATTTAACAGGCTTTCTACCATATGCGTGGCTATAGCTTTGCGCATATTGGTGTGGGGCACCATTGTTCCATTGAGAGGTCTGGCGGCAGGTAAATCGTCAGCGAAGGGATGTGCTGGTTTTTTGACTGCAACTTTCGAAACTGGTATTTTACCTGATTGCACATCAGCCAAGTAAGCATTCACATCATCACGAGTAATTCTGCCACGGCGACCTGAGCCTGAAATATGATTAATATCTAATTGGTTTGCCGTTAGTAATCGACGTACCGCCGGACCAATCAGGTTTCTGTCTGAGTCATCCTTTCTCTGTTCTTCCTGTGCTTGATCTACAGTGGCTTCTGTTTCGCCTGTGCTGTTACATTCAGTTGTCTGTTCGCTGATCAGTGCGTTGTCAGGTGTATTCTCAGAGCTATTCGAAACTGCATTGCTATCAATTAAACCTAACACGACATCAACGGAAATGTCTTCGCCTTCGTTGGCGATTATTTTGCTTAAACACCCTGCGTGAGGAGCACAAATTTCCATAGAAACTTTATCGGTTTCCAGTTCAATTATTGGATCACCTTCATGTACTTGTTGACCAATTTTCACTAACCATTTTGATAAAGTTGCTGAGGTACCTTCAAGCTGTGCTGCGGGTAATATAATTTCAATAGTACTCATTATTTTTATTGCCTGTTTATATTTCGATACAGTCGATCATGGTGGCTTTAATACGTTCAACCGTTGGTAACGCAGCATTTAACAAATGAATATTATGCGGGTTAGGGGTGTCTGGCATGGTTAAACGTTCAATAGGTGCATCTAAGTCGAAGAATGCTTCTTTGGCTAATACCGCCGCTATTTCAGCACCAAAACCTGCGGTCAAATTATCTTCGTGTACTATCATACAACGGCCCGTTTTTTTCACTGAAGCCAAAATAGTGTCTTTATCCCAAGGCTGAATAGTACGTAAATCTATAACTTCTATACTTAATTTTTTTTCTGTCTCTAATTCGACTGCTGCTAATTCACAGCGTTCAACCATAGCCCCCCAAGTTACAACGCTAAGTTTGTCCCCAATTATTAAGGTATTAGCTTGTCCAAATGGAATAACAAAATCATCACCGGGGTAAGGTCGGCGTGCCCAGCGACTATCGAGTAAAAATCTGTGTTCAAAGAAAATAGTCGGGTTGTTATCACGTAAAGCGTAACGAAGTAGTCCGGCAGCATCTTCGGCATTTGAAGGCATAGCTATTTGCCATCCTGTTTTATGTGCCCATTCCACTTCATCGCACATTGAATGCCAGGGATCACCGCGACCGGCAAAACCACCGGGAATACGAATAACCATTGGGGCAGCAAACTGGTTGTTTGTACGCCAGCGCATAATGCCGGTGTCTACAATTTGTTCTGCAGCAGGCTCTGCGTATTTTCTGAATTGGATCTCAGGTACAGGCATTAAACCAGAAAGTGCCATACCAACAGCACGACCAATAATACCTTCTTCTGAAAGGCTGGTATCGAAAACTCTATGATCGCCATATTTTGCATTCAAGCCGAGGGTTGCGCCGTGAACACCGCCTTTAGGACCAACATCTTCACCAAAAACCAGTACTTTTGGATTAGTGGCCAGTTCATGATCCAGGACCTTACGAATAGCCGTTTGCATATTCAGACGTTGGCCTTCAGGTTTAGCTATTTCACTGACCTGAGGAAATTGATAATGATCACCATGTAAACCACCGCGAAGTTGTACTTCTGCTACACCATTTTGATCTTTTTCGGCGTAAACATAACGCGTTAAATTTTCTATATTTGGCTCTGGGCGTTGTTTTGCTCTTTCTACACTTTGGCTAATTTCTTCATACGCTTTGTCTGCTAAAGTTTGCCATTCGTTTTCGCTGATAATTTGTTCTTTGGCCAGATATGTTTTTAGTTTGGGTAAAGGATCGTTTGCCTGTTCATTGGCGATCATCGCTTCGGGTTTATAAGTTTGCGTGTCTTGAAAAGTATGACCACATAAACGAGGTACTTTTAAACGTAATAAACAAGTACCTTTACCACTGCGAACATAATCAATCGCTTCTTGAACTAATTTCGGTGTGAGTATTGGATCTGTACCGTCGCCATCAATAATTTTTAAATTTTTATAGGCTGATAAGTTAGCGACTTGATCGCCACCCGGAGTTTGTACGGTTTGTGGTACTGAAATACCGTAACCGTTATCTTCAATATAAAATAAATGAGGTAAGTTATTGGTTGTTGAAATGTTTAACGATGCCCAAAAACCACTGGTAGACATTGAAGAATCACCACCCATAGATAAACCCAGGGCTCCACGATATGACTCATCTTTCAATTCATCTCTATGATACACAATAGATTGCGCCCAACCGGCAATAGGAGAATACTGTGCACCAACTCCGCCACACATGGGAAATAACATCGCACCTTTGCGCTCAACGTTCGGATAATTACAAACTACGCCAATATCCCGGCCATCACTGTAGCCGCCAGATTTTGCCATAGGCGAAGCCACCGCATCATCAATATCTAAACCTAAAGATAATACAAAAGGGCGTGAACGGTAATAGCCGGTAGCACCATCGTGAGGATGGGTTAATTGCGTGCCTATTAATATCTGGGCGAAGTCATGTCCGCGTGCTGAAAATTGATTGAAAACCAGTTTGGCAGGCACTAGCTCTTGTTCTTCTATATCGTCCATTGCGCGAGATAACAATAATAAATAACTTATCTTCTGCCAATCAAGCGGAGCTTTATTTGCATTGCTCTTATTTGAATGGCTCTCATTTGAATGGATCTGGAAAGCCAGTACTTCACTATTTGTCGATTGTTGGTGAATTGAAACGGTATTCATTAAGTCATTCCTCAATGTTACTTAATTTAAACTCGCTGCAGTGTTGTTATTGTAGTCAAAAGTAAGAACATTGTTATTTTTGAACAGCAGCTAAGCTTTTTATTATTAACTGATATTACAACCGAATAGTTTCATCTTCAACGATACTGATGTTTATTCATTTATATAAATGGTAATGAAATGATTACAGCTGGCAAGTAGTGTCTATATTTCAGGCGGTTATTTGTATTAAGATGGAATGTAAATAGGATCTTCCCTGCGTGAACCTTTGAATATTGGTCTAACGAATAGTGTGGGTGAATTTGAAGATATTTAACTTTGTTAAGGGATAAAATTTTTCATATGTATGTTCATGCTTGCACTCATGTTCATGTTTAGTGTGATACAAACATTATTATACCTTCGGTTAAAGGGCACACATTCGAACTACCTTCAGCTTTCTTCAGCGTAGCGGTGCATCGCGGACCTGATTGGGATAAAGCTGGGGCTTACATGCCGCCATGTTCAGGAGGAAATAAACATCCTTATCACGTTATTGTAAAAGCCGTAAAACAAAATGGTAAGGATATTATGGTCTTAGCTCAAAAATTGGTAGAAATGGGTCTTTACTAAGTAAGAGCAGGTTAGCATATTTATCCTGAATTCTATTTCCAGCCATCACTTGAGGTGGCGGGAAATTCTAATAATAATCGGGAATTTATTGATTAATAATGTTCCACATGAAGAGGAAATATAAGTTTACTATGAATATAAAAACATCTTTTTACCTGTTGTATGGCTTTATAATAAGCCTTGGTTTGAGTGCTGAGTCTAGCGCTTTTGCCTCAAAAACTAAACTTGTTATCTCCAATAGCCAAAAGGAATTATCCATACCTAGAGTCAATCAATTGCCGAAAATCGATGGTAAACTTGATGATGAAATTTGGCGTAATGCTTTTACGGTCCCTCTGAACTATGAGACTGCGCCAAGCGAAAATATAGCGCCAGATGTCAAAACAACGGTGTATTTAGCTGAAGATGGTGAAAACTTATATGTCGCCTTTCTGGCACTTGATCCAGATCCAAGTAAAATAAGAGCTTTTTATCGTGACCGAGACAAAGTTAACGATGATGATTTTGTTTCCATTATATTAGACACATTTAACGACAATACCCGTGCTTATCAATTTTATGTTAACGCTATTGGTGTCCAAAGAGATTCGGTCATTAATGGTGATCGAGAGAATGATTCATGGGATGCTATCTGGGCTTCGGCCACTGAAATTACCGATCAAAGATATAGCGTTGAAATGGCAATCCCACTTCAAGTGCTTAGCTTTCCTGATATCAACCAATAAACTTGGGGAATTAGCTTATTGCGAGTTTGCCCACGGGATAAGCGACAACAGATCCAATTAAATCCGCAAGACAGAAGCAATCCTTGTTCTTTGTGCCAACTGGCTAAATTTAGTGGTTTTAAGGATGCTGAACCAACAAACAAACTACTTATTATTCCTTCATTAACTTCTAATTACACACAGACGCGAGCGAAAGATCAGCAATATAATAACTATGGTGACTGGCAAAAGTCTTCGTCGAATAATGAGCTAGGTATTGATGTTGAGTGGGGAATTAACGTAAACTCAACGCTAAACGTTACTTACAACCCTGACTTCTCTCAAATTGAAGCCGATAGTAGCCAACTTACAGTCAATAACCAATATGCCTTATCTTTTAGAGATAAACGGAACTTCTTTTTAGAGGGGGCTGACTATTTTGATTCGCCAATGAGTGCTATTTATAGAAACACAATCTGGCGCTGCATAGCTGGTATTTCTGGTCCGTGATATTAATGTTTATATGTGATACTTAAGGGTAAAAGATGCATTCAAAATTATTGCAAGATTATATCGAAAAACTTCAAGTAATAAGCAAATGTAAAAAGAAATCTATCCTTGACCTAGCCTGTGGTGGTGGTAGAAATGGGCTTTATTTGATTGAAAATAAAATACCCACGGTATTTGCAGACGCTAAACCTTCGGCACTTGAGCAAGTTCGCCAGTCGTTACTTGTTGAACCTTATTTGAGTAATAAAGCATTAGCTGATTTATGGTTGGTTGATTTTGAAAAAAACATTTTGGCAAATGATAACATTGATAATCAGCCACTTAGAAATAAGTTATTTGCCGCTATTATAGTATTTCGTTATCTGCACCGTCCCTTGTTTGAGCAAATCAAACAAGCAATTGTCCCTGGAGGTATGGTGATTTATGAAACTTTTACCGTTGATCAAGCTCAATTCGGACGTCCTAAAAATCCTGATTTTTTATTGAATCATGGGGAATTGACCCAAATATTTTCCGATTGGAAGATTTTACATAGTTTTGAGGGGATTGTTGAAAATTCAAATAATGGGGAAAAACAGGCTATTGCGCAGATAGTGGCTATTAAATCTGAATGATTTTTATATTTGGAAAAGAATGATTTTTTAAAACTGCCACGTTTTAAACTGTTATGTTTTAAATAATATTTTCGTCCATCAACCCTTCTTACCTTATTTCACTTCAAAATATTCATTTCAATTAGTCCACTGATGTTCGGCACCTGTTCGCTAAGTGTTCGGCAAGTGTTCGCTAGGTGTTCGGTCAGTTAATGCTCCCTACGTGCTTGTGTTAAGCGCTTGTTATTTATGGGTTTATTGTTTGGCACAGTCGTTGCTATTCCTACTTCATATTATTAAAAAATAAGATTTAATTATGAAGTTATCCGGTATGAGAGACACATCAGGTCAAGATACAAAAATTGAGGTAAAAACCAGACCCTACAAAAAAACAGGCATTACTTTATTATCACTTTTAATAATATCCATGGCTGTTTTTTATGTCTTCCCCAGTTTTAGTTTGTTGTTTAACGCTGACATGACTATTTCAAAAGAGCGTCTTCGTTTTGCCACTGTTACAAAGGGAGACTTACAGCGTGATATTTCTGTTCAAGGTAAAATTGTTGCTGCTAATAGTCCTACTTTATACGCGGCATCTGCTGGCATCGTTAGTTTGCAAGTGAAGGCAGGCGATACCGTAATTAAAGGACAAAAGTTGGCTGAAGTAGATAGTCCTGAATTGAAAAATCGCTTGTCTCAAGAACGATCGACCTATGACCAACTTAATATTGAAGTTGGCCGTCATAAAATACAGATCAAAAGTACTCTACTAAATGATCAACAATCCATTGAATTAGCATCGGTAAATCTGGAAGTAGCGGATGTTAATAAAAAACGTGCAGAATATAGCATTAAAAATTCATTGATCAGCAAAAGGGAGCTGGAGCAAAATGTTGCATCCCATAAAAGAGCTGATTTAGCTTACCGTCATGCTCTACAAAATTTACAGCTGCAAAAAGAAACCATGGAGTTTGAACTTAAAAGTAAAGAATCTCAGTTAACCAGACAACAATATGTGGTTGATGATCTTAAACGCCAGGTAAGTGAATTAATCATACTTTCTCCAACCGATGGAATTATCGGAAGTGTTAATATTCGTGATAAAGACACCGTAACGGCTAATGCTGCCATTATTACGGTTATTGATTTAAGTATCTTTGAGGTTGAAGTCAATATTCCTGAAAACTTCGCTGATGATTTAGGCGTTGGTCTAAAAACTCAAATAAGTTTTAACGGTGAAAAACACAATGGGGAGCTTACGGCTATTTCACCTGAAGTAACCAATGGACAGGTTGTCGGTCGTATGCGTTTTGACAAAAACAACACTAAAGGTTTACGTCAAAATCAACGGGTGACGGCGAGAATATTAATTGAATCAAAAGAAAACGTATTAAAAGTTAAACGGGGTTCATTTGTTGAATCGGGTGGTGGTCGTTTGGCCTATGTAGTAACCGAGCAGGGAGCAGTAAAAAGAAAAATTGAATTGGGCGCAAGAAGTATAGGCGAAATTGAAATTATAGCAGGCCTGAAAAGTGGTGAAAAAATAGTAATCTCCAACATTGAACATTTTAATGGTAGCGAACTGGTCAACATAACAAACTAGTCATAACAAATTAATCGAAAGAACTCATTAAGATAAAAGGACAGGTATTCACTATGTTAAGAATGTAAAATGTCAGCAAAATATATCGTACAGATTTAATTGAAACACATGCATTACGAAAAGTAGATTTACATATCTCACAAGGTGAATTTGTGTCAGTAACTGGCCCATCGGGCTCAGGAAAAACAACTTTTTTGAACTTGGCAGGATTATTAGAAACCTTTGAAGAAGGTGACTATTTTCTTGATGGAAAAAATGTAAAAGGTTTAAACGACAACCAATTGTCGCAAATGAGAAATGAAAAAATAGGCTTTATTTTTCAAAGTTTTAATTTGTTGCCTGACTTACCGTTATTCGACAATGTAGATGTGCCATTACGTTATCGTGGTTTTAACCGTAAGGAACGAAAAGAACGTATAGAAAATGCATTAGAGATTGTGGGCTTATCTTCTCGTATGCAACATTTACCAACACAACTGTCAGGTGGTCAACAACAAAGAGTAGCTATTGCCCGAGCTATTGCCGGTGAACCTTGCTTTTTACTTGCAGATGAACCGACGGGAAATTTAGATTCATTAATGGCGCAGCAAGTAATGGACCTTTTGGAAGATATTAACTCAAAAGGCACCACCATTATCATGGTAACTCATGATGATCAGCTAGCTAAACGTGCTCATCGCAATATTCACATATTCGATGGTCAAGTAAGTGATTTAACTAATGATAGTAGCGACATCTTAATTAAAAAGGCATAGGAGTTATTATGTTTTCATATAACCTTCAGTTGGCAATAAAAAGCCTGAAAGACCGACCTTCACTAACCCTTTTAATGGTTGCTGCGATTGCGATTGGTTTAGGTCTTTACATGACAGTACTCACTATGGCTACGTTAAGTGAAAATGTCCCGCTTTCCTATAAAAGTAAAAATTTATATTTAATACAGCTTGATAATAGAGAAGTTGACGCACAAGAAGTTGATCTTCAAGCAAGGATGATTGACTTTACCTACAAAGATACCATGAATTTGATGGCATTGGATACTTCTGCAAAGGCGCAAACTTTTGCCTGGAGCACATTGGGTATTTTAAATGTAGAAGATCAGAATATTCACCCGTTGCGCTCAAGATTGGCTGCAACAACAAATGACTT
Organism: Alteromonadaceae bacterium; assembly: GCA_013216015.1. Lineage (GTDB taxonomy): Bacteria > Pseudomonadota > Gammaproteobacteria > Enterobacterales > Alteromonadaceae > JABSOI01. The sequence continues at coordinate 18,939 of JABSOI010000044.1, read as the reverse complement.
TTTCACTATGTTTGATACACCTTTTTTGTATGGTGGTTATTGGTCGAAAGAAGAGGATCAAAATGGCGCTTCAGTGATTGTTTTATCGAAAGCAACGAACGAATATTTATTTGGCGGTATTGATAGTGTTGGTAAACAATTGAGAATTGATATTAGAGTGGTAACTGTTGTTGGTGTTCTTGATTATTGGTATTTATCCCAAAAATTTTATGACCGAAGCTATAGTGCTGCACGTCCCGATCAAGCATTTCTGCCAAGCAGTTTTGCATTTGAAAGTGATTTGCCTAGAAATGCCCGGTTTGATTGCTGGTCTACTGAAACCAATAGTAGACAGTTTCGAAATTCAAATTTAGAACAACTTCAAAATTCTGAATGTGCATGGATCACATATTGGGCTGAAATAGAAGGTGAATCAAATTTAGAGGATTATAAGAGTACAGTTAATCAATATATTGAAAGCCAAAAAGCATTCGGACGATTTCCTCGGGAAGTTGCAAAAATGAACGATTACTATACCAATATAAATGACCAGATATCCTACGAAAACGGTAGAAATGGAATGATTACCTATTTGGCTATTGTGGCTTATATGTTCTTTGCTGTTTGTTTGGTTAATGCGGTAAGTATATTATTGGCTAAGTTTATGCGCCGCTCTAAAGAAGTTAGTTTGCGACGAGCATTAGGTGCGAAAAAGTGGGTGATTATGTATCAACACCTACTGGAAGTGATCATTATTGGTTTCATGGGGGGCGTTGTTGGTGTCATTGTGACGTATTTCGGCTTACAGGGAATGATGCGTATTAGTTTGTATTCATCAGATTATACGATAATGGCCAGGGATCTTTTACCCTATTATCAATTAAACTGGGCAATGATCGCGACGGCGTTTTTAGTTGCAATTTGTAGCACCATCATTGTTGCTTTATATCCGATTTGGCGCATTTGTAATGTATCACCGGCGAGTCAACTGAAAGCACAATAAAGTTATATTTCAAAAGTTTTTTAAAATATATTTTTTACAATTGAGGAAGTGGAAATGAAGAGTTTGATACGGGGAAAAGGGATGGCAATTGTACTGTTTATGTGCAGTTACACTAGCATATATTCGTTAGTGAACATCACCTCGTTTGATACTGCATTAAAAACAGTGGAAATGCTGCATGTTATTGGATTAATTAGTAATGAATCTAAAAAGCATCAAGTAACTGTGCAGGGATCACAACTTTCATTCACTTTTCGGCAAGACGAGCTCATTAAGTCAAGCTAACAGGTTAACTTTAGTAGGTAAATACGATGGAAATTAGACCAATTTTACTCAGTTTAAAACACAATAAAGCGATTGCAATATTAATTATTATTCAAGTTGCTTTAACACTTGGAGTGCTTAGTATGTCAATATTAATGACAATGGGCACATTAAAAGAGTGGAATCTACCCTCAGGTATTCCACATGAAAATATTATTTCGGTAGAACCCGAATTTTATGATAATTCAATTGATGTACGCCAATCAGTAATAGATGATATTGAGCGTATAAAACAACTCGATGGTGTGATTGATATCACACCTGTTAGTGAAAAACCTTTTGCTCCACAACAAGTTGTCAGTGTTTATTTAGAATCAGACGAAGAAGCTCAGGCTTTTCAAACCAATATTTTTGATAGCAATGTTGCTGGTCCGCGTGTACTGGATTTAAAATTAATATCTGGTCGATTTTTTACTGAAAATGAAGTTTTATTTGGCTCTGCAAACGAGCTGAAGCAACCTACTTCAGTTGTGATGATCAGTGAGCAAATGGCTGAGGCTTTATTTAATGATGGACCTGCAGTCGGTAAAACATTATGGCTGGAAAAAGGTGCGAAACCCGCTAGCATAATTGGTGTTTACAGTAACTTCATGAATAGTGAACAGCTTAATAGACAAGGACAATCTTATCGTACGGTTTTACGTCCTCAAGTTACATGGGCCAATAATGTTGATCCTAATTACCTTATTAGGGTTGAGCCTGGATTAGCTCCGAGTATGTTAGACACCATCAGTAATGTTTTTTATAAAACACCCGGTCGTTATCTTAACCGTGTTGAAGTCTTAACTCGTACGCAAAAACGCATGTATGATGGCAGAGGTAGTCGTGCACTGATATTTTTAGTGATAAGTGCGGTTTTGGTATTGATAACAGCGTTTGGTATGTCGGGTTTAGTTTCTTTTCTGGTAACGCAACGTAAGAAACAAATAGGAACCCGTCGAGCGTTAGGTGCCAGCAAGTGGCACGTAGTTCGATATTTTTTGTTGGAAAATGCGATAGTGACGTTTATTGGGTTAGTTATTGGTATGTTAATCAGCTTGTTTTTGGTGTTAGATATAACCCAGAATAGCGGCACTGACTTTTTGGAAGTAGGTTATATTTTTGCTACCGCTTTTTTCTTACTGGTAGTTAACTTGGTAGCCGTATATTTACCTGCCAGACGTGCAGCAAATATTGCACCTGCAATTGTTACCCGGTCAGCTTAGGATGTATTATGTACTCAGGTAACTTTACTTAGCTAACTATACTAAGGTACCTATACCCGTGGTCATTCAAGATGCGGGAATTTGAGGTGAATTTGAAAGTTTATCTAAAAGGCGCTTGATTGAGCAATAGCGGGCTATTGGGATTGAAAGCAACGTAGTAGATAATCTTTTAAAACGCTTCAAAACCTGCATTTTGAATGATTACGGGTATATATTCAGGTACCTATATTCAGGTACCTATATTCAGGTAACTATATTCAGGTAAACTGGGCATATTGCCAAACTGCTTTATTAGGTAGTTTGGCTAAATCAGCATTTTCGCAACAGGGTAAATCCTAAATTGAAATTGAAAAAAAAGAGTTAATAATGAAATCGAAAATCCTGATCATTGATGACAACCATGATATTGCTCATGCATTACAGGTTTTGTTTACCATAAATCATCTGGACTGTATTTGTGCTTATACGCCTGAAGAGGGCTTGTTGTTGTTACAACAACAGTCTTTTGATTTAGTCGTACAAGATATGAATTTTACGGCTGATACTACTTCTGGAGAAGAGGGGTTAACGCTTTTTAATGATATCAGGCAGATAAATTCAGATATTCCTGTTATTTTAATCACTGCCTGGACTCATTTGGAAACAGCTATTGGGTTAGTGAAATCAGGTGCGGCCGATTATCTGGCGAAACCCTGGGATGACGATAAGTTGATGGTAACTATCAATAACTTATTGGAGCTTAGTGAATTACAACGTCAACAGAGTAAAACAGCCGCTAAAAAACGTCAGCAACATTTAGCTTTAGAGCAAAAATTTGATTTGTGTGGCGTACAGTTTCGTAGTGATTCGATGTTACAGTTATTGCAGATAGCAACCCAAGTTGCCGTGGCAGATGTTCCGGTATTAATTGTTGGGCCAAATGGTGCAGGTAAAGAAAAAATTGCTGAAATCATTCAGGCTAACTCTACTTGTAAGTCAAAGCCTTATGTTTGTGTAAACGTTGGAGCTTTGTCGGCGGATCTGTTAGAAGCTGAACTTTTTGGTGCTGAAGCTGGTGCTTATACTGGTGCAACCAAACGACGCATTGGACGTTTTGAACGCGCGGATGGCGGTACATTATTTCTCGATGAAATTGGTAATTTACCAATGGCGGGACAAGCTAAATTGTTAAGAGTACTAGAAACTGGCGAATTTGAGCGACTTGGTGGTAGTGAAACGATTAAAGTAAAGGTTCGTATTATCAGTGCGACTAATACCGATATTCCTGCAGCAATTGAAGCTGGTTTATTCAGAGAAGATTTGTATTATCGCCTAAATGTTATTAAGTTAAAAATTCCGGCATTATCGACAAGAAAAGATGATATTTTACCTTTAGTTAATACATTTTTAGCGGGGGAATTTAGCCTTGACGAAGAAAGTATACAGTTGATTCTACATTATCACTGGCCTGGTAATGTTCGGGAATTACTCAATGTGATCACCCGGGCTAAATTATTATCTCCTGATAAAGTTATTACCCCTCAACATTTGGCTATTGAGGTTAAAAATAAACAGCCTGATGTAGTCAGAGAAGAAGTGACAGAGCAAGACATTACGACAGCAATAACACAATGTAATGGTGTTATTTCAGAAGCTGCACGTTTTTTGGGTCTTAGTCGTTCAGCGCTATATCGACGCATGAAAAAGTTCAACATTTCTTATTAAGCCATACTTATTTAGCTATACGTATTAAGTAAAGTTTTATGTAAAGAGTTGTTGGACAAATCGTTGTAGAATATGATTTTTAACTATTAATTTCTCAAGGTCACTATTTTTTAAGGTTACTATTTTTTAAGATCACTTACTTTTTAAGGTCACTAATGCGGAAACCATCATTGCAAATCAAGTTGTTGTTTAATATTTCTTTAGTGTTGGTGTTTCAATCGGTAATGTTCTTTTTGGCAATGACCTTTGAACTTTCCCCCCAGTGGATGATCCCACTTACTTTACTCGTTTCTATCATTTTATTATGGGTTTTTCTTGGTCAGTTTTTACATCCGATCAGAGATGTTATTGTGGCTTTAGAAGTAGGGGTTAATGCTTTTAAAGATAAAGATTTTGGTGTCACTATTCAAGATGAAAAATATAGTGAGTTTTCCCAGATCATTACAGCCTATAATGATTTGGCAAAGGTACTTCGTGATGAACGTATGGCTATTTATCAACGGGAATTGTTACTGGATACCGTTATTCAGGCGACGCCGGTAGCATTGATATTAACCAATGATAATGGCCATATTGTCTATAGTAACGTTGCAGCTAAAACATTGTTAAATCAAAATACTCGATTGGAAGGGCTTAAATTTACTGAAATTATGAAATCAATGCCTGAAAATTTATATCATGCATCCAAAACACGGCAAGACGGCTTGTTCACCGAAAACCTGGGTGACGAAATGGTGGTGTATAATCTAAATTGTCAAACATTTAACCTCAACAATAAACCGCATCATTTGTATTTGTATAAAAACCTCACGACTGAAATGTCACGCAAAGAAAACGATATTTGGAAACAAGTGATAAGACTGATCAGTCATGAATTAAATAACTCGCTGGCGCCCATATCGTCATTAACCAATTCAGCTAAGAAAATTTTAAAAACTAAAGACAATTATCACATGTTACCTGACATGTTGGAGACCATATCCAGACGCAGCAAGCACTTACACCAGTTTATAGCACAATACGCAAACTTTGCCCGTTTGCCAGAACCGAAGAAAGAATGGGTGTTGATGGCTGACTTTATTGACTCAATCAAACATATTTGTGCCGTTCAGATCATAAGTAATATTAGCAGCGAAAAAATTGAATTCGACCCCGTGCAAGTTGAACAGGTGTTGATAAACTTGGTGAAAAATGCCAAAGAATCAGGCTCTGAAATTAAAGATATCACCCTGACTGCTGATGAAGCCAATAAAATTTTGTCTTTTACCGTTGCAGATCGTGGTCAGGGTATGACTGAATCACAACTGCAACAGGCATTATTACCATTTTTCACCACTAAACCAGAAGGAACGGGAGTTGGTTTAGCTTTATGCAATGAAATCGCCATCGCCCATGGGGGTAAACTCCGATTGGCTAATCGAGATAATGGTGGGTTGAGTGTTATTTTTAGTTTGAGTGCTTAGTTTAAGTGCTTGGTTTAAGTTTTTAGTTACAAAAGGAGAGTCCAGTGGTTGGGGAAACAAATTTAGGCAAGTTACTTTCATCAATGTCACCAGATCTTTTGCCAGATGAATACGTTTTTTGTACGGTAAAAGGGAAATATGGCGATTTTGCTGAATTATCACCTTTAGCGTCATTTAGTGAAGCCCAGGGAATGACGTTAGTTATTACAAAAGAGGCTGCAATATCTGGCAAGCTTTCATTTGAATCTGTGTTCAAGGCTATTACGCTAACGATACATTCTAGCCTTGATGCCGTTGGTTTAACTGCTGCGGTTTCAACAAAGTTAGCCCAAAACGATATAAGTGCAAATGTGATCGCTGCTTATTATCACGATCACATTTTTGTTCAAGCGGATAAAGCTGAAGCTGCAATTGAAGCACTAAATGAGTTTTGCAGCTAACAAGTTACTGCACTCGCAATTAGCAAGCTGTCGCGTTTTTTTTCAAATAGACACAGAAACAACGCGACAACTTGCTCCGCCAGTCATCAAAGTGTTATCGATAAAAAAACTGGTCCGTATCAGTCTTTTTATTCCACCGCTTAATGCTGTGTTTTAGTAGAGTAACTACGGTTCTTGAGCGTTGAATTTATAAGTTGTAGATTTTTTAATGACTTTGTTACCAATGCAATAGAAGATTATTTGATTTCTAATATATATAAATTATGAGATATTAATGAGTATTAAACATAGGCTCTGAAAAATTGAGTATTAGAAGTGACCATGCGAATCATTGTAATATTATTATCTGCTCTATTGATTGCTTGTTCGGCTACGAAACAGTCTGCTGAAACGCTAAACAGGAATGAACAAATGAATATACACAACAAGATCAATTACATCGAAATTCCAGCTAAAAATGTAGAATCTGCCAAAAAATTTTTTGGTTCGGTTTTTGGTTGGTCATTTGTAGACTATGGCCCTGATTATTGTAGTTTTGGCGATCAAGGTGTTGATGGCGGTTTTTTTAAGTCTGAGCTAACAGTTTCTACCCAAAACGGTAGTCCGCTAATCGTGTTATATAGCAGCAATTTGGAAGTCACCCAGTCGAAAATTGAGATTTCTGGCGGTAGCATTATTAAGCCAATATTTTCATTTCCTGGAGGACGAAGATTTCATTTTAGTGACCCAAATGGTAATGAATATGCAGCTTGGTCTGAATAAAAGTAAAATAAAGTTGCTAAAAACGTGTGTTGTGGGGGCGCGTCTTGTTATACCTAGGAAATCCCTCTTGAAGCCCTTTATTCTAGCGGAGTCTAAAAATATTAATTATTACTTTGTGACAATTTAGAGTGGCGTTTTTGATATATTCGCACCTGACTAGAAGATTGGGGTTTTTGTTCTAGCCAGTACTAGTAGATCATGAGCTTCAGTAGAAAAGTTATTTTTATATGGTAGGTTACATGTGGATTCTGTTCTGATTGAAAATGCTACATTAGATAATAAATAGGAATAAAAAACAGTTGGTGTTTACGTTCCTCAAGATTTTAGCATACAATTTGCCATTATCAGGGCGTTTGACATCAATGAGGTTCAGTATTGCAGTATCGTAAAATTCACATAATTGGTGGCCCTGGCAGTGGTAAAACATATAGCGCCAACAAGCTACAAGAAAAAACCGAACTGACTGCTTACAATCTTGATCATGTGTTCTGGGATCAAAGCAAAAACAAGTATATACGTTCTAGTGAAGAGTCAAGAACCGAAAAGCTAAATAAAATATTGTCTAATGAAAGTTGGATCATTGAAGGGGTCTATTACAAGTGGCTTGAGAACTCTTTTCGCGAAGCAGATATTATCATAATTCTTAATCCACCCGTTTTATTAAGGCAATGGCGAATCTTTAAACGCTTTCTTTTGCGTAAGTTTATATTAGGTCATTTCTGCAAAGAAACCTTCTCGTCTTTTATGGAGATGTTTTGGTGGAATCAAAAATTTGATGGCGATAATATGGTTCGTATTCTGGAATTTACAAAGAAGTATAAGAACAAAATTATATACTGCAATAATTATAATGAGTTACTTAAGAAAATAAACGCCTAACAAACTAAGTTAAACTTTTACACTAATCTATTTCTAACTTTTTGAAAATGACGAACCGAAAAAGATAGAACCGAAAAAGAAAAAGCTACTGTCCGTTAGCATTTAAGTTATCAATAGTTAAAACGAAAGTTATAAACGAAAAAAACAATAAGAAACGAGCAATTTTACAACTCGTTATGTGCTATGGAGTTTGCGGTGAATCGTAGAGTTATTGAAGTTGTGGAATATGATCCTGAATGGGCTAGTCAATTTGAAAGTGAGAGAGCATTACTTTTTGACACGCTTGGTAAAATAGCCGTTGAAATTTTTCATATCGGAAGTACTTCTGTTAAAGGTTTGGTAGCTAAACCAATTATTGATATTTTAATAGAAGTATCATCTTTAGAAGCGTTAGATAGTAAAGCTTATCAAATGGAATCTTTAAATTACCTTGTTAAAGGCGAAAATGGTCTTGCTGGCAGACGCTACTTTCAGAAAGGCGGCATCCAGCGCAGCCATCATATTCATGCTTATAAAAGTGGTGATTTAAGTTTAGAACGTCATATTGCTTTTCGTGATTATTTGCGCTTGAATCAAGCGGTTTCCATTGAATATGCAAAAGTTAAAGTAAACGCTGCTAATAATTGCGATAACGACAGTAATAAATACATGCAAAGCAAGAATAGATTTATTCAACATTACGAAAAACTTGCCTTGGAGTGGTTTAGTACCAAAAAGGTGTAATAGCTGGAAAACCTTATATCGCCGTTAATTAATAAACAATGACACTAAACAGATAAAAATACTTGGCTGTTGTTTGTGCCTGAAAATTTTAGGAAGCAATGAGAATATGCGTAAAACTGATAAAAAAATTGAAAATCAGCTTAGGTCGGTATTAACTGATGTATGCGAAACTGCATTAAAGGAAATTGACGGCTTTCAATGGCTGACTCACTTTGTTAATTATGCTAATTTTCCTCGAAGTTTAAAGGTAGTTTGTATATTCGACACTAATGAAAATCTATCGAAGTTTATGTCTGGCGAGAGTGAAGTTGAACTGAGATCTTTAATTCATAAAAAGCTTCATGAAATTGGTATAAATGTTAAGAATATGGCTGGTCATCTTGCTTATGATACTGAGGAAAATTGTGAGAAGGACCATAATGGGAAATGGCATGAGAGGTTTCGGTAAGTGTCAGTTTTTGTTGGTTATGGTGGGCTATAGCCGTGCCATTTATGACAGCGTTAGTTTTAAGCCTTTAATGTGTTCTTTTAGTTCAATAAATGATTTAATTTCACAAATTCAACCATCAAGGTTATTCAGTTAATCTTTATGATACTCATTGAGGAACCAATTCAATTACGGCGGAAATAAGATATGACATCCATATTTTTATTTAAAGATATAATTGCAGTGGGTGCGGTGTTCGATACAACTATTGGAGGTACTTTTTCCTGAGGAGTTAGAGGTTTATTGCTTCCACCTCCGCAAGCAATTAAAGTAAAGGTTAAGCAAGAAATGACTAAGATTGATCGTATGTTCAATGTAATATCCCTATTTTTTAATTCCTAGACCGACATATTACAGAGTATCTAAATTTTATCAGGTACTTACATTATTTTTTTAAATTAAATGTAAGTAGGTTTGTACAAACTGATAAGTTGATTTGTGTAGATCTGTAATTATTTAGAAGAGTAAATATAAAGTAAATTTAATGACGATAAATTAAGACATAATGTATGTTTTTTAAGCCAGTTTCTTATTACTTATTGCTAACAAATCTAATTTGGCCGTCATAAATATTTTATAATTAGCGGTTTTTGTTGAATCCTTTCCTTTTTCTTGCTCAAATGGCGCACCAGTAATCATAAATAGTTGAACATAGGCTTTTTGTCTGCTGTATGTTCAGCAATATAATAAGTACAAAAACAAGTAAAATACTGATACATGAAATATAACCGCGTTTTTATCAATAGCTTAACTTATGAATTGGCACCCGAAGTGGTTACCAGTTCAGAGTTGGAATTTCGTTTAATTCCTTTATATAAAAAATACCGTATTCCTATGGGGCAACTTGCTGTCTTAACAGGGATTGAAGAACGTCGATGGTGGCCAAAAGGGCATAAATTGTCTGATGGAGCTATATCGGCGGCACAAAAAGCAATTGACGAATCGGGGATTTCTGGCAGTGACTTAGGTGCTGTTGTTTATACCGGTGTTTGTCGTGATCAGCATGAACCTGCCACCGCATGTCGAATTGCCGCTTCACTTGGGGTTTTAAAAGATACGGCTATTTATGACATTAGCAATGCGTGTTTAGGGGTTTTATCGGGTATATTAGATATTGCCAATCGTATTGAATTAGGACAAATAAAAGCGGGTTTGGTTGTTTCCTGTGAATCGGCCCGTCATATTGTTGATGTTACAATCGACGATATGCTGGCAGACCCCACGATGCAAAATTATGCATGTTCGTTGGCAACCCTTACTGGTGGTTCTGGTGCGGTAGCTGTTTTACTTACTGATGGCAGTTTTTCGTTAAAAACCAGCCGTAACCATCAATTGTTGGGAGCGAGTCACTTATCGGCTCCAGAGCATAATGATTTGTGTCAGTGGGGACTAAAAGAAGTGGGACCACAATTGTACCGTGAATTTATGCGCACCGATGCGGTTTCTCTACTCAGAGAAGGTGTTGCTTTAGCGAAAGATACTTGGATCCATTTTTTGGAACAACGTAATTGGATGATTGAGCAAGTGGATAAAGTGATCTGTCATCAAGTGGGTGTCGCAAACCAAAAACAAGTACTTGCTGCTTTGGGTATCCCTGTAGAAAAAGAATTTCCCACTTATCAACGTTTAGGTAATATGGGGACGGTTTCTTTGCCCGTTACCGCTGCGATGGCTCATGATCAAGGTTTTTTGAAAACAGGGGATAATGTCAGCTTTTTAGGCATAGGCAGTGGACTTAATTGTATGATGTTAGGTTTGAAGTGGTAAATATTTTTGCTTCCATCTTATTGGGGGCGTAAAGTGTGTGATGAGTAAATATTCTCATCACATTTACTTTAACAAATAACCATATAAAATTAGTACAGTTTATATCAGTTATAGGGATCTCCATGCTAGATAAACTCTTTCCTTTTAAACGCAATTTTCTTAATAGAAACGGTCATCAATATCACTACCTAAATGAAGGACAGGGTGAGCCGGTCGTCATGGTGCATGGTAACCCCAGCTGGTCTTTTTATTATCGACATTTAGTCAGTGCCTTGAGTAATAATCATCAGTGTATTGTGCCTGATCATATTGGTTGTGGTTTATCTGACAAACCAGACGATGAGTTTTACGATTATACTTTAGTGAACCGTATTGACGACTTGGAAGCTTTGCTTGAACATTTGAATATCCGTGAAAATATTACTTTAGTTGTTCACGACTGGGGTGGCATGATAGGTCTGGGTTATGCAGCGAGATATCCCGAGCGTATCAAAAAATTAGTCATATTAAATACCGCAGCTTTTCATTTGCCAAAAACTAAAAGTTTTCCATGGGCATTGTGGTTATGTCGAAATACTACTTTGGGTACTATTCTGGTACGCGGATTTAATGCTTTTTCTTCTATTGCCTCTTACGTAGGGGTAAAAAGAAAACCTATGGCAAGTGAGGTCCGTCAAGCCTATATTTCACCATTTAACTCATGGAAAAACCGTATTTCTACACTGCGCTTTGTGCAAGATATTCCTTTAAAGGAGCATGACAGAAATTATCAGTTGGTTTCTGATATTGCGTCAGGCTTATCAAAGTTTACAGACACGCCCACCTTGATTTGCTGGGGTTTAAAAGATTTTGTTTTCGACAAACACTTTTTGGCCCAATGGCGTGAATATTTACCACAAGCCCAAGTGCATGAATTTGATGATTGCGGTCACTATATTTTAGAAGATGCCAGTGATGAAGTTGTACCGTTAATTCGTGATTTCCTGGCAAGCACTGGCTCAAGTAAAAATGAAAATTCCAGTGAGAAGGGAAATTAACATGACGATAGCTGCCAATGCCAATTTTTGTCGTCATTTAAAACAAGCAGCACTTGAAATACCCACCTCGCTTGCGGTTGCCGTGCAAAAACATCAAAAGGGCAAGTTGCATTACAGTGAAATAGATTTTGCCGCACTTGATAAAAAAAGTGACGCCATCGCCTTTGCTTTAAATGCTTATGGCATAAAACGTGGCATGAAAGCAGTGCTGATGGTTACCCCCAGTTTAGATTTTTTTGCACTGACTTTTGCTTTGTTTAAAGCGGGCATTGTACCAATTCTTGTTGATCCGGGTATGGGCACCAAAAACCTCAAACAATGTTTTATTGAATCGGCACCGGATGTTTTTATTGGCATTCCCAAAGCACACATCGCCCGTAAATTATTTGGCTGGGGGAAAAACAGCGTAAAATTTTTACTGACCGTCAGTGATTCTTCTTTGGCGGCGGCTTTAACTGGCGGCCCGACTCTCAACAAAATATTGACACGTTATTCTAGCAACGATCCTTATCAAATGGTTAAGCTTGAAGAAAATGAAATGGCGGCGATTTTGTTTACCAGTGGCAGCACTGGTACACCTAAAGGTGTAGTTTACAGTCATAAAATGTTTGAAGCACAAATTAACGTACTCCAGAACGACTATCAAATAGTCAGCGGCGAACGTGATTTAGCTACTTTTCCATTATTTTCCTTATTCGGCCCTGCATTAGGTATGGCATCAATTGTCCCTGATATGGATGCCAGCAAGCCGATTAAAGCTAATCCTGAGTTTATTTTTGCGGCAATTAAAAAATATCAATGTACCAATTTATTTGCTAACCCCGCTTTAATTGAAGTGCTGGGGCAGGCGGCGATGAAAAATGTATATGGTAATTTACCTGGGAAAGTACAAAAATTATCGAGTTTAAAACGAGTGATTTCTGCGGGAGCGCCTGCAACTATAGCCTCAATAGAAAGATTTTGTCATATGCTTGAGAGCGGCGTTGAAGTACTTACTTCTTATGGTGCAACAGAGTCTTTACCCTTAACGAAAATTGGTAGTGATACCTTGTTGACTACGACAGAAATAACCGACAACGGCGGCGGTATTTGTGTAGGTACTGTGGTTGATGGTGTCGATGTTGCTATTATTAAAATAACGGAAGATAACATTAGCCATTGGCACGATGACCTAAAATTACCGCCAGGCAGTATTGGTGAAATTGTCGTTAAAGGCCCAATGGTCAGTGAGTCTTATTATCAGCGAGACAGTGCAACCAAACAAGCAAAGATAACCGATCTTACTGAAGAAGGCGTTAGCTGTATTCGTCACCGTATGGGGGATTTAGGTTATTTTGATCAACAAGGGCAATTATGGATGTGTGGTCGTAAAGCACATCGGGTGGAAACAGCAAGTGGAGTGTTTTTCTCAATTCCTTGTGAGCGGATCTTTAATTGTCATCCTAAAGTGAGGCGTACTGCACTGGTTTCTTTTGAAACGAATACTGAAGTGAAAGGCGGGCAGCAGTATGAAAATCAGTCTGAAATACAGCCTTTGCTTTGTATTGAATTAGAAAAAGGTGCTGAAAAAATATCAGGTGCCAGCGAAAAACAATTATTCGCTGAGCTTAAAGAACTTGGAAGTAAACATTCACAAACCCATACCATTGAACGCTTTTTGATTCACCCTGATTTCCCTGTTGATATTCGCCACAATGCAAAAATATTTCGCGAAAAATTAGCTGTTTGGGCGCAAAAAACGTATAAATAAGAATTAGGTAAGAATTAGGTAAGAATTTTACTCACAGTGAAAAGTAACATAAAAAACTAACATGAAAAATAACTAATATGAGACAGTTAACATGGAACACTACTATTAGCATGGAACACTACTATTAGCATGGAACACAACTATTAGCATGGAACACTACTATTAGCATGGAACACTACTATTAATATGGAACACAACTATTAATATGGAACACAACTATTAATATGGAACACAACTATCATCTCCCTGAGCAGGCTTTGCGCGATTTAACGCATTTAGCCACAAAAGTTGATCATGTTTTTGTCACTGGTGCAGGTGGTTTTTTAGGTAAAGCTATTTGTCGTTATTTGCGCTCTGTTGATATTAAAGTTACAGGTTTTGCGCGCAGTTATTATCCCGAATTAAGTGATATGGGAGTAATTATGTTGCAAGGCGACATTTGTGATGCCAAAGCTTTAAGGGCTGCAATGCAAGGTTGCGATCTTGTTTTTCATGTTGCTTCCAAGGCTGGTGTATGGGGATCAAAAGCAGATTATTATGATCCTAATGTTGAAGGTGCAGGCAATGTGCTGCAAAGCTGTAAATTATTAGGTATCGACAGGTTAATTTACACCAGTACACCCAGCGTTACTTTTGCTGGAGTTGATGAAAACGGTATAGATGAATCTCAACCTTATGCCGAACATTTTTTAAATTATTATGCCGAGTCGAAAGCAATAGCTGAACAAATGATGCTTGGAGCAAACGGTGATGAGTTACTTGTTTCATCGTCGACCTCTTCAAAGAAAAAACTAAAAACAGTCGCTTTACGTCCTCATTTAATATGGGGGCCGGAAGATCCGCATTTAGTAAGCAGAGTAATTGAACGGGGTTCAGCAGGTCGGTTAAAACTAGTGGGTAAAACTGATAAGTTAGTTGATACAACATATGTAGATAATGCTGCGTATGCACATATTTTAGCAGCAGTAAAATTAAGTGAAACAGAGCCAGTTTGTGCAGGGAAAAGTTATTTTATCAGTAATGATCAACCAATCACTATGGCAAATATGCTTAATAAAATTTTAACTTGTGCAGATTTACCCCCCGTAACAAAACGCGTACCTGCCTCTTTAGCTTATGTTGTAGGGGCTATACTGGAAGGTGTTTATTTAGCGTTAGGTAAAAAGCAGGAGCCAATACTGACCCGTTTTGTTGCCCGGCAGCTTTCCACCAGCCATTATTTCAATATAAGTGCAGCCAAAGAAGAGTTGGCTTACAGGCCATTATTTACTATTGAAGAGGGTATGGAGCTACTCAAAGTTTCATTGTCATCTAAGTCATTGTAGGTGCTGGTTTTCGGTACTTGTTTTAGGCACTGGTTTTACATGTAACATAACGCACTAATTGCAGGAGCTAATTTTAGAAATAATATGAGTAAGACATATCACCACCCTGTACAAATTTATTACGAAGATACCGATCATTCCGGTGTTGTTTATCATCCAAATTTTCTGAAATATTTCGAACGGGCGCGAGAGCATGTAATTGACAGTGATAACTTAGCAAAGCTCTGGTCTGAAAAAGGTTTGGGTTTTGCAGTTTATAAAGCGAACCTGACGTTTCAGGATGGTGTTGAATTTGCTGAAATTTGTGATATTCGGACCACTTATAAACTTGATGGTAAATATAGAACGCTTTGGCGACAGGAAGTGTGGCGACCCAATGCTAATAAACCAGCGGTAATTGGGGAAATTGAAATGGTTTGCCTGGACAAAGAGAAACGTCTGCAACCTATTCCGGATGAAATTTTCCAGTCTTTGAACTTGGGTCAGGAGTAATACCTTGTCATTTAATGATATGTCTGTAGCCAGAATGCGGTTAGGTTGGCGCTGGCCGACAGCAATAATACTTTTCTTATTTGCGTTGACCGGGCTTATGACAGGTGTATCACTCTCAGAACGTCCTGATATTGTATCAGCTGATATTCTGACCAAAGCTTATTATAGCCTTGGTCTATTTGTGATGGGCGGGTTGGATCTAGGTACGCCTGTTGGCGGTCCGCTTTTAGGTCGCTTACTGCTGTGGATTGGATATTTCGGCTCACCTATTCTAGCAGCATCAACCCTTATAGAAGCCTTGATTAAAACGCTTTCTCCGCATAAATGGCGCTTGCATCGTTTAAACAATCATATTGTTATTGCTGGCTCAGGTGAATTAACTAAAACATATTTAAAAGAGTTAAGAAAAACCTCTGCAAAAGTCCAGGTTCTCATTATTGATATTCAAATTGATCCGATAAAAGCGATTGAGTTCAAACAACAATTTGATGCCCATATTATCGTTGGAGATATTACCCACAGTTTTTTCTTACAAAAATTGCGATTACATAAAGCATGTAAAGTCTTGCTGCTTGGTAATGAAAATTTTCAAGGTTACGAAGCCGCTAATAAAATTCTAAAGCTGGTGCCAGAGCTGGAAAATAAGATAATTATTCACTGTAAAAGTATTCGTTTTATGCGTTCTATGGCGCAGTCTTATGTTGCGCAAAAATGCATTATTTTTAATTCTTATCAATTAGCTGCATCAGCATTAGTGAAGCATGATTTAAGCTTTCATTTTTCGAAAACCAAACCTAAAGATGTGGTAGTTATTGCTGGTTTTGGCTTGTTTGGTCAAACTATTTTAGAAGAGCTTCAACGTAATGCTAAAAAAGAAATCGATACCATTGCGATCATAGGGATTGATGCTGAGCGTCGAGTTCTTGTTGTTGACGAACAGCTTAAGTTAGCTAACTTTAACCGCAGAGAAGTACTCCAAGGCAATATATCTCACCCTGAAATTTGGGATAAACTACGTAATAAAGTTGATCTCACCAATTCAGAGCCCGTTATTATTTTATGTACAGATTCACCGGAAGATAACTTAAGAACGTCACTCTGGTTAAAAGAAAAGTACCCCAATGCAATGATCATTGCCCGAAGCCATCTACCATCAAAATTTGCTGAAGAAGTCAGCGAGCAATACAATATTTTGAATGTCAGTATTACTCAATTGGTTAGAGAAAACTTGCCACAAGAGTGGTTGACGCCTTAAAGTTTCCCTCTAATTTCACTAAGAACTGCTGTGTTTGGATATACTATCATTAGCTGATGCAGGCTTTGAAGAAAGGTAAGCGAAATTGTATAAAGAAGCATTTAAAGCTATTCTGGTGATCCTACACATGGTGTATTTTGTTAATTTGAGTTTATTTAGGTTTTGAGCGGAATGTAAATTTTTTCATGGCTTTCTTAATTGTGCTTAACTCGTTTTCAAAACAGAGCAAAAGGCAAGATGCGATCCTCAGCTTTTCCAAGTAGTTAATTTTCTCCATTGAACTGAAATATTGATTTCTAGTAATGCTCTGATATAATTACTAAAAAGTAGTTTGCTACGTTTATGGTTATAATTAATAAAAGAAATTTGCTATGCCCACGATTGCAGAATGTTTGAATAGAGATCTTGGTTTTTACACAATGGTTATAGGTTGTGGACACAGCTCTGATACTTGTGGAATGAATCATGATGATGATTATACAGTTGACTTAGATATGAATGTAGAACCTGACAGTAATGTAGACCTTTCTGAATTGGATGAACATAATATTGCTTCTTTTGCTTCTGGTGCAGGGCGATTTGATAAAGTAAAGTTTGAGTACGTATGCGCAGGGCCTATAAACCCCTTTTCAGATGATACTTTAAATGGATGGATAGATTCCGCTCATAAACTATTGAGGCCCGGAAGAGGTGAACTTTTATTTCAATCTGGCAGCAGAACTTACAAAGAAGTAGTAAAAAATAAACTTGAGGCTCTCGGGTACGATAATATAGAAGGGAATGGAGCACGACAAGTCTTCGTGAAAGGGATAAAACCAGAACCAGTTGGTTGTATACCCGTAATCATTCAAAATGCAGGTTTTGAAGCGTTTTAAAAGATTATCTACTACGTTGCTTTCAATCCCAATAGCCCGCTATTGCTCAATCAAGCGCCTTTTAGATAAACTTTCAAATTCACCTCAAATTCCCGCATCTTGAATGACCACGGGTATATAATAATGTAAAGATTTATTAGTAACTTGAAACTAACCCCCCATTTAAACCATTCAGTATGGGCTGTTCCGTGGGTCAATCCGTCGTTTTATAATTATTCATATTGGTATAACACGGGTGCAAGGGGTCACATATAAAATGCCGTGAGTCAGGTCTTGCCTTTAGCCTTTTATACAGAATTACAAGGCAAGAAGCAAAAGGCAAGACTTGCCCCCCTGTTTTGACTGTTTTGACTGTTATGTCGGGCGACCCTATCAGATAACCCAAAATTTTTGAAGTTTAACATATTGTAACCTATGGCTGAAAAGACCCATTTAGATCTTTATAAAAGGGTTGTTATTAACAGTCAGTTTAAACCTTACGGGATTTGACAGTTAGGACAAAGTGGGATCCAAAATCCCTAGCGTTCGAAGTTTAATATTCAATGACAAATAAGCGCGCAAACTGTATGGGGTCAATATGAAGAAATGAAAGCTAATGTAATGTCTGAAGTCGGGCATTACTTTAACCCCGAATTTATAAACCGAATTGATGAAACCGTTGTGTTTCATCCGTTGGTATCTGAGCAAATACAGCAAATTGCAGCCATTCAAATTCAGGCTTTATCAGCACGACTTGCTGAACGTGATATGAAATTACAAGTGTCAAAAGAGGCACTGGCATTAATCTCTGAAGCTGGATTTGATCCCCTGTTTGGTGCAAGACCCTTAAAAAGAGCAATTAGACAGGGAATAGAAAACCCATTGGCACAATATATTCTTGCGGGTAAATATACCGGGAATTCGGTGATTAAAGTGGAGCTCAGCAATGGGGAAATAGTCTTTAGTTAATAAAAACTGGGTGGTTAGCTATTTTCATAAAATTAACAATTCAAGTAACTCAATGCTTTTCTTTATCTAAGTTTATGTTTATAACAGTGAATTAGGCATTTATCCGTTAGAAAGTTAATTGTATTCATTCTTATGAAGGTGGTGTTATTAATAACAAATAATTAATAGCTGACAAAGAATCAGTAAGATTCTTAGTTAAAGGTACGGGCCACAAGTCAATAAATATACGGTATGGTCGAAATGTATACGTTTAAAGGGGTAGTTTAAAATAATTCTAAATAATATCAAAAAAGAGTTGACCAAAAGTTAAAAGTGTCTAAAATGCGCATCCAGTTCCAAGGGGTAACTCAAAGAACTGTTTTGATAAGTTTAGTCTTCTTAGGGAGCCATAAACAGTCAACTTAACGTTTAGTTTCGAATAAGAAACGAAGTTCAAAAAACTTTAAAATAAACGTTGACATCAAAACTGAGAAGCGTATCATGCGCATCTCGCTTCAGGCAAGGCTTGGAGCAACGGTGGT
>JABSOI010000043.1 GCA_013216015.1 Alteromonadaceae bacterium | reverse complement strand
TGCATCCTTAGTAATTGGTTGCAATGATTAAATCAGATCAAAAAAATAAAGTTGAGCTATCTCGGCGTAAGCTCACCTTGGTTCGGATATATTCAATTAGTCCACTATAAACGAAATATCACGATCTCCTTTTGCCCAAACAACACCATATAAATGCTTATCTGGATCATTTGGTAAAGAAGGTTCTATATCATTAAATTTGAATTTAAAATCATAAGGACCGCCCCAATTAACACCAGCGTAAACTAATTTATACTCACCTTTTGGCAAAGTTACTTGATGTTTTGCATTTAAAGGTTTGTTTACACCATTAGCAACAACAGGCTTATCATAATTGCCAGAGATAATTTGTATCTGAACATCAACAGGATTGTTGTTACCACTCTGTATATTGCAGATTTCATAGCTAGATGTTCCATTAGCTTGAAGTGCTAATAAAATAAGCTGGTTATCACAAGCTGTAATTTTAATTGTGTTTTTATTTAACATAATCTATTCCTTATTATTAACTTAAACGGCATTAAAATGCCTCACTATCCTGTTTGATTTTTATTATGCATAAACTGATTTATCAAATGCATATTGTTTAAAGAGTTATGGTAAATCAGAAAAACAGCAGGGTTAGGTGTTTAACGTGCAGTCCCTATCCATAGCACAAGCAATAACCCTTTGATAACTAAGTATAGTTTATAGCTTTAATTAATGCAAATTAAATTAAATTAAGTTAATTTATCCAAAACATCATACTCAATAATTTGGATAAGAAAATGTATATCAAAATGCCAGCATCGTAAAAATTAAATTTTGACTGCCTAACTCGCTATGGGAGCGAAAGCGACTTAGCACATTTCAGTGAAGGTCAGTAATCATTGGAGATAGTGATTATCATTTTGACATATTAGAGCAACAAAAATTATACCGTTTAGTGGGACTAACTGACAAATAAATGGACGCATTCGGTGCCGGCATTTTCGATATTTTGCTCCTTTTTGATGACCGGAACTTGAAAAGCCGTGTTATCGGAATCAGTGGCCGGATGCAGCAGAATACGCACCATTGTTATAAAGGATTAGCTGGGGGGTTCGATCCCCCCCCGCTCCACCACTCAAACCCAGTAAAAATACCTGATTTATCAGGCGTTTATTATTTAAAACGCGACTAAACCACTCTACAAACACATTTGAACTGGCACCCATACGGCACTCACCCGTTTTTATTGGGCTAAAACATACAAACACTGATCATTTAAACATGTAGAGCATTTGAACTAAATTTGATCGGTTTGGCACTCATACGGCACTCGGCTGGCACTCTATAATGACTACTTTTTACCAATATTTTGGACAGCATTACCTATTAAATTTTAACCTTTAGAACTACCCCAAATTCATTCTATATATCCAAACAAAATACAAATCCACAATAATCAATGTTTAATAACTTACTTTCCTTTGTCTCAATTTTGAACTAGGCTCAGAGTGTTGCAAGGAAAGTTTAACCAAATATAATTTAATCATCATAGTTAAGCACCAGCTTTCCTATATGTAAATATCTCAAATAATCTTACTATACGTCACGTCTCTTTGGGACTGATGGGGCGCAGCTTGTCTAGTGTTAGAAAAATTATCCAAACACTATACTTTAATCAATGACAATACTTAACATAGCAATCGCCTATGTGCAATACCGTATAATATCAACATTAAAACCATCAGCTAGCCGATCTATATACTGTTTATCATGTTCGAAACTTTAGACTTATTTTGTCCATAACACTCAATCACAACACAACACAATTTATATCTGCCCTATTTAATAATTAACTCTTCGACAAGACAAGTGACAAGTCGCTTATCTAATATTACTTTTGATTAAACCATAAATTTTCTTTTTTAAAACAAAAGAATGAACCAAACTTCTCACCCTCAATTCTAAATGGTCAATTCATAATTAAAGCTTAGAAAAAGTACTATCAGAAAAGCGATTTGACCCCTCTTTCAATTTTGAATAATTACAATTTTTTAACAATAAAGGAATAACTTATGAAAATAACAAACAGGACAACAACAAATAGGACAACAACAAATTTTAGTTTCTTGTTGTTATGTCTTTTATGCGGATTTATTCCACTTATGTATATGGGGAGTGCGTTAGCACAACAACAGGAAAGTGTTAGAACAACTATAAAAGCCTCAGGGGAATGCTTAGAGGCAATACCAACAGAAAACCCTGACATAAAAAAAATTCAGAGAGCTGAATGTAATGGCACTCCATTTCAGCAATGGCAAATTAATGAAAATGGAACGATAACAGGGAGCGATGGAAACTGTCTTGATTTATCTGGTGCGGCTACCACAGAAGGGTCAGATGTAATACTGTTTTCCTGCCATGGTGGATATAATCAACAATGGAACATTCGTTTCGAAGGGATAATTACTGACATCACAGGAAAATGCTTTGATATCAACACAAGCGGAACAGACAGTACTCTCAAGATAAGGACCTGCAAGACGGGACTCAAGAGACAATTGTTCGATATTAGCGAACCTGTAGAGATAACAGCGCATGGCAAATGTTTGGTAGTGGGAGGTAGAGGAATCATTAACTTAAAACCCTGTAAGCAAGGAGCCACTCAGGGGTGGTATATCAATAGTAATGGCACAATAACTGGAGCAGGGGGTTGTCTGGATACCAATATTGGGGGAAATGTAGTATTACTTCCCTGTCATAATGGCAATGGTCAGAAATGGACCGTTAATAAAAATGGCAAAATCATTGACATAAATGGCAAATGTCTGGATGTCAAAATTCATAATTCGAAGTATATTGTCAGTATGAGGACCTGTGAGACAAACAACCTAAACCAGTTATTCACTTCTACCTTACCTGTGCCGATAATATGGTTTGACAAATGTTTGACCGCTAGCTCATCAGGAGACATTAGCTTTATGGACTGTAAGGAGAATATCGGCCAAGCGTGGTATATCAATGCCAATGACACAATAACAGCAGCTAACGGAAAATGTCTGGATGTAACTAATTCAGGTACTAAAGATGGAACGGCTGTAATATTATATACCTGTAATGGTGGGAATAATCAGCAATGGAATACTCAAAAGAAAGACAGAATAATTGCTGATAACGGAAAATGCCTAAGTAGATCTGAAAGCCAATTAAATAAACTTCTCACTATATCGACCTGTAGTAATAGTAATTCTTACGCTAACGATCATCAGTTATTCTTTTATACCCCACCTGTGCAAATAAAAGCCGTGGACAAATGTATGGAAATAATCACAGCCGGAGAGGGTGAAATAAAGATGATGGCCTGTGACGATAGTTGGTCTCAGGCATGGCATATCAATGATGATGGCATGATATTTGGCGGAGACGGAAATTGTCTGGATGTAACTGGTGGAAGTTCTGAAGATGGAACAATGGTAATGATGTATAACTGCCATGGTGGAGAAAATCAGCAATGGACATTCCAGAACAATGGCACGATTACTGGTTTAAGCGGAAAATGTCTGAATGTAACTAGCGATACGGCCATGATCTCTAGCTGTATAAATGAGGATAAAGAAAAATCAAGGAATGAGGATAATGAAGTATCAAACCAATTATTTTATACTACTGAGCAGGCCTTAGGTAAAAATCCCTTAAGGTTATATAATAGATTATCTTTTGGTGGAGTCACTGGGTGGGGTGGTATCGAAATATTTGACCCTATAACCATTGGCGGTAAAGACGTAAATAAGAACGGTATTCGAGATGATATTGAAGAAAAACTTACTAATTTATTTCGAAATAGACCCCAACAAAAAGGTTATGCAGAACATTTAGCTCATTACCTAAGATCTTTTATGATGGCTACAGCGGATAGTGATAAAAAGCGTTATATTGCAGAAGTGTTGAAAGGATATGCTTGTCTTATTGATACTACAGGTGGTGAAGATGGCTATAATCAAATTGTTGCAGGTCATTTAGATTCTAAAGACCGTTTCACTCAGTACCTTAAAAATTTGAATTTTTTGAATCAACAGTCAATTACTGTAGACAATATGGACTGTGTGTTGAACGGAAGTGGTGTTGAATCTCCTTCAGCGTGCTATCGAGATTTTGATCATGGTCCCTTTAAAATGTTTCAAAGAAATACCACTACATTGGATAATCTAATAATGGGTGAGAATGTAAATTTAACCATCACTTTTAAAAATATAAAACAAAGTGGAGGATCTTACGTTGCTAGAATGTTTTTAGATAAGGTCGAAAAGGAAAAAATAAAGATTACTGAAGGGAATGAACATTCTTTCGTTATCGACAATTACCTTTTTGAAACGGATGGTTATCTAGACTTAACCGTAAGAGAAGCTACTGCGGACTATATATATCATGTTATTATAACTTGTGAACCCAATTCATAATTTTACGGAGTGGACTTAATATGAAATATTTAATATCAATCTTAATCTCAATGCTTTTCTTTTTAAGTGGATGTTCAAAGATTGAATATAACGAGGAATGTATCCCTCCAATGACTTATAAATTTCCAGTTGAACTCCCTTTTGTTATAAGCGCAATTACCGAGGCCCCCGGAGGATATATTAAAAAACAAGGGTTAATAGCCGACCATTCTACTCAAATCTCTTTTGATAATGTTCCTCCAAGTATGGCTGACAAAGTAATACTTATTCGAAGTGACACTATAAAATTACAGGGGCCGGTAATTCGTTACTTAAAGTCACCATTTGCTGCGTTTGATGTTAGTATAATTTATGTTTATGCTGAAATTAATGGTCACAATGTATGGGTAACTATGAGTGGGCTAGAATGGCTAGCCTCTGAATATCCTAATAACTCTAATCAGTATAAACAGCTCCGACGAATAAATAATTATGAACGCTATAGCACATTGCAGTGCTTAACAAGAAAATAATCAATGGTACGCCAGAACTGTTTTGGTGTAGTTCCTTTAGACTGACGGGCACTATTGTGAAAACAAATAGTTAGGTATAGCTAAAAGAAAGATGGCTGCTTTTCAGTCCTTTATCAAATTTAGCTACTTAATTCCCTTTAAAAATTCCTGAAACATCTTAAACGTTCATATATCCAAAAACTTGTTAATGTTTTTCTGATATAGAAGTCACACTATTACTTCGAACACCTAAATTCTGTGACTATTTTTTATTGTTTTTTCCAATTAAAAATAGTCATAGCAATAGCCCTATAAAAATTTTCAATTGACGGGATAGTTAACTTATCAAATCCGTCGATTTAAAAGAACTACACCCAAATGTTTTTGAAAACTAACCTTGCACACAAATTAAACTTAATAGAATAAGGACTTTTTATGTTATTAATCAATCAAAATAACCAAGTACTACTACATCGTTGGAAATTTACTAAAATAATAAAAAAATTGCCCACAGTCGTAGCGATCTTTCTTTTCACAATAACTAACGTTTATGCGTTAGACATAAAAAATAAACCCGTGTTTGATATTACTTTTAAGAACATGACAACCGCAAAGGAAACCCGTATCTATGAAGCCCCCAAAAAAATTGTGCACTTTGGTTTACCTAAAATATCTTATGACAATGAAATACAAACCCTAACCTCTAACAAAAGTAACGGTGGAATAAAACGAGCAATAATTTATGTTAATGGCATGGACAGTAATTGGATTAAGGCGACCAAAAACTTTGAGCATATTAAAAAAACTTTCAAGCAGCGAACCCAAACATCAATTTTTAAAATGGCTTATAACGGAGATGAATCACTAATACTTGAAATAGCGGAAGTAGTAGCGCAACAGATAAAACAAGACAACCCAAGCCTATCCACAAGTAAGGTTTGGTATCAAACCGCCCTTGATTGGGTTTCAGATCAAAACGCTTATTGGAAAAAATCGATAGCAAAAATTGATGGAGATAATTATGTAAATGATCGAGACCTCGAATTTCATATAACAGATAAATATTTACCCCTGTTACAAGACAAATATAAAGTTGTTATTTTGTCACATTCACAAGGAAATTTTTATGCTAATAGAGCTTGGAACAAAATATATGAAGATGATAAAAGGCTTAGTAAGGCACTTGGGGTTGTTGGCATTGCAACACCAGCGACTTACGTCGCGAATAATGGTGAACATATCACTAATACTAACGACATTATTATTAACACTGTAAGAGTTGTATCTAGTGACAATTTGCAACCCTTAGCGGCAAATGTTACTCACCCAATAACTTGGAGAGATCCAACAGGTCATGGGCTTACAGAAATATACTTGAGTAACGAATATGAATCTAGGCAAATCAAAACTAAAATTATTGAAGCCATCAATAGTACTTTTGACAGGTTGGATGTAGCGGCTATTGCAACTTGTTCTGGTATGGTTAATAAATCTAATGGAGTTCTTAATCTGGGTTATTACCCTGGCGAAAATTATGAAGGTTACCTTAAGTGGTGGATAGACGCTTATAGTGCTAAAAACCGAATGAGAATTCTAAATCACCAAGGTGATGTACTAGTAGACACAGGTAATATTAGCAATCAACACGTAGGAAGCTTTCATTATAAATGGACTAAGGATAAAAGACTTCAGGTTCTAATCTTCAACGGCACCGGATTTAATGAGAACGCTTGGGACCTTAAGATCACATGTGCATGATAAGTGGTGTGTGGCCGGCACTATCTTGGGTTCTGTCGCATATTGGTTTGAAATTTTCAGTACATCCCATTGGGACCAGGTCAACATAACAGATTGATTAATTGGCATTTAATGTAAGTGTGAGCCCATTAGAACTGCTTAAACCTATTTTTTGCCCTATAAATCGATTTTGTAATTTAACCTGAGTTCGGGATAATGAGTACTTGATAGTTTAGTAAAATCATCAAGTTAATAGTTCAAAATAAGATAGTCGATATAATTTAGACTTTATATACTCAATCAATGCTTAATTTTTTCGATTATCAAGGCAAAACAATTATTAACAGCTGGCTATTTATCATTGTTTTAACGCAGAGAATCGGAAAAAAGGAAGTATTGAGCTAGTGCTGCTTATGCCGAATTCAGGTTAATTTAAGTTGGGTGTCTTGTTTTTTTGATAAAACAGACTATTTAGAAATAAACGCATACTTGATGGCAACAGATAACCTATTCAATTAATTTTTTCGGTAGGTCTGTTTTAATGTTATCTATTTTGGTATTTAGCTCTATAACCTTGCTGGTATCACCTGTTAACGCATCAATGATGGCATCGAGGCAATCGCCGACGGTTTGTTCAAAGGTGCCTTCTTCGGACAGCTCGGCGATATAACGTTGTTGCCTTGCTTATCTTACATCGATGTTTGTTGCTTTCCAACCTTCGGCATCAACAACAAAGGCTGGTCGCTCTGGCGCATCTAAGCCTCGTAAACCTTTCAACCATGTATTATTGATTTCTAATTCTATTCGGTGGGTTAGTGCCACTTCGTATGGGTTAGGTAATGTTTCTGTCTGTTCGTCGCCGTTATTGTCAATGTATGTTCGAGTAAAGGGTTGTTCTTGTGGGTCTAAGGTTTCAAGAAGTAATTGGTGTTCGTACCACGCATCAGCGGCTTTTTGTGCCGGGTCTAGTGTTATTAAATAACGTTCAATGAAGCCATCCAACACCTTGGCAGGTTTACCAAGTGCTACGATACGTTGTACATCTTTTAATGAATTGCTTTCTGTCATGGTGACCGACAAACCGATAGCACCTGAGTTTTCATCATTGTTGTATGAATAATTATTTATCATGATTATTCTCCAACGTAAAAATAAGGTAAGGCGGCACGGGCGGTGCCGTACAAAACTGAATTGCCATTGTCGTCGGTCAGGGTGTTTTGATTATCTGCAATTTCGAACTGGTTGTTATCGCCGAAGCCGTTGCCGTCCCATAGTTCTAACGCAAGACTACCGTCCTGGCATCTTATTGACCCATTTGAGTCTTGATAAAACCAAATTGTACTTCCTATCTGTGCTGAAGTAATAGTATTGTCCACACACTGATAATATCCAGCATATGAGCCAGCAGTTATATGATAATAATTATCTACGGTTAGTGAGGTTAGTGCGGTAGCTGATACGATATCAATAAATTCAAGACCCTCATCAACCATCGTATCCCAAGCCATTTCTTTATACACAAAATTTAGGGTCAACTGACCGTCATCGTGAGATAGATATGTGAGGTACTTTACTGCCGCCGATTGACTGTTGTTGACCATTATATTTTTATGATGTACACCCAGCCAACTGTCGAGGCTGTTATCTCGTATCCTATGCTGCTCCACGGGTATAGTTACATTAGACCCATCCCCGTATGGATAGGTTGAGACCTTACCTATGAGATTGCTTGTCATCATCCCTCCTTGTTCTATATACCTCCCATTAGTCATGGTGATATCACCCAGATGTAACACTTCAGAATTTACCGCATCCTTGGTGAAATTGGCTTGAGTTGCATAATGGACTAGGTAAATCTGTCCTGATGGAGGGGATGACGTATGCGAATTTAATGAACTACCATTGTCTACCAACGACCCAAAGGTACTGGAATTCCAAGCGTCTCCATTATTATCAGAAGAAAGGGACTGAAGCCTGCTCAGTACTTTTCTATTGAATTTGAAGTTCTGACTAGTGCCATCGGGTATTTGAGGTATCCATTGTCCCTCTACACCATCAGGAAACGAAGCTGCAATATTTGCGGGACTACCAATAATATCTGTCCATGTTGAGTTGGATGACTTTGATGTCAACGAGTTGTTCTGCCGCCCAATAGCGATTACAGTACCTACAGGAAATTTAAGATTAAATTCCGTCGATATGGCCCCAGAGCCATCTTACATCCATGTAGGCAAGGCGCCTGATTGAGCAATAGCTGGCGTGTGATTGAAGGCACAGGTTTTTAGTTCCAGACAAAACCTAAGTACCGACATCGACGTGCATGGATGCACTAATGCAGCAAAGGCATGGATGCCTAGGAGCTGCCATGTCGGCAACGCAGCTAGTGGTGATTTAGACCATTTGAAGATGATCACCTATTTAGTGCGATTGGTATAACTATACCCGTAATCATTCAAAATGCAGGTTTTGAAGCGTTTTAAAAGATTATCTACTACGTTGCTTTCAATCCCAATAGCCCGCTATTGCTCAATCAAGCGCCTTTTAGATAAACTTTCAAATTCACCTCAAATTCCCGCATCTTGAATGACCACGGGTATATATTATCCATCAACCTTCATTTGGGACAAATAGGGCAGAGCTTACCCGAATATTTATAATGTAAAACAGTCCCAGATGTCGTCATCGAACTATTAACTCCCTCTCATTGAAAGCGATATTATTTTATGTGAAGCTTATACTTGCCTATGTGGTGCCCTACTAATTCCTCATCATAAGAATGATGTATGACATTTTCGTTTCCATTGACACGATATATAAACAAAAATTCAGGCTGAATTGCTCAAATGTATATATAAATTTTCACCTTGTAAATCCTATAGAATTAATGATGAATACATTAGTGTTTGAAATGCTCAGGATTCATTATTACTAAAGGCTATGTTGATTGTACAAACCAAATACTTATCACCACAGTTAAGCAAAATTTTTCCATTTAATTGGACGTGCTGGCACCAAAGCCTGTGTAATGCCGATGAAAAATTATAACTAGATTTGTTGACAAGATATCAATTTCTAATTACCCGTCGCAATTATCGACCATCAAATATAATTAAACCAATTAGTTTCCTTAAATACCTATGGGGGAAAAAGGGTCTACCATACAGGACAACCTAATCCACAACGAAGAAAGAAAAAGTTAAAGTCCACTGCCGAAAATACAAAAGCGAGAGAATGTAGCATTTAGAAACCTATTTCGGGGTCTAATTCAAACTAAAAAACTCCATGACGGAAGTACCTTAATGTGGACCGATTTCAAAAAACATAAGGAACACCTAAAATTAATACATAACAAAATACGTGAATGAAAAACAAGTCACCCAAGACAATAATGTAAATAGAGAGTTTATATTTTAGCATCATGGTCAAATTTCTAATCCCTGAATGGTTTTTTATTAAAATAAGCAGCAAAATAAGCAAGACATAAAACATCTGTGACAACAAACCATATCGCAAAGAGATATATGATGGTTTCTTAGTTTTTGCATGTTACTTCTCATATTTAAGTTTATTGTTGAATATGAGTCTATTTGGAATTTAATTGGAATTGTAATTTTTGGATGGGTGTCTGCCCTGCCTGTTTATAACTGCATAACATAACCCATAGAGACCCTCAGCTATTACTGAGATTAAAGCGTTAAAAAGTAGCTTAAATTTAGCATTATTCATTATGCTTTATGATTTATGATTTATGATTTATGATTTATGATTTTTGTTAAAAAATAAATCACCATAAAATAATGTGATAAATGTTGCTAAAATAACATCGACATTTTCTTAAATAATCCTTAAAAAAGCTTAAAAAATAGGAATATAAGTCAATCTATGTAAAAAAATACAAACATTTCAACTAAGTCTATTGATTCCCACTTGATTTTTTCTTACTATGTTTTGGATAATAAAATAATAAGCGTAAGGAAGAACAAATGAACAAAAGTGAATTAATAGCGAAAATTGCCGAAGGTGCAGACATTTCAAAAGCATCTGCAGGTCGTACATTAGACAGCTTTATCCAAGCGGTTACTGATGAATTAGCAGACGGTGGTGACGTTGCTCTAGTTGGTTTTGGTACTTTTAAAGTATCTGACCGTGCTGCACGCGTTGGTCGTAATCCACAAACAGGCGCTGAGATTCAAATCGCAGCAGCCAAAGTTCCAGGTTTTAAAGCTGGTAAAGGGTTAAAAGATAGTTGCAATAAATAACCACTCGTTCCATTATTTTTGGACAAGTAGATAAAGCTCTTAATAAATAAGAGCTTTTTTTTGCGTTGAAGAAACATCCCGTTGCATTAATTAACCTGCGACTGCAGTTTGCCTATGTATTGAAAAAATACCGATAAGATATAGTTGAAATTGGCTATGTCGCTTCGCTGCTGACTGTGGATGAAACTATAATCAACTGTTAATAATGCTTATTATCTGAAATAATATGAATTTTTTACAGTCGAATTTTTGCCTCGAAGAATGAATTTCTAGCAGATATAACTTATAAAGACACGTCGTTCTCAAGCACTTAATGACTAAGTGGTCACCAAACGTGATGTCTTACACCGTTGACCAACCCATTCTACCTGTTGGGTTTATTTTAATTAACAGCAAGTAGCCTGTAAAATCAGTCGCTATCAATCCAATTTGTAGAGTTCCATCCTAACCTGAGTGAAGTGCACAGGCATGTTAATTAATTGGTATAATTCCCCATTTTTAACTTTTGCCTGAGCATACGCCCTGCTAGAATAGTCACCATTATATATTCTCGCTTTTTAACGGAAATTTTGTTCTATGCGTACCAGCCAATATTTACTTTCAACTTTAAAAGAAACCCCAGCCAGTGCTGAGGTTATCAGTCATCAACTGATGTTACGTGCGGGCTTAGTTCGTAATGTTGCGTCTGGTTTATATACTTGGCTGCCAACAGGTTTAAGAGTACTTAAAAAAGTTGAAAACATTGTTCGTGAAGAAATGGAACGTGCAGGTGTTATCGAAATATCAATGCCAATGGTGCAACCTGCCGATTTATGGGCCGAATCAGGTCGAATAGACGATTATGGTCCTGAATTATTACGTTTAAAAGATCGCCACAACCGTGACTTCGTTTTAGGACCAACTCATGAAGAAGTTATCACTAAATTAGTGAGTAATGAAATAAGCAGCTATAAACAACTGCCTTTGAATCTATTTCAAATTCAAACAAAATTTCGTGACGAAATCAGACCTCGTTTTGGCGTAATGCGTAGCCGTGAATTCTTAATGAAAGATGCATATTCTTTTCATTTAGACGACGAATGTTTAGACCGAACATATAAAATGATGTTTGACGCCTATTGCCGTATATTCGATCGACTGGGTTTAAACTATCGCCCGGTTCTTGCTGATTCAGGTTCAATTGGTGGTGCAAAATCTCATGAATTTCATGTATTAGCCGATTCTGGTGAAGATGACATTGCTTTTAGTGATGCCAGTGACTTTGCTGCAAATGTTGAAAAAGCAGAAGCTTTGGCGCCTTCAGGTAGCCGCCCGGATGCGACACAAGCATTATCAACTGTTGAAACTCCTAACGTAAAAACAATTAATGAACTTGCTGAGTTTCTAAAAGTTGATGTTAAAACTACCGTTAAAACTTTACTGGTTTTGGGTAAAGAAACAGAAGGGCAAACTCAACCGATTATAGCGCTGGTGCTTCGAGGCGATCATCAAATAAATAACATAAAAGCCGAGCATTTAGACCAAATTGCAACCCCGTTGACTTTTGCTACTGATGAACAAGTTGTCGCCGCAGCAAGTTGTAATATTGGTTCAATTGGTCCGGTAAATTTATCAATTCCGGTAATTGTTGACCGAAGTGCTGCACATTTATCTGACTTTGTCTGCGGTGCTAATAGCAATGACCAACACTTCACCGGAGTCAACTGGGACCGAGATTGTACTGATTACACCGTTGAAGATATCCGTAATGTTGTGGAAGGCGATCCCAGCCCATGTGGCCAAGGTAACATCGTCATTAAACGAGGTATTGAAGTTGGACATATTTTTCAACTAGGTGGAAAATATGCCGAAGCAATGAAATGCGGTGTATTAACTGAATCCGGTAAAAATAAACTATTAACGATGGGTTGTTATGGCATAGGTGTTTCCCGTATTGTAGCCGCTGCTATTGAGCAGAACCATGATAAATATGGTATTAAATGGCCAAAAGCAATAGCACCTTTTCAAGTGGCTATTGTGCCGATGAACATGCATAAATCAGCAAGAGTTAAAGAAACAGCACAAACACTTTATACACAACTTCAGCAAGCGGGTATTGAAGTGATTTTTGATGATCGTAAAGAGCGCCCTGGCGTAATGTTTGCTGATCATGAGCTGATGGGGACACCAGTACTGCTTATCATTGGTGAGCGTAATTTAGACGAGCAAAAAATAGAAGTTAAAAATCGCATTACAGGTGAAAAATCACTTATGTTGATCAGCGATGTTATGAGTTTGTTTAAAGATTAGTTTTTAATAAATATTGAATCACCTTCAATAGCCTGATCAGAGGCTTTATTATCTAAAAAGGGCTTAACAGCCCTTTTTGTTATATTCCGTTAAAGTATAAAACGATTATTTAAGCCACTTTTCAATGTCTCTCGTTCCATAATCATGCTTTAAATCATCCTTATTATTATCGCAAAGATCCCAATAAACTTTACGATCAAATTTTTGTGCCAGCCTAATGTTTAATTCTTTAAAGGTAAATAAACTGGTGTCACCCGGTTCAAAACATTGCCAAATAAACTGATGACAATTATTTTCAATAAAATGGTAATCCCGATATTGAAATATTTGCTCCATAGCTAGTAATGCTGCATTTTTATCGACAATAGGGTTAGCGGTAGAATCGCAGGCAATAAAGATCTGTTTTCCAGATCGTTCTGCAGTAAAACGTCGAGTTGAAACAGGTTTTATCAACCCCTTACCATCAAGCTCCACAATAGTATCGTCGTCGACTACAATGCCAGTATGATCTAAAATACCACCAATACCACCAATACCACAACAGACAATGGCCCCCACTTGAGGCTTAACAACTTGTTCTGTTGTAAAAATTTCTGTTGGGTAAGTTGCAACGGGTGACTCATGCCGTTCAAGATCATTTAATGTTTGGGGTCTACTGGTTGATGACCTTTGTTTCTGTTGTGATTTCCTGTCATCAGCCAGACCTTTAGCCGCTATAGCTGACAATGCGGCTGCACCAAGCCATAATAAGGGTAATGCCATAAAAAACCTCCACAACTCACATCTAGAGCGTAATATTACAAATAGAACACTTAATAACTGTCTTATACCAATTGTATTACTATTTTAATAACAGGGTTATCGTTTTATTTCTATAAAAAAGTTGCAACTAACTGTTTCATTAACACCAAATATTGGCAACAATGGGGTATACATAAAAATCAACACTAACTTAATATCTATAAGAAATGGCAATATATACTCAATTAACTTAGGTATACAATTTAGTTAATTTCCTTCAGGAATAAAAATGACACTAGAATTTGATGCAAGCAAACAAAGCACATTCCTTGCGTGGATGTTTAGAATGCCCTTGATAAAGCGATGGTCATTAATGTTTTGTGTAAAACCTGAAAATATCGCAGAACACTCTCATCAAGTTGCGGTAGTGGCTCACTTACTTGCTGTTATTAAAAACAAAAAATTCAATGGAAATATTAATGCCGACAAAGTTGCCACCATTGCCCTTTACCATGAAGCGAGCGAAACCCGCTATGGTGACATTGTTAATCCAACTAAATATGCCAATACTGAAATAGCCCGAGAATTTAAGAAAATTGAATACCTTGCTGAAAAAGAATGTTTATCCGCCCTACCCGAGGAATTTCAAGAGCTATTTACCGATATAATTGTGCAAAATAATGTTGAACCAAGTTATAAAGAAATTGTGAAAGCCGCTGATATCTTAGTTGCGTACATTAAAGCACTCGATGAGCTTAATCATAAAAACCCCGAATTTGTTCACGTTGAAGAAAAATTGGCAGAAAAACTAAAAACAATTAGAACATCCATGCCTGAAGTACAATATTTTATGGATATTTTCCTGCAAGCTTGTTCAACTACCGTTGATAAACTATCAAAAAGTTCACCTTAAAAAACCCTATTGTAGTCATATATAACTAAACAGAATATCTAATATCAAAATATTATTACAATGATTTACTGGTATTGTAATTAGTAGTTGACAGATACAGGTAAAAACCATAAAAATAGTGTACGTTTAAAATTTATTTTTCAGTAAGCAAATGTATCTTCATCAGTCTATACTCAACCTAGTACTCTTTGTCGTCGTGATTATAAAATCACTGCGGGGTTAGCGTTGCGTCTGGAAAAATAAATAAACAAGCAATTACCAAACCCCCGCTCTTAATAAGACCGGGGGTTTTTTATTACATATTTTAATTTAACGATTATTTTTTTAGTTTATTTAGTAAAAAACACATAAGGGACAATAACATGACAACTGAGTTATTTACCGGTGCTGAAATGGTAGTTAAAGCACTATCAGCACTTAAGGTAAAATATATTTTTGGCTACCCCGGTGGTTCTGTTTTAGACATTTATGATGCGATTTTTCAGCAAGACGAAATTGAACACATATTAGTACGCCATGAACAAGCAGCAACACATATGGCCGACGGCTATACACGATCTACCGGTGAGGTGGGTGTTGTTTTGGCAACGTCGGGGCCGGGAGCTACAAATTGTATAACGGGTATTGCTACCGCTTATATGGACTCTATTCCTATGGTTGTTCTTGCCGGACAGGTAGCAACTAATTTGATCGGCGATGATGCTTTTCAGGAAACTGATATTATAGGTTGTTCTCGACCTATTGTTAAACATAGCTATAACTGCCGTACACTTGAAGATATTCCAAACATTATTGCTAAAGCTTTTTATGTTGCTAAAACAGGTCGCCCCGGGCCAGTTGTAGTTGAATTACCGAAAGATTTGTTGATCCCGCAAAATAAAGGCGTGTTCAAAATTGAAACAGACGTAAAAATGCGTTCTTACAACCCTAAAGTTAAAGGGCATCACAAACAAATAAAAAAAGCGGTTAAAACTATCGCAAATGCTGAACGTTTAGTTATTTATTCTGGTGGTGGCATAATTTTGGCCGACGCCTCTGAACTGTTGACAACTTTAGTTGAAACATTAAACGCACCAATTACTAATACCCTGATGGGCTTAGGCGGCATTTCCGGCATCCATGACAACTTTATTGGTATGTTAGGCATGCACGGGAGTCTTGAAGCCAATAAAACTATGGCAAACGCTGATGTAATTTTAGCATTGGGTGCTCGTTTTGATGATCGTGTTACTAATAACGTTAATAAGTTTTGTCCTGATGCGACTATCATTCACGTTGATATTGACCCTACCTCAATCTCTAAAACAATCAACGCCCATATCCCCATTGTTGGTTTAGTTGATGTTGTTATTCAACAGATACTTGATGAATTGAAGGCAACTGATTTTACGCCTGATCAAGAAGTATTGGACACTTGGTGGCAACAGATTAATCAATGGCGTCAAGTAAACAGTGTGAGTTATTTGCAAGAAGGCGAATTAATTAAACCTCAGTCAGCTATTGAAGCTATGTACCGTATCACTGATGGCGATGCTTTTGTTTGTTCTGACGTTGGTCAACATCAAATGTTTGCTGCGCAGTATTACCGATTTGCTAAACCCAGACAATGGATAAACTCTGGTGGTTTAGGCACTATGGGGTTCGGCCTGCCCGCGGCAATGGGTGTTAAGCTTGCATTCCCTGATAGCCATGTCATTTGCATTACTGGTGATGGTTCAATTCAAATGAATATACAGGAACTTTCGACTTGTCAGCAATATAAATTACCCGTGGTTATAATTTCTCTGAATAACCGCTCTTTAGGTATGGTACGCCAATGGCAGGACATGGTTTATGGTGGTCGTCATTCTTCTTCATATATGGAATCATTACCAGATTTTGTCAAACTTGCAGAGTCTTATGGCCATGTTGGTATCCAAATTAATACGATGAGTGAATTAGAAAGCAAACTTGAACAAGCCTTTGCAGTTAAAGATAGCTTAGTATTCGTTGATATTTTGGTTGATGAAAAAGAACACGTTTATCCAATGCAAATTCGTCACGGTGCAATAGATGAAATGTGGATCAAAAAAGGAGTGCAAGCATAATGCGTAGAATTTTAGGTATATTATTAGAAAATGAACCAGGATCTTTATCTCGTATTGTCGGTTTATTTTCACAACGCGCTTTTAATATTGAAAGTTTAAGTGTTGCTCCAACTGAAGAGCCAAGCGTATCTCGTATCACCATAGCAACTAAAGGTGACGACAAAATACTTGAACAAATAGTTAAGCAAGTGAATAAATTAATTGATGTGATTAAAATTATAGACTTAACTGAACATAATCATATAGAAAGAGAGTTATTGTTAATTAAAGTATTAGCAATGCATGAAAAGTCACGCACCGAAGTTAAACGTATTACCGATATTTTCCGTGGTTCAATCATTGATATCGGTAAACAGATTTATACTGTTCAATTAACTGGTGATACCTCTAAATTAAATGCTTTTATTGATATTTTGGCTAACGAGACTGAAATTATAGAAGTAGTTCGTTCCGGTTGTGTCGGAATAGCACGTGGTGAAAAAGCATTACGCGTATAATAGCTTTAGTAAGCCAAGTTGAACACTTGGCTTACCTTTAACTCAAAAGATTTATAATATGAGTTATGAGTTATGAGTTATGAGTTATGAGTTATGAGTTAGTTAAAGTCTGATCGTAATATCGGAACTTGTGTTTACTTCACCAGTATTTGAAATTACAGCACACCGTCCATCTCGAAGCAGCACAGCAATATTTCCTGCTGCTGAGCTACGTACAAAAGCAAGGTCGTAACCATATTTAGACAAACTACTCGCCGAAAACTTTTGTGCCATTGTCAGTTTATCCCAACAAAATGAGTTTTCAGTAGTCATGTGTCTTCTTTCAATTAACTCATCTCTTTCATTCGCATTTCCCATTATAGTCGGTCACCTGGCTAATGATTAAAAAAACAAGTACTCACCACAAACTACGAGAACTCAAGGTATGGTTTTAATGTCGGTTGAGGATACGATGTTAAGTTATTACTTTAACCTCAAAAAACATCACATTAAATATTTATTATATTAACTTTAAATTGACATTAGCATAAATCATTCCAAATCTAAATTAAGCCATGATTTCAATGAATTAACATTAATGTTAAACCAGTCATTTTTATGTAAAGTAATAAATGTAAATAATTCTGACACTTATTAATCCCATTAACTTCGTTGTATTAACTTAATATCATTAACTATTTTTAAAACAATGCTTGAATATTCAGCAACAACAAAGTACTGTACAACCATACAGTGAATCGAAAAGTTAATAGAGGTTGATATGTTAAATACAAATGGAAATGGAAATGGAAATATAAATAGAAAGACAAATAGCCTGAATAAAAAAAAACTAACGAATAGAAAAGCGAGTAGAAGAGCTAGTATAAAAACAGATGAACAAACTAACAAAACAGCTCATTCAGCAACGTCTAAAGTTAACATAGAGTATCATTCACACAACTGGCTAGATATTAGAAATATCAAAGATCAACACCAACTTGCTCAACAGTATACAACAATTTGCCAGCAACACGAGCAAGACAATAAATGGATATTAATGATAAACCCAGAAGATAAGTCGTTAGAAACACTCTACGCAAGTGGGAAAATTAATACCACAAAAATTCTTAGGGTAAATGCAAAAAGACAAACAATTAATATCAACAATATTGCAACTGCGTTAAAAACCGGTAATTGTTCCGCAGTGATATTATGTAATGCGTCCATAAAAGAAGAAGAAATTCACCAATTATCAGCCTTTGCTCAAAAAGGAAAAACCCAGTGCATCGTTTTAAAAACCACAACGACTTTGCATTAAAATTACCATTTTTGGCTTTCATATTCCGGTATAAGTGAACACAACAAAGCAGCGAACAAATTTGGAATTAAGCTATATCAATATGATAAGCTGTGAAACTAAATTATCGAAAAATGTGTAACTCAAGCTTTGAAAAAATTAACAGCTGTTCAAAAAGATCTAGATCAATCTTTATGCCCTTGTGGATCAGATAAGAAATTTAGCCAATGTTGCGAATTAATAATTTCAGGTAAAAGTAAGGCAGATACTCCTGAACAATTAATGCGTTCAAGATATAGCGCTTACGCAACAAACAATGCTCAATATATTTTCGATACCTATGCTCTTAAAAGCAAACAGGCGCAGTCAATAGAAGAAATATCAGCTTGGGCAGAAACTACAACATGGCTATCCTTAGAAGTGTCCTCTTGCGACCCTTTATCAAATGAAAAATCATCAAATTCAATACTAACATCTGATCTATCTACTTTTCAGTCTTTACCAACCGTCGAATTTAACGCCATGTACCTAGTCAGCAACACTTTATGGAAAATGTCTGAAACATCTCGATTTGTAAAAGAGCATGATCAATGGCGCTACCTTAATGGTGATATAACTGAGCACAATAAAATAAGAGAAATTAAACGAAACGATTTATGCCCTTGTGGCAGTGAAAAAAAATTTAAGAAGTGTTGTGCTGGCTAAAGATATATATTTTGCTTCGCTCTAAAATTTGGTTTTCC
The DNA here is from genome assembly GCA_013216015.1 of Alteromonadaceae bacterium. Classification (GTDB taxonomy): domain Bacteria; phylum Pseudomonadota; class Gammaproteobacteria; order Enterobacterales; family Alteromonadaceae; genus JABSOI01. Next base: position 34,290 of record JABSOI010000043.1, on the reverse strand, counting down.
CTACAATTTTCTTCGCCCTACTATGCGGTAACCAGTAGGGACTTCACAATTGAAGCTTGAACGTTATTTAACCAACCTTTAGCGTTAAACGGCAAACGTTTATTTAAAGTACTGGTTAATGTCTCTGATTGAGATGTTTCTTGTTGTTCTTGCAGGCGTACTTTTTGACAATAAGGTGAAGTATTAGTTAAAACATCGTAAGCAATATGTTTAACATTATCTCGAAAAGCTAAAGCTTTTGGTCGCAAAGCATTAAGTAAATGCAAATCAGTCATTCGGTTCTCTTGAACTAAATTTGATTGATCAAAATGATTGAGTTGCTCATTTTCCTTTAACGCTAAAGGCGCATTATCAGGCAGGTTGAACTCTTTCCGTAATATACCATCTGTTGTTTCTTTCGATTTTTCAACTGTTTCAGGCACAAAAAACTGACTATGCTCTTTAACATTATCAGTTAACATAGCCAGCATTAAAGAAAAATCTGAACGTCGCTTACTATGAACGCACTCGCCAAGCTGTTCGCCCAACTGCAATTCATGTATTAGTAAGTTATTTTCAACTACTTCAACAGCCAATATTTTTACTCATTTAGTTCAACTGATAAGGCTATCGGCCGACTTGAGCATATACTTAAGCTTTTATTAAATTTATTATTTCAGTTAATTATAACTTTCTTCAAATGCTAACAATTCTTTCAATGCCAGATCAAATTCATAATCGCAAATTAAATGATGTAATAATAATATCTCATCCTGATGTTTGGTACCTTTGGCCAAATCTAAAAACTGATGAGAAACATCTTCCGAGGTTACATCTGCGCACTGCAACAATAGCTTCATTTCATTGATTAATTTTTTTGCATCAATAAAATTAAATTCTTTGGTTTCATCTATTGGTTTTAACGTTTCAGTAATTGTTAATATGGGTGATAATTCTTGCAATAATCTATTTAGCAAACTAATTAATGGATCTAAACATACTTTTATATTTGTATCATTATTAACAGCATGCTCTAACGAATTACAAGCGTCAGCCAGTGAATAGGCACCTATGTATTGTGCATTGGCTTTCATTGCATGAGCGATTAAAAAAATGTCACTGAACTCACCATTTTCATACAAACATAGCAATTCAGCTGATAAATGGCGTTTTTTCTTGTAAAACACTTTTACCAATTCAAGGTAAAGCGAAGCTTTATTCTGTAAAGATTCAATTGCAGGTTCTACTAATAAACAGGTATGTTTAGTTAAAGCATTAATTTGTTGTTCTACCGATTTATCCTTTGATAATAACGCTAAACACTGGGTTAATGCGGGTGATTGAACATCAACAACCAGCGCTGTCGATACTGACGTAGAGCCTTTATTCGTAATAAATTCTTTATTGTCTTCATTTACATCAATTTTCAATAATTCTCTGATGGTATCGAACATTAACTCATGGTTTATTGGCTTGGTTAAATGAATATTCATGCCTGAGCTTAAACTTTTTTCAATGTCTTCCATCATGGTGTGGGCGGTCATGGCAATAATAGGCAGGTTAAGTTTTAACGTTTCTCTTATTTCTTTTGCTGCCGTTAATCCATCCATCACAGGCATTTGTACATCCATAAAAATAATATCAAACGTTTTTTCTTTAAGCTTATTTAATGCAACTGCACCATTTTCTGCAATTTCAACTTGTGCGTGACTATCAGCCAAAAATGCCTGAATAACATGTTGATTGAGTTCATTATCTTCAACCAGTAAAATTTTAACAGCAGAAAAATCAGGTACATTATAACGATTAGCGTTACTCGACAAATTTTCGCTATTTACTTCATTATTAATTTTTCCATCCGTCACATCTTCATCTACAGAAGGGATAATCTCCAATGTTTGTTCCAAAGGCTCAAATTCCCTTTTTTGTACAATACGGGATAAGACACTGAGTAAATTAGATTTATTGATCGGCTTATCTAAATATTGGTCAATTATCACATCCTGAGCTAATTTTCTCGCCTGATCTATATCAAACGCCGAAACCAATATAATATGTGGTAATTTTCCTTTTACTGCTTGCTGAATAAGCTTAGCGGCATCTATGCCATTTAATTCCGGCATTTTCCAGTCAATTACAATAACATCAAATGGGCTAGAATCTTCTTCGGCCTTCATTACGGCTTGCAATGCTTTTACACCACTATCAACACTAACAGCCTTAATACCAAGACTCGATAAGGTATTGACTAATAATTTTCTAGCCATTAACAAATCGTCAACCACTAATACTTTTAATTTCGCTAACGAGGCTATTTGAGCCCTTTCCACCTGCACGCTGTATAAATCAGACTGTTCCAGAACTATGTCAAAGCGAAAAATTGAGCCTTTTCCTACTTCACTCGTTAACCAAATACGACCTTGCATCAGTTCAACCAGCTCTTTCGAAATGGCTAAACCTAAACCTGTACCACCGTATTTTCGAGTAATACTCTCGTCTGCTTGTTCAAAACAATTAAACAAATGAGCCTGTTGCTGCTCACTCATGCCTTTACCAGTATCGGTCACTGAAAACTGGAGTTTTATTTCCCTTACCGTTTTATCTTCATAACCTAAAATATGCTGTTGATTGTTTTTGGCCGCTATTTCATCAGCATCAAATTTTATTTGTTTAACCTTAATTTTAATAGTACCAATATCCGTAAATTTCGTAGCATTGCTAACCAGGTTAATTAAAACTTGCTGTAGGCGTAACGCATCGCCAATAAAAGCTTTAGGCACATTATTGTCAATATCGACAATAAACTCTAACTGTTTTTGCTTAATCGCATAACCACAAACATTTTCAACATGCTGTAAAGCAAAATCCAAGGTAAAACCATGATGTTCCAGCACCAGTTTTTTTGCTTCTATTTTAGAAAAGTCGAGAATATCATTTAGCAAAGCCATTAATGACTCAGCAGACGATAACACTATGTTCAAATTAGCTTGTTGCTCTGTCTTAAGTGGGGTGCGCAAAATTAAGTGGCTCAAACCTATAATAGCATTCATTGGCGTGCGAATTTCATGACTCATTTTAGCCAAAAATTGGCTCTTTGCCTCATTGGCACTTTCAGCTTTTTGTGCCAATTGTGTTAATTTTCTTTTAGTGTAAAAAGCACGAATAATAAAAGCTAACAAGGTAAGCAATAAAGCTTGCCCTAACAAAATAATATAACCACGTAACTCTGAGGTTTTTTCCAGCTGGGTAGTCTTCAAATCTTTAAAGGCATTATCAGCGGTAAGCTGTTTTATTTGTTGTTCTTTTTGCTCTGTTTCTAAACTGGTTTGATATAAGGCAACTTTAGTTTCTTGTGTTTCGTTAAAGATTTGTTCTGTTATTGACTGATATTTTTTTTGATAAGTTAAAGCCTGCAGAAAATCGTTGGCTTGTTCAAAAATATCTGCAAGTTCAAAATAAGCTGATTGCTGGATTTTTTTAATATTATTGTCCAGACCATAACTAACCAAGTCTTCAAGAATTAATATTGCTTGTAGAGTATCTCCTTGACTTTGGAATATATCAGCCTTCAATGTTTGCGTTTGCACAAACGCATAATCGTAATTGTTACTTGTTGCCAGCTCCTCACTTTTAGCTAACAAATCCATAGCCAATTGAATTTTATTTTCATTAAATTCCAATTCAGCTAATGTGACATAAACCTCACTAATATAAATAGCATCTTGAATAATAAGAAGATCAAATGCTTTTTGGAGATAAGTTCGCGCTTCCTTATAACGTCCCAATTTCAATAATGCATCACCGATAACATACTCACCCACCCCTTTATACATATCAACTGCTTGCGACTGTGGATCATTTAAGAGTAACTTGCCGTACTCCAAGTATTTATCATAATTTTCAATATCTTTATAATAATCACTTATAGTGTGCAAAATGGCAAAAACATCACTAAAGTCTATCTGGCGATAAATTTCCAACGATTTACCTACAGCTTCTAACCCCTCTGAATGCAACCCTGTCTTAAACAAAATGGCTCCTTCCACTTTATATGCTTTTGCTAGATCAAGCATACTATTAATTGCAGCAGCACTCTTCTTTGTTTTATTTATATACCGGTATGCTTGAGTAAAATCGTTCGACATCAAAAGATAATATGCAATAACTGAATATATTTGAATTTCAAACTTATAATTATGTTCTTGTGGTAAAAGCAATTCTGCTTGTTTAGCTAGTTTAAATGATTGTTTTATATCAAAATTTTTAATTTTTTCAATCAGATGTAATAATTCTTTCATCTCTTTTGAATTATCTGAAATGAATGATGATTGCGCACATACAACAAAGTTATTGACCACCAAAAGAAATAAAATGGCAAACTTACTTCTTAATATATTTATTCTTTTCATAATAGTAATAAAATACACTAAAACTTGATATTGTAGTGTATTTCTCATTTAATAGTTGTGTTATTAGCAGGTTTATTATTTATTATAGTAAGTATTATTAAGCAAAAACATACCTTTAACTTCTATCCCTTTTTTACCTAAACGCTTATTTATTTCTTCTGTATTGTTTTCTTCAAGTAACTTCACATCATCTGCGTCTAACCCATATTCTTGTGCAGCTTCCTTTGGTGAAGCTTTATATTTTTCAGCCAATTTAGGGTCTTTATTTAATTCAATTAAAAAACCTACTAAACGGTCATCTTCTAAACGGTCGGTCATCTCACTTTCCTATTGTTACAAAATACCAATATCTTAAATTATATCCCCGTAATGGATATCATCTGATAACAACCACAAACAAAACCAGAACTAATACAATAGCTTATTCCATTTCCATTTTGTAGTAAATATTTAATTTCCTAATTAATTTTTCTTTAGTTTTTTTCTTTAGCTTTTTCTTTAGCTTTTTTCTTTAGTTTTCAATCATTATCATTTATGCAATACATACAGGGTTCTTCTTTTCATCTAACCTAGTTAATTTCTTTTAACATCATCAATAGTTAAATTAAGTTTATCTAATGTGGCAACATCAAACTCAAGTTTTCCTAAAGGCGCAATAACTAAAGTGGAAATAGCGGTCAATTCAGCCTTAGGTAAATCAATTAAAGCCATTCTATCTACCCGCGCTGAAAAAATTGAAACTGTTGCAGCCTCATAAATAATAACTTCATGACCATCAGGATAATACTTTAACAATTCTTCTGTTAATACCTTCAGTCCCAAATGATAACTATCTGTTTTTGTAAGTTTTAACGTATGATCTCCAATTACCCCTATTTGCCATAGAATTAATATACAATTGACATCAAGCTTACGTTGATAAAATAAAAACTGAGTAGCTTCGAATGACTGGCAACCTGTTCTACCAGGATCCAAGCCTAAATCTGCAACCAGACAATCTTCTGCCGATATACCCGGTTCCATTTTTGCCTGATAACCTTCTGCAAGTAATTGTTCAATAACCTTATGGCTAGGCATAACAAAAACGCCGGGATGACCATAAAAAGCAGCACATACCCGTTGACCTTTTTTAACAGCATTAACTATAGCGTCTGTCATTTCTTGATAGGTTATAATGCGTGATTTATTATCACCATAATATTGAGTTAAATCGACAATATTACTATTAAGCGAGTCTAACCATTGTTTTGACAGATTGTCAGTCACAGTAGCAAAAACAATACCCGCATTTTCAATGTGAGCCTGAGCACTTATTGTTGTATGCCCACCGACTTGGATCCCTGTACCAACAATAACTAACGATCCTTTTTTATTCTTATCCATTTATACCCTTTTATTCAAATTTGTTTTAAACTACGAAATTCTTACTATATCTACTATCACATATGCCAAATTCAAATGAAAGGTGATTTCAATCAAAAATTTTATAGTGATCCATTAAGGTTTAAAGTGATATCATCACCGCCAGCAATTGCCAGCAACACACAAACCTTCTTAATAACTTTAGTATGAACTTTAGTATGAACTTTAGTAATAACAAAAATACAGGACATTTTTTTTATGAAAATCATCAGTTTTAACATTAATGGTTTACGTGCACGGCTACATCAATTACAAGCCATTATTGATAAACATCAACCTGATATTATTGGTTTACAAGAAATTAAAGTTCATAACGAACAATTTCCGATAGAAGATGTTGAAGCCATGGGATACAAGGTATATTTCCATGGTCAAAAAGCCCATTACGGGGTTGCAATGTTATGTAAGAAAACACCTGACAACGTACAAATGGGGTTTCCTACCGATGACGATGAAGCTCAAAAACGTATGATCATGGTAACGACAACAACCGAAAGTGGTGACAAAATCACCGTACTTAATGGTTACTTCCCTCAGGGTGAAAGTATTCATCACGAAACTAAATACCCTTATAAACGCCAGTTTTACCTTGATTTAATGACCTATCTTGATGAGCACCATACTCCGGATGAAAACGTGGTAGTGATGGGAGATATTAATATTTCACCCATCGATTTAGATATTGGCATTGGCGAACCTAATGCTAAACGCTGGTTAAAAACTGGCAAGTGCAGCTTTCAGCCGGAAGAGCGCCAATGGTTGAAATCTTTGATGGACTGGGGTTTTACCGATACTTTCAGAGCAGAATTCCCTGATGTTGATGATAAATTTTCGTGGTTTGATTACCGTTCAAAAGGCTTTGTAGATAACCGTGGCTTACGTATTGATGTAGTTTTGGCCACCTCTGCATTAGCGGCTAAATGTATTGAAACAGGCATTGATTATGAACTGCGTGGCATAGAAAAACCATCAGATCACGCGCCAATTTGGTCTACTTTTGCTTAAACTTCAATTTGCCAATGCTATTTAGTAATGCTACTTGCTAATGCTATTGGCTATGTATCGGTTAAGTGTTGCTACACCCGTAATCCATTGTTTTATCGATGTTTATTTGTCAGTTCAAGATTTCAGCGCGTAGGATGGGTTAGCCGCAGGCGTAACCCATCAAAATGACATCTTTTATCATTATTATCAGGTGGTTGTGTTATACAAAATGATGGGTTACGCCGTTGGCTAACCCATCCTACAATTATTATAGCAACATTTAACCAGTACATAGCCAATGCTATTTGCTAATACTAAATGGTCTTAGCCCTAAATTCAGCTGTATTACTTTTAACAATCATTTATGACAAAGAATGGCAAAGAATGACAAAGACAAATAATACGCCCAGTTACCGATGTCCTCTATGTCAGCAAAGTTTGAGCCTTGCTGACAAAACATTTTGCTGCAGCAATAATCATAGCTTTGATCAAGCCAAAGAAGGCTATGTAAATTTACTGCCTGTGCAACATAAACATTCGAAAGATCCCGGTGATAACAAAGCCATGGTTAATGCCAGACGGGCTTTTTTGGATAAAGGTTTTTATCAACCTTTGGTTGTCTGCATTACCGCTTTATATCAAAAATACGGAACAGACAATGGCAATGTATTTGATGCGGGCTGCGGCGAAGGTTTTTATACACATCAACACAAATTAGCCAACAACAAGGTTTATGGTATTGATATAGCCAAAAATGCGGTAAAAATAGCGGCTAAACGTTATAAACAGTGTCACTTCAGTGTTGCAACCTTGTCACATTTACCCTTTGATGATAATTTTTTCAACTGGATATTTTCAGTATACGCACCGATATTAGAACAAGAATTTACCAGACTGTTAGCTGATGATGGTTATTTATTAACAGTAACACCCGCCGAAAATCACTTGTTTGAATTGAAGTCTTTAATTTATCGTCAGGCAAATAAACATAATACCGCTAAAAAACCAATCAATGCGCTTAACTTAGTAACAGAAGAACGAATAAGCTACTCAATGGAATTTAACAATTCTGACGACATTATTAATTTATTGGCAATGACTCCTTTCGCCTTTAAAACTACAGACGAATTATTAAGTGATTTAAAAAATAAAACACAATTCAGCTGTCAGGCAGATTTTCTTATCAGACTTTACCGTAAGTAAAGAACTTGTTGCCAGAGCCTTCGCCAACTTGTTAATGCTGAACGATGACGGCAAGCCTGATAATTATGGTTCAGTTGCTATCCGGTACTCAAGAGCTCTTTCAGGTTATTGACGATATTAATGAGACAAATAATCTATTATTAAATTCATCCAATAGCAGCATAGTGGAAGAGTTAACGTATCAGGCGATGTTAATCAGAAGCGAGCAAGGTAGCTCCCCAATAGATATAACCAATGCGACACTCGTTAATCGCAGTGCAAATTGTGCTGATTATGTTGAAAGTTATCAGTCAACAGTATTGGATGTGAATAACAGTACCATTTTTAATGGTGATTTAACTGTATCACTGGTTTTTGATAAATGTGTTTTTGAAACGAATAACATTCCAAACCACGATTTTAATGACGGTGGTCAAGCTTTTCCAAACCATGTCAGTACACAAGACTATCGTTTCGAAATTATCGCTTCCCCCGTTCATGCCAGTCAAAGTACAAATATTTCGCTTAACACTGATAATGCTATTTTACTTAATGGCGTGAAAGTCGACTTACTTGCCGCCGCCCGTTTTGGGGTAGGAGATGGTAAAATTGGTTGCAACGATATTAATCAAGCTTGGCGCTATGATCCCATGTTTGCCGCCAATGGCTTTACAGTAGATACACATAACGCTCATTCACAACCGGATGGTAGTTATCATTATCACGGAAAACCTAATGCACTGTTTAATGATGAGGATACCGGTTCAGTATCCCCCCTGATCGGTTTTGCTGCAGATGGCTACCCTATTTTCGGCTCATACTTTGATGATAACGGCACCATCAGAAAGGCGCTTTCAAGCTATCAGGTAAAAAATGGAGCCCGGACAAACGGTAACAATAACCCAGGGGGAACATTTGATGGTACTTACCGTGACGATTATCAATATGTACAAGATTACGGTGACTTGGATGAATGTAATGGCATGACCATAAACGGTGTCTATGGATATTACGTCACCGATGGATACCCATACATTTTAGCCTGTTTTAAAGGTACACCGGATCCTACTTTTAATAAATAATTGTTGTACCCGAACAAGTTAGAAATTCAGAATCCAGTAAGTGGTTTGGGTAAAGTTACAAAATAATACATTTTTTTATATAGAATTAATCCATACTTAAACACTAAGGGAGCCAAATCTATGAAATTCTAAACTATGATAATCTACGATTTAAAAATAAAAAGAAAATTAAAAAGAGTGACAAATGCCATTAAGCTTTAATGAACTTTATAAAGGACAAATTCTGTCCAGTCCTAAACTTGTATGTTTTGTCATCTTAATGGTCAGTTTATTTTTTATTAGCCAAATAAGCAATTTTAGGTTAGATGCTTCAAGCGATACTTTAGTACTCGAAAACGATGCAGATCTTAACTTTTATCGAGAAATCAAAAAAAAATATGGCTCTGATGACTTCCTAATCACTACCTTCAGTCCTGATAAAAACTTATTCAATAATAACACCATAGAACACCTTATTTCATTATCTGATCTACTTAACAACATTAACGGTATAGAATCTGTGATCAGCATTTTAACCGTGCCTTTGATCAACAGCCCGGCAGTTTCAGCCGATTTTCTGCAAAAAGAAACGCCCACCTTTTTAAGTGAACGAATCGATAAAGACCTTGCAAAAGAAGAATTAATCAACAGCCCGTTATACCAGAACTTATTGATCAGTGCCGATGGCAAAACCACTGCATTGTTACTTTACCTACAAAAAGATGAAATATATCAAAATCTCTTGTTGCAAAGAGATACCTTAAGATTATCAATCAAAAATAAGCAAACGCCAGTTCAACAAATACAAAGTGATAAACAAAAACTTAAAATCATCAATCTGGACTTTACCCGTCATGCAAACAACATGCAAAAACAACAAGCAAAACTCATTAGTGATGTGAGACTAGTCATCAATCAATTTAAGCAATATGGGGCATTACATTTAGGTGGTGTGCCTATGATCACTGCCGATTCTATTGCCTTTATTCAACACGATTTAATGAACTTTGGTCTTGTGGTTATATTATTCATTATCGCCACTCTGGCGATTGCTTTTTCAAGATTAAGATGGGTTGTACTCCCCCTATTTACTTGCGTAATAACAGGTGGGGTAATGATTGGATTGCTTGGATTGTTAAACTGGCCTGTTACTGTTGTTTCTTCCAATTTTATTTCCTTAATGTTGATATTAACTCTCTCGTTAACTATTCACCTTATTGTCCGTTATCAGGAATATCACTGGCAAAATCCACAAGCCTCGCAACTTGCAATAGTATCTACCGTAATAAGAACCAAGTTTATACCCTGTATTTTTACCTCTATCACCACCATAGTCGCTTTTGCTTCTTTAATTGTAAGTGATATCAGACCCATAATTGATTTTGGTTGGATGATGACTATTGGAGTATGTCTGGCATTTTTAATGGTTTTCACTCTTTTTCCTGCAATGTTAATGTTATTACCCCCGGGCAAACCAGTAAACCAGCAAAACTTAACTAAAAGCCTGGTACTGTTTGTGGCTAATAAGTTAATTCCACAAAAGTCTAAAATTCTATTCGTCTATTTTCTAATTGTTGCATTTAGCATTGTGGGTGTAACCATGCTCACCGTTGAAAACCGCTTTATTGATTACTTTAAGGAAAATACCGAGATATATCAGGGGATGGCATTAATAGATCAACAACTAGGCGGAACCACACCTTTAGATGTAATTATTGATGCACCAAAAGATTATCTGGAATCATTAAAGACCACTCAAGAGATAGATGCTGAATTGTTAGCAGAGCTCGATATGGACGAAGAAGAATTATTTTCTTTAAATACAAATCAACAAACTAAAGTGATCACCGGGTATTGGTTTAATCCTATGATGTTGGAAAAAATCACCACCTATCATCACTATTTAGAAAGTTTACCTCAAACGGGTAAAGTCTTGTCATTGTCTTCTGGCATGGTCTTAATTAACCAAATTGAACCCGCAACATTAACCGACAATTTCATTTTATCTGTGCTTTACAGCAAGTTACCCGACTCTGTTAAATCTGTGATTATCGACCCTTATATTTCACAAGATGGTAATCAGATCCGCTTTAGTATCCGGGTCTATGAAAGCGATAAATCACTGAAACGCAGTGTATTACTCAATAAAATTAAACAAGATTTAAGCAATAAATTTGATCTTGAACCAGAACAAATTAAATTTTCCGGCATGCTGGTTTTGTATAACAATATGTTGCAAAGCCTGTTTCAATCTCAAATTTATACACTTGGCACCGTATTTTTCTGCATATTGTTAATGTTCATCGTTTTGTATCGAAATATAAAACTATCGTTAATAACTATTCTTCCAAATTTAATTGCTGCTGGTATGGTGCTGGGTTTAATGGGATGGCTGAAAATTCCGTTAGATATTATGACAATTACCATTGCCGCAATTTGTGTCGGTATTGCAGTCGATAATTCAATACATTACGTTCATCGTTTTAAAACTGAATTCAGTCAGTGTGGCAACTATAAAACTGCCATGCTCAACAGCCATTCCAGCATAGGTCGTGCGATGTACTATACCTCAATCACCATAACTCTGGGCTTTTCGATATTGGCATTGTCAAACTTCATCCCGTCTATTTATTTCGGTATGTTAACCGGGTTTTCAATGGTAGTGGCACTAGTAGCAAATTTAACTTTGTTACCTTTACTACTGGTGCAGTTTAAACCTTTAGCTGATGAAGTTTAATATCAAAAAGCTATTTGAAAAAACGTCTTTCTAAAACGAAACCCATAATACCTGCGCTAAACAATAAAACTCCGATAACTTGCAACCAGGCATTAATCATACTTGGTACTTGTACATCACCACGTAAATAGTAATAACGTCGTCCGTCATTGTCTTGTAAAACAAAAGACTTTCCTTTATTTTCGTATGTTAAGTAATGAGTTTCATCTCTGCGTTGGTGCATTTCCGCTCTTTTAGATCTTTTGGTTTGCTCCCAATGTTCTTTTGATGTGTCAATTAAATTTGCCCAATTATTAAATATATCAATTGGCTCTCCGGCTAATATGACACCCTCGGAAGAATATTAAAAACGAGTCTCATTAAAAACTAGTTTACTAAAACCTATGTAAAATAGGGTCACAGAAATTACGATAAGAAAACTGCAAAAATAAAGAAATCGACGTTGACTATTACTTTGATTTTGATCTTGTTGTTTAAACCAGAATTCAATATCAGGAATTTGAATTAACTGTTCTCGATCACGTTTAAGATCAAAATTTGAGAGAAACTGATTCAGATCTATACCCGTGGTCATTCAAGATGCGGGAATTTGAGGTGAATTTGAAAGTTTATCTAAAAGGCGCTTGATTGAGCAATAGCGGGCTATTGGGATTGAAAGCAACGTAGTAGATAATCTTTTAAAACGCTTCAAAACCTGCATTTTGAATGATTACGGGTATATATTGTAGGCACTGAGTAAATTTCTAAAAATTTCATTGGATGGTACCGATTTATCATTTTCCAGCTTTGATAAATAAGATTGTTCAATACCAGTTAATTCTGACAATTGTGGTTGGCTCAGGCCGAGATCACTTCTATATTTTTTAAACTGTTCACCAAAAATCATATAATTTCCTTAATAGCTCTTTAAATTAGTTTTATACCAATCGGTATATATTTAATTGCGGCCGGCAACTGGAGCTATTCTTGGTTATTCCAGCAAGGATAAGAAGCAGAATATTAATGAATAACAGAGAATATACCACCATTAATGGTCCCAATTAGAGAAAAACAGTAGTTTTGATTGTTTTTTAAACAGCCTTAAGGAAAATATAAAAACAAAATGTATTTAGTAAATAAGATTTAAAAAAGCACATAACCGAAATTATGTGCCTTTTAAAAACAGGTCAAAACCTATTTTTTATTCATTTATAGCTTTAGAATAAATGCTTACTTTACCTTTTTACTTAATTTAGCATCTAATTCTTCAATTTTGACTTGCCAAATTGCGGGTCCGGTAACATGAACTGACTCACCCCTGCTATCAACAGCAACGGTTACTGGCATATCCTCCACTTCAAATTCATAAATAGCTTCCATTCCCATATCTTCAAAAGCAATAACTTTCGACTTTTTAATCGCTTTTGAAACCAGATAAGCCGCACCGCCAACAGCCATTAAATAAACTGATTTATGATTTTTAATCGATTCTACCGTTGCTGCACCACGTTCTGCTTTACCAATAGTGCCTAACAAACCTGTATCAGCTAGCATCATTTCCGTAAATTTATCCATACGGGTAGCCGTTGTCGGGCCTGCAGGACCAACGACTTCATCACGAACGGCATCAACAGGACCAACGTAGTAAATAAATTTATTGGTAAAGTCTACCCCTTCCGGTAAACCTTCACCCGATGCCAGTAACTGTTGAATACGTTTATGCGCGGCATCACGACCTGTTAATATTTTTCCGCTCAGTAAAACTGTTTCACCTGTTTTCCATTCACTTATATCAGCTTTAGTTAAACCATCAACATTCACCCGACGAACATTCTCCCCAACTTCCCAGGTTATTTCTGGCCATTCTTCCAATTTAGGTGGAATTAAATCAGCTGGTCCGCTGCCGTCAAGGTGAAAATGAATATGACGGGTTGCAGCACAATTGGGGATCATTACCACAGGTTTTGAAGCCGCATGAGTTGGCACCGTATTAATTTTAACATCAACTACCGTTGTTAAACCGCCAAGACCTTGTGCGCCAATCCCTAATTTATTAACTCTGTCAAATATTTCTAAACGCAATTCTTCTTCAGCATTTTCAGGACCACGTTCAATTAATTCTTGAATATTCACAGGTTCCATCAAACTTTCTTTAGCCAGTACCGCCGCTTTTTCAGCAGTACCACCAATACCTATGCCTAACATGCCTGGCGGACACCAGCCAGCGCCCATAGTGGGTAAAGTTTTAACTACCCAGTCGGCAATAGAGTCGCTTGGATTTAACATAGCCATTTTTGTTTTATTTTCACTTCCGCCGCCCTTGGCTGCGATCATCACATCAATTTCATTACCGGGTACAAGATCAATATGCACAACTGCCGGTGTATTATCTTTAGTGTTTTTTCTAGCGCCGGCAGGATCTGCAACGATTGAAGCCCGCAAAGGATTGTCAGGGTTTAAATAAGCGCGACGAGTTCCTTCATCCACCATTTGCTGAACCGTTAGATCTGTTTTATCCCACTGAACTGCCATACCCACTTTAACGAAACATGTAACGATACCTGTATCCTGACAAATAGGACGTTTACCTTCAGCAGACATACGTGAGTTAATCAATATTTGTGCAATAGCATCTTTTGCCGCTTGACTTTGTTCTTTATTGTAAGCCTTTTCCAACGCCTGAATAAAATCCAAAGGGTGGTAAAAAGAAATATATTGCAACGCATCTTCAATGCTATCAATAAAGTCTTGTTGTTTAATTACAGCCATAACAGTCTGTTTTCCTTTAATGGATAATACCTACTTAGCCTAATTATTAGCTAAATATTATAATAGATAAGTAAAATATAGTTGAAAGTTGTAAAATTGCCGATATGATACTCTGCTTGTTAGGTGGCTGTCAGTACTTATCAACTCGCCAAAATATAAACGTTAAGTAAAAAGTGTGAATAAAATTGTCAACTAACCATTTATCATTATTAATAACCACAGAAACGATAACGTTTAACGGAATAAGGACTCCTGAAGCCCTATTTTCTTTTATGGAAAATTTGCCCTGGGCAATATGGTTAGATTCTTGTCAAAGCAGCCATGTTGACAGTCGTTACGATATTATTGTTTGGCAGCCCCGCGTTACTTTGTCTACGTCAAGCCAAAATACTGAAATTATCTGGTATGATCAAACCTCAAATGAGCAAACTGAAAAACTGAGCAGCCCGGATGAGCCTCTTAATTTAATAAAAACTATTCAAGCAAAAATATTTGAATCTTGCGTTATTCAACAATCGAAACATTCCAAATTGCCCTTTCAAGGTGGTACTGTTGGTTATTGGGGTTATGATCTTGCCCATCGGTTTGAACAACTACCTTCTACCACTAACCAGAACATAGAAGCACCAGATATGGCGGTAGGTATTTACCAGCAAGCAATTATTTATGACCGCCATAATAAAAGCTTCAGCTTAGTTTGTCTGGCTGATAAGCGTGAAAAGTTATCACGCTGGTTAAATGAATTAATTGAAGGCAAAACAAACAAACTCATAAAACGACAAGATTTTTCACTGACATCAGATTGGCAGTCGAATACAAGCAAAAGTGCTTATAAAGACAAGTTCGAAAAAATACAGGATTACTTATTATCAGGTGATTGTTATCAAATTAATCTTGCCCAACGATTTTCAGCTCAATACAAAGGGGATGAATTCATTGCTTATCAGGCACTTAGAAATGCAAACCAAGCGCCATTTTCTGCTTTTATACGTTTAAACAATACCGTAATTTTAAGTATCTCACCCGAGCGTTTCTTACAATTAAAACATGGTAATGTACAAAGTAAACCAATTAAAGGCACTCGGCCACGTAGTATTAATAAAGCTATTGACAAAGCAAATGCTACAGAATTGCAGCAAGCAGTAAAAGATCGTGCCGAAAACGTAATGATTGTCGATTTATTGCGCAATGATATTAGCAAAGTATGCATTCCGGGCACGGTTAATGTTCCTAAACTATTTGAAATTGAAAGTTTTCCCGCAGTTCATCACTTGGTAAGTACTGTTGAAGGAAAATTAGCGCCACAATACGATGGTACAGATTTATTGCGAGCTTCATTTCCCGGTGGTTCAATAACAGGAGCTCCAAAAATTAGGGCAATGCAAATCATTGATGAATTAGAGCCGGATCAACGCAGCGTTTACTGTGGATCAATTGGCTATATTTCAGCTTGTGGCAATATGGATAGCAGTATTACTATTCGTACGCTAATTTGCCAAACAGGTACAGATCAAAAGTCAATAAATGACGATACAATTGAAAATAAAAATAAAATGATTTACTGTTGGGCAGGAGGCGGATTAGTTGCTGACTCAAAGGTTGATTGTGAATATCAGGAAACTTTCGATAAAGTACAACAAATTTTACCAGTACTTAAGGCATTGTAATCAACATAGGGAAAGAATACGTCATCATCCTTTCATCAATTAAGTAAATTAAGTGTAATTAAATAGTAATGAGTAGCAATTAGATATTTGTTCGGCATCAATGGACGGACAACAGAATATTGCTAATTATCACGGTACAACTACTTAATCCAATTGGTATTAATTCAGGATCATGGCTATAAAGTAAAAATGACCAAAAACGAATTATTACAACGGTTCCAACTGAACCAGTTATCTCAACCTGACCATAACTATCAATATAATGGTACGTTAAAACAAGCAGCAGTGCTGATCCCATTAATAGATCACCGAGACCATATGGAAGTGTTACTAACAACAAGATCTAAACATTTAACACATCATGCTGGTCAGGTAAGTTTTCCTGGGGGTAAAGTAGAGTTAAATGATACAAGCCTTGCCGCTACTGCTTTAAGAGAAGCAAATGAAGAAATAGCATTACCTCTGGATGCTGCAAAAGTTATCGGTCAGCTCCATCCTTATCAAACTATTTCAGGTTATATCGTAACCCCTATCGTCGCTATAGTTGAATCCAACATTCAATATAAAGCAGACACAAATGAGGTTGCTGAAATATTTCAGGTACCGCTCAATCATTTTCTAAATGCGTCTAACCGACATACAATTTCTGTTCAACAACAAGGTCGCAGCCATAATATTCATTTTGTCCCCTACAAAAACTATCATATTTGGGGTGCTACTGCCGCAATGTTAAACGATTTAGCCATACATATTAGTTATACCAATTAAATTAATGATTCACTGATTATACGAATCCAGGTAAGACAATTAGTATAATAATTAAAAAAACGTCTAACTTTCCAATAATTGCCATACTCTACCAATATATAAAATTAAGCTTCAATTTTTATATAACTTTATAAACTAACTTTAAAGAAAAATTTGTTTTATCTACTGATTACTTTTAGCTATCATTACCGAAGATAATTTCAAATTATTGCGTAATTACAAAAATTTATTCGGAATATTATAATGATTAGTGTATTTGATATGTTTTCAATTGGTATAGGCCCTTCCAGTTCACATACAGTCGGACCAATGAAAGCAGCCAAAGTATTTGTCGACCATTTAGTTAAAAACAATTTATTGCACCGTGTCGATCGTGTTAAAAGCGAATTGTTTGGCTCACTTGGTCAAACTGGCATAGGACATGGAACGGGTAAAGCTGTCATTCTTGGCCTATCCGGCGAATGTCCAGAAACCATAGCGGTTGATTCTATCGACTCTATTTTGGAAGATGTGGTCGCACAGCAAAAAGTTAACCTTGCCGGTACTCATAGTGTTAATTTCCCTAAAGACAATGCCGTTATTTATCATCGTCGAAAAACATTACCCGCTCACCCTAATGCAATGACATTCTATGCGTATCAAGGTGATGAACTTGTTTTAGAGGAAACTTATTATTCTATTGGTGGTGGCTTTATTGTTCGTGATTGTGATTTTGAAAAAGAAAAAGATAAGGTTTTGTCACTGCACAACAATATTAAACGACCACATTATTTCACTTCTGCTGACGAATTACTTAAAGAGGCACATACAAAAGGTTTAAGCATCAGCACAATAATGATGAATAATGAAAAATGTTTAAACGAAGAAAGTGTCGTTCGGGAAAAGCTTATTAAAATATGGCAAGCAATGCGCAGCTGTGTTGATAGGGGAATTAAGACTGAAGGTATTTTACCTGGCGGCCTAAAAGTTTTACGCAGAGCACCTGCATTGTACCGTTCATTAATAGTAGAAAAAACTAGTGACCCATTAACGGTAATGGATTGGGTAAATTTGTTTGCGTTAGCTGTAAATGAAGAAAACGCAGCAGGTAGCCGTGTCGTAACAGCACCGACAAATGGAGCCGCTGGTATCATTCCCGCCGTGTTATGCTACTACGATAAATTTGTAAAACCCGTTACCGATGACGATTGCATTCGCTATTTATTAACTGCGGCGGCAATTGGCATATTGTACAAAACCAATGCCTCTATCTCTGGTGCTGAAGTTGGCTGTCAAGGTGAAGTTGGTGTTGCTTGCTCTATGGCAGCTGGTGCATTAACTGAAATAATGGGCGGTACTCCTGTACAAGTCGAAAATGCAGCAGAAATTGGTATGGAACATAATTTGGGCTTAACCTGTGATCCTGTTGGAGGATTAGTTCAGGTGCCTTGTATTGAGCGTAATGCCATGGGTTCAGTGAAAGCGATAAATGCCTCCAGATTAGCGTTACGCGGCACAGGCTGCCATAAAGTATCGTTAGATGAAGTGATTAAAACAATGTGGGAAACGGGTAATGATATGAAAACAAAATATAAAGAAACATCACGAGGTGGTCTCGCAGTTAACATTACTGAATGTTAACTTATGTTTGTTCGGTCAGCCAATACCAGCAGTGATTAACATAACTGCTGGTAACTTGAAAACAACGGACCATCTGTATTTATATATTTCAGATTTAATGCTTTAACGAATGGGTAAATCAATCTCTGAAAAATATTCATCTATTTCGGCATTATTTTTTAACAACATAGCTCGTGTAACCAAATCTTTAGTTAAATGAGGCGCAAAACGCTCAATAAAGTCGTACATATAACCCCGTAAAAAAGAACCACGTCTAAAACCAATTTTAGTCGTACTTGACCTAAATAAATGACTTGCATCTATGGTAACTAAGTCGCTATCAATTCTAGGATCCATTGCCATAGTCGCAATTACGCCAACACCAACACCTAAACGAACATAAGTCTTTATCACATCAGCGTCTGTAGCAGTAAAAGCAATTTTAGGCTGAACTCCAGCATCATCAAAGGCTCTGTCAAGTTCTGAACGTCCGGTAAATCCAAACACATAAGTAACTAAATAGTATTGTGCAATATCAGCAATCGTTATTTCACGTTTCTTGGCCAAGGGATGATCTGGCTTGACTATTATGCTTCTATTCCAATGATAACAAGGCAGCATCACCAAATCGTTATACAAATGAAGAGATTCTGTTGCGATAGCAAAATCAACATCACCTTTTGACGCTAAATCGCTGATTTGCGACGGTGTACCCTGGGACATCTGTAAAGAAACTTTAGAATATTTCTTCATAAAACCCTGAATAACATTAGGTAAAGCATAGCGTGCTTGAGTATGTGTAGTCGCTATACGTAATTTACCTTCATCGGGTTGAGTATGCTCACGGGCAACCGACTTTATAGCTTCAATCTTGGACAGTATTCCTGTGGCAATTTCAATTACCTCTTTACCTACAGAGGTAACATGAGTTAAATGCTTACCACTTCGTCCAAAAATTTGAATACCCAGCTCATCTTCAAGCATTCTCACCTGCTTACTAATACCAGGCTGAGAAGTATATAAATTTTCTGCGGTGGCAGAAACATTAAGATTGTTGTTGAGAACCTCAACGATATACCGGAGTTGTTGCAGTTTCATAATTTTACTTCAACTATTGCTCATAATTTGCTTATTCCAAAAATATATACTTAAATAAACGCATATACCATAACAATTTTAATGTTTTTTTAAATATTCTGTCACAATATAAATAACTTAAAAATATTAACAATGAATTAACGGTTTATCTATGATTTAGTTTCATACTTCGTATTTTTACTACACAAACGCCAATCCATTGAGGACAAGATATTATTTAAAATTGAGAAAAAACACAATAATATTTACTAATCTCAACATGAATGATAGTTTTTTACAAATAAAATATAGCCTTAGCCCTATGCTAAGTCGAACAATTTTTGTAGACTGATGGAATTAGTTTGTATTTTTTCATACATGAGTAATAATTATGATCACAATTATCCTTGGCTTAATAATAGTTTTAATTATCATTGTTGTGATAGTTAACGGTATTCAACAACATAGAGTAAAATTAGAACAAGAAAAACGGGCCAAAGTATCTAGACAAAAAGCTATCCTTGATGAAACAGAAGAGTTAATTCTAAATTTAGCTAACTTGCCCAATAACCCTAATATTATCAAAATACTTAATAATCGTAGTTTAGTTGCAGCTAAAACTATGTTTGAATTAATGCCTGAAATTAAAAGTATCAGAAACAGAGTTTCAGAAATGAAGGCAAGATTAAATACCTCTGAAGAATTGGCTACAAATTTTAAACCATCAGATGATACTTTTATTTTACCTGATAACGAACAGCAACTCGTGGCAATATTACAATGCATAAAAAAATTACGTGCGGTACTTAAGTCAGAACAATCAAGAGGGAGTCTTGATGCACAAACCTATGTGAAAGAAGATCGTACTTTAGAGACAATGCAACTACAAATAAGTATTGAAAGTTTAATAAAACGTGGCTCGCAAGCATTTGAAAAAGAAATGTATGGTTCTTCACGTCAATATTACGAAAAAGCGATGCAGACAATTAATAGCCACCCTCATCAATCTGAATACACAACAACTAAAAAAGAACAGCTGGAAGATAAACTGACTGAAATTGCGAATTCATTAAAAATCACCAACGAACAGGACAGAGAAAGAAAAGCAAAAAATGAAGAAAATGAGTTGGATATGTTGTTTCAACCAAAAAAGAAATGGTAACTTACTTTCTTTAGTTAATTACTTTTAATAAATAGTTTGTGTAATCGCTTGCAGATAGTGATTTTTGAATAAAAAAACCAGCTGTCGCTGGTTTTTTATTTTGTTATATAATATACCCAAGATGTCTCAAAAAATTATTATCAGCCCGATTGTTTAATTTAATAATAAACAATTAATTAAGCATAAATAGAGTTATCAATATTGCATTCAATTAAATCAATAACCTTACCTTCTTTTTTACGTCGTACTATGAAGGCTTATCAATTAAAAACGCACATACGTACTTTAGGTTGCGAATTACATCGTATTGGTCGTTCAAGGAATTGGCAAATTAAGGCGAATTTTGATCAGATTGAAAAAGTCATTTCCTTCATTGAACAATCAGAAGAATCCAGTTGGCAATGGTTAGCCAAATTATTAGGTAAACAATACGAAAACTTAACTTTCGACGCTTTAATGAATATTGCCAGGAAGAAAGAAAACATTACGGTAAATGAACTTATGTCGCGTACCGATTGCACAATAGCGCAAGCAAGAAAAGTAATTGATAAGCTTGAAGGGTTTTGATATTAATACCAATTAAAAGAATTAAAATAATTAATATAAATTTATCTGAATAGAAATAAAAAAGCCCTGAATAAATTCAGGGCTTTAAAATTAATTTTTATGACTTTTTAGTCGTTTTCTTTTTAACGGCTTTTTTAGCAGGCTTCTTAGCTGGTTTCTTTTTAGGAACAGGTAGTTCTTCAACCCACTTGTCTTCAATAAACTTAGCATTCCAACCCGTCGCTTTTCCTTCAACTTCAGTCATAACGTACTGACTTTTAGTTTTACGGCTATAACGAACAATCGCAAGATTACCATCAGGATCTTTAGCTGGTGCATCGGCTAAATAATAAAACTTAGCAGAAATACGATCTCTAAAACGTTTTAACTCTTCAACTTTAGGCGCACGAGTTTCTCTAGAGCGTGGAAATGTACTTGCAGCTAAAAATATACCAGCAGCACCATCTCGTAAAACAAAATGCGCATCGGACTTCTCACAGGCTAATTCAGGTAACTGAACCGGATCTTCTTTTGGTGGAGCTGCTTCACCATTAGCAAGTAATTTACGGGTATTTTTACATTCTTCATTGGTACAACCAAAATACTTACCAAAACGCCCTGATTTTAATTCCATCTGCGCTTGACAACGATCACATTCAAGTAAAGGTCCGTCATAACCTTTAATTTTAAATGTACCCTGCTCTAGTTCAAAACCATCACATACCGGATTATTACCACAAACATGTAATTTACGGGTTTCATCAATCAAGTAGCTATCCATCGCAGTACTGCACTTATGACAACGGTGCATAGCTCTGAGAGCTTCAGTTTCTTGATCTTCAGCTAAAACACTGACCGCTTCTTCACCAGAAGTTAAATTCATGGTTTTGGTACAGCGCTCTTTCGGTGGCAAGGCATAACCTGAACAACCTAAAAACACCCCTGTTGAAGCTGTTCTGATACCCATTTTTCTGCCACAGGTCGGACACTCAATATCAGTAAGTACAGGTTCATTATTGCGCATACCACCTTCTTCAGAAGGTTTATCAGCAAGTGTTAACTGATCTGTAAAGTTTTTATAAAAATCATCTAAGACACTTTTCCAATCAGATTTACCGTCGGCAATAGCATCAAGCTCTTGCTCCATATTGGCGGTAAAATCGTAGCTCATTAAATTCTTGAAACTTTCCGACAAGCTTTCAGTGACAATCTCACCCATTTTTTCTGCATAAAAACGTTTTTTATCAAGACGAACATAACCTCTGTCTTGAATGGTTGAAATAATTGATGCGTAAGTTGAAGGACGACCAATTGAACGTTTTTCTAATTCTTTAACCAGCGACGCTTCTCCAAACCTTGCCGTTGGTTTAGTAAAATGTTGCGTCGGCTCAAGTTTTTCCAGAGATAGAACAGAGCCCACTGCTAAGTCTGGTAAATGCTTGTCATCCCCTTTAGACAATTGCGGATGAACTCTGGTCCAACCGTCAAATTGCATAACCCGGCCTTTAGCCTTCAAATCAAAATTAGCGGCACTTACCGTTAACGTACTTACGGTATAGCGAGCAGCTGTCATTTGACAGGCTACGAATTGACGCCAGATTAAGTCATAGAGCTTTTTACTATCAGCATCCATGCCTTCCATAAAAGCAGACTCCACTTTAACGTTAGAAGGCCTTATTGCTTCATGGGCCTCTTGCGCTCCAGCTTTGCTACCATAAACTTTAGCTTTTTCCGGCAAATAGTTAGCACCAAAATTATCAGTAATATAACCCCGGCACATTTCAACTGCATCTTTACTCAAATTAGTTGAATCGGTACGCATATAAGTAATATGACCCGCTTCATACAAACGCTGAGCCAATCCCATGGTGCGCTTAACGCCATATCCTAACTTGGTGCTGGCAGCCTGCTGTAAAGTTGAAGTGATAAATGGTGCCGAAGGTGTACTTTTCGAGGGCTTATCATCACGTTTACTTACCGCATAACTAGCTTTTTCTAATACCGCCAATGCTTTTTTAGTATCAGTTTCATTCGTTGGTTTAAAAGCTTTACCGTCTTGATGGGTAACCGCTAATTCTAACGATTGAGCTTCGGCTGCACCAGTTTGCGAATTAGTTTCAGCATTTATCTCCCAAAACTCTTTCGGGTCAAATGCTTTAATTTCACGTTCACGTTCAACAACAAGTTTAACCGCAACAGATTGAACCCGACCAGCAGATAAACCTCGAGCTACTTTTTTCCATAACAGCGGACTCACCATAAAACCAACAACCCGATCCAAAAAGCGTCGGGCCTGTTGTGCATTTACGCCAGGCATACTTAATTCGCCAGGAGTGGAGAAAGCTTGTTGAATTGAGTTTTCTGTTATTTCGTTAAAAACAACCCGACGAAATTTATCGTCATCACCGCCAATAATTTCTTTTAAATGCCATGCTATCGCCTCTCCCTCGCGATCCAAATCGGTCGCGAGATAGATAGTATCTGCATTTTCAGCTAATTTTGTTAATTCGCTGACAACTTTTTCTTTACCTGGTAAAATTTGATAATTCGCTTGCCAATTATTTTCCGGGTCTATCCCCATACGATTGACTAATGCTAATTTATCTCGTTTCGCTTTATATTTAGCTTTGGCTTCAGGCGACATTTTTCGTACTTCAGCGGGTGATTTTGCCGCAACCTTTTTGCCTGTACTGCTATGAGGTAAATCACGTATATGTCCAACACTTGATTTAACTATAAAGTCTTTACCTAGATATTTATTAATTGTCTTTGCTTTGGCTGGTGATTCAACAATTACCAGAGATTTTGCCATGTCTTTTTCATTTCCTGCGCTACTGACAAACTAAACTGTCAGAAAGATTCAAATTATTACTCTTATTTTCTATAGCGAGCATATGCCAAATAAGAGATAGTGCTTAATTCATCAAATACTGTGTACAAAACATACAAACTTGGTATAAAAAGAATAATTTCAGCGTTTATTCGCCAAATTACTTAAGTTACTATTAGATATATCCGCAAAAAAGCAAACTGACAAGCAATTATTTTATTAATATTCGCGTATCCGATCTATTTCGCTATAATAAGGCCGATTTTCTGACGTCTTTTATATAGAATAAGTTTTATTACAATAAGTCTGAAAATATAAGGGATGAATAATAGTCAATAATAGTCAATAATAAAAATCGAATTATTTCCCTCCTCATTTTATCAGATACCAATTTGTATTAATTTTGGTATTAGCTTTATTATTTGCTTTGGTATTAATTTCTGCATTAACAAAAGCCCCCTAAACAAGAGACAATATATGACAACAACATGGCCTGCATTCAAAAACAAATTAACACAATGTTTGTGCCCGCCTGGCAACGGAGTATTTACGGTTAATACCGCAAAAGAACGTAAGGAGCAATTACACAAAGCTATTTTTGGTCAATCAATTAATATTGAAAACCTGTGGAAAGAATCTCTTGACCAATTACCAGAATCTTCAAATGCTGTTATTTTAGGTATCGCATCTGATTGCGGTGGTGGTATTTTACGCGGTGCTAACTGGGGGCCATTATTTATCCGCTCAAGTTTATTAGAACAATATCCTGAAATTACAGCGTTTGATTTAGGGGATATAAGAGTTATCCCTCATTTATTGCATGACAAATATCTGAATGAAGCAACGTTGGCAAATTGCCGAAAAGCACTTTATCAAGATGAAAACAGTGTATTACCTGTCAGCCCTCTCACCATTACTGAAGATGTTTTACATGACTTTTATGCCACATTCCCTAAAAAAGGGATTTTTGGTCTTGGTGGTGATCATTCGGTTAGTTATCCGTTGACCAAAGCTTATCTGCAAGCGAAAAAAGCACAGGGTATCCGCGCAGCGATAATTCACTTTGATGCCCATACAGATCTGTTAGTGGAGCGTCTTGGCATAGATTTATGCTTTGGTTCGTGGTGTACACACATTCTTGATGATCTTCATGACAAAAGTCATTTGATCCAAATAGGTATTCGCTCAAGTGGTAAACCTAAAAGTCATTGGGAAAATACATTTGGCGTGAAACAACATTGGGCCCATGAAATTCGCGAACAAGGTGTCGATGCAATTATTGAAAACATTCTCACTCAGCTTAAAAGCGCAAATATTGACGAGCTTTACGTCAGCTTTGACATTGATGCTATTGATGAAAGTTATGCGTCTGCAACAGGCACACCGGAGCCTGACGGTATATTTCCCGACGAAGCTATGGCTATTTTAACCAAGCTGGCAGAAAAATACCCAATTACAGGTGCAGATATGATGGAAATAGCACCTTTTACTGATAGCACTGGCCAAGGTGCAGTTGGCGCTGAAAAAACCTTAAAAGTTGCAGCTGAACTATCAGCATTTATGATCAAAGCGATTGAGAATACGGCTAAGATTTAAGATAGATTTTTAAAATAATTGCTACTAAAAAGCCGTTCACTTGAACGGCTTTTCTCTTATAATTTATAGCTAATGATCGAATAACTAATAAAACATAAACTTACTGAATAACAATTGATACGTTTCCTAATAAAGTAACTAAACCACTTGGTGCTTCTGCTTCAATAATTAAAACACCTGATTTAGGTTCTGTTTCACCTTTAATTCCTACAGGGATCGTAACCCCACCATTATGATTATCATTAGGCCAAACAAAATTACCTCCACTAACAACAGAACCCGCTGTCGCTACGGCTGTTATTATAGTGCCCGCAGGCATAGGCTGGTTATGTAAATCAGCAACAGCAAAAACGATACTTCCAGAATTTTCACCGGAAATATATAGCGTATCGTCAGTTGGGTCGTCTAATGGTGAAGGAACATTTGGCGTGTCTGGATCATTATCATCATCAATTGAATTAACACTGTCATTTGTTGCCATTAGCTGCATAAGACCAGTACTGGTAGACATAACCAACGTGAGCATTCTTCTGACATTCAATGATTTTTGTGCAGAACAACCAGCATGTGAAGGAATAGAACATAATACGCCATTGTATTTACCATCGGTGCCAGTAAAAGAACCGTCGTTATTAAAATCAACAAACGTCTCTAAGCTGCCACTACCATCGGTATCCCCGCCAGCCTCACCCGGATTAAAAAAACTATCTTCGTTGTGATCTACAAACGCCTCTTTTAAGTCATAAGGCAGCCCGCTAATATTATTTCCGGCAAATGCACTCATTTCATTGGCATCAAACCGACCATTACCATTAAGGTCAGGAAATGACTCCTCACCAATAACAGTCGCTAATATAGTTGCACGTCCACCATATTTTTGCCCTAAAGTATTTTGCTCTTCAGGGGGATGTATTACGTCAGGATCACCACTCCAGTTATTATCACTATCTGTTTTATGCCATAGATAATGGCCTTCAGGTTTTGGAAGTTGGCTTCGCCAAGTTACTGTACAAACACCATTTAGAGTTATACAGGAAGAATCAATAGAACCACCTTCTGTAGTAAAGCTAACTGCTGTACCGTCAGGTACCGGGTTATTGAAGGCATCTGCCAGACGAGCAATAACTTCCACTTCTGTACCATCAATATCCCAAGCTTCAGGGTTAACTGTCGATGCTGATAAACTAAAACTATCCTGATCCGGAATACCTGTTGAAACTACCAATAAACTTGATTGCGAAGATATCAGCGGATCACTTCCGTCTATATTGGCTTGTACTCTTACACTGGTAGCAACGGTACCTGAATTTATAACGGTTTGAACCAATCCGTTATTATCAGTAGTCGCGCTCAAAGGAATGAGGGTAATTCCACCAACATCAGTATTCAATGAAAAATTTACTAATTGATTATTTACCGGGTTGCTATTTGTATCCAGTATCCTAAAAACTACAGTCGAACTTTCAGAACCCCCTAATCCCCCCGTTCCCAGAATAGAAATATTTTCAGGAGTTACTGATACAAATTCAATACTGCCAACATCAGCAGGCAATACATTCACCACACCATTCGCTGATAAGTTTATACCACCCGCATTTGCGGTAACATTTATCGTATCTTCTCCCACACAGCCTTTGGCCAGATAAGTACTAGTGGCTATACCGTTTGAAGTAGTGATAGGAGAGCTTAATGTTGCCGTGGCAGGAGTTAAACTAGTGCAACCGGATGAAAAATTCACGTCCACAGTTTCAGTAAATAAGTTACCTTGATCATCTACAATTTTAACCAATACTACTGTAGTACCACCTGCTGAAATTTGTGCCAGACTAATATCAGCTTGACCTTCAACAAACGGTTCACCGCTGCCCATAAGAACGTCTGACGACCCTACGACGAGTAAAACAGTACCAAATTCACCACTGTTTATTGACGCAGTAATAGTGCCCGCCCCTAAAGTTCCACCAGCAAAAATATCAACGGTAGCTTGATTATTAACATCAGTAATAGCGGTTGAAATTGGAATGTCACCCACATCAGAAGTAAAAGTAACAATCATAGGTGAACTTATACCATTAATGGTTGCTTGAATTTTGCCGGGTTTGGAAGACGTAATAGTATCAGTCTCATTATCTTCGCTATCCAGCAACGATACAAAAATATTAATATTTCCGACACTGCCATCACCCTGGGTAGTAAAACTTATACTGGCTTCAGTACCATCAGGCACCAATGCCGTTACTGTACCAGCCCCCTGAACGTCCCCGGCATTTAAGGTAATTGTAGCAACCCCGTCAGCATTGGTAAGTGCAGTACCTGAACTTGGTGAAAAACTCCCTAACGTACTCGAAAATGTAACAACAACACCGGAGATTACCGTACTCCCCTCTTTTACTGTAGCCGTAACGGTTACAGGTGCCTGACCAGTAACGGTATTATTACTGAGCGCCAAGCTAATGGAACGTGAGGAAGTATTATCACCGTCAACCTCTCCTGTACTTAAACTACCCCCTCCACAACTTGCCAGCAGTGTAAGAAACATCAAAAAACTGAAACATCGAAGTAGGCCCATCAAAGCATCTCCCTGGTCTTTATATTATCAATTCAAAACTCACTTATTATTCATCTTAACTGATAAATTAAAAAAAGGGTCACTAACTTATGAAAAAACCTGTAAAAAGTTGCAATATCTTTCAAAATTTAAGTTTTTAAATAAACTATTTATTGTTAGTCTATGGATGTTTTTACCAACAGGAAACAGTTACGAATCTCTTCGCACATAAACATTTAAAAAAAATTTTAAATATGATTTAATGAGCGAGTTACCATTTATGAGATGAACAATGTTAAATAAACAATATTAAATGTTACTTTAATTCTATAACTATAAATAAAAGAAAATCATTATTATGAGCACAAACAAGCCTACAAGTTTAACTACTCGCATCATCATTGGTATGGTTGCAGGTATAGTTCTTGGTCAAATTTTACAACTACTGATGCCAGATGGTTCTGATCTGGTTATCCCATTAATTTTCGCTGATTTATCACTACGGGGCTTTTTCGTTGATGGATTATTCAATGTGGGAGGGGAAATTTTTGTTGCCAGTTTACGAATGCTAGTCGTACCGCTGGTCTTTGTATCACTTATTTGTGGTACCTGTTCTTTAAAAGACACAACAAAACTTGGTCGAATTGGTGGGAAAACTATTACCTTATATTTATTGACAACAGCCATCGCCATCACCTTTGCTATGACCATTGCTTTATTAGTAGGTCCGGGTGAAGGTGTCAACATGGCCGCCAACACCACATTTGCCAGTAGAGAAGCTCCTTCATTAGCTCAAGTGTTTATACAAATGTTCCCGAGTAATCCATTTGCCGCATTTGCAGAAGGCAATATGTTACAGGTTATCGTTTTTGCTTTGTTATTTGGTATTGCAATGGCTTTATCCGGGGAAGCCGGCCAAAGGATAGCTAAATTATTTGAAGATTTGAATGCAGTAATCATGCGTCTGGTAACCATCTTAATGAATCTTGCGCCTTACGGCGTATTCTGCTTAATGGCGACATTATTTACCGATTTATCGCTAAACACCTTTGGTAATCTTATTGTTTACTTCCTGGTTGTTTTATTTGTCCTGCTGACTCATGCATTTGTCACCTATCCAATAATATTAAAAGTACTTACCGGGTTAAATCCTCTAATTTTCCTGAAAAAAATGCGCACAACAGCACTATTTGCTTTTTCAACTGCCAGTAGTAATGCCACAATTCCGGTAACACTGGAATCTGCAACCAAAAAAATGGGTGTTAATAATTCAATTGCTTCGTTTACCGTACCATTAGGCGCTACTATCAATATGGATGGAACCGCAATTATGCAAGGTGTAGCAACGGTATTTATTGCTCAGGTCTTTAATGTTGATCTTACATTGTCAGATTATTTAATGGTAATTCTTACTGCAACCCTGGCTTCTATCGGTACTGCCGGCGTTCCGGGTGTCGGATTAATTATGCTTGCGATGGTGCTTGATCAGGTTGGTTTACCAGTTGAAGGTATTGGCTTAATCATTGGTGTTGACCGTCTTCTGGATATGACACGTTCTGCTGTGAATGTAACTGGCGATACTATGGTCACAATCGTGGTCGGTAAAAAAGAAAACCAATTTAATGAAGAAATCTTTTTAGATGAAAATGCAGGTAAAGATATTGAAGAAATTGATTTTCATCATTTGAAGGATTAATTAAAGCAAGTATTTAAGCTAAATTTTTTCGCTAAATACTGTAAATTATTGATAAGGGTGCTACATGCACCCTTTTTATTCCATGCTTTTTTAAAAGTATAAATTCCACCTAATAATCATATTAATCACAAAGTTTACATAAATATCGTAGTATTTTATGCTAACAAAGTTCTTACACGCGGTGGAAATCTCCATGGGAGTGTTAATTTTTTCCTAATACCCTTTCCCATTCATGAATAAATATCAATGGAAAATCATTGATATAACAAAATATTTCAACAAAATCATTCATAAATAAACCTTAACCTTCCTGCATTCTTTATAACCGAAAAACCTGATCACGCCAAACCTAGTCATCTACTTTTTAATCTACAACTGTTTATTTTTTGATCGATTTTTATTGTTTTTTGGTGTTCTTTACGTACGGTAGGGTAGCGCCCGTAATAACCCGTAATATAATATTTAAGGATGAACATGCATGTATATATTTACGAAGTTACCCGCCCTTTTTTTGTGCATTATTTCATTAAACAATTACGCACAAGATGATTTTACCTGGCAAGAAACAAACGAGCAGAAGGAGTCAAATGAAAAAGTATCAGGAACACCCGATATAAGGCATATAAAACTTTCTCACAATATAACGCTAAACGAGTCTCAAAATTCGGCAACACAATCACAATCACAATCACAATCACAATCACAATCACAATCACAATCGAATTTTGGCACCACAGTTAATGCAACAACTTTATTAACAAGCAAATCAACAAAACCCGCAAAATCAACCAAAAAAGTTACCTATATCCATACCGATGTACTCGGCAGTCCGGTGGTAGAAACCGATGAGCAAGGGAGTGTGCTGTAATGACTAAATTAATATCAACTTTTAATCTATTAGCGTGGATGGGCAAAATAGCTAAGCCGCCAACAAACACCGATAAACGTACTAACGATAAAAAAAACGTTAGACAAATCAACTTAATCAGAAAAAGTGTGATTGTGTTAACCCTGTTGTCACTGCCAATAAGTGCCGAGACCCTTTACACAGATGATGTCGATCCCAGCATTACAACGCTTATCTCCTCTACGATAATCAACCCGACCCCTGAAGAAAGAAATTCGGGTGGATCACCCTTATTATCACCTTCAACAACACAAGGCACTCCAACGGCACCACAGGCAAATGAAGATGTGATGGAACGTCTTAATGTCAATGATTCAATTACCCCTGAAACCTCCGACTTATTAGGTGAGCGTATTGATTTAAATACGGGCTCATTAAGTTTCCAGCAAACCGATATTAGCTTACCCGGTAACAATGGCCTTGAAGTCGCCCTGCGGAGATCCTTTAAAGGCGGACATTTCAGTAATCAAAACACCCTGGATTTTGCCGATTGGATGCTTGATATTCCGCATATTCATACGACATTGCTGAAAAATAAATTCCGTTACTCTGGTGCATGGGGGCAAGGTCGGGAATGTAGTGGTGAGTTAAACCCGGGTGAGATAGCTGACTTTGGCAGTACCTTTATGAGTTTTGAATACTGGAATGGCGATACCTTAAGTATTCCGGGACAAGTCAATGAAAAGTTATTGAAAAATAATGGTCGCCCCACGTCGAAAATTGATTAACCCAAAATCACCAAGTCGAATTGGCGAATTGTCTGTGCCGACCGTACAAACGGATTGGGCGAAAAGTTCATTGTAGAATCTCCTCAAGGGGTTACCTATACCTTCAGTGAATTAAAGCTTGTTGTAGCCGACCAATTTCCTGCCGTACTTTTTCCCAAATTATCTATCATACAATTTGGCAATATTTAGGCTACATTCCCAATTTATCATCATACGATTTTGGAGGTTTACCAAAATAAAATAATGCAATAAACCAAATAACATCATAACTTTTCCCAAACACCATCATACTTTCAGCCAAATTAACGTCGACTCCAATAAACCTGCCAATTTCATCGTAGTGACTATTTTCGCTACGATAAACGAGGGAATGCCCAAACACCTTATTATTGATGTTTAAGCATTTATTTCTATCGGCTTATGATCGTTTTAGCCCTTAAAAAATATCATCATGATCATCTCCTGACGAGTTGGTTATGCTCAGACTGGCACGTTGGTTTGCTCTTATTTCTTCGCCATAATTGACCGCCAAAGCTTCTCTTAACTCATCAATAAAGGCTATGATGGTCTCCGCTTCATCCGCGCTGATATAAAGGGTGAGTTGGATAAATTTCATGATGCCACCTGCTGTTTAATTAATTCCTCATGTGAGCGCCAATGGGGTTGCACCAACACTTGATTAACGTGGCTGATGGTCACTATTTTCTTCGCTTCACGACAAGCTTCGATCAAACTGGCATAGCATAAATTGCGGCATAACCTTAAGTTTCCAGCAGACGAGCGTATGATCACCTCAACCGCCCCGTTATCAAAGGTGTTAACTCCCATTTTTACGGCTTCTAATTCCTTGATGATATAACGTTCAAGATCATCGTCATTCAGTGGTTTAATCGTTTGTGAGAAGGTGATCCGAGACTTAATATCCTGATTAATATTGAGTGACAGATAGTGCAATAGATCCGGCTGACCAAATAAGATCAAGTTATGTTTTTTAGGGAAACGCTCAAACAGCAATCGTAGCTTTCGCAACACGTCCATCTGCAACAAATGTGCTTCATCAATTAAGATGTACAAGGTTTTCCGACGTCGGATATGCTCAAATGCAGCTTTGATCAACTCTGTTTCCAGCGCTTTAGCAGGTACGTCAAGTTTGAACGATTCAGCTAATTGTTTAAGGATATTTAAATAAGTATGCATGGTGCGCGATAGTGATACCACCGTAGTTTCACGCTCACTTTGCCAGAGCTCAATATGCTCACGCAGCACACTTTTACCGACACCGGGCTCACCGAGGATCACAGAGAAACCGCCTTGCCCCGCGTGAATTTTGACAATATCACTGATATGTTTCTGCTGGGTTAATAAGGCTAAATTTCCTCGGTTAAACGGCTCTTTGGTCGTTGCAAAAATAGAAGTGATCATATTAAAGCTCCTTCATACGTTGTTTGGCATTAAAATGTAAATCGAGCAAGGTCGCTTGTCCCATACGTTGTTCACGGAAATAAACAATAAACTTATCGCGAATATTACGATTAAAACGCACCTGAATTGTTTTTCCCCGTAAGTCCACCGGGCATTCATATTTTTGCGAATTGATAGAAAACACATTGGTTTTACTGACTTTTCTATTTTCTTCAACAAAGAATACCTCTTCAGTTGTTTCATCATCATGTAAAAAAGTGATCCGGGTATGATCCAGCGTAAATCTATCAAGAGGCACCATGCCAATACCGCTGTGGTATTGGCTGTTGTAATCATTTTCAATCCAGTGGTGGGTTTGCTCATTCAATTCATCGAGGGTAGAGAAGTCTTTGTTTTCCACTAAAAAGCGATCACGAAAACCTCTGAAAAAACGTTCTATTTTACCTTTGGCGGCTCCGTCACGAATAGGCGCGTGTGACAAATGAATATTGAGTCGTAAACAAGCCTGCAGGATTTCTTTAGAGGTGTAATTGCTTCCGTTATCAAAGTACAAGCGCTCAGGCTTGCCACGCTTGAACAGTGCAGTACGAAAGGCATCACACATATTGGCGGTGTTATCAGCGTAGAAGAATTCTCCGTGAGTGATCAAACGACTGGCATCATCAATAAAGGCAATCAGAAAGGTTTTACGCCATTTTCCATCGGCTTGTTTAATGCTAGGTCCATACATGGTATCCGCCTGCCACAACTCATTGGCAAACTGCATAGCAAATGAATGTCTAAGCTTTATACTTTGCTCAAGGTTAAGCAACTCATTGTCTCGCACCATGCGATAGAAAGAGGTTTGAGAAAGTTGACTGCGCTGTACATAACCTTGCTTGATTAACTGACGGTACAAGGCCATTTTGGGGATGTTGCCGTTTTTACTGCGACCAAGGGTGGGTAACACTTCATTTATCGCTTCACCTAACTCATTGGGTTGAATTTTACGGTAGCTGTTTTTATCCCGACGCGTTTTATTATCGAGCGTAGTAATGCCATCTTTTTTAAAGCGATAAAGCCAGGTGCTGACCGTTCGCCAGGTAAACTGATAACTGATATTGGTTTGAGCATCGGTAAAGGGTTGGCTGGCAACGTGTTTAATACGCTGCCTGATAGAATCACCGGGTGCATAATCGATGGCACTGAGCACACGCAAGCGCATTTCCAGTGGTGGTTTTTT
>JABSOI010000042.1 GCA_013216015.1 Alteromonadaceae bacterium | reverse complement strand
GGAATGTAGCCTTAATATTGCCAAATTGTATGATAGATAATTTGGTAAAAAGTACGACAGGAAATTGGTCGGCTACAAATAAAGAACAGCCTCATGATGTTTTGTTCTGGCGCAATTTCGATAAAGGCATTCTGGCGACTCGCCGTGGCAATGACAAAGCTATTCTTTTTCAAAAAAATAAACATAGCCAACGTCATTTATATGATTTGGAAAAAGACTTATCTGAAACCACCAATCTTTTTAAAGACAACACAGCGCAGTTTGACCAACAGAAAAAAGAAATGAAAGCCTGGGAAAGTGAGTTAAAAGATCCTGTATTTATGGGATTACTGGGAGCGAAGAAAAAATTTAATAAGAAGCATAAATAGCTGATCTTATATAAACGGACTAATATAAACGAGCTAAAAAAAATCGAGTATCACTGATACTCGATTTTAATTAAATGAGTGAATATTATTTCCACTCTTTAGCTACTAACCATAATCTTTATTAAAAACGATAAACAACACCTAAATTATAACGACGACCAGAATTAGCCACGAAATTAGTCAAATTCTCATATTTCATAAAACGTTCTGTAGTCGAATCAGTCAGGTTGACCGCTGAAAAATTAACTTTAAGACTTTTGGTTACCGTATAGTTAGCGGAAAGGTCAAGTTGCCCTCTGGCCTTCTCCATCTCAGGTAGCAAGTATTTAGAGCCAAAACCTAATATAACGTTTTCTCTACGTACAAAGTCATCACGCCATGTGTACGCTAAACGTAAGCTTAACTTGCCGTCATCATAATAAGTCGAAAAGTTAAAGCTGTTTTCAGATAATCCTTTACGTGTTATCTGGTCACCTTCCTGGTCAAACAGGTCACTATTTTCGCTGGTATAAGTATAATTTGCACCTATACCCGTATGCGTAAGTAATCCAGCTAAGTGATCAAAGCTATGCTGTATGTTAAGTTCATAACCTTTAATTTTCGTACCCGGTAAATTTGCAGGTTGGCTTGCTAACCAAGTCTGACCACCTAAATCTATCTCTACTCTTAAAGGAGACGTAGCAATAATTGAATCTAAATCTTTATAGAAAATTGCCGCAGCAAACATACTGCTGTCTGAATAATACCATTCGTATGAAAGATCAAGGTTAGTTGCTTTTATCGGCTTAAGGTTAGGGTTGCCAAGATCAGCAATTCCAGCAATACCTTCTAACTCATCATTTACTCTCAATCTAACTCCAGGCGATAATTTTGATAAACCTGGGCGAGAAATAGCTTTGTATGCAGCAAATCGTAAGAACATGTCATTAGTCAGAGCCAAGTTCAGGTTAATACTAGGTAAAAATTCTTGATAATCACCACCAAAACTTTCTGTGTTAAATGTCTGACTTCCCGGCTTGGCTTCAGGATTAGCAGCAACCAGCCCTGTAGATGTAGTGTCTGTTGATATATAGCGAACACCAAAGTTACCAAAAAACTCTAAACCACTCACCTCTGTCATGAAATCAGCACGAACATACATTGCCAAAGTTTCTTCTTCTACTGTGTAACGGCTTTCCGGACGCTCATAATAACCTGCACCGCGCGATTCGCTAATTGCACGAATATCATGCATGCCAAAGTAGTCAGTGAAAAAGTCACTCTTACACTCAGTATTTGCCCATGATTGTGGCATATTGCCACCATGGTCTAAATCAATCTCAACATCAGTAAAACATTGTTGAAAATCTTGAGCAATTTGAGCATTTTCAGCAGATGCATTTGAACTGGGATCCACTGCAATTTGTCGTATATTTACTGTCTGAGTTAAACCATCCGTGAAAGAAGCTTTATTTTGGCTTTGATTTTGCCATGAAGCACGGTGAAATTCTTTTGTTGAGTATCTAACACCCGTTTGAACCGTAGTGATAACGTCACCGTCCAGTTCATAAGTAAAATCTAATTGGGCTGCTTCATCCTGATTTTGTGAATCGTCAGCATTACGCTGCAACTGGTTGAAGTTCAAATTTGGATTGGATAGAGACGTGTAGTCAATGGCATCCAGTTCACCGATAGATGACGGGCCATTGGCACCAAAAGGTGAATTATAATACGTAAGGTATGGTAATAAAGAGTCTGCATGGTTGAATGATATAATTGCCGTATTATCATTGGCATTGATATTATTATCACCATTAAAATCATAGGCCATGTTCAACGATGATTGTGAGGTTCTTTTATCGCCTTTTGAAGAGTTCAGTACAAAGGCAACATTTAATCTGTCATTTAGCTGATAGTCACCCCCAAAGGTGAACTTTTGTGAATCACGCCAGATGATTTTGGTTGAAGGTGCACCGCCGTATCGTAAGTTAGCGGAGCCAATCAAGCCTTTTTCCAAAACATAGGTTCCATTACCTAAATTATTAAACGTTTGGTCTCCGTCGGCTAATATATATGAGCGACCGCCATTTATTTGCACATTAACATGAGAGCCACCCTCAACCTGCTTACTTTCGTTATAAGTTAAATCTAGAAATAAATTTAACTCGTCATTAGGCTGCCATTGAAAACTAGAATTAAATGAATCTCTTTTTGATTCCAATGCACGGGTAAAGCTTCGAAAACCTGCCGGCATATAAAACACATCATTTGCGTCTGCAACACCATCGCCATTTACATCAACGTTACTATCATACGCAAAAGGGCCAGCTTTCTTGAAAGGGTTAACCTTGGTAGAACCTGCAGGAACGTCTACGCCTGTTTTTTTCAACCACAAAGCAGTGGCACTTTCAAAGTCACCACCACCGTATGCATCTGTTCTGGTAACGACTTTTTTCGAGCCGCCGTTAAAGATCAGGCCAAAATCGCCATAGGCAGTATCACGGAAGTTTTTAGAAAAGAAAACATTCAGATCCGGAGCTATGTCATCCGGCACTTCAGAATACTTGCCTTTAGCCGTAATTGTTAATAATTGATCTTTGTTAATGTTAAGCGGTTTACGCGTTTTTAAATTAACCGTGCCGCCAAGAGAGCCTTCAACACGATCAGCCGTAGGCGCCTTGAATACTTCGATGCCAGAAAATAACTCTGAAGGTAAATCCTGAAAGTTTACACTACGGTCTGCTTCAGAGCCTGCAGCCGATTGACCATTAATTTCAACGTTATTATCAGAAATACCTCTAATTTGGATAGTAGAACCTTCACCATCAGAAGTACGAGACATTTGAATACCGGTAACACGTTGCAATGCTTCAGCAATATTTTCATCCGGTAACTGACCAATATCTTCAGCTGAAATACTGTCCATGATTTCAGTTGAAAAACGTTTGTCGTTCATTGATTTTTTAAGACTGCCCCGGATCCCAGAAACTGTGATCACTTCAACTTCATCAACCTTTTTTGTAGATGCTGACGAATCGGCTGCCATTGCTGGTAATGAACCCGCGCCTAAAACTAACAGGCATGCCTTGCTAATGGTCGACAAATTAAATTTTTTTCTGGTATACATATTTAACTACCTCTATAAATATTAATATCGGCCTTCTTATTAAACTCAGTTGATAAGGAGACTGATGCTTCTTTTTAATTACAATTTACGCACTCAAAATAAAAATGTGTATGAATGAAACTTAGAATTCAAACTCTAGTTATTTGCCCGTATCAGTACGGGCGATTTTAGAAACTTTAGAAAGTTGAATGTTATTTTGCCTTGAGCCTGATAGCTTTAACGGTTAATTCTTTACTAAAAGCATTAACAATAATGTCACCTGTTTTACCTTTAATTGTGCGAATAATCAGAACTGCTTTACCATTAAAAGCACGGCGATAATCAGCGATAAATGGCTCAACCGTAGCTGAATCACCATTACCCACTGCTGCAACTTCTGCTGCGCCTTCTACCCTAAAGTGAATCAGGTTGTCAGCATCTGGCACCAGATGGCCATTTTTGTCTAATACATCAACCGTAATATAGGCCAGATCATAACCATCGGCGGTAAGTTCGGTTCTGTCTGCTGTGAGTTTTACTTGTGCAGGTAGGCCAGCGGTAAATATCTGCTTTTCAGCAACCGCTTGTCCATCTTTATAGGCAATCACTTTAATGTCGCCCGGTTGATACTCAACATCCCATTTCAAGCGATATGGAGAGTCAAAATGGGTGGTTTTCTTTTTCTCGTATCTTAATTCTACCGGAATACGCATTTTGTCGACGCCTTTAACTTTTCGTCCTTGTGAAACGCCATTAACAAACAATTCGACTTCTTCAGCGTTGGTATAAGCAACTACAGGGATGGTTTCGCCAACACGGTTAGGCCAGTTCCAATGGGGTAATACGTGAACCATTGGCTGGGTTGTCCAGCGACTTTGATACAGGTAGAAACGATCTTTTACCAAGCCGGCTAAATCAACGGCACCAAACGAAGAGCTACGTGCTGGCCAGTCACGATTCCAGTAAAATTTATCACCATGATCGCGGCCACCATAAGGTGTCGGCTCACCCAGATAATCAAAGCCAGTCCAGATAAACTCCCCCATTACGCCCGGATTTTTATCCAGATTGTCCCACTCTATATCGGGAATATAGGCCCAGTATGGTGCATAGAGATCATAGCTGCTTACGTATTTCGAAGGATGTTTTTCTAAAGGTTTAACAGGGAAATGATATTCGCCGCGGGTACTTACCACAGATGAGGTTTCAGAGCCTAATATCAACCAATCCGGATGTTGCTTTCTAAGATCTTGATAAATTGTCGCTTTGTAATTTAAACCAACGATATCAATTTCATTGGCTATTTTGCTTTTTAGAAAATGAGGGTAATCACTTAAACCAGCAGTAACCAAACGAGTCGGATCCGCACGCTTTACAATTTCTGTTAGTCTTTTGGCAAACTTCCAACCATTTTTTTGCTTTTGCTCATAAATTTCGTTACCTATGCTCCACATGATCACAGAAGGGTTATTACGGTTTTGTTTGACCATATCGCTAAGGTCTCGCTCTGACCATTCTTCATAATATTTATGATAACCGTTAACCACTGTGGCTTTGGGTTTTAACCAGGTATCAAAGGCTTCCACCTGCAACAAAATACCCATTTTATCGGCCAGTTCCACCAGCTCAGGCGATGGTGGGTTATGTGAAGTACGCACTGCATTGACGCCCATTTCCTGCATTATTTCAAGCTTGCGCTCAATTGCCCTGGTATTCGCTACCGCGCCTAACGGGCCATTATCATGATGCAGACACACACCTTGAATTTCAACACGACGGCCATTCAGCCAAAAACCATCGTCGGCTTTAAATTCGATAGTGCGTATTCCTAACGGCTGAATATCCTGATCAATTAACTTACCTTTATGGATTAATCTGGTTACCACCTGATAACGATAAGGATCGTTAATATCCCAACGTCTGGGATTGTTCAGTGACAACTCAACAGTTACCTTAGTGCTTATTTTTGTCTTACTGCTAATGTGTTGTGAGGTTTTTGCCACCTCGCTGCCATCGGCATCAACAATAACAAATTCAACATCAAGGTCTTTACTCTTTCCCTGATTAGCTATATTTGTATTGATTGAAACTATAGCCCTGTTGTTATTAATTTCAGGTGTACTGATTTGGGTTGACCAAGGTTCAATATGTACCGGGTTATTAAACTCTATCCAGGTATTGCGATAAATACCCGATCCCGAATACCAGCGGGCAGAATAATTCTGGGGTGCTACTTTTACGGCAATGACATTAGTTTCACCTGCAGGCTTTAAATATTGGCTGATATCGTATTGAAAACCGATATAACCAAACGGGCGCTCACCTACAAATTCACCATTTACATAAACCTGACTGTTGGCCATTACGCCATCAAAAGTTACCGACACTAACTTATCTTTACTTTGCTCAGGCAAGGTAAAGTTTTTGCGATACCAGGCCGTACCAAATACTGGCAGTCCACCGTTGCGTGCGCTATATTTTTTTGAAAATGGTCCTTCAATAGCCCAGTCATGTGGAAGTCTTAACACTCGCCATTTGCTATCGTTAAAGTCCACTTGCTCAGCACCATTTAATGTGCCTTTGACAAAACGCCAATCGTCATTAAAACTCTGCTTTTCTATACTGACAGTTAATTCGCCGGCATTGACCAATAAACTGAAACCTAAAACAAGGTAAATAAAAATACTACGTGCAAAATTCATTTTCATTTTTGTTACTCTTTTTATTTTTATTTTCGTTTTTCTTTTCGTTTTTCAAAGGTTAGGATTTCAGCAACAAAACACTTTCGTGCTTTACTTCAAACACTTAAATCACGCTACTTTAGGTCTACTGCTTTAGGGCTGTTCGTCCCACAGGTTGCCTTGTATAGGGCTATGACAACTTTCCATAATAATCATGTTTATTTATAGTTTATTTTTGGGAAACTTCAATCGCACCTAGATCAGGTTTACCTTGAATAGGATTGCCCAATATATCCTTTTCAGCTTTGAGGCCAACAATCAGACCAATCTTGTCGCCTATTATTGTAGGTATCTCTATCCCTTTGTCTTGAACCAGAGCCAGGTTAGTAGGTGTGTAATCTTCAATATTGAAACCTCCGGGATTAACGAACTTAGCATCGCCATAGATAGGACTGTTATCTTGTACCAGTACTTCTTTTGGCCAGTTACTTTGTTTTAAAAACAAGTTGTTTTCGAAGATGAAGTTATCAAGTTTAACTTTGTCCTTTTTATTTTCAGGCACATATTGATCGCCTGCAACTAACTTGCTGTTCCCCATAATGTGGAAAATATTGTTGGCTACCACCGCGCCTTGTGCCACACGGGTTACTGCCATCTTTGCGGTAATTTCGTCTTTTACGAAAATAGTGTTGTTATAAAGATAACTGTTATATGGACCATGACGCTTTTTAGGTCGACGTTTTTTATTTTTTACCTCTGAGCCAACAAAACCACTTAACCAGAACGTTTTCCCTTCCTGAAAGGCTACACCTTTTTTCTTTACCCGGTAGCCATCATTAATACTGACGTTATAACGATAGGCGTTGTTATAATTATTACCTAAGATCTCAAGAAAACCGCCGGCATTATTAGCCGAAAGGTTATATTGAACAATGATGTTGTTGCAGTTGAAATCAATATGGAAGCCAGCTGAATCACCGGGACCTTTAGCGTTTAGAAATTTATTATGCTCAACAATGATATCCGAGCTACCCCAGGTCCACATACCACTGCCGCGCGCCCAATTACGAGCATCTTTATTACTGCCGGAGCCATTAACTTCGTTATGATGCACATGACTATGCATAACCCCCGACATTTGCATTCCAGGGCCACCCGTATCAAAAACCTTATTATTACTTAGAATGACATTGTTAATAGATCGCTTGCCATTAAATTTTATGCCAGTGTGAGAAACGTTTGAGATGTGAGAGTTGTTAACAGTGACATGACTTAGCTCTGTACCTTTCATACTGATAAAAAACATTCCAAAGCC
Organism: Alteromonadaceae bacterium; assembly: GCA_013216015.1. GTDB lineage: Bacteria > Pseudomonadota > Gammaproteobacteria > Enterobacterales > Alteromonadaceae > JABSOI01. The sequence continues at coordinate 46,503 of JABSOI010000042.1, read as the reverse complement.
ATATTCCTCAAGACCATTGGCAGATGTGGTGTCTTTATAAGAGCGAATAAATTCTGAATTATTTGCGAAGACATCTTTGACTTCAACATTGTCAATATTAATGTGACTGTATAGCCCTTTTTCTATAGCTAAAACATAAACACCTACGCGTTTAGGCTTTAATTTACGCTTTCCTAACTTAGATCTGAGCAGTTCTGAATGTTTTGGAAAACTTCCACCATTAGCACTAATACTGAGATTACTGATATTTATATAGCTACTGTCAATTAACAAAATACCTGTTGATTTTCCTTTGGCATTTATTTTCGCATGCTTAATTATTTTGCTGCTGCTTTTGTTTTTAGAAACATAAGTAGGCTGATAAGTAGGCTGATAAGTAGATATTAAAATTGGCTTTTTCGCAGTGCCCAAAATATTGGAAAATTCTAGATTTCCAAGGAATTCTTGTCCTGCCCCGAGTAATAAACGATCACCCGCCTGCAATTGTATTCCTTTAACTTTAATCAGCGTTTGCCAAGGTGCTTCAATTGATTTACCTGAATTACTATCATTACCTTGCTCGGCATTGATGTAATAATCAGTGGCATAAGTCGAGACTGACAGTAATAGTAATAACAGAAATAAACATTTATTTAGCATCTCGATGCTTCCTTAAGCAAAAACTAAAATTTGATTATTTCGGATAATACTTCATCCTCCCCAAAAAGGAAAACGTTTTCCTATAGCTGTATAAACATTCAACTAAATTAATTAAAACCATATCAGCTATAGTATTGATAACAAAGAAAACTAACAAGAATTAAAGCGATTGATACTTTTTCTGATAACGTGAAAAATCAGCACCGCAATGGCACTCGGAACAATTGTGCCGAGGATTAATATTTTTCATCAGTTGCAAGGCCTCTGTTAACTTTGCTGTTTTTACTATCTTGATTGCTAGCTGGAGCAACTAGTGCAGGAGGCTATGTCCCAGTTAAGTGTTCCTAACTCATTAAGTTGCTATTTTTCAAGTTTGTAGTTCGCACATTTATGTGCACCTTAAAGTAATGCGTGGATAAATCCACGTTCTACAAAGGAGCTTGCTAAGTTTTTAAATTTTAGCAGCCACACTTAACTGGGACATAGCCAATGCAGGTATAATAATCGTCATTGACGTCCAGACAGCTGCGCATAAATGGAATACTCAAGAGAACCCATCCACATCATGCCAAAAAGTAAAGCAGTGAGCCACGCTGAGTTCAAAGAAAATGAAGCATTGATTGAGTATATAAGATCTGGGGAGTCTGAATTATATTATCCCCATCTATTAACCTATTGATTTTACGGCCTATCAAGTACTCATCATCTCGAATTCAGGTTGATAATTTATTTTTATACTCAATACTTAATGTAAAACAGGTTTTGATTCAATAACAATTTGTTTAGATACCAGTCCTTCGCCACTAACAGTCACTGTTATGTTTCCAGCAATATTCGTTGTTTGTATAAGCGCTAATACTTTACCCATAAAAGCTTTTCTTGTTGGCACTTTATGCGGTTCAAGGTCAAGGATATCGCCATTTTCAACACCGATTAACTTTGCCGGACCATCAATAATAATATGTAATCGGTTATTGGCCTCTGGAACATAATTGCCATGCTTATCAACTACATCAAGTTCTAAATGAACAACTTCACTTTGATTGGCTCTAACCACTGTTTTGTCAGCTGTTATCGCAATAGAAGATGGTTTCCCTGCGCTATGGATTGTTTTACTGACGATTTCTTTTCCTTTTGTTTTAGCAACAACAGATAAAGAACCTGCTTGGTAAGGCACTAACCAAACTAGCTGCATATCTTCACCCATCACTTTTTCACCTAAAGATTTGCCGTTTAAAAACAACTCAGCAGATTCTTGATTGGTATAAACAACCACAGGAATTTCAACTCCCTCTTTACCATGATGGGTCCAGTGCGGATCAAGATGAACCATTGGCTTCGTAGTCCACTGGCTTTGATAGAGGAAATAAGGGCCTTTAGGAAAACCCGCTAAATCCAGAACACCAAAGTTTGCCGTTCTCGCTGGCCAGCCAAATGACTCACCAAGGTAGTCAAAAGCTGTCCATCTGAAGGTTCCCAATAAATACGGTAGTTCACGAGCCAATTTAATTTCTTCCCGTATTGGCATACGCACCACAGAATTGTCAAAAGAAGACCCATAGGCACCATTGATTCCAGGAAATACCTCATGCTCTGTTAAATCAGGAATGTCATACACTTTGTGTTTAATGTGTTGCCATATTTTCTTAGGCCCATCTTTTGATCTAACTTCCCAAGGTGCTGGAAAATCTCTTACACGATAACTGGTTTTACTACGGTAAACGCCCCTGGTATGAATTGTGTGTGTCATTTCGGTACCAATAACAGGTACGTCAGGGTTCTGTTTATGAAATTTTTCAATCACGCCTTTATATTCACCATGACCATTAAAGCCAGCAATGGTTAAATAACCACCCGCATAACCCCTGCCCTGTGTAATAGGTCGAGTATCATCAAGCTTTTGAGCAAATTCCACTAAGGTTTTTTGTTGCTCTGGTGTGTATTTTGGTACTTCATTGCCAACACTCCACATAATTACACTGGGGTGATTTCGGTCACGACGCATGAAATCGGTTAAATCCTTCTGCCACCACTTATCAAAATATAGGCCATAGTCGTATTTGGCTTTAGCTTTCCACCAACCATCGAAGGCTTCATTCATTAACACAAAGCCCATTTCATCGGCCATTTGATAAAATTCAGGTGCAAACGGGTTATGAGTAGTTCGTATGGCATTAACCCCCATAGCTTTTAACGTTTCCAGCCGACGACGAAGTACATCATCGGGTACTGCAGCACCTACCGGGCCGGCATCATGATGCATGCTGATCCCCTGTAAAATCACTGTTTTGCCATTAAGCAAAAAACCATGCTCTGCAGTAAACTCAATTGAACGAATACCTGTGGTGGTATTTACCACATCAATGACTTTGCCGTTTTTAAGCACTGTACTTCGCATGGTATATAAATTTGGTTTTTCAATTGACCATAAATTGGGGTTTTCAACACGAAGAGCTTGTTCAACTACGGTGGTTTGTTCTGAACTCAGTTTAAATGAAGAGAGAGTTTTAGCTATTACCTTCCCGTCAAAATCAATTAATTCAGCTTGTAGCTGTAATTCTTGCTCACTATTTTCACTGTTTTTAATTTCAGTGGTAATTTTTACATCGGCTTGATGCCTGGTTACATTCTCACTACGTACAAATACCCCGCTGTAAGGAATATGTTGTTGTTCAACCGTCGTTAACCATACATGACGATAAATACCAGAACCGGTATACCAGCGACCGCTGGGTGATTTACTGTTATCAACCCGCACGGCGATAATATTGTTATCTTTGTTCAAATAATCGGTAATGTCATAACTGAAGCTAATATAACCGTAAGGACGTTTACCTAAAGAGTAACCGTTTATCCAAACTTCGCTGTTCATGTAAACGCCATCGAATTCAAGCATGACCTGTTTATTCTGCCAACTTTTATCCCAAATTAACTTTTTTCGATACCAACCAGTGCCTGTCGGTAAAAAACCACCTGCTATACCTGCGGGATTGTTTTGGTTGTACTCCCCTTCAATACTCCAGTCATGAGGTAAATTTAATGTCCGCCATTGAGTATCTGAAAAAGATGTCTGTTTTGCCAGTGGTTCGTCACCAAGGTAAAACTGCCAGTTAAAATCGATATTTGTACGTGTTCTCACTTGATCATTTTGAGACAGCGAGTGATTGCTATTTGCAAATACTGAAGGCAACAATGCCAACGACACTAAAAACGCAATTGCTATGATTAATTGCCATTTTCGACTAACCACACTCATAAATGAGTCCCCTATAGGTGTAACAGGATTTAACCAAGCCCTTTATAAAAAACCTGATATACACTGTGTAAATTAATTATTTAACATTGAGAAATAAGGCCGGTTTTTGCTAATTACACAAAGAGCGGATTTTGACTCAGGCAAAAAACTCATGCCGCGGTGAGTTTTATTCTTAATATAGTCTGGATGAGATTCTCCAACGTTATCGCTTTTAAAATTACCTTTTGTTGTCATTTGGTCTAACAAATTTGCCGCATGAGCAAATACAGTAATTTGTATATTGAACTTTTATGTTAAAGACAGACTTAGATTTTTACTGGACCATTGGATATCATAGTCATTACATCTTTATTCGCCATTTCATTTTGTTGATTTAAATTCAAACGTACCGAGATTTTTTTACCATCATCGTAATTTAACGCGACATTAAAGGAACTGTCTATCCAACCGGTTTTATCCAAGACTTTGTTCTCTAGGTATTTCCAGGTTCGAATTATTTATCCTTTTGACTATTGAGACTAATGTCTGCGCCAATACAAATCACGACATCATCGATAAACATTAACATCAAAACCTTTAACACCCTCAATTTTTTGATAAGGAATGCCGGCAATTGACGTCTAACACATGATAATATAAGCCATTAATTTAAAAGGAATTAACTGCGCTTTTGTTATAAAACCCTGCATTATCTATTAATTTTTTAGTATTTTGTGAATAGCGAAAACCCGCTTTCAATGAATTGAGTATGCCTATTTATTTAAAGTAAGAAACATAAAATTTAGCCGCGATCAGTCCACTTTCTACGTAACTACTACTATTGAGGGTTTTGAATTCCCAGAGATCCGGATCGTTTATCACACTGAATTAGTTGATTAGTATCCAATGGATAATTATCTCTATCAAAAGTAGGTGAATCTATCAGTAATAGTCGAATAGACCAATAATAAGGGATAACGTTACCAGCCGAAAAATATAAAAGCAATAAAAATTAAAAAATTAGCGTTATAATTTAATCAAATAAACTTGAACATCATTGATAACAAAAAGATATTTATAAAATATATATTTATTTCAACCAGTTAAAATAATAATAAACAACCTTATATGTACAATATATACACTCAAAACAACAACCAACCTAGGATAACGTTTCCAAAATCTTTGTGTTATTATCATGTAGTAGGTTTATTAGACGTTCACCTCGGCGGTTTTTCTTAATTACAGAACAACCGATAGAACAAAAGATTTGATAAGATTCGCGCAAATAGAATATAGATTAACATTACATGAGGACAATGATGAAAAATCACAGAGTAAATACGTTATTAAAAACGATAATTTTGGCCTCTCTGAGTATACTGGCAAGCGCCCAGGCACAATCTAACGAGCACACTTCATTAAAAGCTGATAACAAGCAATCAAGGCCTAATATTGTATGGTTAATAACAGAAGATAATTCAAAGCATTATTTGAAGTTATATGATAAAAATGGCGCAGCGATGCCAACCGTAGAAAGGTTAGCTGAAAACGGCCTGGTATTTGACAATGCCTTTTCTAACTCGCCAGTTTGTTCAACGGCTAGAACAACACTGGCAACAGGTTTATATGGCTCAAGTATAGGCACAATGAACCATCGTAGTTACCGAAAAGTTACTCTGCCCAATGACGTAGAACCATTCAGCCAAATATTAAAGAAAGCGGGCTATTACACCACCAATAATGCTAAAACAGATTATAACTTTATTGATAGCCAGGAGTTTTGGGATGATTCTTCCAGAAAAGCTAACTGGCGTAACAGGGAAAATGGCCAGCCTTTTTTCCACGTTCAAACTTTTGGGATAACTCATGAAGGCAAATTACACTTTAAAAAAGGAGCCATCACTAATCAAGCTACGATTCATGATCCAAAAACCATTAAGCTAGCCCCTATCTATCCTGATACACCAACCTTTCGATATACTCACGCCAAAACGCTGGATAACCATCAACAGGCCGACAAACAAATGGGTAAAGTTATCGCACAACTTAAAAAAGAAGGTGTGTTAGAAAATACCTTTATTTTTTATTTTGGAGATCACGGTGGCGTGCTGCCAGCAAGTAAAGGCTACTTATTCGAAACAGGCTTGAGTGTGCCATTAGTGGTTAGAGTTCCCAAAAACTTTAAACACCTAGTTGGAAAAGGTCTTGATGTCGCTAAAACAAGAGTTTGGGGTATGGTCAGTTTTATTGATTTTGCGCCAACAGTACTAGAGTTAGCCGGGTTACCAAAACCAAAAGAGTATCCGGGACATTCATTTTTATCTGCACAAACCAGTTTAGCCGACTTAAATCAACGTGATGAAATTTATGGTCAGGCTGATCGCTTTGACGAAAAATCTGATCTTGTACGTAGTGTAAGAAAAGGCAATTTTAAATATATTCGCCACTATCAACCGTATTACCCTGATGGCCTGCATAATTACTATCGTTATAAACAATTAGCTTTTCAAGAATGGCGTAATTTGTTCAAACAAGGCAAGTTAACTCCTCAACAGGCAGAATTTTTTGAACCTAATACTCCTGAAGCGCTTTTTGATATAAGTAAAGACCCTTATGAAATGAACAATTTGGCTGAACAAACCAAGTTTCACTCAACTTTAGTTGAGCTTAGAATGTTACTGAGGACACATCAAAGTCAGTTACCTGATCTTGGTTTTATCGCTGAGTCAAAATTAGTTCAAACAAACATTAAAGGTAGCTTTTATGAATATGGCCAATCACAGAACGCACATATACAACAGTTAATTGATATTGCCAATCTTCAATTAAACCCCTTTAATGAAGTCAGGGAAAAACTAAAATCTGCAATTAGCCACAAACAAGAAGATATTGTTTACCGAGGGTTGATTTCGTTAACCAGCTTTGGTTCACAGGGCCTTGAGTTTGCACCTTCCGTTAAAAATTTATTAGCTAAATCTACCAGCGTTAGAGTAAAAGGACGCGCATTGGAATTTCTAACTTTAGTGGACAATTTTGACCCGACAACAGAGTTTAATCAAATATACGCTCAAGCTGCGCACGATTTAGAGCAAGTGGAACTATTAAATATTGCAACCTTACTCAAAGAACAAAAAGGCTTTGTATTTGCTAAACCAGAGACGTTAACTTTCAGTAAACCAAAATCCGGAACTTTAGCGTTTATGGTAAATGTCTGGCTGAAAAATCAATGGTCATATGTCAGTACTAAGTACTAAGAATAAAGACCAGAGGGGGGGGAAGATATTGAATGAATAATGATTCATCAAAGATATTTGCCACCCTTACAATACTAACGTTAAGCCTAAGTTCAAGTGGAAAATATAAGATATTACTTTACAATACACTGATAACGATCCCACACCACACAAGCAAGTTCAAAAAGTAAACCGCTCAAGTCGGGTTATATTTATACGATTAAATTTTGACAACAATTGTCATTGCTGATTAACACAGATAACTTAGTTCACTTAGGCAAGGGAATAAGTGGCTATCTCCCGCGTTATTAAATAATTATAGGCGTAGGAATAAATGCTGTAATTAAGGCGAAACAGGATGACGATCCACAAATAACTATTCGTAAAATTTAATTCCTTGAATATGCCGGTTTCTTTGCGTTGTTACATTACCTTTGGATTGACCTGATCAAATGAAATAAAGTGACAATGCACTTTTGGGTAGAAAATTAGCCGTGAGGAGGAATAGGCAATTAAATATAAAATGATATTGTGACTATATTTTAATTGCGATAAACAGTATGAAATATCATTTCTAATTCATACGTAGAAAATACATAAAAAAAAGAATGAATAACATAAAAAAATAATGATGATATCCCTAAAACAACAAAGATTTTGTTTTTCATAAATAACGCCTGCCTATTGTATATTTTTCTTATAATTAACCCCAACAAGTAAATCTAAAATTAAAACAAAATATTGAACCGTAAACTTCCCGTTAAAAGCAGGTATGACCAAAACTTTTATCAAATGACATACTTAAATAAAAAAAGGAAAAAAGGAAAAAACAAAACTTAATTCAGCAATAGTTTAGTTATTTACAGTACAAAACTTGCACTAATTTTTACTAACTAAAGTAGATAACAACAGGAAGGATAAAATGAATCGATTTCCTTATCTAACATAAAACTTAATTAGCTTGATTCACTAATGACTAAGAATAGCTAATAATTCCATAAAATCAACTGTTAAGCGTGCATACAAAAATAACATCCTGCTTTTACCTTATATATTCTACTTGTACTTTATAAAAAATCTGCCTGATACAACTTTTACAAGTGCCCCACCTTCACCAAAATTAACGTATCCCGTTCAACGTAAGGATGATGTTTGCTCATATGTGGACTTCGAATCCAGCTTCCCGCAGGATATCTGCCATGTTCATCAATAAATTCACCTTCAATTACATAAATTTCTTCTCCACCAACATGAGCATGTAAGTTAAATTTCTCACCAGCAGGCCAAAACACCAATGCTGTAGACTCTCCTTCAAAACTATGTAGCGGCATTACTTTTAAACCACCATGCCCGGCTAACCAAGGCGTATTATTGGTATCAATTCTCACCTGCCCTGTATCACCCGTTTGAAACTGATGTAATTTAACCAATATTACACATCCATCTTTACTATAGGGTGTATGTACGTAACCTTCAGGATTACGAATATAACTCCCTTTTTGGTAATCTCCGGTTTCATCCGAAAAAACACCATCTATAACAAATATTTCTTCTCCTTTAGGGTGTGGATGTTTAGAGAAACTGGACCCAGCATCATAACGTACAATACTCGTCGCATGTCCTTGTTCACCTTCTTCACGCGATAAGGGTTTTCGCCATATTCCTTCTTTAGGACTTGCCAGCCATGGTTGGGTATTGATATTAATTACCACTTGTTCATCAAAGTTCATGTTCAACATTTTCACATCCTTTAAACATTCTTAGTTTTGTATAATTAGTTTTGAATATTGGTTTTGTATAATTAACAAAATGTTTTAATGCTATTACCTGAGAGTTAATGCCATAATGTTATTCGATTTTTCCACATTATAAAAGTAGGCACAATAAGGTTAGGTAAGCACTTTTTGGTACATCTTTATGAAATATAACACAATAAAATTTACACAAAAATCAGCACCAGAGAAATCAGCTCGTATGGTAGAAATTATAATCGGCTGTAAATGGTCGTTAACTGTATATAGTCTTTTGAAAGAAGGCATCAATCGCCCAGGTGAAATGGTAAGAAATGTTGAAGGGCTTACTACCAAAGTGCTTAATACTTGCCTTAAGAAAAATATTGAATTTGGTATTTTAACGAAATCAATTTTTAATGAAACACCCCCGCGGGTCGAATATAACGTTAGTGAATTTGGCACTAAATTTATTAATGTTTTAAACGAACTGGAAAAGCTTCAGTTAGAAATTAATGATATCGCACCGTAGAGATTAAATATATGAAACGTCTTTTGCTGCATTTTGGTCCGCTTTGACCATTCTAAGAAAAATTACACATTTAGTAACCTTTTATTTAACCCTCTGAAAAGTTCCATATTTGTTTTAAAGATCAATTACTGTATATTGCTGACACTGTTTATTAATATTTTAATAACAATAGATTAATCCAACCAGCAAGGTACACTCGATGATCAGGATAGATAACATCAGCCGCATTTATGGAAGTGGTGAATCACAAGTCAACGCCCTCTTAGATGTATCCTTAACAATTAAAGAAAACGAATTTGTTGCCATTATGGGCACTTCTGGTTCTGGAAAATCAACATTAATGAATATTTTGGGCTGTTTAGATACCCCTAGTCGTGGAGAATATTTATTGTCAGGCGAATCAGTTAAAGATATCGATGACGTATCACTCTCACAAATCCGTAATCAAAAAATTGGCTTCATTTTTCAAACCTTCCATTTATTACCCCGCCTATCCGCTTTAAATAATGTCACTTTACCTTTACGCTATAGCAATTGTTCTCCTGAAGAAGCACAAAGGCGTGGCCTGGAAATGTTAGAAAAAGTAGGTTTGGCTTCACGCGCACAGCATACCCCAAATGAAATGTCTGGCGGACAAAGACAGCGTGTTGCCATTGCTCGAGCGCTCATTAACCGCCCTAAAGTTATCTTTGCAGATGAACCAACAGGAAACTTAGATAGTAAAACCTCCTTAGAAATAATGAAGCTACTTAGTGCACTTCATACGGAAGGACAAACATTGGTCATGGTTACCCATGAAGAAGATATTGCTGCTTTTGCACAACGTATTATTCGAATGAGAGACGGACAAATTATTGAGGATAAAATATGTATAAAGCAATAACCAAGCTAAAGCAAAGTTCGACATTTTTTGCATTCACTTTCTCCTTATTTACTTTAGTTAGTACAACAAGCACAGCAAAAGAAGCATTACTACTGACAGGTCAAATAAAAGCAGCAGACAATCAAACCTTCTACGCACCAAAAACAGATAATTGGCAAGTACAACTACAATGGATGATACCTGAAGGAGACATAGCTAAAAAAGGAGATTTAGTGGTCGTTTTTGATAGCGGCAACATACAAACAACAATAGAACAAAACGAGGTCAGTTTAATTGCCGCTCAAGAAGAGCTTCATCGGATCAACAGCGACAATGGACAAAAATTACTTGAAGCAATATATGCTGAAAAAAGAAAGGCTTTATTACTGCAAAAAGCACGCATTGATTCAAGCATTTCAGTTAAACACTTAAGTCGATATGACTTTGAGAAACACCAACTGGAACTTGAAAGAGCCGTTGTTTCCCACGCAAAAGCAACAGAAGAACTTAAACAAGTGAAAACGGCTAACCAAGTCGCAATAACCAAACAAAAATTAACCATTGAAAATGTTCAATACAAATTGCAATACGATCTACAAAGACTTGATAAAATGAGCATTTATGCCCAACGTTCTGGCCCGGTATTATATGGAACTCATCCTTGGAATGGTGAAAAAGTTTTTGTTGGTATGACGGCACAACATTCATGGGAAATTGCTGAAATCCCTTCAATGAAAGAACTTTACATTGAAGCCTGGGTTCATGAAGTTGACTACAAATACATAAAACTAGATAACCTGGCAAAGCTTAAATTCGATGCCTTTCCTACCTATAATTTCACCGCAAAGTTAATTGAAGTTTCTACACAGCCGGAAGAGCGTAAAGTTTGGGGTAATGATGTTTACTATCGTACCCGTTTTGAATTTAAAACCGATGAAAACATCACTTTATTACCCGGCATGAGCGCACAACTTGAATTAGCGGGAGCAGATTTTGAATAAATTTCTTATTTTATTATCAATATTATTATTACAAGCATGTGAACAAGCTCCGACAGCTGTAGTGCAAAGAGAAGAAGTAAAACTTTTGGTTACTGCCAGTGGCGAAATTGAATCTAAGCAAACCGCATTAATCGCTCCTCCGTCAGTTGCACATATGTGGCAATATCAAATAAAGCAATTAACACCTGAAAATAGCAGGGTAAAAAAAGGGCAATTATTAGTTTCTTTTGATGATAAAACAGTATCAGAAGGCTTAGTTGATAAGAAAGGTGATTTAGATCGCGCTCAAAAAGAGTTTGATAATAAAAAAATAAAGGAAACAGAAAAAGAGCAAGAATTAATTCTGGCTCTAGCTGAAAAATCAATGGAACACGACAAAGCCAAACGAAAAGGTGAAATTTTTGATAACAGCCGTTCTGAAAATGATAGGAAAAAAGCAGAAATAGACTTTACCATCGCAACGAATGATTTGTTTTTAGCGCAAGAAAAACTCAACTTTCATCTCAGCAATTACAAATTAAATTTAAAACGTGCTCAAGGAAAAATAGATCGACTTACAGCAGAGGTTAATGGTTTTTTACGAGATATTGAAAAATTAAAAGTAAAAGCACCGATTGATGGCATGGTTATCTATAAAGCTAACTGGCAAGGTGAAAAACCTGCGGAAGGTGAAAACATTCAATTTGGTCAACCTGTAATTGAGCTTGCCGTTATTGAGCAATTACAGTTAAAAGCACAGATAGCCGAACCTGATAGTGGAAAAATCAAACTTGGACAGTCTGTTAAAATCACTTTAGATGGAACGCAGGAGCTCGTTTTTCAGGGAGAAATAGTGAGCTTAGGCCGTGTTTTCAGAGATAAGTCACATCAAGATAAAAGACGAATATTCGATGTTATCATCGCCTTTGAAAATAATAACAGCAGTTTTATCCGACCTGGAATGACTGCACGGATTGAAGTAACCACTAAGGTTTTTGAGAACGTATTAACTTTACCTACAACAGCAATAAAAAATTTAAAGCAAAATACAACGGTTGACCTTGTTGGGTTGTTTGGTCAAGAACGAATACAAATTGATATTGCCGAGGTTCTAAATAATAAAGTTGTTATCAGTAATGGCATACAAGAAGGAGATGTGGTTGCGTTATGAAAAATTTAAATTACCTAATAGTATTAAGTTCACTGTTTTTACTTGGCTGTAACAATGAAAAAGAAACCCCTTTACTTTACACCGTAGCTACAGAAAAATTTGAAGTTATAATACCAGCAAAAGGCGAGTTATATGCAGCTAAAGCAACCATTGTCAGCGCACCAATTACTAGCCATGGTGTACAAATTATTGCTTGGTTAGCGCCAGAATTTTCATCAGTCAAAAAAGGCGATATTATTGCTCGTTTTGATGGAGAATTAATGACGGTTCAAAGTAGAAATAAGCAAAAAGAATTAGCCATTACTGAGCAAAATATAGTCGAAAAAAGTGGTAAATTAATTAAAGATATTGGTGCAATACAAAAAGATATTACCGTGGTTGGTTATGAAAAAGATTTCGCTGAAAAATTCTCCATCGACGATGCCAATATTCGTTCAAAATTGAAAATTATTGATTCGTTGCAAAACACTGAGTATTTAGGTACCAAGCAGCAATACCTTAATTGGAAAAGTGATAGCTTCAGTGAAAGCTCGCAAGGCGATATGGGCTTGCTTGAAATGCAAAAACAGCAACATGAAAGTAAACTAAATCAATTAAGATCTAGCTTATCTCAATTAGAAGTCAAAGCTCCTCATGACGGTTTATTAGTGTACAAAACGAATTGGCGTGGTGAAAAACCAAGAGAAGGGCAATCTTTATGGTCAGGACAAAAAATGGCGGAACTACCTGATACCAGCGTGATGAAAGCCAAGCTATTTGTGTTTGAAAACGAAGCACTTGATCTTGAAAAGGGGAAACCGGTCAATTTTAGTTTAAATGCCTACGGTACGCAAATATTCAAGGGTGAAATAGAATCAGTAGCCCCCTTCCCTAAATCTATTAAAAGGGGTGATCCACAAAAATACTTTGAAGTTATTGTCACTTTAACTAAACAAAATAGTAAATTATTTGTACCCGGCAGTAAAATTGAAGCTAACATCATTATTTCTCAAGAAAGTTCAAAAATAATTATTCCACTGCAAAGTGTTTTTTCTAAACAAAATCAATCTTATGTTTATGTGTATAACAAAGGAGAATTTACCATTACTGCAGTTGATTTAGGGCAAACCAGTTTAAGCCATGTAGAAATTATTTCTGGTTTAGCTCAAGGGCAACAAATAGCGTTAACCGACAGGGAGAAAAGTTAAATGAAGTATTTAGCCATATTTATTGATACTTTTGCTGAATTAAAACAACATAAACTAAGAACTTTATTAACTTTACTTGGCATGATTTTCGGTGTTGGTGCAGTTATCGCAATGTTAAATATTGGCTCAGGAGCCGAGCGAGAAGCCTTAAAAATGATTGATACTATGGGATTACATAATTTGATCCTTGAAGGAAAAACATTTGAAGAAAAGGAATTAAAAGAACAACGCAAACATTCAACTGGTTTAAGCATTCGCGATGGTGAAATCAGTACACGTTCTTTACCTTTTGTCATTGATTTCAGCGCCCAGAAGCTAATTGATACCTATAGTATTTTTAGCGCCCAAGGCAAAAGCGGGGGTAATGCTATCGGTGTAAGTCCGAGTTATTTCGAACTATCAAAATTTACCTTAGCCGCAGGACGAATGCTGAATAAAAATGATAATATTATTTTTGCTCAAGTTGCCTTATTAGGTGCCTTAACCGCTAAACAACTTTTCCCGCTTGGTGACGCAGTAGGTAATAACATTAAAATTAATCACTTATGGTTTAAAGTGGTTGGCGTTTTAGACACCCCGTACCTTAAAAAAGAAGAGTTTCAGGGCATTAAATTAGGAGGTGATCAAAATCAGGTTTTTATTCCTTTAAAAACAGCGATCCACAAATTTGCCAGCAAAAATCTTTCAAGTGAAGTAAGCAGTATTAAACTGAAAATAGCTGACGATGTTGATCCAATTAAAGCGGCTAAAGCAGTGAGTCACCTTATTAAGCGCCGTCACAATGATGTCGATGATTATAACCTGATTATTCCCGCAGCGTTGTTGGCACAACAAAAACAAACCCAACAAATATTTAATATAGTAATGTCTTGTGTCGCAGGGATCTCTTTGCTCGTTGGTGGCATTGGTATTATGAATATTATGTTAGCAACTGTACTTGAACGTACGAAAGAAATTGGCTTATTGCGGGCAGTTGGTGCAACCCAAAAAGACATTCAACTACAATTTCTTGCTGAAAGCTTTACCATTTCTATTCTCGGTGGAATTTTAGGGGTAGTTTTTGGATTGTTATTATCTGAATTAATCTCTCTTTACTCCGAATGGGCCGTATCCTGGTCACTTAGTGCAATAATTTTGTCTTTCAGTATTTGTGCCATGGTTGGTTTAACCTTTGGTGTTTATCCTGCGATTAAAGCCTCGAAGTTGAATCCAATTGATGCCTTGCAAAGTGATTAATACCGATGGTATTGCTATGTCCCAATTTATTTGTCTGTAATAGTTGTAGAGCCCATTTCGTGTCATTGGATCGCCCTCGCTACGACCCCGTTTTTAGACGGGCACTAGCTATTGCCCATCCAGAAACGGATGTCTACTGCGGACGTCCCACCAACACGAACTGTGCACCACAAGAGAGTGTTATTTAGAATGACTAAACGCCTATATCTTGTAGAGCCCATTTCGTGTCATTGGATCGCCCTCGCTACGACCCCGTTTTTAGACGGGCACTAGCTATTTATTCTCTTAAAACACTATTTATCTTTTTGACTTAATAGACGAATTTAAATTTTAAACCTATCAACTAAATGCAAACAATAATAATTTCTATTTGTATTGAACTTACCGTTAAGCTTAGTTAATATGATGTTTATAAATGATATTAATTCGTATTTATAATAGTGGTTGGTAAGGAAAAAGGATGAAATTCAGTATAGTAATTAAAATTGCAATAGCATTATTGCTGTCATGTTTATTAATGGCATGTGTGGACAACAACAAAGATGGTGCTCAAGGAACAACGGGAGTAGCAGATATTGATGGTGTTCATGGTGGGTATCAAAACCAAATATAACCCCCTAACTACAACCACAACCACAACGGCAACGGCAATAAATCATTCGTAGATATCTAATTCAACATATTATGACTCTTCTCATACTTTTAAATTAGAACAATAAAAACATATTGATAACGCTAACACAGTGTTTTTACTTTTTTTATGATTAACTTTTCTTCAACTCAAGTAATAAAAACTTCCTTCACACCGTTAACAAAACCATGTGAGAACCTCCTCATTCATAATCACCTTACCATTTGGTATATTCATCAATAAACTAATTAGTCGAAAAATGTAAACCAGTGATAAACATAACTTAGAAGGCGACAATATTTCCCATTATAAATCAATCGTTAATCTAATCACCATTATTGTTAACACCAATATATCCCTTTCCTTACCAATAGTTTATTTTAATTAACTTTATCGCTGAATTTTTAACTTATCTAAAATTACCTAACACTTTTGGGTTTAAAACTATTGTCAATAATATAACAAAATGATAATGTTAGCGCTAACAGGGTGTTAACACCGATTAAATTGCCATTACCAGGAAGCAACAAAAAAGCACGTGCATACAAGGGAATAGCACCGAGACTGCCAATGCCAATGCAGATATGACTGATTATTTTCATCAACAATATCAATATATCTACTATACAAAAAATCTTTATGCCAGCTTAGCGGAACACTTTTAACTATTAATTTAATTAAGCATTAACTTAGCTATTAAACTAGCAAATAAGCGGAGAAAACTATGAATCAATTTTTTGGAAACGTGGACAAAATCAAATTCGAAGGTAAATCATCTACACACCCTTTAGCGTTTAGACATTATAACGCCGAGCAAATGGTCATGGGTAAAACTATGAAACAACATCTGCGCTTTGCTGCTTGTTACTGGCACAACTTTTGTTGGGCTGGCTCAGATATTTTTGGCGCCGGCACCTTCGACCGCCCGTGGATTCAACCAACAGGCGACCAACTAGTTCTGGCAGAGCAAAAAGCCAAGGTTGCTTTTGAGTTTTTTGAAAAACTTACCGTACCCTATTTTTGTTTCCATGATACCGATATTGCGCCTGAAGGAACTACCTTAAAAGAGAGTCATAAAAACGTAAATCATATTGCCGATATTTTTGAAAAAGAAATGTCCCGTACCGGGGTAGAATTACTTTGGGGTACCGCCAATTTATTCTCAAATCCCAGATTTAGTGCTGGTGGCTCTACCAATCCAGATCCTGAGTTATTTGCCTATGCAGCTGCCCAAGTTAAACATGTGATGGAAGTTACTCACCGTTTAGGCGGCGAAAACTATGTTTTATGGGGTGGCCGTGAAGGTTATGACACCTTGTTAAATACAGATTTAAAACAGGAAGGAGAGCAATATGCCCGCTTCCTTAAAATGGTAATTGAACACAAACATAAAATTGGTTTTAAAGGGTCGCTGCTTATTGAGCCAAAACCACAAGAACCTACCAAGCATCAGTATGACTACGATACAGCAACGGTCTACGGCTTTTTACATGAGCACGGCCTTGAAAACGAAATAAAAGTGAATATAGAAGCAAATCATGCCACCCTCGCCGGTCATAGCTTCCATCATGAAATAGCCACAGCTTGTGCAAAAGGTATTATGGGCAGTGTTGATGCTAACAGGGGAGATATGCAAAATGGCTGGGATACCGACCAGTTCCCGAACGATGTCGCAGAATGTACCTTAGTGATGTATGAAATTTTGAAAAACGGAGGACTTACCACAGGAGGATTTAACTTTGATACGAAATTACGCCGTCAGTCATGTGAACGCGATGATCTTTTTATTGGTCATATTGGAGGCATGGATACTATGGCTAAATCATTATTAAATGCCGCGAAGTTAATAGAAGACGCACCTTTGACTGATTTTGTCGCCAATAGATACGCTGGCTGGAAAGATAAGTTAGGCCAAAGTATCCTTACGGGTGAACATAGCTTAGAGAGCCTTTCGAAATTAGTGCTTGAAACTGATATTAATCCTAAACAAGTTTCTGGACGACAGGAACTGTTGGAAAATATCGTAAACCGATATATTTAGTTGCTAACTTAACTAGTATTCGTCCAGAAACTGAGTCGTAGCGAGGGCGATCCAATGGCACGAAATGGACTCTACAATATATAGGCGTTTAATCATTCTAAATAGCTCTATCTTGTGGTGTACAGTTCGTGTCAGTGAGACGTGGGCAGTAGACATCCGTTTCTGGATCATTAGCGTTCTAATTCCTACCTGTTAATTTCTGCCTGTAAACTGACAGTTATGGCTACATCAGCAGTTTAACCATCCAGTTCAACAGCTAATGCCAAGTTTTCCGACAATGAGACAGTCATCATAGAAACACCGGATTTCGTAGCTACATCCTGAATAAGCACTTTTATTGGTTTAGTCATTTTTATTCCTGATTGTAATCAGCAAATATATAATCGACATATACAGATTCATCGTACCTCAATTAAAATAAAGTTAAACACACATTATCAAAATATTTGTTAGCGCTAATGCCACCTAAGCTAGAACTATTTACCGCGTGAATAATCACCTTTATATTAATGTATTAGAAGCTAATAGTAGGGCCGAGTTAATTGCCAGATCACCCTCTCCTTTCAATAAAATATAATTAAGCCTAGTATTTATCACAATACAATGTTAGCGTTAACTTGTTGTTTTTTTTATTCTATCCAAATTGGTATTCACTCCTGAACATATGGATACAATGTAGAAATCAGCTCTAATTAATAAAGCCTTAATGATATATGGAATTAATTTTAACCGTTATTAACACTTACTTTGATAATTCCCTATTCATACTGGCAAGTAATATGAAATAACTTAGCTTAGCAATGCCGCCCATAAAAACACTAAAGAAAGGCGGTTTTTTTTCTAAAAACAATGTTAGCGCTACCTTATTTTTTAGCATTGCAACTTACAGGTTCCTTAAATATTAATAATCAAGGTCAATCAAATGAAACATAAAAGGTTCAGCAAGACACAATTAGCTACTAGTTTATCCCTTATACTGGGTGCGTCGGCAATTTCGCCCGTTTTTGCAGCTGATGAAAAAGAAATTGATGAAAACATAGAAGTTATTGAGGTGACAGGTATTCGCGCCAGCATGATCAAAGCAATGGATATCAAACGAGATGCCCATGGTGTTGTAGATGCAATTTCGGCAGAAGACATGGGGAAATTTCCAGATACTAATCTAGCAGAGTCTCTGCAACGAATTTCAGGTGTGTCTATTGATCGGTCAAATAATGAAGGTAGCCATGTTACTGTGAGAGGATTTGGGCCTAACTTTAACTTAGTAACCTTAAATGGTCGTCAAATGCCAACCGCAGCAATGGGGATGACCAGCGCTCCTTCTACTCGTTCTTTTGATTTTGGCAACCTTGCATCTGAAAGTGTCAGTGCGGTAGAAATATACAAAACTGGTCGTGCGGCTAATCCCAGCGGTGGAATAGGCTCTACTATCAATATAATCACTGCGCGACCCCTTAATAATCCTGGCTTAAAAGCGTCACTTGGTGTTAAAGGGGTTATGGATACAACTGTTGAAACCGGTAACGATATAACACCTGAATTGTCTGGATTATTTAGCAATACCTTTGCCGATGATACCTTTGGGATATTAGTGACAGGCTCTTATCAAAAACGAGACAGTCGAGAGCAAAATGCCGAAGTTTCTGGTTGGCGCGCCAACAGCCTGGGTGATCTTAGTTCAGCGACTGTGAATAATAGCAATCTAAATCCCGACGATAATACCTGGCTGCCGCGTAACTTTAAATATGATGTCGGTGATATTGAGCGTACAAGAACCAATGCACAAGTGGTGTTACAGTATAAACCAGTCCAAAATATTACTGCAACACTTGATTATACTTATGCCGAAAACGAAACCTCCAGCGATCGCAATCACTTTGGTGTTTGGTTTAACGGTGGCGGTAATGTCAATGAAGTCACCATCAATGAACATGGCACCACGTTATTTCTGGATGAAACTGGCGGCACCATGGATTACTTCGGCTACGACAATAGTGCGGGCAGTGAAAATAACTCCATTGGTTTTAATATTGAATGGCTGGCAAACGATACGTTAAGTTTTACTTTTGATTATCATAACTCGACAGCTGAATCAAAGGGCTTAGACGATGGTAACAATAGTTTTATCATTGTGGGCACTAAAATCGATGGTAAAAGTGTTGACTTCACTAACAGAGAAATTCCATTCCTGGAATTAGATTTCATGGACATTACCACTGGGATCACGCCCGACCAAATCGCCCCTAATATTGCCATAGCCAATTCCAGTGCAATGAAAACCGATATTGAGCAATTTCGACTCGATGGTAACTGGGTTAACGATGGAAATAGTGCTTTATCCAGCATAGATTTCGGTGTTAGTTTCGTCGAAATGTCATCATTTTCTCAATTTTCTTCTGGTTTTTACGGTGTAGCTACCCAAGCAAGCAGTGCCTATTTTGACAATGACATCTTTGTAAAAAAAGGCACAGACGGCCTGTTTACCAGTTTCACCGGTAGTGTCCTGCCATATTTTTACAGCTTTGACGGCGCAATAGCACTACAACAAGCAGAAGCAGGTTTAGGCATTGATTTCAATCCAGGGGCTCCCAAAGATGATCATACTGTCATTGAAGAAACCACCAGTGCCTATATTCAATTTACATTCGAGTCTGAGTTTAACGGCATGCCGATTAGTACAGTTGCCGGTTTTCGCTATGAACAATCGGATGTTAGTGCCAGTAGTTTAGAAAAAGAACTCTTATATGTTGAATGGTTCTCTTCGACTGAGTTTGAGTCTATAAGCGCAAACGAAAGTACTTATACCGATGTAGGCAGTGACTATGACTTGTTCTTGCCTAGCTTGGATATCAACATTGAATTAACTGATGATTTACTGGCTCGTTTTTCATATAGCCGCACCGTAACCCGTAACAACCTTTCGGCAATGCGCGGTACCACGTCAATGAATGACAAACCTAAAATTGGTGCTCGCACAGGTTACAGAGGAAATCCTAGTTTATTGCCTTATACCGCCGATAATATTGATCTTTCATTAGAATATTATTACGACGAAGGCAGCTATGTATCAGCAGGTTATTTCAGTAAAAATGTCGATAATTTCTTGGTGACCACTGTTGAACAAGAAACCTTAGACGGAATTTACGACCCTTACAATGGTGCACGGAGTGACTTGGCCAGACAACAACTTATTGATGAAGGAATACAGCTAACCGAAGAAAACATCTTCGACCGCATGCTAGAAAATCAGGGCGGTGATGCAATTACTATTATAGGTGATGCAACCGATGAACTGGTGGTTTGGGGTATCAATAAACCGACTAATGGAGAGACCGTTTCTATTGATGGTTGGGAGTTTGCGGTTCAACATCTATTTGGTGAATCTGGTTTTGGAACCATCGCGAACTTTACCATAGTCAGTGGTGATGTCGGATATAACAATGAACAAATCGGTGTGCAATTTGCTCTACCTGGGCTAAGTGATTCAGCCAACCTTGTAGCCTTTTATGACAAAGATGGCATACAGGCACGTATTGCTTATAACTGGCGCGATGAGTTTTTATCCGCCATTGGCCAGCAAGAAGGTGGCGCTAACGAACCTCAGCACACAGAAGCCTATGGACAATGGGATGTCAGTGCCAGCTTTGAGATTTCTGAGAATTTCACCGTTTTTGTCGAAGGCCTCAACATCACTGAAGAAACTCAACGTATATATGGACGTTATGAAGAACAATTACTAAACGCCAGACAATACGGTGCCAGATATAACCTGGGCATGCGTTATAACTTCTAACTTTTACTCATAAAATAATAACGTTAACGAAAGGTATGAGATAATGAAAAAATTACATGTTATTACACTACTGGAATCTTTCAGTGTCGGGCTGATAGCCTTAACTTTAAGTGCCTGTGGCGGTGGAGACACAACTCCAGTACTTGAAACCCCTGGCATAACAATCCCCACAACTAATCTTGTTTTGCTCACAGACACTATCGGCGAAATAAAAAGCCCAGAATTAGTTTCAGCTATAAGTCTGGAATTCGAAGAAGAAAACATTAGCATTCTTATCAGCAATAATGTTGATGAATGTTGTGGTGAGCCAGCTATTACAGGTACAAATATTGAGGGTTTAACTGGCCCCGGTGATGGAATTAGTGTTGTCGTACCCGACGATGCTGAGGGTACAACCCACATAGGACTGAATTACTTCAGAGGAAGTAATGCTTCAACTAATGAAGGCTCAATGACTGTATTGATTGATGATGTGGAAGTTGGCTCGTTAATACCAGTGATAAACTCAGATGACTGGGCCACGTTGGCAAACAATGGCATACCAACCGTATATCTTGAAGTTGGCGCTTTAACTGCTGGACAAGTGGTCACACTTATCGTTGATGATGCATTCTCTGCTGGTAATCTTGATTCAATTGGTTTTTATAATAACGAAAACTACCAATATCTAGTGGCTGGCAATACCGCTAACATTGAAGGCATGACCCTATATACGTTTGATGAGGATAAGGTAGAAGGTGAAAGTGCTTGTGTTGATGATTGTGCAGCGCAATGGCCGCCTTATACCATTCCTACGCTGGAGCATTTAGTACCTTTTAGCAGTGGTAATGTCAGCACCATTACACGTACAGACGGTTCACTGCAAGTGACCATCAACGATGAACCCTTGTATTTCTACGCTGAAGATCAGTTTGTTGGTGATATGCTGGGCGCCGACATAAACAATTGGAAAATTGCTGACTTAATTCCTAATGGAAAACCACCAGAATTAATTGCTTTAGTAAAATTGGGTGATGAAGACGCTATTTCTGAAATAATCGGCAATGGTATTTCAGAATGCTGCGGCCCAGACCCCTTTTTGAACGAAGATGGCAACCTAGGCGGCCTTGATGGTCCGGGTGACGGCTTTAGCGTTATAGTACCAGAAGAAGCCAGTGGTTTATCGGTTGTTGGCTTTACCTATTACCGGGGTACCGATTCTTCAGGCTCTATGTCAGTATTAGTTGATGGAGTTCAAGTAGCAACATTAATACTTCATGGCAATGCAGATTCTAGCTGGGGTGCATTTCTAGAAAACGCCATTCCTACGGCTTATGTCACTCTGGACGTTCCATTATCTTCAGGTCAAATAGTTACTCTGATGACAGATAATCAATTTTCGGCAGGTGTAGGCATTTCTGTTGGCTTTTATCTGCCAGGTACACTAGAAGAAGAAGATGTGGTAATACCACCAGAAGAGCCTGAACAAGAAAATACCCTTGCAGCACCTCATACCTATAAAGCCGTAGTAAAACTTACTTTTGATAGCCTTCCGGCAGAAAATATCGTTGGTAACGGCATTGCGGAATGTTGTGGTTTAGCAGACCCAGTAATTCAAGATGATGGAACGTTAAATGGATTCTATGGAAATGGTGATATTGTCACAATTAATGTACCTGCCGGAGCTGCTGGCTTAAATGTAATAGGCTTAGGTTTAGCTGTAGGTGATAATGGCGGAGCCCCTCTTGGTGTTGATGTTACGGTTAATGGTGAGGATGCTGGTATGATTAAGCCTTCTCGTAATTCAGATGATTGGGTGACCACATATGATAATGTACCCAATACCTTCTTTTTAACATTAGACGCTCCATTAGCAGAAGGCGATGTGATCTCTATAACACCCATAGGAGATTTTGCTGCTGGTGTTGGCTTACACTTCGGTTTTTATATTCCAACTCTGTTAGAGTTTGGATTTACAGAACTACCCGCTGAAAGCTTTATTGGTAACGATATTGATGAAGGTAACTGCTGTGGTGTAACTGGCCCGACTATATTAGATAATGGCTTTATGGGTGGTTACACAGGAAATGGTGATATTGTCCAAATTACTGTGCCATCTGTTGCTGCTGGTATCACTACCATAGGTTTAGGCTTGGCGGTAGGTGATAATGGCGGTGCCCCCCTTGGTGTTGACGTTACGATTAATGGTGAGGATGCTGGTGTGATATTGCCTTCACGTAACTCAGATAACTGGGAGACCACATATGCAAGTACCCCCAATACCTTCTTCTTAACATTAGACACTCCTTTAGTTGAAGGTGATGTTATAGCACTGACACCAAGTGGCGATTTTTCAGCGGGTACAGGCTTGAATTTCGGTTTTTATGGCAATACCTATGCAGCACTAACACAGTTTCCCTTTACTGCGCTTCCCGCAGAGAGCTTTATTGGCAACGATGTTGATGAGGGTAACTGTTGTGGTGTAACTGGCCCAACTATTCTAGATAATGGCCTGATGGGCGGCTTTACAGGAAATGGTGATATAGTCCAAATTACCGTTCCAGCAGCAGCAGCAGGCACAAGTATTGTAGGCTTAAGTTTAGCAGTCGGTGATAATGGCGGTGGACCCCTAGGCGTTGATGTTACGGTTAATGGCGAAAATACAGGTGTGATCATACCTGTTCGCAACTCAGATAATTGGGAGACTACTTATTTTGGTTCGCCATCAATATTCTTTTTGGAAT
Source organism: Alteromonadaceae bacterium (assembly GCA_013216015.1). Taxonomy (GTDB): domain Bacteria; phylum Pseudomonadota; class Gammaproteobacteria; order Enterobacterales; family Alteromonadaceae; genus JABSOI01. Next base: position 22,507 of record JABSOI010000042.1, on the reverse strand, counting down.
TAAGCACACCGTTGGCTGAAGGTGACGTTGTAACAATTACACCAAGTGGCGATTTTACAGCGGGCACAGGCTTACATTTCGGTTTTTATGAATGATCAATCTCTGGTAGCGTTATAAAGTAAATTATAATGCTTATACCCAAGCCACCTTCCCCTGAAGGTGGTTTTTTACTTTAATCTCTTAATTTTTCTTGTTTCCTATCCGAACACCACTAATTACTAGACATTATAGCCCAACCCATCACAGTACTTGATCCCACTAGCTCCGTTTAATTGTTTACATCAATATATAAAAAAATTAAAATGTTAACGCTAACATCGTGATGATAAATATGATAGGGTGTTGTTATGAAGGAACAAAAACTGGCAGAACAATTTTGGTCTGATGGTTATTTACTTATGGAAGATTTTTTCTGTGTTGATCTAATAAATAACTTCAATAAGACAATTATCAATCAGTTCAGTTCTTGAGGAACGAGTCTAATTTGTTTTAACAATAATAAGGTTAATAAAAGATGAATAGTTCAACCAAGCACCAAACATTTACATTGAGCAGGAACTGTTTACTGTTAATGTTAGTGTTAATGTTTACTATATTTCATGGATTAGCAACCCAGGCAATTGCCGCAACACTGATGCCAAGTAAAGGTGTATTGCTGAGCATTGGCCAGGATGTTGATAGCATCAATGACTATCACCAAAGTCTGGGTATAATGGCGGGTGGTGTAACCAATTATATAGGGATTACCAGCCTTGCCGGGCTGACAGCTAATGCTGATTCAGGTGCTGGTCGTAACAATATTCAGGAGCTTGCTAACAGTTATCCGGGCTCTGCGTTAGTGATTGGCGTATCAATGAACGGTGTTATTTTTGATGTCGCTGCCGGTAATTACAACAATAATATAGATATATTGCTCAATACGCTCGGTAATTACCAGCAACCCGTTTATCTGCGCTGGGCTTATGAAGTGGATGGTTCCTGGAATAATCACAGTGCCAGCGCTATTATTACTACTTTCAAATATGTCCACCAGCGTATCCGTGATCTTGGCTATCAAGATCAAATAGCATTGGTATGGCAAGTGGCTTCTTATTGTCCTAATCCTGCTGGTCAAGCCCCGTTGGAGGCACTATGGCCAGGAGATGACGTGGTTGACTGGGTCGGACTCAGTTGGTTTTCACCGCAAGACTGCAATTATGCCAGAGTCAATGAAGCCGCAGAATTTGCCAGAAATCACAACAAACCACTTTTTATAAACGAATCTTCTCCTCAAGGTTATAAAATTGGTGAATTAAATTATTCATCAGACCTTGGCTCGGGCTCAAACAAAATAAGCAAAACTGCTGATGAGATATGGGAAGAATGGTATCAGCCTTACTTTAACTTTATCAGTGATCCTGAAAATAATGTAAAAGCCATCACCTATATTAATGCAAATTGGGACGAACAACCCCGCTGGGATCCTACCGATGGCATATATGGCCCTGAAGGCTACTGGGGCGATTCAAGAGTTCAGGCTAATGCCACAATAAAACAAAGATGGTTAAATAAGATAGGAACGTCCAATTTTCATCAGGCAAAACCAGAGCTGTTTGACATTTTGGGTTATTCTATCACTACTAATAATGTTGCACCTGAACTCAGTATTTCAGTACCTGTGTCTTTGCAAGCTAATGGCAGCGATATTACCGTCTATGCTGAGGCTTCAGATATCGATGGTAGTATTACCTCGGTTTCACTGTACCACAACTATGTACCAATCAATGGCTCTGGGCTAAGTGAAGAGCTAGGAGAAGAACTTATTAGCAGTATCAATATTGCTCCCTTTAGCTGGACCCTGGAAAACTTGTCGCCGGGTGAGCATCAGATCAGGGTTGTCGCGACGGATGATAAAGAATCAACCACTGTCCACAGTGATATCTTTTATATTCAAGACGATTCAGAAAATATAGTACGATTTGAAGCAGAGAATGCCATGTTATTGGGAGATGCCCAAATATTTTCCGACATGGATGCATCAGCAGGATCTGGCGTTGCCTATATCTATACCAATGGTTCGGGATTCAGCCTCAGTGATCTTCCACACAGTGAAGCACTGGTTATTAGGTATACTTCAGAGCTGGCAGGGACTATTTCTCTCTATATTAATGATCAAAAACATTCAGTTTCCTTTGCCCCTACAGGTGCATGGGAAGGAAATTATGCTTATGTAACTTTAAATACCTCGATTAGTGAAAATTCAACTCTGACCTTACAGTTTGATAGCGGTGATACTGCGATGAATGTCGACTACATCCAAATGTCGACGGTAATAGAGACGCCGCCGCCCATCACTGACCCACCAATATCTAACCCGCCTGATGTGACTCCGGACAAGTCTGGCAGTTCGAATGGCGGTGGCAGTAGTGCTATTTGGTTTCTATTTATACTGTTATTCAATTTATTGATAAAACGAAAAGAGATAGGTTAACGTCAATAACCCTTTTTAATTCAATATCTGGTTACAGGCGCTGATAGTGATCGCGATGGCAGTGCTTGTTCTTTGGAACAAGAAAAACTACAGCTACAACATTTGTTGTGGCTATACCACTTCTGGCTTGTCGATGTGATCCTTCATTCCACCAATTGTATATTTCAATACCTGCAGAGTTATTTATCCTTACAAGCTGTAATGCAAAGAGTTAACGCTATCAGGGTGAATGTGTTCATCTCTTGCTAATTCCGAACTCTTTTATATGATTAATCAACTCGCGATTAGTTGGCAAAGCGGCCTTAAATTTATCAACTGTTTTTCTGTTCTCCTGTAAATAAAAACGTGCTGCATTGTCACTTTCATTGTTTTTACAAGTGGTTCTGTTTTGAGTCTCAAATCCCATACCGTAAAGGATATATTGATAACTTGCGGCCGGAAAAATTTCATCAAGTTGAGTAAAATCGTAGGCAGAGGGTGCCTGATATTTCCATAATTCAAGTAATTCCTGTAATCTTTCGGGAATACTATCCATAGAACAGTTGTCGAGCCAATAAGGTGAATCTGTTCGTTGAGTCAAGACATAATGCAGCTTTAAAAAATCAATAATACGATCCCAGCGATATAAAAAGCGCTCGTTAAATCGTTTAGCCGTTATATCCATAATATATTGACTGGCGGGTAGTTCTTCGCTGATCATCTTAGCTGACAACTCTACCATAACCAAAGCTGAAGCTTCCAAAGGTTCAATAAAACCTGCCGCCATGCCAACTGCAACACAGTTTTTATGCCAAAATTTTTCTCTATGCCCCGGAGTAAAAGCTATTTTGCGAATATCCGCTCGTTCCGCTTCGCTCTTACCAACGACTGGAGCAATATACTGTCTCAGTAATAATTCAGCACTGGTTTCATTAGTATGACTACTGGAAAAAACATGACCAATACCCCGCCTTGTTGGTAGTCCTATGTCCCAAATCCATCCGGCAGATTGAGCGGTAGAAATGGTAGACGAGGCAATAGGACTGTTGCTCTGAGCATAAGGTACTTGTACGGCTAGCGCAGTATCATTAAATAAATACTTTTTCTTACTGATAAAAGGGATCTTGTAGTGTTCACCTAATAATAAAGAGCCGCTCCCGCTACAATCTATAAACAAATCCCCCTCTATATCTGAGTGAGTTTTAGTACTTACAGAGACAATTTCACCATTCTCACCAGAGTTTATGCCATTAACATGAGCACTCACGTGTTTTACGCCTAATTTCTCAGTACATTGTTTTTGCAATAATTGTGAAAACTTTCCTGCATCTAGGTGATAACCATAACTTGCAACCGCTGCAAATTCCGGAGTACTTTGCTGCTTTGGCGCGTATCCCCCGGCGCATAAATGCGATTGAAAACTGACCGCATCAGCAAAAGGTATCTTTTGACGTATTTTTTGCCAGTAAGGTACCAAATTAGTATTTACAAAACCCTGTGGTAATACAAATGGGTGGTAATAAGCATCGCTATTGTCTCCTGTTACCCAGTTAACAAACTTAGAGCCCTGTTTAAATGAAGCATCACATTTTTGGATCAAATCAGTTTCTGAAATACCTAATTTATTTAATGTAATACGCATGGTTGGCCATGTGCCTTCCCCAACCCCAATAGTTTTCATATCAGGAGATTCAACCAAAGTTATCTGAATGCCAGTTGGAGTATTCGCACGATGTTCGGCGGCAATAATCCCCGCAGTTAACCAACCAGACGCCCCTCCACCAATGATAACTATTTTTTTTATGGGTTTTTCCATCATGTAAACCTGACCACCTTTATAGAAACCAAACAAACTTAATGCATTCAATCAATAAAGAATAAACAATAATCAATGAGTATTGGAGGTTAATTCCACGTAATCAACATGGCATAATCTCTGGCATATGTTTTGAACTAAAATGAAAGTAATATGTTACATGTAAACTGTCAACGGTTAGCGTTAACATATATTTTTTAATTACATATCTCCTCCATTAAATAACATTGTTAACATATCAGTTTTAACTAAATAAAGTAGACTTAAGCGGTAAAATGTTAAATGGGCTTTTCAGTTTTTAAAATGTTTTTCTGAATCCATTCTCATTACCACTGTTACATACCCAGACAACTTGGAAATAACTGGCATATCCATTACATTAAAGATGAGATTAATCAATACGTTATACGAGGAAATTCCTACACAGCCGTTCAGAAAGACACTAAACAGTGTCATTTAGGTAAATTCTACTGCCTCAAAGTAGTATTTAGTGACGTTCGTTAGTCCCCTTGCCAAATAGCCTATTAAGGCTTGAAAAACTATGAGCTTCGATAAACCCCCTTAATTTTATTTCATATTTTGTTGCGATTAAAAACGAAACTAGAGACAAAAAGGCAACGGGTATAAACGGGTAAAAAAACATATTTAACCATGGTAGGTAATCAGGTAATTTCATGACCATTGATATCATGGAATTTTCATGAATTAAATATAACGGGTAGCTAATTAAACCAAAAAACATGAAAACTCTATGTGTTAACAGTTGTTGAATAATGCTCACTCTTAAACTCGCTGCAAATAATGCTGAAATCATTAACGCCGCAATTGGAGCAGATGTACCACCAATGAAAATTGAGCTCAAAATAGCTACAACAACAGCCATCAAAAAGTAGTGCTCTCTTTTAGTTTGATAATACAGATAGAAAATAGTGCCAGAGCAAAACCAGCCAAAAAATCTAAAAGACATCTCCGAGAAAACTAATTGCGTAAAATCTATAATTTGGCTATCCGTTTTTCCTGAAATAAAGGAAATAGATAATGACCCGGCAAACAATATGAACAAACATGGTGCAAGATACTTTCGTCCGAGAAAAAAATAGATCAATCCTGCTATTACATAAAATTTACACTCTACATAAATAGACCAAAACGCACGTTCAAGGGGTTTTATATCTACGCCCAATATATTACTCCACCATGAGGTTTCTATAAAAGTAAGCCCTGGGATCAAGCTTAAAAAATCTGGACTGCCAGCAGGACGTCCAGTAAGCATAGGTGCGGTAAAATAGATCAATAGAGTAGCAATAAGCATTGCAGGAAATAATCTCAACCAACGCTTATAAATAAACAACCTGAAATTTATTGTTTTATCCAGTGTCATAAATATTACAAACCCAGATATTAAGAAAAACAATTCTACACCAACCCAGCCAAGCTTGAACAGTGGAAAGTTCTGGTATGCGTCACCATATGGCACAAAATGAGGCCATCTTGAATAGGCATGGAAAGCTATAACAAGTAAAATAGCAACGCCTCGAAGGCCATCCAAAAAGTTTAATCTTGACTGCAAAGTTACACCTTAAATTTGTTAAAACTTAACGAACCTGTAGAACAACTCTGTTTATATTTCTATTTAATCGATATAAACAGTACCTTAACAAAACACTTTAAACACATCAAATGACACCGGAATTATTAATATATAAAAACAGCCCCTTAAAAGTTTATGGACAACCGTCTTTATGCCGATAGTTTGATTAGTTTTGGATATTATATTTTAACGATTTAACTTTACTTCTTTTTATTATGCTCACTAAGTTACGATAACGTTTGATGTATTTTAATATCAATGTTTTTAAAGTGACCGATTATGATTCAAGGACGAGAAGTTATGGTTTACATGACAAAATATGAGGGAATTGGGTGGCAACCCAAACAGCCACACCTCGGCACATGAGTCGTCTGCTGCGGTTGCTTCCTTCCGGACCTGGCCGAGTTCACAGAGTATCATTGCGAGGGGACCGAAAGGGTCACCATAGAGTCTAATCGAAAACCATTTGCTTGATTAACGATAGCGGGCCGAATTATCGCTAATCCCCAGACAGGATGCAAGCAATAGTTAATAAATTCAAACCTCTTGAGGTTTTTTTGCACAAACACCGATAAATATGAGTTTAAACCTTAACAATTCAGATGAAATATCGATATTTATTTTAGTGTTTATATTAGTACTTGTGCTAATTGTTATAACTTATTTTATGCCAGAATAACAATAAGCTTTAATTTGTTTGAACTCGTCTGGAAAGTTTCTCATTGATTTCTAATAATACCGACTTTATCACCAGTACATTATCTTTGCCTAAGCGCAATAATAACTTTTCTGAATCATCCATAGCTTCTATTTCGCTATCTATATATCGGTACATAACGCTTGGTCGAATTAATTCTAAAGGTTGTTTAGGTATTTCCATATCTAAAACCCCGCTGATGGCTAATTGCAATATTTCAGTAAAATCGTCATCAGGATAACCAAGTTCAGCATAGGCTTGATCGATAAGAGGCTTCATCTCAATATATAATTCAACAAGCGTATCAACATCAATAGTACGCAGCAGGTCAACATATAAACTAAATCGTTTAGTTGATCTTTCATCCCACAGATAAGATTGTTCCAGCTTGTTATCTGTTTTTTCTTCCACCACGGTGAAAGGGGTTGTCGGTGAGAAAAATGGACTGTGTTCGTAGGCCAAAGTACCTTGTGCGAAATTATCGGTAAAAACAACGAAACGACGGATCATGTCTTCATTAATAACCAATTTTAATAACTCTTTACGCCATGTAAGCGAAGAAAGTTTTTCTTGTACTAGAACATCACTTTCATCAAGAATTGGAAGAGGAAGAGGAACTTCTATTACTTCCACCTCTTTAATTTCATCTTGTGCAACAGGAGCTTCTTCGATAGCTTCTTGAACAACTGCCAATTCAGGAGGTTCAATTTTAGTAATAACTTCTTGCTTGACCGGCACTGGTTTAGGCTGAATTGCAGGTTTAACTGGTTCAACCTCTTTAGAGGCATAAAACCAAACAGCTATAATGACGACTACGGCAAATGCACCAACAGTAATACCAAGCAATGGCGTTCGTTTTGTAGTTTGTTGGTTATCTAATTCAGAATTATCAATATTTGTCATATTTACCTTTTACACGAAACCTTTTGCGTTTAAAAATAAGCGTGAGTAACAAAAAAATTAAGAGAATACCAATTAACGGTATAGCCTTATTGCAACTCTTTTTGAGTCAACTTGCAACTAACTATTGGGTATTTGAAAAGATTTTTTACACTTTAGTGATTATTTATCAAATAGAAAATAAAGAATGGCGGCCCAAACGATTTAGGATAAAGCAGAGCAAGTAATAAACCTACTCTGAACGAAACCTATATAACACCTTTTAACGCATTTAACTACACGAATAAATTATAACCAATTATCCAAAACCAATTATCTTAAACTTAGGTCATTAAACAGCATCAGGTTGGTTTTCAGGTAATGCCGCAATAAATGCCGGTAGCTGATTACAATTTTCTGCTACACGGTTTATTATTGGATATGCCTTCATATCTACACCAAAGCGAATCGCATTATAAACTTGCGGTATTAAACATAAATCTGCAACGGTTATAGTATTACCAAAACAAAATTTTTCGGCAGTGGTCTGAAGTTTTGCTTCAAAAGCAGCAAAACCCTTCGACATCCAATGATGACTCCACTTAAGTTTATCGTCATCATTGATCCCCAATTCGTTCACCAGATATTGTTGTATCCGTAAATTATTTACTGGATGTATTTCACACGCTATATCTAAGCTTAACGCTTGCACTAGCGCTCTTTCAGTTAAAGTTTCAGGATACAATGGCATTTGTGTAAATTTAGCGTCTAGATAATCGATAATTGCAATAGATTGATTTAGAACCACTTCACTATTTTCATCTATTTTATCAACTAACGTAGGAACCAAATGTGATGAATTTAAAGCAACATATTCGTCTTTATGTTGCTCTCCACCATTTTTAACCAAATGCACAGGTATTGATTCAAACTCAATTCCTTTAAGATGCAAGGCTATACGAACCCTATAAGCCGCGGAAGAACGCCAATAACCGTATAGTTTCATATTACTAACCTTAATGAGTGTTTAGTTAACTAACTGTTTATTTTGGGATGTATTGAACAACTTTTTGATCAATAGCGCCAAAAATACTATCGCCATTCGCATCAAACATTTCAATACGTACGGTATCTCCAAACTTCATGAATGATGTAGTTGGTTTGCCATCAGCTACAATTTCCAACATACGTTTTTCAGCCAGACAACTTGAACCCGCAGAGCGGTCATAATTTGAAATAGTACCCGAACCAACAACACAACCAGCAGACAACGGACGTGTTTTAGCCGCATGAGCAACAATTGTCGGAAAATCAAAAGTCATGTCAACGCCACAGTTAGGCTGTCCAAATAGTTCGTTGTTTAAATGAGTAGTTAAAGGTAAATGTAATTTGCACCCATCCCACGCTTCACCAAGTTCATCGGGTGTTATAGCTACAGGAGAAAATGAACTTGAAGGTTTACTGCCGAAGAAACCAAAGCCTTTGCCTAATTCCGCAGGGATCAAATTACGTAAAGAGACATCATTAACTAACATAAGTAATTTAATGTGCTCTGCAGTTTGAGCAACCGAAGCACCCATTGGAACATCATCAGTGATCACTGCTACTTCTGATTCAAAATCAATACCGTAATCTTCTGAAGCGGTTGCTATATCATCACGAGGACCAATAAATGAATCAGAGCCCCCTTGATACATCAAAGGATCTGTCCAGAAGCTTGCTGGCATTTCTGCATTACGCGCCTTGCGAACAAGCTCAACGTGATTAACATAAGCACTACCATCAGCCCATTGGTAGGCTCTTGGTAATGGAGATTCACACGCACTTTGTTCGAAAGTGATGGTGTTATCTAATGAACCATCATTAAGCGCTTGATATACTTCATTTAGTTTAGGTGAAATCCCTGCCCAATTATCTAACGCGGCTTGCAATGTAAGGGCAATATCACTTACTACAACAGCTTTTGCCAAATCACGACTAACAACGACAAGTTGTCCGTCACGGGTGTTATTTTTTAATGTTGCTAACTTCATTATAAGACCTTAATAAGTTAAGAAACCTAATACTGTAAAAATATGCACCAAGCGATAGCTGAAACATATTTGTTAGGTTTTTAAAGAAACTTGTTTTCTTCGAAAATATAAATTGAATCTTACGGCATTGTGCATAGAAAACAGAAGGTTTAATGAATAATAACTATAGCCAACTTTGTCTTCTTATCTTTACAAGTGATCTTTACAAGTGATCTTTATAACATAACGTATTTTTGCAAAAACGACTTGGGATAGATAATAGCAATTCAACTAATTAAATCTTTACTGTTTTTTTATTAATATCATAATCACGTAATTTATTAGCAATTGCGGTGTGACTTAATCCTAGTTTTTTTCCTAACAAACGACTACTTGGGTAGGCTGGATACAATTTTCTTAATAAGTCAGATTCATAGGTTTTCACCGCCGCATCAAGCGTTCCTTCAAACTCTTGCTCTAAATAGCCATGTTCCCGGGTATAAGCCGGAAGCTGCAAATGCTCAGTCATGACAATATTGCCTTCCATTAAGGATATTGCACGAATAAAAACATTCTCTAATTGTCGAACATTTCCAGGCCAGGGATAATGTTCAATAAATTCGCGACAATCATCAGACAAAACAACACTATGTTTACCTACACGAGGAGAAAAATTTGCAACAAAAAACTCGGCTAATGGAATAATGTCAGACCGTCGCTCTCTTAGAGATGGTATATTCAACCCCAAAACATTTAACCGATAATATAAATCTTCTCTAAACTCGCCGACTGAAACCATATGCAGTAAGTCTTTATTGGTCGAGCTTACGATACGTACATTGACATTAATTTCTTCTTCATCATTAATCCGACGAAATTTTCCATCTTGAATCACCCGTAAAAGTTTTGTTTGCAATTTTGGAGACATTTCACCGACTTCATCAAGAAAAATAGTGCCGTCATTTGCCAGCTCGAACAACCCGCGCTTGTTATTTGCTCCGCCACCAAATAATTCAGACTCTGCGGCGTCGTCAGGTAAAGTGGCACAACTTAGTGTCATAAAAGGCTTATCTTCTCGATCACTGGCCTCGTGGCATGCACGTGCAAATAATTCCTTCCCGGTACCAGTTTCGCCAATAATAAGTATAGAAGACTCCAGTAATGACATTCGCTTCGCTTCACGAATGACTTTTCGCATAGCACCACTATTTGCCTGTATACCCGCAAAACTATTTTCATTTACTTGTTTAAATGCGCTTACTTGCTGTCCTAAACGGGCTTCTGATTTCAAAATAAGCACTGCCCCGGCAAGAACTTGTTTTTCACTTCCTCCAGAAACATGAATCGGCATTATATCTGCGACAAAATCATCATCCTGAAATTTTAATCGTCTTGTTTGTGCCAGTACTTCTACACCGTCTAACCAACGGTTAAAATTAAACCCTTTTAACCAGGTACTGATATGAACTCCAACAATTGAATTTTCCGTGCTACCAATAATGGCCGCAGCACTATTATTAACGATGCGAACATTACCTTTTGTGTCAATAGAAATAAAAGGATCCGGAAAGGTTTTAACTAGAGTAGTAAGTTCATTATGCTCGCGCTCTGACGGCATATATGGTGCAGTTTTTACATCTATTACACCTTCAAGTAAACGTAATTGCGGCATAAAGGTCTGTAGTTCAGAAAAATCAAGATCTTTAATATTTACAAAAATTATACCCGGTTGTTTTAACTCAATACCACGAAGATTAATTTCATGCTCAACAAAAATCCCCAAGACTTTTTGAGCTATACCAACTCGATCTTGACATTCAATTTCTAAACGCATTCATTTATACCTTTATTTTTCGAATTAATAGACCCATTGTAAACTAATTTGTACAATTTAAAAAAGCCTATTTAATCAATAGGCTTATATAAACATCCATATTTATGGAATATTGTAACCAATAAACTGTTTTAACTTGACTTTTTATTCTTTTGTACCCAAATTACTTATACTCTATGGGATGTTTTGCTTAATAGTTGCTTTACCTGAACAAATATTTCTTTGCGTATATGACTGAGTTTTGGTGCTTCATTACCACAAAACTTATTATTAGAAGATAAATTATTTTGGCTTTTTGCATTTTGAGATGGGGGATCAAAAGGTATCGGACGGCATAATTTCATAGTTTTCAACCCTAATCGAGCAGTTAACATTCCAGCGCCTAAGCCTTGTGCTAAACGACCAGATAATTTACCTAACAAGTCTGCACCAATTAAATCAGTACCAAAGTCTGCGATTAATTCAGTTGCGCCCGCGTAAACCATATTAACAAACACTTGTTTTATTAATTTAATTCGACTCCAATAGCCCAATTTCAAACCGTATAAACCTGTTATTTTGTTTATCATCCGCAGGTTGCGCCACAATATTAACGCCATATCGACAATTGCTATTGGGCTAAGGGCCACGAGGACTACAGACTCAGTAGAAAATTTGGCTATTTCAGCCATAGCTTTCTGATCAACCTTTGATAAAACTAATCGTGAATAAAGGTGCAAAAGTTCTTTATCACTATAATCCGCTTTATTTATACCAACGACATCAGACCATTGTTGTTCTTGTTCCGACATTAAATCGCATGGTAATTGTTTTGATATTTTATCGCATAGTTCCTGTGCGCTTATATGATGTTCTTCAGTAAATACGGCTTTAGCTTGCAGTTGCAATTGTTGTTGATGCTTAAATTTTCGTAAACCTGAGATTTCTTTTATAAGAGTTGTTCCGGCAATCAAGCTAATACAAAACAATAATGCCGCGTAAAGACTCGTGATAATTGGAGATTCAGAAAAACCAATCGTAAAAAACTCGAACGCCTCAATAACCACCAATACAGAAAACAACGCTAATATTATTCGCCATAACCAATGAGGACGAGATTTTTCATCCTCAATGTCATCATTTTCATTGAAGTCCAGCTCTTCTTTTTGCCATTCTTCATTGTCAAAAATCACTTGATGTTCAAGAATATTTAAATTTTTGGATTCATCAACACCTTCATCTTCATCAAATAATATTTGTTGTTGATATTTCTCTTTCATTTGGGGTTTTTCTTTTATTTGAGAGTGTTCTTGTTTCATTTCATTTTATCTCCCAGTAAAAATTGCATTGCTTGATCAATCCGTAAATGAGGTAAACATTCATGTTCTGCTATAGACTGTTGAGGAGCAAAGGCTATAAAATTAAAACCACTGTTTTGCCAAAATTCATCATTAGGTAACTTATCAGGTACAGAGCCAGGAAAAACAGTAATTGTTTCACCACTTTCTAAACATCGCCCTTGTATTACAGGTACCGAAGCACCTTTATGTTGAGTTTTTCCCGTTTTGGTTGCTTTTACTGAAGCTACAGCTAAGGTTTTCATTTCTATGGAGTCATAATTCAACTGATGTTTAGTTTGATAAACTAATTGATTCAATAAAGAAACCAGGTGTTCATGTTGTTCAGGGGTAACGTGATCAGCTTTTGTCGCTGCAAATAATAACTTGTCAATTTTAGGTGAAAACAGTCGAGAAAATAAGCTCGATTTGCCATAGCTAAAACTTTCTAGAATCATCGTAATGGCTTGTTGTAAATCAGCAAAACTATCAGGACCATTATTTAAGGGTGTCAAACAATCAGCCAAGACAATTTGCCGGTCAAAATTAATAAAATGTTCTTTATAAAATTTTCTCACCACTCGTTCTTTATATTCAATGAATCGCGCACGTAACATGCCTATAAATGTATCATCAGATGCATTTTGATAGGCATTTGCATCAATTTTATTGAATCCTGAGTATGGTATAAATTGCAGAATAGGCGCTTGTGCAAGTTCAGCGGGTAGAATAAAGCGTCCGGGTTGAATTACAGATAACCCAAGTTTGTAGCGAAAATGTAATAATAACTCAGTATATTCTTCCGACAATTGAGCTAATAAATCTTCACAGGCAGGTTGGAACGGGTCTATTTCATTTATTTTTTCAATAAATTTTTGCGAAAATTCATAACGGGGAGATTGGGATAAAAGTTGAATCGTTTGTTCTGACCATTCTTCAAACGTTTGATTTAACATGGGTAAATCAAGCAACCATTCACCCGGATAATCTGAAATATCCAAATATAAAGTAGCGGTATCTGTTGCGTATTTTAACAAAGATTCTTTAGGTTGATACCTGATAGCAAGCCTTAATTCACTTATGCCTTGCGTTGGCTCCGGCCAAGCTGGCGGGTCCTCACAAAAGGAACCAATAGAACGGTCATAATTAAATCGACCAATATGAAAATTTTTCTGTGGTACTCTTTTCGCCGCAATAAATCGTCCTTGATGAACAGGATTAAAAAAATTCAGCGAAGAACCATTGCCTTCATTTATTAATTGATTAACAAATGAGGTTATAAAAGCAGTTTTACCACTTCGACTCAAGCCTGTAACCGCCAAAGTTACATGTTGGTCTAAGGTACGATTAAGTAAATCATTTGCTTTATGCTTTAACTTTTTAAGCTTTTCTTTATTTAATATCGCCATTAATCCCTACTACTGCTTAAATTTAATAGTATACCCAAACTACTGAAAGATTGACAAAAAATGGTGGTTATTTTTGTTAATACAATTAGTATTACTAAAGAACAAGACGTTATGAACTTATGCGCTATAACTTATGTACTATAAAGAAAAAAGCGACTGACGTCGCTACTTTTCAATGTCCAACTATTATCACTATCGCTAGACTATTTCACTAAACTATTAACTCAGAAAAGTATTACAGCTTATTAATTTCTCTTGAAACAGTAAACTCAGGAGAGGTTACATAATGCTCAATACCTCTAAGTTGTTTCTCTAGCTTTTTAAACTTATGCCTAATATCATGAAATGCTTGTTTTGGTGGCTCTCCAGCCTGCCAGATACGAGATTTCACTTTAATAGACTCACTGGTCACATCAGGTACAGTATTTTTATCCGATGAAACAATTTTACTTTTAAGGTTACTTTTCATTTTCTGGGCTGGTGATGGTTTTTTATCCAAAATAAACCAGCCTGCAATATAAATAACTATAAACCAACCCATGCCCAACAACACACCAGAGACAACCAAGATTCGAACCAACCAAGTTTCCATATCAAAATAGTCGGCTAATCCTGCACAAACTCCGGCAATTTTTCCGCGACTAGGATCGCGGTATAACTCTCCTCGACGCTTTATACTCATATTTTGCTTCTCCAATCAGGTGTTTCTGCATCTAAAATAGCTTCTAAAGTTTGAATTCTGTCGGCCATTTTATCAGCTAACTCTGACAACTCTGATAATTGAATATATTCTTCTTCACTAAAACCCTGGCTTATTTGACGTTTACTGCGATAGTGCAAAACCAACCAAATAGGAGCAACAATTAGCATAAATATAATAACGGGGATAACAATAATTTCTTCCACAATACATCTCCTTCAATCAGTGCTTAGAATGGACATTGTTTTTCTTTTTTCAACTTAATTTTATTTTTTTGATTTAGCAGCTGACTTAGCCTTAACTTCAGGAGCTGCTTTAGCTGGCTTCATTCTAGCCTTTAATTGTGCTAATTCATCATCAATTTTTTCATCTGATGCTAAATCAGCAATTTCATCTGCTAACGATTTACTGCCTAAATCATATGATTCTACTTCTGCTTCTATGTCATCTATTTTACGTTCATAACTTTCAAAGCGATTTAAAGCATCGTTAACACGGTCACTATTAATATTTTTCTTTACCTTTAATCGTGAACTCGCTGTTTTCTCGCGCATTAAAATTGCTTTTTGACGTGCTTTCGCATCAGCTAACTTGTCTTGCAATTGTGAAATTTCATCCTGGAGTTTAGCAATATGTTCATCAATATGATTAAGTTCATCTAAAATAGCTGATGAATTTTCAACACATTTTTTCTTTTCAACCAATGCTGCTCGAGCTAAATCTTCACGACTTTTGCTTAAAGCTAATTCAGCTTTTTCTTGCCATTGCTCTGCATCAGTTTCAAAACGATGGACTTGACGAGATAATTCTTTCTTATCTGCCAATGTTTTTGCTGATGAAGAACGTACCTCAACCAGAGTATCTTCCATCTCCTGAATAATTAAACGAACCATTTTTGCTGGATCTTCTGCTTTGTCTAACAAGCTATTAATATTCGAATTGATAATATCTGTAAACCTTGAAAAAACACCCATAATAACTTCCTCAATTAATAATTTAACTTATAATACCTATTGTTCTTGTATTCATAATCTAAGCCAAACTTTCGAAATAAGATAACACGTTGTTTTAATTTAATAAATTAATATTTCAAAAAAGACTTCAAACCTGCTAAATAATAAAATACACTATTTGTTAGTGAAATAAACCAAAAATTAGGTCTATGAATGACTCGTTTTAAGCAACAAGATAATCTCATTGGTCAATCTAACAATTTTCTCGAAGTTTTAGAGCAGATATCTCAAATTGCACCTTTAAGCAAACCAGTTTTAATAATAGGTGAACGTGGCACAGGTAAAGAGCTTATTGCTGCTCGCTTACACTATTTATCAAAACGCTGGGATCAAAACTATGTAAAACTTAATTGTGCCGCATTAAATGAAAATTTACTTGAAACAGAATTATTTGGTTATGATAGTGGCGCTTTTACAGGTGCAACCAAGCGGCATGAAGGACGATTCGAACGAGCAAACAAGGGCACTTTATTTTTAGATGAAATAGCCAACACCACAAGTCTTATTCAAGAAAAATTATTACGCGTAGTTGAATATGGTGAATTCGAACGTGTAGGTGGCTCTCGAACCATAACCACAGATGTTCGATTAATTGCTGCAACCAATGAAGATTTACCAACCCTTGCAGAATCAGGTGAATTTAGAGCCGATTTGCTCGACAGGTTAGCTTTTGATGTTATTACCCTTCCCCCCCTTAGGGAGCGTATTGAAGATATATTAGTTTTAGCAGACAGCTTTGCCATTAATATGGCAAGAGAACTTGAGTTTGAACTCTTCAGTGGATTTACTGAAAAAGCAAAACGAGCTCTGCTTGATTATAATTGGCCGGGTAATGTTCGGGAATTAAAAAATGTAGTTGAACGAAGTGTTTACCGTTGTAACAATCCACATTTGCCCGTTCATGATTTAGTAATTAATCCTTTTGAATCACCTTATCGTCCGACAACTAGAATTAAAGCCCCAAGTTCCATTCCCCAACCAATTGAAAACAGGCCTGCTACAGAAGAGACTATAGTTGAACAATCCATTGGCGTCGCAACAAAACCAGCTGAAAAACAATTACAATATCCTCTCTCTTTAAAAGATTTATCTCAGAACTATGAAATTGATTTATTAAAATCAGCACTGGCGGCACATCAATTTAATCAAAAGAAAACTGCAGAAGCGCTAGAATTAACTTATCATCAACTAAGGGGATATTTAAAGAAATATAACCTACTTGACGGTAACGTATATGACGAAAATTAAGTGTTAAACCAAGTGATGAATAAAGGCCAATTAATATTATCTCTCATAGTAACTGTTTTACTCGTCAGTTGCGATTCGGGTAACAGTACTTCATTAAGTGCTAAAAGCATTATTTATTGCTCAGAGGGATCCCCTGCTAGTTTTAACCCTCAGACTATTACTTCTGGTACAAGTATAGATGCCACTTCAAATCAGCTATATGACCGATTACTTTCATTTAATCCCGGCGATAATGATATAAAACCAGCATTAGCCAAATCATGGCACGTTACCCGCGATGGTAAAATGATCACTTTTTATCTACGCAAAAATGTAGAATTCCATCAAACTGAGTACTTTACTCCTACCCGTACCTTTAATGCCGATGATGTACTTTTCAGCTTCAATCGTATCTTAGATCAAAACCATGAATTCAATTCTGTTGCCGGTGTACAATACCCGTTTTTTCAAAGCGTAAATTTTAGTTCTTTAGTCTATGAAGTTGAAAAGATTAACGAGTACACCGTAAGGTTTAAGCTTAATCATTCTGATAGTTCTTTTCTTTCTAATTTAGCTTCAGATTATTCTGTAATCATCTCTGCTGAATATGGAAAACAACTAAGCCAGATTAATCTTCATCACAATATTGATTTATTACCAATAGGCACCGGCCCTTTCAAATTGAAAGAATACCGCGCTGGTTCGTTTATCCGCTATTATCCGCATGAAAATTATTGGCGGGAAAAAGTAAAAATTGAACAGTTAATTTTTGATATCACACCTAGTAATACAAGTCGATTAACTAAATTATTAACGGGTGCATGCGATGTCATTGCTTATCCCATAGCCACCGAACAAATACAAAAATACTCAAATTTAACTTTAGATGCTGTGACGTCTTTAAATGTCGGTTATTTGGGTTTCAACACTCAAAAGCCACCATTCGATAACAAGCTTGTTCGAAAAGCTATTGCCTTTGCCATTAATAAAAAAGCCATTATCGAAACTATTTATGCTGGAAAAGCAGATATGGCTAAGTCTATACTACCTAAAAGTTCATGGGCATATGATGACTCGGCGAGTGAACAAGTTTATTCAGTGGAAACTGCGAGAATATTATTACATGAAGCTGGCTATCCGAATGGTTTCACTATGAATATATGGGCGATGCCTGTGCAGCGTGCTTATAATCCAGATGCTTTAACAATGGCAAAACTGATTCAAGCCGATTTACAAAAAATTGGCATAACAGTTAAAATTATTAGTGGTTATGAGTGGGAAGTCTTCTTAAACATGGTAAGGCTGGGTGAGCACCAGAGCGTATTACTAGGTTGGTCTGCTGACCATCCTGATCCCGATAATTTTTTAACCCCTATTTTAAGTTGCGACTCGGCAGGTAAAGGCAGTAATAATACCCAATGGTGTAATAAAGATTTTGACCAATTATTAAAAGATGCATTACAAACCGCCAATATAAATCAGCGAAAAAAATATTATGCACAAGCATTAGCTATTGTTGCAGAAGAGGTACCATTATTACCAATAGCGCATTCTAAACGTTACCAAGCTCGGTCTACAGATGTTAAAGGTAAATTATTAAATGCGTTTGGTGGCATAGACTTTAGAAAAGTGAGTAAAAACTAACATGCTGACTTTTACATTAAGAAGAATAAATCTACTGTTGATCACCATATTTTTACTGACCTTAGTATCATTTAGCCTAAACTTTTTATTTCCAGGAGATCCCTTAGTTAATTTGTCCGGCAGAATAAATCCCACTCCTGAACAATTACTTATCTTATCCGAACAATATCAACATAACGCTAACTTTTTCATCCAATATTGGACTTATCTCCAACATATATTTAAAGGTGAATTAGGTGTATCTATGGCGAGTCGTTTACCAATAAACTCTGAAATCATAAACTTATTGCCAGCGACAATTGAACTAAGTATGACGGCATTGATAATAGCAATGTGTATTGGAATCCCCATCGGTTTTATTGCCGCTATAAATCACAAAAAAATAACCGATAATATAATACTCACAATTGCAATGCTGGGGTATTCAGTACCTGTATTTTGGCTTGCTTTGGTTGCTATTCTCGTTTTTTCAATCCAACTGAATTGGCTGCCATCAGCAGGGCAAATAAGTCTTTTGTATGAAATTAAACATGTCACAGGTATTCAATTTATTGATATTCTACTTAGCGATAGTGAATATAAATGGCAAGCATTTCAAAATGCAAGTTCTCATATAATATTACCCGCATGTGTTGTAGCTTTAGCTCCCGGCACATTATTTATCCGCTTGGCTCGCACCGCCATGTTGGATGTTCTGGAAACTGGTTACATCAGGGCTGCAAAAGCCAAAGGATTAAGTTTTACACAAATAATTTACCGACATGCTATTCGTAATGCTTTAATAAATGTAATACGTCACGTTGGTTTACAATTTGCCAATCTAATGACTTTGGCTATGGTGACAGAAGTAATTTTCAATTGGCCCGGTATAGGCCGTTGGCTCATTGAAAGCATATATCAAAGAGATTATACAGCCATACAAGCTGGCTTACTGGTACTCTCAAGTTTTATATTTATTGTACATATTCTAACCGACTTCATCTATGCAGCGTTAAATCCACTAGCTCGAGACTCAAAACATGGCACGTAATAGAATATATCAAGAAGAAGAGTTTCCTTCGCCGCTCGTTCAGTCATGGCATTATTTCCGTCAAAATAAAGTGGTAATGTTTGGCTTCGGTAGTTTTGTTTTTTTATTTTTACTCGCTATATTTTCCCCGGTTTTAACTCCCTATTCGTCCTTTGAAAATAACTTGGATCATTTATTAGTACCCCCTGCATGGGATGTAAATGGCGATGTTAGTTTTTTATTAGGGACTGACAATTTAGGACGGGATATGTTATCTCGTTTAATGCATGGCGCTTCTCTTACTTTTGGCTTAAGTTTTGTGGTTGTTATTATTTCTTTACTTATCGGAGTCTTCATTGGCTCCATCTCAGCTTTAACCACAGGCATAAAGTCGATCTTCCTGAACCATTTTCTTGATGTTATTCTGTCAATCCCATCATTATTACTTGCTATTATTATCGTTGCTATACTGGGCCCTGGTTTGGGCAATACTTTATGGGCGATTGTTTTAGTATTAATCCCTCAATTTGTTCACATTACCAAAAATGCAGTAAAAGACGAATTTTCAAAAGATTACGTACTAGCTTCTAGGTTAGATGGGGCAAATTCTTTTAGGATATTAAGCTATTCTATTTTCCCCAATATCATCGAAAAAATTATCCGACAGGCCACTTTAGCGCAATCAGCCGCTATTCTAGACATTGCTGCACTAGGTTTTCTTGGCTTAGGTGCGCCTATTCCGTTACCTGAATGGGGTGCTATGTTATCTAATGGACTTGATTTATTCTACATTGCACCATGGACCGTATATTTACCGGGTCTGGCTATTTTATTCTCTGTGGTAGCTACTAATCTCGTTGGTGAAGGCATGAGACATGCTTTAAAACAAAGTAAGGAAAACTAATGAACTTACTTGATATCCGTAACCTTTCAATTGAGCTCCAAACAACTAATAAATCAATTCTGGCAGTAGATCACGTTAGCTTGTCAATGAAGGAAGGTGAAGTGAGAGGCTTAGTTGGTGAATCTGGCTCTGGAAAATCACTTTTAGCCCAAGCAATCATTGGGGTTTTAGATGAACGTTGGCATGTTCATGCCGACCGATTTCATTGGCGGGGCAAAGATCTATTGCGTTTATCTCCTGAAGAAAGAAAATCCATTATATCTCAGGACGTAGCCATGATTTTCCAAGAACCTATGTCATGTCTGGATCCAACCACGACCATAGGAGAGCAATTAGCAGAAGCAGTTGATACTGAGCAATTGAGTGGATATTTCTGGCAAAAAAATCAGCAGCGAAAATCTGCTGCGATAAAATTGCTGCATAAAGTAGGTATAAAGCATCACGATCAATGTATCAAAAGTTATCCGCACCAACTTACTGAAGCTCTATGTCAACGTGTAATGATTGCTATGGCATTAGCTAAAAGACCTATGTTGTTAATTGCTGACGAACCAACCGCAGCTATGGAAACTACCAATCAAGGACAAATCTTCCGATTATTAGCCAGCCTCAACCAGCTTAAAAACATGTCTATTTTATTGATAAGTCATGATCTGGAAAATGTCACCCATTGGACCAATAATATTACGGTTATGTACAGCGGACAATTTGTCGAAGCGGGCACCACAAAGCAAATTTTCACCGAACCATATCATCCTTACACACGTGCTTTGCTTGATAGTAGCCCAAAAGCCAATATTGAGCTATCAGCTAAGTCCAGATTAACGACCCTGCCCGGCAGCATTCCTATATTACAGCATTTACCTATAGGTTGCCGATTAGGACCAAGATGTCCGAGAGCACAGCAGGCTTGCGTAAAAGCACCAAAGGTGATCAATTATCATGGACATCAAGTCAGCTGTCATTTTTCTTTAAAGGATACCTATTGATATGGGTGCTTTATTGCAAGTATTAGAGTTAAGTAAATCTTATAAGCTTCCCGGACATTGGTTTAACCAAAGAGAATGTATAGCTTTAGAACCTTTGTCTTTCGAAATTAAAGCCCATAAAACATTAGCGGTGATCGGTGAAGCAGGCTCTGGGAAATCGACATTGGCAAAGTTATTAGTTGGTGCTGAAATCCCTAGTACGGGTAAAATTAAATTAAATGGTCAAACATTGAATGCAGAAAATTTTAAACAACGATGCCAGCATATCAGGATGATTTTCCAGGATTCAGGCACCACTCTCAACCCAAGTTTAACCATTAAACAGTTATTAGATGAGCCCCTTAAACTTAATACCAATCTAAATGAAAGGAATAGAACTCAGTTAATAAGAAAGACATTACAAAAAGTTGGCTTGTTAACGGATCATATGAATTTTTATCCTCATATGTTTTCAGGCGGTCAAAAACAGCGTATATCATTAGCACGAGCTATTATTCTAAACCCTCAAGTGATTATTTTAGATGAAGCTTTAGCTTCTCTTGACCCATCCTTGAGATCTCAGATGATTAACCTATTACTCGATTTACAACAACAAATGGGCTTGGCTTATATCTTAATTTCTCATAACTTAGGTATTGTCAGACACTTTAGTGATGATCTAATGGTGTTGTCCAATGGACAAGTCGTCGAGTATGGCAAAACTATAGATATTCTGAAAAAACCAAAACATAAATTCACCCAAAAAATGGTGATGAGTCAGAAATTTCAACTACTTCACAAATAACAAAAGAAACTACCGTAACATACCGTTCATCCTGAACATCGTCACTCTTTCACATCGACGTGCATGGACGCACTAATGCAGCGGAGGCATGGATGCCTTAGAGCTGCGACGTGCATGGACGCACTAATGCAGCGGAGGCATGGATGCCTTAGAGCTGCGACGTGCATGGACGCACTAATGCAGCGGAGGCATGGATGCCTTAGAGCTGCGACGTGCATGGACGCACTAATGCAG
>JABSOI010000041.1 GCA_013216015.1 Alteromonadaceae bacterium | reverse complement strand
TCATCCTTGAGTGTACTATTTGTTGAAGTGTAACTTTATTGGAATTATATATCCAGTTCAGTCTGGGTAGCTTAATTTATATTCAAAAGGCGCAACCTCATTATGTTTGACCCTCAGTATGTGTGTAAGCCATTATTTTGGGTGCCACCTATTTTGGGTGCCACCCACTCAAAAAAAGAATTTTTCATATAACTAAAAAGCATAAGCGTTTTATACTAGAGAAACACTCAATTTACTTATAAACACCCAGAATGAGTCAGATTTTAGAAGGAACAGACCAAAACAAACTATTGACCGTTTTACACGCACCATTAGATTTCTGCTAGTTGCTGAAAATGGTTGAAGATAAAATATTGAAGTATTTAAAGTGCCACCTAAAAATAAAAGGGCAATACTTCTTTTATGTCTGACAAACTTATCTCACACATAAATTGTTTCTCAGCAAAAGGGATTTAGCAGGAATAAATATAGGAAATACTCAATGAGTTGAAAAAAATATTTGTTTTCATTGAGCAATAGTTAATTCAATTGGTATAGCTTGGGCAGATACTCAGAGCAAATAATTATATTGATAGCTTATTATGCAACACCTAAAAAACGCTTTAAACTTGACTTATTTCAACTTATGCGCAAAAATAATGCGCATACATCATAAGTAGGAAGTACGCATGCAAACATCTGAAAAAATAGCTTGTAATACCTCTATCAATAAATTAATTTTAAATCAGGCAAAAGCCTTTTCTATTAGCCCGTCACAAGTGTTAGAAGAAGCATTGCTAGAAAAGATAAAACAAAAAAAAGAATTGCAATGGTTAGAAAAAAACCAAGAGGCAATAAAAAAGAATAATGAAGAGCTTGAAATACAAGGGTGTACTTTAGCTGAAAATATAGGCCAAATGTAATGCTTAAACAATTCAATGTTTATGAATTAGATTCATTATTCGTGATTGTTTTACAAAATAATTTTTTTAGTGAACTTGATCAAGTTTTAGTGGCATCTGTAAAAAGAAACAGAAACAGAATACTCATTTCAGATTTTCAAATTAGTGTAACTCTTGATGATTCATCTTATTTTATTGATTTACTTGATATTGCAACTATCAGTAAAAAAAGGCTTAAGCGCTCTAGCGTTGCAAATTTAATTTCTCAAAGGGAAACGATCAAATTAGGCTTAGATTTATTGATTGATGGATTTTAAAAACAACTTAAACTTAAATTTTAAATAGTAGTTCAGGCAATAACTTTATCCTCACTCAACATAATTAATTACGAAAAACCTTATGAGTGATCTGGTCAAAGCCAATGAGCTCAACCCAAGCATTAAAGAGGCTTAATCATATGAAGGGTTTCAGCTTCAAAACCCAGATTTTGGTAAAAGCCGCGCCCATTATCATTATTTGCAAAAACTTCCAAGTGCAACAAACGATAACCCTGTTCTTTAGCCCAGACTTCTGCCGCCTTCACTAACAGTTTTCCGGCTCCCATTCCTTGTGCCGCCGAAGATACGGCCAGCAGGGTGACTGTTCCGCAGGCTTCACCCGATATGCCGTCCTTATGCTCACAGGCATGGATAAAACCCAGAGAATTCCCGTTATTTTCTGCAATCAAGGTTACCTGAGGAACTGACGTTTGATCTAGCATTTCAGTGATATAATCGTCCTGCATTTTTTGAACAACACTGTCGGTATGCCATGTTAAACCTGCCACTTGAGCCAATCGTGGGGAGAGCTCAAAAATGAAAGCCCGATCTGTCTCAAGGGCGTTTCGTATAGTGATATTGTTTGTCATGTTAACCTTTTAATGCATTGGTAATGCTTTGGCAATAAATTCAATTTTCAAATAATACAATCCATCTTCCACAAACGCAATGCATCTGAGTCTCGTCTTACGCCATTGCAGCGGTTCCACTCATTTGAATTTTTTTAAACATAGTTAACACCTTATTTTTTATTTTGGTAAGAACCAAGTATTTGATTCTTTTCTATATCCATACTAAAGATTGGATTGATTAAGTACAGGAACGATTTTTACAAAATTGTAACTTTTAGTTAACTCTATTAAAAGAGGCTGAATGCTTGTATTTAAGTTATTCAATATATTCCGAATTTAACTTTACGTTGAGTTTGGCAATTTTTTACCCTCGTCATTTTTTACATCAGCTACTCAACCAGTCGATATTTATTTATGTTGCATTTGCAACATATAAATTTAAAAGGTATTCTTAACAAAAAAGGGAATACCGTTATGAAAGACCATGATTCATCACCATTAAGTGATTATATTGAATACCCTGAACAAGAGATGTTAACAAGATCTGCTTCGTTTTATCATGAGATAAAACGTCGTCATAGCGTACGTAGTTTCAGTGAACGTTCCGTTGCGAAAGCTATTATTGAAAATTGTATTAAAGCCGCCGGTACAGCGCCAAGTGGGGCCAATCACCAGCCCTGGCACTTTGTTGCCATACAAAACCCTCAAGTAAAAAAACAAATTAGGGAGCAAGCCGAAATGCACGAGCGCAGCTTTTACGAAGGTCGTGCAGGTGATGAATGGTTGAGCGCATTAAAGCCTTTAGGCACCGATGCAGACAAGTCTTATTTAGAGAAGGCCCCTTGGTTAATTGCTATTTTTAGTGAGAAAAAGGGAGGCATAACTGTTGATGAAAAAAATAAAAATTATTATGTACACGAATCAGTGGGGATCGCGACAGGTTTTTTGATCAATGCGCTTCACTCTTCAGGTTTAGTAACCTTGACACATACACCAAAGCCTATGTCTTTCTTAAGCAAGGTGTGCAAAAGAGGGGATAATGATAGAGCTTACATGCTAATTATTGCTGGTTACCCGAGTAAAAACGCGACAGTACCTCATCATGCGAAAGTTAAAAAATCAATTGATGAAATTGCTACTTTTTTATAAGCTTTTAAAAGCAGAAGTTAAAGGTAGAAGTTAAAGGTAGAAGTTAAAGCTAGAGCTCTGAATCCTGCATTAACAAGGATCTGTTAATGGGCAAGTACAGGCAATTCAATAACCGCCAAACAGCCATTTTTGTCGGTTCTGTTGGTTAAAGATAATTGACCGCCGTGTACTTCCAGTATTTGTCGGCATAGTACTAACCCTATGCCTGAGCCTTGTTTTTTTGTTGTGTAAAAAGGAACAAATAAGTTGCCCGGATTGCTAATGCCGGCACCTTCGTCGCTTACCGTCAGTTTGAACGAGTTATTTTCTACTTGCCAGCTGACGACTATTTTTCCATCAAGGCCAGCTTTATCAAGACCCGTTTTATCAATAGCTGTTTTATCAATAAGAAAGGTATTTTGCACAGATTCTACGGCATTTTTCAGTAAGTTAATTAATACTTGTTCAAATTGAATCGGGTCAATAAATAAATTAACATCGTCGTCTGATGCAATAATTATCTGGTTAGCCTGATAAAGCGGTATGATTTTATTGAGTAAATTTATAATTGAAGTGTTTTTCTTTTCAGGCTCAGGTAATTGTGAAATTTGTTTATAACTATTAACAAAGTCTTTCAAGTTATTAGTGCGCTGAGAGATGATTGTAAGTCCTTCAAGCAAATTTTCTTTATGTGTTGTTATATCTTGCTGGCGGGAAAGCAGGCGATTTAACGTTTGACTGATTGATGCTATGGGTGTCAGCGAATTGTTAATTTCGTGACTGATCACCCTGACTAAACTTTGCCATGCATTACGTTCTTCTGATCTCAGCATAATGCTTACATCAGTAATAAAGAGTAACTTCTGTTGCTTTCCAGCCTCTCTGAATTCTTCTACATGAACATTGAATTTTCCTTTTTGATTGCCAAATTCCAGGGTCATCACTTGGCTTTGACCACTGTTGAATTGTCTCAGTTGGGTCAGTTGTTTCATGGAAAGGTTTTCTGAGTTTTTATTTGGCAACTGTAATAAATTTTTTGCTGTAGGGTTGATCAAAATGATTTCATTTTTATCGTTCAGCGCGATTATGGCAACATCTATATGATTAATTACCGTGCGCAGCAGCAGTTGGCTTTCAACTGATTCAATGTGTTGCGTATTAAGTTTTTGTGCCAAGCCGTTAATGGTCACTATCAGTTCATTTAAGGCATCAAAGTTGGTGTTGTCGCCAGATCGTGCTCTGAGACTATAATCGCCATGGATCATGCCTTCGAGTAAATTGCTCAAACTGCGAAATTGATAGGCAGACTTCTGGTGTATTTTTACATGGCAATATCCCATTGTGATACTGGTCAATAATGCGGTCAGTAAAATTATATAAATGGATATTTGTGCATAAATCATCATTGGGATAAGCAATATAAAAAGCGGCAATGATGAAAGCAAAGATAACCGCGTTAATTGTGCTTCAAATGATAAATTTTTTGTCATGTAATTTCTCGTCGGTATTTTATTTTCTAATTTACTTTTCCAATCTACGATAAAAAGCACTGCGACTCAATCCTAATGATTTTGCTGTTTTAATTGCGTTACCATTAAAATACGATAATCGTTTGTCAATAATATCAAGCTCTAATGAAGCTAATGTTGGTAATTCATCGGTTGGTGTTTGTTTTTCAATGCTAGAGGGGTCAAGGCCAGAGGGTTGATTTGAGGAAAGGTCAATTGCCGGTAACCCTAAACATTCAACGGTTATTTCATTGTGTTGAGATAGAATTTGTGCCCGTTCCATCACATGGTTCAACTCTCGGATATTTCCCGGCCAGCTGTATGCTTTTAATGCCTGTTGTGCCTCTGTGTTTATTGTTAGTTTTGTATCACCGTGCTTGTTAGTGTACTTTATCGCTGTTTTGGCTAAAAAGGAGTTAGCAAGAGGAATGATATCTTCTACTCTATTACGTAACGACGGTATTTCAATTGCTATGGTATTAATGCGATACAACAAGTCTTTGCGGAATAAATTTCTTGCCACCACATCAGTTAAATTGGCATTAGTGGCTGAAATTAAGCGAATGTTTACTGATTGAGTTTTATTGCCACCTACTTTTTCAAATTCACTGTCTTCTAAAACACGTAATAATTTTCCCTGTTGTGAATAGGGCGTATTGGCTATTTCATCTAAAAACAGGCTGCCATTGTCAGCGAGTTCAAATCGACCTATTCGAGTTGATTTAGCATCGGTGAAAGCACCTTTTACATGACCAAACATTTCACTTTCAAATAAGCTTTCAGTAACCGCTCCCATATTCACAGAAATTTGCGGCGCTGTTCTGCGTGACGAGTTGTCGTGAATATACCGGGCGAACATGCTTTTTCCGGTACCATTTTCACCAGTTAACAATACACTGGCATCACTTTTGGCCACTTGATCTATAATCGCCATTACTTGTTGCATTGCAGGGGATTCAGCAATTATTTCACCGTTAAGTTCACTATTGACTTGTTGTTGCAATAACTTATTTTGTTGCGAAAGCTTCTGCGATTTTTTCTGGCTGCGGGCAAGTTTTATCTGGTTGCGAATAATGGCAATTAACCGATCGTTTTCCCAGGGTTTTTGAATAAAATCGTTCGCACCATTTTGCATGGTACTAACGGCAACTTCTATGGTCGCCCAGCCAGTCATTACAACTATAGGTAAGTCTTCATCAAGTTTTCTGATTGACGCTATCAGTTGTAAACCTTCTTCGCCTGATGTGGTATCGAGCGAGTAGTTTAAATCCATCAGGACCAAATCAAAATTTTCTTTAGTTATCGCACTTAATGCTGACTGGGGCGTTTGGCATAAGCTAACCGCATAATCTTCAGAAATTAACAGCATTTTTAACGCAGAAAGTATGTCGATATCGTCATCGACCAGTAATATTCTTTTATTCATATGTATTATTTTTTTATCATTTGGTTACTAGTGTATAACTATACTGAAATAACCCCAAATTACTTGAAGATACCTTTTCGCGTAATTTGGGATCAGTTTGGTATTAACTGCTTTATTCGTAATGTAAAGCAATACTGGGTTCCATTTGCAATGCTCGTTTCGTTGGTAAGTAAGTGGCAAGCATTACAACACTGCCAATCAGGGTGGTCATAATTATTGTTATGATTATTAAACCTGTATTTCCTGTGCCCCATAATTTTGACATAGCAAACCCCATAGAACCTCCGGCTAATATTCCTGGCAGTCCTCCCCATAATAAAAGTTTAAATCCTGCCACTAAAAATTGTCTGGAGATAACTTGGTCGTCTGCTCCCAAAGCTCGTTTAATGCCAATTTCGTGCGTTCTTTGACTAATGGTATTCGACATCACGCCATAAATACCACTGGCGGCTAAAACAACGGCAGCAAGTCCAAATAGAGCCGTTAAACTACTGATAAATCTCATCGGTGCGGTCATGCGATTATTACTGTTTTCGTAACTTTTAATTCTGAATGAAGGCAATTCGGCATCTATGGATTGCAAGGTTGTACGCAAAGTTTTAGTTACAACCGCCGGTTCTGAATTCATCAACATAGCAATTGATAGTTGATTCCTTGGGGCTTGGGTATAAGGTCTGAATATTGAAGGAAAGCTCGCTGAGGTCTTGTCACGATCTCCTTGAACGGTTTGTTCAACAACACCGACAATGGTTATCCATTGAATTTTATCGGCGTCATTGCTGATTAATCTAAAACGTTTTCCAATGGGTGACTGGTCTGGAAAATGATGTTCCACAAAACTTTCAGAGATAAGCGCCGTACTTTTATTCAGTCCGTCGTCGCTACTATTAAAGTAACGTCCCTGGCGTAGTTCTACCCCCAATTTTGCCAATGCTCCCGGCATTGTTGCTATATAGTTTGCCCGTGGGTAACTGGTATTGCTATTTTTAGTATATTCTTTACCCTCTAATGCAATAATAGACTCCATACTATAATGTCCTGGCAATGCAGTAGTGATCATAACCTCACTAATACCCGTACTGTTTTCCAGGCGTGATTGCAGTGTTTTTGCAAATTGGACTTTCTTTAAAGGCGAATCATAATTTGCTTCTGTTAACAGCACGGTGGCTATTAGCGTATTTTTGGTTTCAACGCCAATATCTTGATTGCTTTGTAAATAAGAGGCAAGCACCATAACCGCTGCAGCAATTAGCACAGTCATGGAAATAAATATTTCACTGATAACGAGTAGTTTACTTAGTCGGCCAGCTTTTTTACCTAACGCACCGCGAGTGCCATCACGAAGTACGGCATTAAAATCACCACCGGAATTTTTCCACGCAGGCAGTAGTCCCGTAACCAAAATAGTAGCGATAACAATAGTTATGAATAATTTAATAGTGTAACTGTCAAGCCCGAACTTCCACCAGAAAGAGGGAGGATCAGAGAAGAAAGTGGCAACGATGGATTCGGTTATTTCTAAACCCCAGGCCATAACCAATAAGCCAATGATACCGCCAAGGCTGCAGATAATGATGCTTTCCCATAACATTTGACTGATTAAACGGGCACGGGGTGCACCTAATGCTACCCGAATAGCTGTTTCTTTACCTCGTTCTACCGCGCGGGATAATAATAAATTACCGACATTAATTGACGCTAAAATTAAGATTAAAACCGCAACAATATGCATGGTATAAATAACAGGTTTACCGTTAGTTCCACCTGAGCCGGGAATAGAAGTTACATAAGCACTTATCCCATTGTTGGTTTCAGGGTATTTTTCTTTAATTCTTTGCATTATCACCGTTAATTGGTTATCGATATCTTCCATTGATGTACCATCATCAATATGTGCTAAACCGTGAATATCACCTGACTTACCCCGTGCTAATTGTGTGGCGTCTTCGCGCAACGGTAACCACATTTGGATATTACTCGGGAAAAAATAACCTTGTGGCATTACCCCAATAATACGATGACTTTTACCGTTGATTTGTAACCTTTGATCTATTACCTGTTTATCTCCCCCAAGTTGGTTTTGCCAAACTTCGAAACCTAAAACTACAACATTTTCAGCTCCCTTTTTATTTTCTTTTGGGGTAAAACCACGCCCTAAAATAGGCTCTGTACGGGTTAATTGAAAAATATTGGCTTCTGCATAAATTGCAGGGTAGCGTCTGGCACCGTCTCTACCTGAGACAACAACATTTTTATCACGATAGCCGCCAAATTCTGATAAACCTTGAAGATTGTTTCTTATTTCCAAATAGTCGTGCAGGTTTATTGCATTGGTATGTTTTTCTCCATTAATGGACGCACTTAACAAAACTAAAGAGTCGCCATCTTTAAAAGGCAGGTCTTTAAATATAATGGTATTGAAAAATGAAAACATATAAACACTTAAACCAATGCCTGCTGCCATTACCAGCGTTGTCAGCAAGGTAAAAGCGGGTTTTTTTGCCAGAAGTCTGATGGCGTATTTAAAATCTTGTATGATCACAATAATATCCTCTAAGCCGCTGCTATTTCTTTGCTTTTACTTTTACTTAAGGAATTACTGTGATCTGACACTATTTGACCATCCAGTATGTCGATGTTTCTTTCAGCTCTTTGTGCTGATATTGGATCATGGGTGACCATGCAAATAGTTGCGCCTTCTTCGTGCAGCACATCTAACAGTTCCATTACCGCCGACGCATTTTTAGAGTCTAAATTTCCGGTTGGTTCATCGGCAAGTATCATTGATGGCTTGCCTGCAATGGCACGGGCAACGGCGATACGTTGTTGTTGTCCGCCGGATAATTGTGAGGGGAAATGTTTAGCTCTGTGTGACATATTTACTTTTTCCAGCGCGTCTTTAACCATTTGTTGTCGCTGAGATTTGGTTAAATCTTTTCGATAAGTTAAGGGTAATTCGACATTTTCTTCTACATCCAGATCACTGATCAGGTTGAACGCCTGGAAAATAAAGCCAATTTCTTTATTGCGGATGCTTGCTCTTTCTTTTTTAGAAATGTCTGATACGTCATGACCAGCCAGTTGGTAAGTTCCGCCTGTTCCGGTATCTAGTAATCCTAATAATGATAATAAGGTTGATTTTCCACAGCCGGAAGGTCCTGAAATAGATACGTATTCACCTTTATTGATGGTAAGGGTGATATTGTTTAATGCGTGAGTTTCAACTTCATCGGTGTAAAATACTTTTTCGATATTTGTTAATTTTATTAAGCTATTAGTCATAATTTGATCCTTGTCGCTTGATTATAATTCTATGTTTTAGTTAATTGCTTTACTAGTAATTTTTGCATGTTGATTGTGCTGCTGATTGTGTAGTAAATTGTTTAGTTAATTGGTTTGCTACCTAAGTCGGATTTTCTGATAGGTTTGCCAGCTGCTAGGGTCTGAAATAATGATTTTATCCCCTATTTTCAAGCCATCGATTATTTGGATCTGGTTAATTGAACCTTGACCTAGCTTTACGCTGATCCGTTCGGCAAAATTCCCGTCTTCGCTTAATTTATAAAACGCCGAGTTACTTTGGCTTTGAGCAAAAATAGGGCGGTTTACGTATAAGGTGTCTGATAATTCAGTAATCAATATTTCACCGTCTACGGTGAGATCAGGTCGGGCGTCTTCAGGCAGGCCATTGAGGAATTCAACATCAACTTGCACATTACCATTAACCACCGCAGGGTCGACCCTTGAAACTATGCCTGCAACTTTATTATTTCGAGTATCAATAATGACCCGTTGACCCACAGCAACATTACGTATTTGCAGCTCTGGCACCTGTAGTTCTGCAATTAACGAATCTTGTTTGGCAAGCTTGGCAATATTTCCACCTATAATAAGGCGCTGACCTGGCTCTATTGGAACTTCTTGCACCACACTGTCGATGCTTGCAACTATCATTAAACTGTCAACTTGCTGTTGAGCCCGTTCCAGTGTTTTTTGCATTTTTTTCAAACGAGCATCACGGGCATTGTTTTGTGCAAGGATATTTTCTTTCATTTTAAGCAGGCGCTGTTGTTGAATTTCCCAACGTTGCTTTAGCTGGATGGTTTCTAACCGTGTTTTTTCATAATCTATTTTGGATATTATTCCGGTTTTCTTTTGAAACAATTCTGTTTGCGCATCTTGTTTTAATTTACTGCTTTCATAATTAAGTTGTGCGTTTAATATCTCAGCTTTTTGATCAAGCAGAGCCGACTCTTGTGCTACCTGAGCCGCTTTACTTTCTGCAGATCTTGCTTCAAGCTCCCAGCGTGTTTCTTCAAGTAATTGCGCTAATTGAGGATTGGATAATTCAACGATTAAATCACCTTTTTTAACGATTTTTCCCGGTTTAACCACAATACGTTCTACGCGTGCTTCAACATTCGACGATAACCATTGAATGTTGTCTGGTATTAATAAACCTGTTCCTCTGACCGATATTGTAAACTCACCACGTTTAACTTCGTCAAAAACAATAGTATTTCTGTCGATGGAATAATCAGCCTGCGTTAAAAACCACAAATAATTTGCCCCAGCGCCGACTATGATGATCACTAGTGCCCAGGGCCAATAACGACTTAACACTGATCTTTTTTGTTTCTTTCTGGAAATATCCAAGTTTGTGGCTCCTATAAAATTTTTTGATTTTGACTTTTCGTTTTACTTTTCCTTTAATTTTTAGATTGCAGGCATTGTGCCAATCGTTAAGTCTTTGAAAATTAGTTGAAATGTTTATACGGGTAATTTTATTTTTGATAGATCCCATTTTTGGGACGTGATAAATTGAAAATATCCCATAAATGGGTGAATGGGTAAAAGGTAAAGGAGGGAGCGAAGCTTGGGTGTAGTAAATTTCTCACATAAAATTTTAAAGAGTCATCTCATAGATAGAAGCTGTTAAGGAGATACAACAAAAATATCACTTTTACTTTTAAAAAATCCCACCAAATTGTGAATTACCTGAAGAAACAGAACTACAGCGATAACCGATCCTGCCATTTAAAACATTTGTTTCGGCATAACGCAGCACAAGTGAATGAGACATGGATCATTTCCTCTGGAATGTCTTAGTTTCATTAACATATCTTAGCCTAGGTTAGATAATTGTTTTATTAGTGTTTTGTTTGCGTTAAAAATCAGTTACCATTTTGGTACTTTGAACAAAAAACATACAATAGGAAGGATTGTAATGGAGCATACAGCTAATAAAAAAGTTAAAACACCGAATATAGCCAGTGTTGCCGTTATAGGTGCAGGTGTTTCTGGTATTGTCACCTCAAGGATACTCTTGTCTGAAGGTCATGATGTTGTTGTATTTGAAGCTTCGGATATAGGGGGAGTATGGGCGGAAAACTATGCGGGATTTGGCGTTCAAACGCCAGCGAACTTGTACGAGTTTCCCGATCAGCCTTTGCCTAAAGGTAGTGATTTTACTCCCGGCCCTGAAATGAACGAATACATTAGAAATTACGCGGATAAGCATAAGGTTACACAAAAGGTACGCATAGCCAAAGTTGATTCCGTCGAGCCAAGCGATCAAGGTTTCATGGTTCACTACACTGAATCTGGTTCAACTCATTCACAATACTTTGACTGGGTAATATGCTCGACTGGCATATATGGAAAATTCGACAAGTACGTGCCTGACTGGTTAGGTAAAGAAGTATTTGAAGGTAAAATAATACACGCTTCAGACATGGTTGATCCTGCTATGTGTGAAGGGAAGGTTGTAGTGGTTGGTTATGGAAAATCAGCGTTTGATTGCGCGCAAGTCAGTGCATGGCAAAAGGCTGATACAAGTCTGTTATTTCGTAAAGCCCATTGGTGCGTACCTCGTAAGATCTTAGGTTTGATACCGTTCGAATTTGCAACATTCAGCCGATTTGGCGGGGCCTGCCTGTTACCTAAGTGGCCTAATTTAGGTTCCATTGAGCGTATGATGCACGCAACAAGGCTGCTTCCAGCATTCTGGTGGCTGGTTGCTAAAATTTTCAAATTTCAGTTTGGTCTTAAAGGAGATCTGATACCTGATAAAGGTTTCATTGATGACTTCTGGTGCGGTCAAGGACTTATTCCTGATCCGTCTTTCTTTCCTATGGTTCATCGTAAGGAAATTAAGGCAGTTAAGGGGGAAATTAAAGAGATCCGGGCTAAATATATCTTACTTACATCAGGTGAAGAAATTCAATGTGACGTTATTATAGCTGCCACTGGCTATAAAGCGGACGACAAAAGATCTTTTTTACCCACTCAATTGAATGATGCCAGAGAGAAGGACGGTTTTTGGCTTTACCGTAACATGATAAACCCTGAGCTCCCGAGGTTTGTTTTCCTCAACTCTAATACATCTACTTTCACTAATATTACTACCGCTTCTGTTCAGGGCCGTTGGCTTGCAGAGCTTATGAACGGAGGTTTTAATCTGCCAGAAAAGGATGAGATGGAAGCTGAAATTGAGAAGATTAAAGTCTGGAAACGTGAAAATATGCCTGACGCCGGTAGCGCTCGGGCCTATATGATTCAAACGCACCAAGTACACTATTACGACGAACTCTTAAGAGATATGGGTGCGAGTATATGGCGTAAAAAAGGTTTATTTAAACTGATAAAGGAAGCATTCGATCCGTACAGACCACGTGATTATAAGTCTATAGTTACAGGTGAGTTTAAGCAACGTCCTGATGAGGTCAACAGGTCTGAATCAAAGTAGGTATTTTTGGTTTCCGGATATCGTTTGAGTTTAGCGCAGATAGGAACCTGGATGCATTTGGTTCTTATCTGCCCGGTAAAGAGGAGGTATGAAGGACTATAATTTTACAATTATTATAGTTGTAGGATTAGCCAACGGCGTAACCCATCATATTTGGTGACCACTTAACCGTTAACTACCTGATAAATTTATGTTTTGATGGGTTACGCCTGCGGCTAACCCATCCTACGCGGTAAAATTTTGACTTTATATTAGTTTAGTTGTTTTTAGCTAATAAATATTTTAAAACAGTATGTTATCTTTTTAGACACAATTAACTGCTACATAGCCAACACCAGTGTTACTACATAGTGCTGTTAACCGCACCGCCATCAAGCAATATATTTTGACCGATAATAAACCCTGCGTTTTGAGAGCACAAAAATGCACACATAGCACCAAATTCCTGAGAGGTTCCGTAACGACCTGTAGGAATGGTTGCGCAACGTTTTTTCCTTGCTTCAATAATATCAATGCCTTCAGCATTCGACATTGCGGTGTCTAAAGCAATGGCTCTGTCTGTTGCATGAATGCCTGGCTGAAGATTATTTATTGTTACACCTGCATGAGCTACCTGTCTGGCTGTACCGGCAACATAACCTGTTAAGCCAGCACGTGCAGAATTTGATAAACCTAATACTGCGATAGGCGCTTTTACAGACATGCTGGTGATATTAACAATTCTACCCCAGCCCTTAGCCATCATTCCCGGTAATACAGATTTCATTAAT
Source organism: Alteromonadaceae bacterium (assembly GCA_013216015.1). Taxonomy (GTDB): domain Bacteria; phylum Pseudomonadota; class Gammaproteobacteria; order Enterobacterales; family Alteromonadaceae; genus JABSOI01. Next base: position 43,531 of record JABSOI010000041.1, on the reverse strand, counting down.
GCGATGGGTGAAAGCATATTTGCATCAAGGGCAGCAATAAAGTCTTCACGTTCCCAGTCGCTCCACATACCCGGTGGTGGTCCTCCTGCATTGGTAACAAGAATATCAATATTGCCGGCGGCAGCTAAAACTTCTTCTCTACCAGATTCTGTTGTGATATCAGCGGCAATAGCAATTACCTCTACAGAGTATGTGTTACGAATACTTTCAGCGGTTGCTTGCAATGCTTCGTCATTACGTGCATTTATGACCAAATTTACCCCTTCAGCCGCTAACGCTTCGGCGCAGCCACGGCCTAAACCTTTTGATGACGCACAGACAAGTGCTCGTTTACCCTTAATACCCAATTCCATAAAGTTAACCCTTCATTTAAAATTTTAGTAAGTATCAAAGAATAATTATAAAAAGCCAAGTAATTCTTTTGCTCTCTCGCTACGGCCTTGTTTCTTGACGGACACTAAATCTAAAAACAAAGCCAATTATTGTCAATGAATGGATCTGTATGACTACATCTTTAAAGAACTTGCTGGACTTCTTTATTCATTATATGTCTCAGCATTTTTTAAGTACTTTCGCTTGTCTTATATACCACCAAGTTTTTTTTAGCTTTATACTGGTAAAATTAATATGATAGACTAGTATTAAGAAAGATTGTCTTTGTAAAACAGCTCCAATCAAGAGTTGTTTTACGCTATTTTGTCTTAAGTTTGTTGAATAATCTAACAGGATCAGGGGAAAAGGAAACTTAGAATGCCCACACAGGAAAATCGACTAATAGCCATATCTACACCACTGGGCGAAGAATTAGCACTTTATAAAGCTGATATTGTGGAAGATCTTGCCCGACCGTTCTCGATAAAAGTTGAAATGATTAGTGAAAATGACAATATTTCACTGGACGACTTGTTAGGACAAAATGTCACTGTCAGTCTAGAAACAGAAGATGACACCCGCTACTTTAATGGCTTTGTTACCGAATTCTACCAGTTGTCGAACAGTGATAGATTTAGTCGATATGGCGCAAATATTAGACCTTGGTTCTGGTTACTTAATTTAAGTGAAAATTGCCGGATTTTTCAGGAAAAAAGCTACCCGGATATCATAAAAGAGGTTTTTGATGAACTCGGTTTTTCAGATTATGAAGATAAACTAACCGGTACTTATCAACCCCAGGAATATATTGTTCAATTTAATGAAAGTGATTTTAATTTTGTTACCAGAATAATGGAACAAGAAGGGATTTATTATTATTTTGAACACACTGACGGCAAACATACGCTGGTTATGGCTGACGACAGTTCTATACTGCCAGACAGCGGAACGGTTCCTTTTTATCTGCCGGAAGATATCAGTAATCGATTTTATATTGAAGGTATCAGTAAGTGGGAGAACTATAGAGAAATAAGAACTGGTGGTGTTCGCTTATCTGACTTTGACTTTGAAACGCCTTCCAAAAATCTGGAGTCTGTATCTTCTGATCCTAAAACAGCCTCATTGTCGGCTTTAGAAAAATTCAGTTATCCGGGCAAATATAAAGAACGGGGCAAGGGCACCGATTATACGCGTTTATTGATGGAAAAAGAGAACGTATCATACGAAACTAAATTCGCCCAAAGTAATTTTAAAACGCTATTTTCCGGTAGTCATTTTAGTTTAGACGATCATTTCAGAGATGACCAAAATTGCCAATACCTGATCACACATTTCAAATGTGTTCTAAGGTCTGACGAATACCTGACAAATTCAAATAAAGAAAGTACTGAAATATACAGTAGTCAATTTAATGCTATTCCTTCCAATGTTGTCTATAGACCTCAAATAACGGCACGAAAACCTAAAATTACGGGTCCGCAAACGGCTATGGTTGTTGGTAAAGCTGGCGAAGAAATTTGGACAGATAAGTATGGCCGTGTAAAAGTACATTTCCACTGGGACAGATATGCCGAGGGTGATGAAAAAAGTTCCTGCTGGATTCGCGTTGCACAAACCTGGGCTGGTAAAAATTGGGGACATATTCAAATACCCCGTATAGGTCAGGAAGTGCTTGTTGAACATTTAGGCGGAGATCCAGACAGACCTATTATTGCTGGTAGCGTATATAACGGTTCAACCATGCCTCCTTATGAATTACCTGCCAATGCGACTCAAAGTGGTCTTAAAACCAGAAGTACGAAGGGGGGCAATGGCACTAATTTTAATGAGATCCGATTTGAAGATAAAAAAGACAGTGAAGAATTATATTTTCATGCAGAAAAAGATCAAAACACCGTGGTTGAAAATGACCGTACAGAAATGATTGGACGAGATCATTCTGACACCATAGGAAGAAATAGAATGATTGATGTTGGCGTTAATCATACTGAAATGATCGGCGAGATGATGTCGTTAACGGTTGGTACCAGTAAAACAGAAATGGTGAATATGAATTCCAGTGAAACCGTTGGTGTTGCTAAGACTGTTACCGTTGGTGAAGCATTATTGGTTAATGTTGGTGCTGCATCTTCTGAGACAGTTGGTGGGGCTAAGAGTGAAAATGTTGGTCTTAGTAGAACAATATCTGTTGCAGTTAATAATTCAATTAATGTCGGCGGAGATTATTCAGAAGATATTAGTAAAAATAGAGATTTAACCGTTGGTAAAGATCAAGAAATAAAAGTTGGCGGTAAGCATCGGGAAGAAATCACCAAAGAATATAGTGTTGCAGCCAAAGAAATAGAATTTACCGCAAAAGATAAGATCACAATAAAAGTTGGGAAAGCATCTATCGTGATGAAGAAGAATGGTGACATTACCATTAAAGGCAAGAAAATTAATATTAAAGGCAGCGGCGATATTGTGATGAAAGGCAGTAAGATTAAGGAGAACTAATATGAGCGCTAATACAAGAACTAATACAAGCACTAAGATGAAAGCTCAATTGAAGTTAATCGATAATAGTGTGGCGCCGAATAATACCGTTGGTACTATTTATAGTTGTACCGGACAAGGGCAAGTTTGTATTATTTCTGATTTTCATCAAGATCCAACATTGGCGATTACTACGCAATATTTTTCAGAGCCAGATTCTTTGATTGGCGAAAAAGTACTGCTTTCATTTATTGATAACGATATACAACAACCTGTCATTATTGGTTTAGTTGCACAGTCTGTAAAAAATGTAATTTTGATTCAGAATCAGTCTATGCAACAAAAAAATCTAAGTTTATCAGTAGAAAGTTTTAATTTAACTGCGACTAAAGATATAAAGCTAAATGTTGGTCGTAGTCAGATTATTCTGGACCGATTTGGAAAAATTATTATCAAAGGTAAAGATCTTATTTCTCGTGCGTCATCAAAAAATAAGATCAAAGGCGGCAATATTTCACTAAATTAGTTTTTCACTAACTTAAGAGTTAATTCTCATCATACCAAATTTCGAGAGGAGAATATTTACAATGAGTGTAACCGTTGGGGTAAATTATCTTTCTGTGGTTCATAAATCGAGTAACGGCATTACTATAGCTTTCCCTGATGTTTGCAAAACGCCATCACCGGCTGGTCCTATTCCTATACCTTATCCAAATATTGCTCAATCTTCAGACATCGACAAAGGTACTAAAAAAGTAACATGTGATGGCAATCCGGTATGTGTGAAAAGTTCAAATTTCAAAACCAGCACTGGCGATGAAGCCGGTACGGCAGGCGGAGGGGTTGTATCTTCGAAAACAAAAGGGATAGCCGAATTTGTCAATTATTCCTTTGATGTAAAGTTTGAAGGTAAAAATGTCTGTAGGGCTTTTGACTTAATGTTACATAATAATAAAAATACCCCGCCAATGCCTGTTCTTCAAGGGCCTGTTATTTCTATGGCTTCAGATAAAGAAACGTGTATTTTATGTGGAGATCCTATTTAACCATGAAATGTTTTGTGCCGCCTTCACCAATTTTTGTTAATGATACTGTAGTCGTTAGTTCGGTAGGTTTCAATGCAGAAACTACCGCTGCTTCTTTGCGAGCAGGTATTTCTCGTCCGGAGTTTTTAGATGGATTTGCAGAAACCACCGAAGACGGGGAAGAAGAGATAACAGGTTATCCCATTAAGTTATTAACTCACGGCTTTGAAGGTGCGGGTCGTTATATTCAGCTAATGCGCGATGGTTTTGAGCAGATAGTAGAAAAAATAGCTGCGATGGAAGAAAGCACGGGTGTTCAAGATGCTAATCATCAAAGAACTAAGCACAGTGAAATATTTTTATTAATGGGTGTATCCGACATAAATCGATATTTGCAAACGGCTGAACCCGATGAAGAGTTGGATGAGAATCCTTTTCAGTTTTACAACAAAGGCTGGAATGAAACGGTTAAGATTGCGTTAATTCAATCAGGATTAATTGAGTTGATTTCTGGTTATAAAATCATTCCGGTTGCTCCATCCTCTAGCGTTGATTTATTGGAGCAGAGTTCGGTTCTTTTACGGAAAAAATCAAATGCGCTTGTCATAACGGGGTTTGTTGACTCATTGACTGATTTCGCCGGGTTAACCTGGTTAAATAATATGGGAAGATTAAAATCAGCTAATAATCCTGTTGGTTTAATCCCGGGAGAAGCGGTGAGCTTTTTATTTCTGAATGCCATTGCAGAACTTGGTGCAGTTGAAATTGTTTCAGTTGGTCAAGCAATGGAAAAAAATGGGTTTCATAGTGAGGATCAACCAGAAGGAAAGGCACTTAGTCAACTATTAGTTGAATACGAAAAACAACATCCTTCTTCAAATGCGGGAGAATTTTGGTGTATCAATAATTTCACCGGTGAAGAACGATTTGCAATGGAATGGGGTAGGGCACTGTATCATTCTCAAAGCGATACCAAAATAGAACCTAAACCAAATGTTTGGTTACCCAATATTTCTTTAGGAGACGTTGGGATTTGCTTTTTGCCAATAGCAATTTCCTGGGCGCATTTAGCTTTTAAAAGGAACTATGCGCCATCACCAAGTTGTGCAATTGCAGCTTTTTGTTATACAAATGCTCGTAACTTAATAACCATCAAGGGAACTGTTAATGGGTAAGTCACATACTAAAGGGGTCAAAAAAGGCAAGTTTTGCGCTCAACGTACGGGTTCTAAATCAAAATGCAAATGCGCCAGTCCTAATAATTACGTAGCAAATAGCAATATTTCAGGTGATTTTTTTTTACAGGGGACCAAACGAAAGGTAAAGAAAAAATTTGAAGCGCATCATCTATTATGTATAGCGTCGATCACTGAATTTATTGGTAAAGATCTGAAAATCAAAGAAGTGGTAAAAATGACGCGTTGGTGTATTAACGATAGCCATAATATGATCGGTATGCCTCTGTGGGGACATACTATTAATCATTATTGCAATATGACAGGGGGCACTTTTATTGAAAAGATAGCAGCTCCTTGGTTCAATAATTTACCCATGCACGATTATGATCACAATAGTACCAATGGATATAAAGATGAACTAGACAGTTCGTTGAAATCTATAGCAAAACAAATTAAGGCACTTGCAGATAAAGACCATGAGGCTGCGGAAAAACAATTAAAGAGTATTTTAGAATCTAAATCTACAAGCTTTAGAAATAAATTGAAAGCTCGGGGTAAGCGTTCTGGCGGTACACATAAAGCATGGGAGAATGGTTCAAAATCACCTGAATCTGACTGGTATTTACCATTCTCTATGGCAAAAGATAGAATTGCTGAGAAAAGACGATTTGCTGCACAAGGTGCTGGCGAATCCGGAAAAATGTCTAAAAAAATGCAACGTATGATGGAAGCAGTTAAAAGATGGGGAAGTTCATAAATGGAAATAGGAATAAAAAAAATGACGATGAATTATTTAGCCTGGGTACACAAAATTGTACCGAACGCATGCTCTTTATATCACTTTGAAGGTTTTGATAAATCTTATCTTCTTAATGAGGGAATAAAAGTTGAGGATCAGTATCCAGATGGTGTTTATTTTGATATGCATCCAGAAAGACCGCATGATATTTTGCTTGTAGACAGCTTGTTTAATACTGATAACGAACTGGTGATATCTGAACCGTTAATGAACTTTTTCATTGAAAAAAAGTTTACTAATTTAGAATTTTTACCTGTAAAAATAATGGATCATAAAGGTAAATTTATTGATGAAAAGTACTTTATTATGAATGTACTTGAACATCAGAATTGTTTAGATACCGATGCCAGTGACGCAGAAATTTCGATAATAGATGACAAAATCATTGAAAGCGTAGAACAGATTGTTCTTATTGATGAGAATGTAGATGAGAGTTTTGACATTTTCAGAATGACCGGGTTTCCTGCAGCTACCCTAATTAAAGAGAGTTTGGCTAAAGAAATTGCAGATAATGGATTTACAGGTATTGAATTTATTCCATTAGACCAATTTGATGGAATGTAGAATGGAGTCTCAGGGTTAATGAATTATGACGACACTGCTGCAGCAATTGCTGCGGATGCTATTTTTTGGTCAATGGCTTTTGATGATGCTGATTACCCTGTTGACCAATTAGGCCGTTTGGCCCTGGAAACGGGTAATAAATTTCGTGCACTAGGCATTTTCGGACTACTGGCAACAGCTGACAAGTCTCATTTATTTGATAATTTAAGACAATCGGCTAGTTTGCGTATCAGATATCTTGAAAAAGTTTGTGACGAAAACAAGCAAGATGATCATCATTATGTATTAGGCAGGCTCGAACCCATATTTGATTTATTAGCCAGTAAAGATTTTTCGTCCTTAGCAAAATTACAACAGCTTTCTCCTGCTGATTTTAGTCATAAACGTGAATATTTAGATGATTATTGTTATGGCAAAATATTAATGACTTTAGGTCTAAACAAAGAAATGAATCTAGGTATCAATAAAGAGTCAGATGCTATTTCAGACGATTTATTTAACACCTTGGATGATCTTGAAGATTCTTTGACAGAAGATCTATTTTCTCGTGCGGCTATGTGCAGAGCTTTACTAGAAAACAATGCCATAGATTTTAATGAAGCTTTTCATCAATTTATTGATCAAAGAGCATTCGCGATTGATGAGGCCAAAGACACTGATTTTGAAACGCCGACTCTAATTGCGGAACGTTTTATTTCGGTTGAAGGGCTGGCTTTGCTTGCTGTTGCTCAACTACAAGGCTTTAATGTTAGGCAAAATTTTCAGTTGTGCCCACTTATTGCGCAGTAATTTTGCACTGTAACTTATACTCAATAAGTTATGCTCAATAAAAAATAGAACGATCAATATAACAATACAGCAACAGGATAAAGTTAAGTTTATGGCTATTAGCGCAACACATTTTTTACAAGACTTAGTTGACGAACATTTCGATGAAGCCTCGGTTTTGCACGAACAAAAGACGTTACAGCTAGAAGCGCAAGAAATTACCTGGACAGAATGTCAAACAGATGAACAGCGGTTTGACGCACATCTTGATGCATTGGTTGTGGATGCAGCTGATGCTGAGCCTTATCTAGTCTCAAAAATTGAGGAATTTGACTGTAATGAACTGTTTGTCTATGTCAGTTTTCTTATTCGTATAGATAATCTAGATACTTTTATGCAGTTGCTTAAGCAGGTTGATCTAACCGATTGGGAAAAGGTTGAAAAAATATCATTAGCACTTATTTTCGATGTACAGAAAACCTGGTTGTATAGTTTTCAGCAGCTAGATTTTGAATCTCTGCCACATTATTTGCCTATTTTTGTCCCCATATTTGTATTTAGAAATGTTGAATTAAAACCAGAATGGTTTTTGCGTAATCAATATTTAACATTAACGGAACAGCCTTTAAATGTACTTGCCCTTGGTAAGAGTAAAAGTCAGGTGGCTACCGATATTTTGGCTAAAAAAATATCGACATTAGACGAAGTGACACGAAAACTTGGCATAGCGGCGTTATATAAACTAGGTCATGGAAATATTTTAGCTTATATAAAAGATCACATTGTTAAAGATGAAGTTCCTTTTGCAACTTTAGCACTGGGTTGTGATCATTCTTTTGAACAATATTGCAAAATTACAGGAACCCAGGGCTATAACGCTGAATTAGTACAAGCTTTGGGTATTATAGGGTTAACTGAGAATATTCCTTTGCTGATCACTTTATTGGGTAATGATGAATTGGCTCAGGAAGCCGCAGAGGCAATTTATATCATATCTGGCATTAGGTTAACTGAAGAAATTTTTTTAGCAGAAGAATGGGATGAAGCTGAATTATTTGAAGATGAATTAGAAAAATTTGAAGCGGGTGAAGTGCCTGAACATCCAGACGGACGACCTTTTGGTGAAACTATTGAGCAAATAATTGTTGATCCCAAAATTTGGGCGAAATGGTGGCTACAAAGTAAAGATGGATTTAGTGAGGGGCGAAGATATCGATTTGGTAAACTACTCTCACCGGCTTCGCTTATCGAGGTTATATCTACACCAACCATTACCAATAATATTCGTGCAATGTGTCTTGATGAACTGGAAATACGTTATGGCTTGCAGTGCTTTATACATTTTGAAAGTACCTTCGCGCAGCAAAGTCATTATTTGAATCAATTAACTGAATGGGCTGTTAACAATGATCATAAATTTGTTGCAGGTGTATGGTACTTTAATGGGAAACAAATAGAATAAATATTATTTTTTGAAGTTTCAGTTTCAGTTTCAGTTTAAAGTGAACAGTGCAACCCAAACCGTTGAAAAACCATTTTTATAGTTAAATAAATGTGAATATTTATTATGGCACACCCAAATATAAACAACAAAACTCCCTATCACTTTGAACCATTATTCCTTCAAGATGAAGAATTGCGGCCACAATTTGTTGGCCTGGTAAAAGCGGCTTTTAGAATTCAACCCAGTGAAATTGGCCCTGTTATTCCAATGAAAGAGCAAATACCCGCAGTGCTTGCCGGTGAACCTTATGGCGATCCTGAAAAAAGCAGCTATAAATATGAGCCGGAATGCACACCTTATAAACTTAATACCGATATTGTTTTAATAGGATCGGCAAAAGCACCAAATGAAAATATGACACAATTTGATTGCGGCTTTCGCGTGGGAGAATATACACAAATTGCACGTATTTTCGGAGATCGGGTTTGGACTAAAAATGTAATAGGTATGTCAATGTCAGAGCCTGAAGTTGTTAGTGAAATGCCGTTAACTTTTGAAAATGCTTTTGGAGGTGTTGATACCAGTGTTGAACTAAAACACGGACATCCATTTGAACAAAAAAATCCGGTAGGGAAGGGCTATCATAAGAATAGTAAAAACTGTATCCCACTTTCACCTTTGCCTAATATTGAAGATCCAAATAATCTTATAACACATTATACTTATTGTCCTGAACCTGTGGGATTTGGTTTTATCTCTCCCCATTGGCATCCTAGAAGTTTATTAGCCGGAACCTATGATGAAAAATGGGAAAAAGATCGTTCCCCTAAGCTTCCTATTGATTTTAATCCGCTATTTTTTAACGGCGCCACCCAGAATTTAATGGCCGACGGTTATTTGCTGGGCAATGAACCCGTACAAGTTTATAATGCCTCTGTGTGGCCAAAATTAACCTTTTATTTACCTGACATCGCAGCACCAAGCATAAATATTAAACTGAAAAATGGCACATCATTTATATTGAACACTGTACTGGACACCGTTATTGTTAATACGGATGATATGTTGTTATTTCTTCATTACCGAACGAGAGTTAAATTAAAGAATGGTCCTCACGATGTTGCTGATATTGAAGTAAATGCTGCTGATATAAATAAAATGGAATTAGTATAAGCAAACAGACGGTAATAAATGGTTTAAATTGGTAAAAGACAACTAATGCAGCTATTAAACGATGAAACTATGAAAAAATGACATATTTACAAGAATTCTTAATGATCGCCCTGATTCACCTATTAGCGGTTGCAAGCCCGGGCCCGGATTTTGCCATTATACTAAAACAAAGTATTCTTTATGGTCGCCGTACAGCTATTTTCACCAGTTTAGGTATTGGCGCTGGCATAATGGTACATGTAACCTATTCCTTAATTGGCGTTGGTTTACTTATTGCGAAAAATGAAATTTTATTTAATTTGCTGAAGTATATTGCAGCGGCCTATTTTTGTTATATAGCCTGGCACGGATTACGGGCTAAGAAGCCTGCAATGGTTGATAATCCCAAAAAACATAATGATCTGGGAAATGATAGTAGTAATTCTAAGGCTGGTAGCTCTGAAGGCTGTAAATCTGAAGCAGATCCTGTAAGCGTCAAACAGCAACCCTCTGATAAAAAAGCATTTGCGGTCGGTTTTTTAATTAATGCACTTAATGTCAAAGCAACGCTGTTTTTTGTTGGCTTGTTCTCCGTAGTTATCTCAATAGATACACCTTTTGCAATAAAATTAAGTTATGGCATATACATGACAGTTGCAACTGCACTTTGGTTTATTACCTTATCTTATTTTCTCGGTCATCAACGTATTCGTAACATTCTGCTTTATAAAGGCTATTGGCTAGATAGGTTTATGGGATTGATTTTATTATTGTTGGCTATTGAATTGGTAATGAGTGATTTGGCAATTACATAATCCTATCTTTAAAGTGGTATTTTAAAACTTCTCTTCAAGCAAAATTTTTTTGATTGGGTATAATACCCCACAGAAATTCGAACGGGTGAATCCATCTAAATTTAATTAAACTAGTGGGTCGTCCCAATGAGACATCCGTTTCGGGATGGAGACTAGCTAGTGCCCATCCAGAAACGGATGTCTACTGCGGACGTCCCACTGGCACAATTTGAACACCACTAGATAGGGTTATTTAGAATGACTAAACGCCCATATCTAGTAATGTTCATCTTGCACCATTGGATCGCCCTCGCTACGACCCCGTTTCTGGACGGACACTAGCTAAGTCATTCGTAAAAACATAGAAAGGTTTAAATTTTCGTGGAAAAAAATTCAGTAGTAAAAGTTGGTGGAAGTATTGAAAAAGCGTTAAAGGGAGAATACCAGATTGATGTTGCTTCAGTTTTGAAAGAGGCCTGGGAATATACCAAAAAATCTAGAGCATCTATAAATCTGGGATTATTGTTTTCGCTTGGTTTAGGAATGATAGCATCACTTTTTGTCAGTAGCTTTTTAGGTGGTATTGAAGCTGCTGCGAAAGATCCGCAATCATTTATGATGATCAACATTGTTGTTACCCTCATTATTTGGCCGTTTTTAGCTGGCGTGGAAATGATGGGTATTTTTCATGCTATCGGGATTAAAACAGATTTTAAGTTAACGTTTGCTTTTTTGAAGCGGGGAAGTTGGGTGGCTGTTTGTGCTTTACTAACGTCTTTAATTGTTAGTCTTGGTGTAAATTTATTCGTATTTCCGGGATTATATTTAGCCGTTGCATTATCCCTGGCAATTCCTTTAGTGGTTGAAAAAAGAATGTCACCGCTGAAGGCAATAAAGCTCTGTATATTAGCGACTCGTTTTCAATGGTTTAAAATTTTTTCCCTGTATTTAATTTTAATAACGGTGTTAATTTTAGCCATGCTACCTTTAGCTCTTTTTATTGAAACTGGTGCATCGATAATAGCTGTCGTACTGTTCTTTTTTTGCTTAACTTATCTTGCACCAATGTTTTATAACGTAAAGGGTATTTTATACAGGGAAATTTTTGGGATGCAAATGCTCAAGGTTGATGGTCATTCACTGCCAACAGACGATGTGTTTTCTGCATGATTTTTAATTGATTTTTAATTGATTTTTCATTAAAATTTATTTGTTATTTGGGCAACGGCTTCAGTAACTTCATTAATAAATTTGGCAATAAAGCATTGAAAGCGACAAAATCAGGCTGTTATCAATTGAGATTTATGAACTAGTTTTTATGAACTAGGTTTTATGAACTAGGTTTTATGAATTAGCTTTTATGAATTGAAGTGTGAAAAGAGGTGTTATGAATAAATTTACCCGGATGATCAAAACCATTTTATTGGTATTATTGGTTGTAGGTTTAGTTGCACCTTTTACTTTTCAAAAGCCTGTTTTAACCGATGTTCAGGAAACTGTTATTGCTACCAGTAAACCGGTAAAAGTAAAAGTAGAAGTTGAAGTTGAAGTTAAAAAGGTTGAAAAACCACTGCACGGTGTTCAATTGCCAAACTTTGCCGCTATTAGTAATGTAAAAGAAAAAAAACGTCAGTTTTTTAATTTCATTCGTCCGTCTATTGCAAAAGAGAATGGTAAACTACTTGAGCAGCGAATAAAAATTTCACATATGCTTTCGCAGTTGACTTTGGCTGAGCTATTGTCTGATGAAGAGAACTCATTGCTAATGAGCCTTTCGAAAAAATATCGGTTGAATAAACGATTTACTCCTATGCAAAAAGTAAATGAATTAATGAACCGTATAGACATAGTGCCAAGTTCGTTAATCTTAGTGCAAGCGGCGAACGAATCCGCCTGGGGAACATCACGTTTTGCCAAGGTCGGTTTAAACTTTTTTGGTATCTGGTGCTATAAAGCAGGTTGCGGTATGGTGCCCCATGGTCGAAATCCCGGAGCGACTCATGAAGTAGCCAAGTTCAACAGTGTTGACGAAGCCGTAAGACATTATTTATTTAATATAAACACGAATAGCGCCTATTCAGTTTTTCGTTCTATTCGTCGTCAGTTAAGAGGGCAAGACCAACCGTTAACCCCTGAAATTTTAGCAACAGGTTTGTTACCTTATTCTGAACGTGGCTCAGCTTATGTTTTGGAACTTACCGATATGATCCGCCATAATCGGGCTTATTTTTAAGTAATACACAAAAATTCCTGTGAGCACTGAATATTTGATAAATTTAAAGGGACTAACTGTGGAAATCCGTTAGTTTTGTTGTTTTACAAACAGCCTGAATCCTCAGCTTGTAGCTGAATTGAGTTGTACGGGAATATTAATTTTACTTAAGTATTATTGAGTAAATTCTTGCTGTTAGAAATGTTGTGCTGTCGTTATAATTTTTGATTTTACAATATTTACTGATTGAATCAGGCACGCCAACGGCGTTCTTAAATTGTTGCTTAAACTGTGTCGTAAGTTTTAGCCAGTTTTCAGGCGATATATTTAAACGAGTTAATATATTGCAGTTCGATTCATCAATATCTACGTTGATAAGCAACATTGCTATGAATTGCAGACGCCAGCCTGTCATATCGAAGAATTAAAATACCCAGAACGATTTATCGTGTCATTGAATTACAGTACCAGAAATACAAATCAGAGATATATACCCATCACCATTCAAAATGCAGGTTTTGATTCGTTTAAAAAACATATTTACTGCGTTGCTGAATCTTAAATAAGAATAACTTATCCGGCGAATCAGCGTCTTGTAACTATGCTTTTTAATTCACCTCAAATTCCCGCATTTTGAAAGGTAACGGGTATAGACAAAATAATAATGAAGAGATCGCAGTTAATAATTGGCACTATTATGCTTTAAAAAAACTAAGAAAAAGCTAAGCAAAAATCTAAGTAAAAAAGTAAGCCACTCAATACAATAAAGACGAAATACGAGGGTTTCAATTCAGGGAACCTAATGTATTGACCTAGCTTGTAAATATCTTCGTCTGCTTATCAATTCATCCTCAACAATTAATCCTCAACAATTGACAAAAAAAATTATCGATAAAGTATTTACAATCACTTAAATCTAAATGATAATGGTTATCATTTAATAAAAGGTGAAAGTAAATGACTACATGGCAAGAGATAGTGGTTAAAGGAAATTCAAGTGTTGAGAAACATAAGTGGCAAAGTGCTGAGCAACACTATAAAGAGGCCATTCATATACTCGAGGGTTTACTAAGTAATAATCCTAAGTGTGTGGAATCAATTCAAGGTTGGATTTGTAGTTACCATAATCTATCTATCTTATTTCAACAAACAGGAAAAATTGAACAGGCTCAAAAGTGTTTGCTTATCCCTCATCACTCAATGATGTACATGGCGAAAAAAGAGAAAACAGATGAAGATCAACACTTAATTGCAATGGGAGCAATTAAACTGACGATCAATCCACTGTTAGAATTCGCTAAAAAATATCCTACGTGTGAGTCTTGTTTTAATAAATTGAAGTCGCAATATCAACAAATACACAATGATGGGTGTACTTACCATTAAGGAGTGATTTATGAACATGTCTTTTTTTCTAACGATAAAGTGATTTCTTTTGCTGAATTATTTCGAAAAAGGGAAGTTATTTAATCCAATTGATATTATAGCCAAGGATAAGCATAAGTCCTAAGTCCCTAGTTTAGCTACCTGTATCCTCAAGTTTAAAAGGTTTATTATGATAGGAATTTCTTTAGATAGAGTAGAAGATGACAGCATGTCTCCCTTGATCCCTCAAGGTAGTTATGTGATTTTTCATCGTTTTTTCTTCAAAAAGCAATTAGTATTGGGTGATTTAGTAAAAGTGAAACACCCTAAATTTGGGATCATTATTAAGTCGATTACTTTTAAAGATCGTAACGGTTTTTATTGGCTTTCGGGCGAGAATAGCTCTAGTTTCTCGACGTTAGATATGGGTCCAATAAAAAGTAAAATGATAATGGGCAAAGCTTGTACTTTATTACAATGTTATCTGCTAATGTTCCCGGTACACTTAAAGAGCAATTAACCGTCAGTCTTATTGAAGCAATAGTATAGATGAGTACCGGAGTTCTTAATAAGTATAAATTCAAATGATAATCAATTGCTTATATTTAAATTTTATTTAATTTCAACAACCTCAAGCATATTGTCAGTTGGAAACTTGACTACCTCATTGTGCCCTTCGGTTGTGTTGTTCGCTTTTGCTGAATTTACAGAAAAGTTTTCTTGATCAAAAGCCGTATCTCCCCCGTTAATCACACCCGAGTTGGAATCGATATTTTTAAAATCAAACAACTCACCGTCACATAAATGAGATGGAACCACATTTTTCATTGCGGTGAACATTGATTCAATTCTTCCCGGAAAATTAACTTGCCATTCGTTTAACATTTTCTTGATATTTTGTCGTTGCATGTTTGGTTGAGAACCACATAAATTACAAGGAATTATCGGGAAATTTTTAAGGGCTGCGTATTGTATTAGTTCACTTTCCTTACAAAATGCCAATGGACGAATAACCACATGTTCGCCGTTGTCTGAAACTAACTTTGCCGGCATGGCTTTTAGTTTCCCGCCATAAAACATATTTAACATTAAGGTTTCAATCATATCGTCTCTATGATGGCCTAATGCTACTTTGGTCGCGCCCACGGCCTTTGCCGCTTTATATAATAACGCTCTGCGTAATCTTGAACATAAGCTGCAAGTTGTTTTTCCTTCAGGAACTTTTTCTTTTACGATGGAATAAGTATCTTCTTCAACAATTTTATATTCAACCCCTAAAGATTCTAAATACTCCGGCAAAATATGCTCAGGAAACCCCGGTTGTTTTTGATCCAGGTTTACTGCAATCAAATCAAATTTTATCGGCGCTAATTCTTTTAAAATCATTAAAATAGAAAGCATGGCATAACTGTCTTTCCCGCCGGACAAACACACCATTATTTTATCGCCATCTTCGATCATATTGTATTGTGCAATGGCTTTACCAACATGGCTACGAAGCCGTTTTTCTAATTTGGCTAATTGTATATTCTTAATTTTTGGTGTTTGGCTTGTTTTAGCTTTGGTATTTTTTTGTTGAGATTGTGGCAAAGAAGCAGTGCTCATTATTGATCCTAAATTACAGCTAAGTCCTAAAATACGACGGTGCATATTATAACGGATAGATCTAATAGGGCAAAGTGAACTAAAGATAATTTAAATTATATTGAGCGATCAGATTTCGGTTTATTTTACGATTTGTATTTTTAATGATTAAAATGCCCTATTTGGGTCACGACGGTTATGCAATAGTCTGACAATATATACCCGTGGTCATTCGAAATGCTGGAATTTGAGGTGAATTTAAAAGTTTATCTAAAAGGCGCTTGATTGAGCAATAGCTGGCTATTGGGATTGAAAGCAACGCAGTAGATAAATTTTTAAAACGCATCAAAACCTGCATTTTGAATGATTACGGGTATATACATGTTTTAAATCTAACTGGTAAAAAATAATATGCTCGCCAGACGGAATGGAGAATAAGTTTTTGGCAAGATCTTTTCGTTTACGACCAATTAATGGATTGTTGGTGATTTTCTCAAATGTAAGCTTAATGGTTTTGAGGTAACTGTTCTTTTGCTTACGACCCCATTTTTGTTTGGTGTATAAGGCTATTTCTTGTATGTCTGTTTTTGCCTCCAGAGAGGCTTTCCAAGTTAGGGTAGTCACTAATCTGTCTCTTTCATTAGTTCATCAAAATTAATTTCGACGACCTGTCCTGCTTTTATTTGATCCAGCCCAATATTAATATCGGCTTTCAGGGCTTCAAGTTTTTCATTGTATTGAAGATCACTGTTGATTTTTTCACGAATAGCCTCTCTTACCCATTCGCTAGCGCTGTTATATACCCGTTACCTTTCAAAATGCGGGAATTTGAGGTGAATTAAAAAGCATAGTTACAAGACGCTGATTCGCCGGATAAGTTATTCTTATTTAAGATTCAGCAACGCAGTAAATATGTTTTTTAAACGAATCAAAACCTGCATTTTGAATGGTGATGGGTATAGGTAATGTCGGTAGATACAGTGTGGTTTATAAAAGCTTCAAGCTCTTTACCTAAATTTAAATTCATAATGTTATCCTCCTCACTTAAATATAAAACATTGTCAATGATTGAATTTTTTTGATGGATGGTGAATTGAGTCACATTAAATGTAAACCTAGCTGTTTTCAGATTAGTCTAAAAATGTATCGTTGACTTATTGTTAATATAACCGATATTTCGGGGAAATTAATATGTGATTTGGTCAACTAAATTTAACCAACCCAGTTATGGAACCTTTTTAAATTTTATCATCTACACGTAGTGTTATTTCATACCTATATATTGCTCAAATATTATTAAAAATTGAAATGTTTAATTTAAATTTGAAAGCTGATATTGAACAGAGCTTTTTGTTAGATTTATATTGCATAGCTCTATTGAAATCACGAGCTGATTATATCTTGAAGATACCTTAGTTATTTCTGTTCAACATAAAAATCTAGCTGAGTGGTTTTATGTAAAACCGAAACTATCTTGGATTGGTTCGATGGAAAACTAACTAAAATTGCGTAAATATAGTTAAAAATTTAATTAAATGATAACGCCATGATAAAACTATAAAAAGTTAAATTAAGCCTTTGCAAAAAGAAGCCTATACATAATTCCCGCCGGACAAACACACCATTATTTTATCGCCGTCTTCAATCATGTTGTATTGTGCAATGGCTTTTCCAACGTGGCTACGCAGCCGTTTTTCTAACTTGGGTAATTGTATATTCTTAATTTTGGGTGTTTGGCTTGTTTTAGTTTTGGTATTTTTTTGTTGATAGTGTGGCAAAGAAGCAGTGCTCATCTTTAATCCTAAAATACGGCGGCGCGTATTATAACGAATTGATTAAATAGAGCAAAGTGGAGTATAGACAAATTAAAATAAAACTGATGACTAAAAAGTTCAATTGAGATCCCTGTGGTGAGCTAAGCCCCTGAATATGCTTACGACATTAAATGAGCTATCCAAATCCCATTAGCTTTATTCAAATGAAAAACATGTAAGTAAAAAAACAATAAAAATGTCCTATACTGAAATTAAGTTTAAAAAATAAGATCATATAAATAATACTCAAGCAGTTTTATGAACACATTCTCAAAAGAGCGCATTGCTAAGGATATTAAATGATGAGTGATTTGGTTTCTGAGTAGGATTGAGATTGATTTTAAATGGGCATTTCACGATCAAGTTACACTGACCCTTTTGATTCTTTTGATTACTTTCCAATAATTTTCGTTTGTTTTCAGCGTAAAGATTTGTCACCATGTAAATAGGAATTTTTTAGGGTTTTCCACTCCTCCTTTTTTTAATTATTTTATATTGGAATAAATATGCTTGATTGCGTAGCGATAGCTGATACACACGGTATGTATCGAGATATAGCAATACCCTATGGTGATATCCTGATTCACGCTGGAGACATCACTATGAGAGGGAAACTAGAAGAATTAGAAGACTTTAACAATTGGCTAGGCGAATTGCCTCATAGATATAAAATAGTAATTGCAGGAAACCATGATTGGTGTTTTGAGCGACGCAATGCAGAAAGTAGAAAAATAATAACTAATGGCATTTATTTAGAAGATGATTCTATTGATATCGACGGGTATAAATTTTACGGCTCACCTTGGCAGCCTTGGTTTTTTAACTGGGCATTCAATTTGAATCGTGGAAAAGATATAAAAGCAAAATGGGATTTAATTCCTACTAATGTTGATGTGCTTATTACTCATGGACCGGTTTATGGAGTTTTAGATAAAGTTATTTCTGGTGAACATGTCGGGTGTGAAGACCTATTAAGGAAAGTTAAGCAAATCAAACCTAGTGTTCACGTTTGCGGTCACATTCATGAGGGTTATGGTGTGATAGAACAAGAAGATACAACATTTTTAAATGCTAGCGTTAACTCAGAACGATATAAACCCATAAATTCACCGATCAAATTCACGTTGGAATAATACAATTGGATTAAATAACTTGTCATTTTAAGCCGTTTAAATTTCCAATAGCCAGCTATTGCTCGAATAAATCTACAAGTGTTCTTCTCGGTTTTTAAATTTTAACAGCAACACTTAACTACTACATAGCCAATCCAATTGGTATAACAAGGTGCAGTATTTAGACCCCAGTTAGTGAGTAAAATATCACACTGGTAAAAATAGTGAGTAGCAG
Organism: Alteromonadaceae bacterium; assembly: GCA_013216015.1. Taxonomy (GTDB): domain Bacteria; phylum Pseudomonadota; class Gammaproteobacteria; order Enterobacterales; family Alteromonadaceae; genus JABSOI01. Next base: position 24,638 of record JABSOI010000041.1, on the reverse strand, counting down.
AAATGCTGCTCACTTATTCAATGTAGTTTGGGTATATACCCGTGGTCATTCAAGATACGGGAATTTGAGGTGAATTTGAAAGTTTATCTAAAAGGCGCTTGATTGAGCAATAGCGGGCTATTGGGATTGAAAGCAACGCAGTAGATAATCTTTTAAAACGCTTCAAAACCTGCATTTTGAATGATTACGGGTATATACTTCTTACACAGCTAAATCATTAAGATTAAGCCAGTGGTGAAATATATCCTTCAGGTTTTAAAGCTAATACATCACAGTTTAATTTGTCAATCACATGCTCAGCAGTATTACCAATAAAGACTGCTGACAGACCGCTACGACCAATTGTACCCAGAATCACTAACTCTGCATCTAATTCATTGGAAAGCCTTTCTATAACGTCTTCAGGTAAACCTTCTTTAATATGGGTTTGTTCAAGACTGATATCAAATAAACTTGCATGTTTTAACATGGCATCCTGATGGTGTTGCATCATAGTTTCATTATATTCATCAGAATTAAATTCAGGAATTTCAATTGCTATATTTACTGGAGTACCGGGGTATGAATTAACCAAATGTACATTAGCACGGATAATTTTTGATAAATTTATGGCTTCTTCGGTAATTTGTCTGTTAAGAGAATGATGCTCGCTGTCATCACTACCAGCATTAATAGCCGCAATAATATTACCATTTTCAGGCCATTCATGATCTTTAACCAGTAATACCGGACAAGGACATTTTCTTAATATATGCCAATCAGTAGGGGTAAAAATGACAGATTTCAACTTATCGTGTTGATGGGTGCCTTTGATCACTATATCGTATTTTTGCTCAATAACTTCGTTGATTATGGGTTCAAAAGGTCTGTTATGCCAGACTACTTTGCAATTTATATCAATGCCGTCATGTTCAATTTCATGAAGTAAGTCGTTCAGCCAATTTTTTCGATCATTAACCACTGATTTACGCATGATCTCACGTTCATCACTTGACAGCATAGTGGTCATTTCATATGAAAAATCAAAAATGGTTAAAAATGCAGTAATATTTGCTTTGGTATGTTTTGCCAGTGTTATTGCCCGATCAAGCGCTTTTTGGTGCTCTGTTGACGGATCAATAACCACAAGTATTTTTTGATACTTTTCCATTGAATTCCTCACTTAAATGAATAAATAGATCATGCATTAATGATTATGATTAATATTTGTTTTAAATCAAATTTAAGTAATGCCAATTCCGTTAATAAATTTATATTTATTGAAACCTAAGCATTTTATTACGTGGAATAGCCTTACAAATCGGCTGATGGTTTCAACGGTTAAACTAATATAATTACCAATATCGCTGCAGGTCATCGCTAAACGAAACTCTGTTGAAGATAAACTACGGGCATGATATCGGGTGCTTAATGACAGCAGAAAGGTTGCTAAGCGTTCTTCACCTTTGTCTATAGACGTTTGCGTTTGATAATTTTATCCAGAGTCTCTAACGCTTGTCTATTAAGAGAAAAAGGCAGACATAATTAACTTATGCTACAGTTTTGACAATGGGTATGTTTCTGGCCAGGGCACTGGTGAATGTTCATAAACACTTTGATATCTATATAATTTATTGATGTAAATCATATTAGAACAACAGGGAATATGCAACAAATGTACAATATATTCCATAAAATATAATGCATATTGCCATGACTTTACGAAATACAGGTTGGATAACCAGGTCTTTGAATTTTACTACGCCAATAGACATAGTCATTAACGCTGGTAATGTGCCTAAACCAAAACATGCCATTATTGCTGCTCCTGAAAGTGCATTACCGCTGGCTAAAGACCAGGTTAAGGTTGAATAAACTAATCCGCAAGGTAACCAGCCCCATAACAACCCTAAACCTATCGCTTTTTGTGGTGAATTTACCGGGATAAATTTTTTACTGTAGGGAGAAATAATTTTCCATAATATTTTGCCTATAAGCTCAATTTTATTAAGCCACATTAACCATTGACCCAAATATAAGCCTAATAAAATTAAAAAAATACCGGCTATTAACCTTAAACCCGCCAAAGGTACGCCAATATTTTTTGCGGCTATTGAACCTGTGAAGCCGACAATTGCGCCGATAAATGCGTAAGAAGTGATCCTGCCGAAGTTATAACAGCATGCGAGTAATATGTTGGAATACTTTTTTGGGGTATGTTTGTAAGGTGAATAATTGCCAGGTGAATAATTGGCAGGTGATGCGCTATCTAATAAATTTTGCGTTGGCAGGGCAGAGGTTAACATAGTGGTAATTCCACCGCACATGCCAATGCAATGACCAGAGCCCAGCAAGCCTATGATAAAAGCTGAAAATAAATCAATGCTCATGATTGTTTATTGATTCTTTATTGATTTTTTTTTGTTCGGACTCAATGGCTTGATTGTTAATGAGGTTATCAGCGTCATCTTCAAGGTTTTCATTGTCTTTAGTTTTAACGTCATCATCAAATAGAATACTCATGCCTTGTTTTTCAAGATCATCAAACTGATCTGTTTTTACTGCCCAGAAAAAAATATAAATGCCAATAGCTGTCAGTAATATAGCAATTGGAATTAGGATGTAGATGATGCTCATTTTAGCACTCTCATTTATGTACTCTCACTGATTTTCCCTCATTTGTTCAACAGGCGTAAAGAGTTAGTGATCACCAGTATAGAACTTGCCGACATTCCAATTACCGCCATGTAAGGAGTAACATAACCTGTAACGGCAAGCGGTAAAATAAGTGCATTATAACCAAAAGCCCAGCAATAGTTTTGCCAAATAATGGAACGAGTTTTTTGAGCAATTTCACGCAGTTTTTTTACATTGCTGAGTTTGTTATTCAACAAAATAACATCAGCCACATTTTTAGCTATGTCGGTTCCACTTCCCATTGCAATAGAAACATGGCATGCACCGAAAACAGGTGTATCGTTAACTCCATCACCCACCATGGCGACCGTTAAGCTTTGTTGTTCATCTTTTATTATCGCCATTTTATTTTGTGCACTTAAATTGCTTCTAACTTCATCAAGTACCAGTTGATTTGATATTTTATTACAGCCATGCGGGTTATCACCTGAGAGCATTAAAGTTTTAATGTTGTTTTTGCTGAAATAATTAAGTAAGTCTTCAGCATCGTCCCGTATTTTATCTTCTAAATAAAATACGGCGATAAGCTGATCATTTTCAACGAGAACACATTGGGCATCTTGATATTTTTCAAGTAAAACACCATTAAGCAACCAGCTGGCTTTACCTATTTTTACTGACTTTTGCTTTACAATGCCAGATACACCTGATCCTGAATGAACAATGACATTTTCATTCTTGTAAGTGAAATCTCTGTAGGGGTTAAAGGCTTTTGCTAATGGATGTTCAGAATAAGATTCTAAAGCAGAGGCTATTGCCAGTACTTTTTTTTCATTGTAACTTTTATCAATAACCAACACGTTGCTAATAACAAATTCGCCAGAAGTTAATGTGCCTGTTTTATCAAAAGCAATGCAATCAATTTTAGGGATCGTTTCCATTACATGGCTTGATTTTATCATGATACCAGAGCGGTTTAATCTGGTAGTTGCACAAGTAAGAGCGGTTGGTGTTGCTAATGATAAAGCGCAAGGGCAGGTTGCCACTAATACCGATAAAGTTATCCAAAAAGCTTGCTCTGGCAGTTGTTGTTGTTGCCAATAAATTGCGGTTGCTATTGCTGTAACTAAAATGACGGCAACAAAGTATTGTGCAATTTTGTCAGACAAAAGGGCAAGCTTAGGTTTATGTGCTTGTGATGACTCGCTTAAACGAATTAATTGGCTTAAGAAAGAGTGATTGCTTGAATGTTTTACTTCAATGCTTAAATTGCCATCGCCATTTATTGTTCCTGCAAATACTTGCTCACCTGAGGTTTTGTCTATCGGTAATTGTTCACCTGATAACATGGCTTCATTTAGCTGGCTGCTTCCTGTCATTATAATTCCATCAGCCGGTACAACTTCGCCGGGTTTAATCAGCACTACATCTTTGGGCATAAGTTTTTTAGCAGCAATTAACACTTCTTTTTCATTAACTATTTTAGTTGCCGCCATTGGCATAAGTTTCAGTAAGTTTGCAGAAACTTCAGCAGCGCGGGCGCGAGCTCTGAATTCCAGAAATTTACCGATCAATAATAAAAAGGTAAACATTGCCACTGATTCAAAATAAACTTCGCCTTGTTGGCTTATTGTTGCCCAGGTACTGGCAATGAAGGCAAGGATAATAGCGATTGATACAGGAACGTCCATTGATAAACGTTTAGATTTCAGCGTTCTGGTAGCGCTGGTATAAAAAGGCAAAGCGCAATAAGTAACAATGGGTAAGGTAAGTAACAGACTGGTCCAGCGTAAATAAACCAGATTGTATGCAGCCATGTTGGAAAACGCACCGAAATAAAGCCCGATGGCGATCATCAATACTTGCATCATTAAAATGCCGGCAATGCCCAGGCGTTTAATAAAGCGTTTACTTTGCTTAATATTTGCCTGTTCTGCGGTACGGGCTTTAAAAGGTAAAGCCTGATAACCAATGTTTGCTATCGCGCTGATAATATCACTGAGTTTAAGTTTTTCACTTTGCCATCTTATTGTTGCGCGCTGAGTTGTGGCATTAACGCTAATTTGAATAACGCCGTTAATTTTGGCTGTCTGCATTTCAATTAACCAGGCACAGGCCGCGCAACTCATACCGTCTATAGATAATATTGTTTCTTTTAGTTTGCTTTTTTTGTCTTTATTATCTGCGTCATCAATAGTATAAGTGAATTCGTTTTGCAGACTGTCATCGTCTAATAATTGATTACGCTCTAATTGTCTGGGTATTAATTTTGCACCTTTTTGTGCAGGTTCACTTCTGAAGCGATAATATTCAGTAAGATCATTTGTTACTATTACTTGTGCAACTGCTTGACAGCCAATACAACACATTGGCTGTGCAATTTTATTTATAGTTACTGTTAGATCAACCCCGTTTGGAATTAATTCACTGCAATGAAAGCAATTTTTTGACATTACTTTTGATGTCAGTGCGCTTGAACAGGATCAGGGATCAGGTCGATAATATGATTTTGCTCTAAGGAACTTTTTTCTAAGTAAATGGTACTTTGAATTTTCCAATGTTTTTGAAAAGGTGTAAGGGTAATATGCCATTTACCTGAAACATCGTTTTCAAAATGATGTCTAAAAAAACCATTGCCATCAGGTGTTAAAGCAAGGGAAAAATCTTTATTTTCAAGGGTAGGGTGATGAAAACTTATATTCAATACAGGAAATATTTTTTCTATCCCGGTAGGTTTTATCAGCAAGTTGTTTTTAGTCATTTGAAGGCTAAAACGCATCCCTAATTTTTGAGCAAGTTTCACTTTAGAAACCTGAAGATTAATTGATTTACCCTCTTTGTAATATTCGCCAACCACTAAAGTATCCGGGTTTGTATTAGCAATAATATAAGTGGCAATACTAGCTACGACGGTTGAGAATGGCAGAAAAAAAACTAACCAAGCTATGGGTTCTTTGTACCAGGGTGTATTCATTAAATTTAACTTCGTGTTTGAGTAGGGCAAGCAATATGCCAATTATAATAAAAGTTCTGAGGGCGATGAACCATCTGAAATTCATTGATGCTATACCCGTGGTCATTCAAGATGCAGGAATTTGAGGTGAATTTAAAAGTTTATCTAAAAGGCGCTTGATTGAGCCATAGCTGGCTATTGGGAATGAAAGCAACGCAGTAGATAATCTTTTAAAACGCTTTAAAACCTGCATATTGAATGATTACGGGTATATACAGCTTGTAGGATGGATCACCCAACGGCGTAAACCATTAATTAACTTGATAACATATCGAGAATTGTTGAGATGTTGTGCAAGAAATTGAATTTGATGGGTTACGCCTGAGGCCAACCCATCCTACAGAACTAATTTTTTGTGTTTTAATTAAAGCTTATAGCTAACCTAAAAACAGTTTTCTTTTTAGGTTAGGTTTATGGTTTATGGTTCAGGTTCATGTTTAAGCTTAGTGTTGAGATAAACTATAAACATAAGCACTGATCACATGAACTTTTTCTTTACCTAAAATATCCTTCCAAGCAGGCATTACACCTGCGCGACCGTTACGGATTGATTCTTCAACGTTACGCTGTGAACCACCGTACAACCAAATTTTATCAGTTAAGTCTGGAGCACCAACTGCAATGCCCATGGCTAAACTTCCTGTTCCATCAGTTCCATGACAAGCCATACAAAGTGCAAATTTAGTCTGGCCAGCTTTAGCAAGTTCTGCGTCAACCTTTCGGTTACTTAAACTCAGTACATAAGCAGCAACTTCTTCAACACCTTGTTCACCGCCTAATGCCGGTGCCCAAGCCATCATCCCTTTGGCCTTGCGACCATGCATAATTGTTGCTTTGATAGCTTCAGGTGTTCCGCCGTATAACCAAGCTTTATCAATTAGACTAGGAAAACCTGTAGCACCACCTGCATCAGAGCCATGACATTGTGAGCAATTTTGTAAAAATAAACGTTGGCCTATTTTTAATGCGGCTTTGTCTGTAGCTAAGTCTTCAATGCTACGTGCAGCATAGGCTTCAAAGAGAGGGTTATATTTTGCGTTTGCAGCAGCAATTTCACGATCGTATTGTACTAATACCCCAGTTTCTTTAGACTCGGAAACTTGTGCTTTTGATTCTGCAAGACTCAAAATACCCTGGTTTGAACTTTTCCAACCTAACAAGCCTTCCCAATTACCTAATCCAGGGTAAAGTAGTAAATAGCCAAATGCCCAAACGATTGTCACCAAGAAAAACTTACTCCACCAACCTGGCAAAGGGTTATTTAACTCTTCAATGCCATCGAAAGAGTGCCCCATGGACGCACCTTCTTCAACTCCGGCAAAATTTTTCATACACCATCGTAATATGAGAAAACAACCTACTAAGGTGCCTAATGTTAAAACTGTTATCCAAATACTCCAGAAGCTAGACATTATTATTAGTCTCCTGTTTGCTAATTTTTATCTTTTTATCTTCTTTGTGATTTGCTATGTCAGCGTCATTTTTGTTTTGATCATTAGCGTTGTCTCTGTCTTTGTTGCTGTTAACATCAAAAATAGAATTTGCTGCTTCGTCAAATGAAGACTTACGCTTTTTACTATATGACCAAATCACAATGATGATAAAAAGTGCTAAAATAAGTAGGGCAAAAAGCCCTCTAAGGGTACCGTAATCCATAATACTATTTCAACGCATGGCCAAGTGATTGCAAATAAGCAACCAAGGCTTCCATTTCAGTTTTACCTTTAACAGCTGATTTTGCGCCAGCAATTTCTTCTGTTGTGTATAAAGGAATAGGATTTCCCTGTGCATCTTTATGGCTACGGTGTTCTGTTAGCTTGTTAAATATCTCAAGTTTTTTACCTGTAAGCTCACCATCAAGTTTATTTTCGCTTAACCACTTAAATGCCGGCATGTTAGATTCTGGTACAACAGAGCGGGGATCATATAAATGAGCTATGTGCCATGCGTCGCTATAACGACCGCCTACACGGGCAAGATCTGGACCTGTACGTTTAGAGCCCCATAAAAATGGATGTTCCCAAACGTGTTCACCAGCAACTGAGTAGTGACCGTAACGTTCTGTTTCAGCTCTTAAAGGTCGGATCATCTGGCTATGACAAACGTGGCAACCATCACGGATATAAATATCACGACCTTCCATTTGCAACGCAGTATAAGGTTTTAAATTATCAACCGGCTTGTTCATTGCTGTCTGGAAAAACAACGGAGTTATTTCAACTAAGCCACCTATGCTTATAGCCAGGATGGTAAAGATAAAAAATAAGCCGACATTTTTTTCGATAAGTTCATGTTTGTTCTTCATATTTAATCTCCTTAGAACGCTTCAACGGGCTTAAGACTTCCATCTTTCGCTCCAATTGTTTTAAACATGTTGTATGCCATCAAAATAAATCCTGCAACAACCAACACACCACCTACAAAGCGGATAAAGTAGAAAGGATAAGAGGCAGTTAAACTTTCAACAAAACTATAAGTCAGTGTGCCATCGGTATTTACTGCGCGCCACATTAAACCTTGCATAACACCTGAAATCCACATAGCAACAATATAAAGTACGATACCTGCAGTATGCATCCAGAAATGAACATTAATCAGCTTGATGCTGTACATACGACCTTGATTAAATAATACGGGGATCAAGTGATATACTGCACCGATCGATACCATTGCTACCCAGCCTAAAGCACCGGAATGAACATGACCAATTGTCCAGTCTGTATAATGAGATAATGCATTGACCGATTTAATCGCCATCATCGGGCCTTCAAAAGTAGACATGCCGTAGAAAGATAAAGAAACTATCAAGAAACGTAATATAGGATCATAACGCAGTTTATGCCAGGCGCCGGACAAGGTCATAATACCGTTGATCATGCCACCCCATGACGGTAGGAATAAAACCATCGACATAGCCATACCAACAGATTGAACCCAATCAGGTAGTGCTGTGTAGTGTAAATGATGTGGGCCTGCCCAAATATATAAAGAAATAATTGCCCAGAAATGAACAATAGATAAACGATATGAATAAACTGGACGTTCGGCCTGTTTAGGAACGAAATAATACATCATACCCAGGAAACCAGCGGTTAATAAGAAACCAACGGCATTGTGTCCATACCACCACTGCATCATAGCGTCGATAGCGCCAGAGTAGATGGAATAAGATTTCATCATTGAAACCGGAATGACCATACTGTTGCCAATATGTAATACCATGACGGTAATTATAAAGGCGCCGAAAAACCAGTTGGCAACATAAATATGAGAGGTTTTACGTTTAACCAATGTACCAAAGAATACAATGGCATATGACATCCAGACTACACCAAGCAGTATATCGATAGGCCATTCTAATTCAGCATATTCTTTGCTTGAGGTATAACCCATAGGCAATGAAATAGCCGCTGCAACAATAACCGCTTGCCATCCCCAAAAAGTGAATGAAGCGAGTTTGCCACCATATAGTGTGGTTTTACAGGTTCGTTGTACAACGTAATAAGAAGTTGCAAACAATGCACTGGTACCAAATGCGAAAATTACCGCATTAGTATGTAGAGGACGAAGACGAGAGTAGGTTAACCAAGGTGTATCGAAGTTTAACGCTGGCCAAATCAATTGTGCCGCGATAAGAACACCAACCAGTGTACCAAAGATCCCCCAGATCACAGTCATAACAGTAAATTGACGTACAACATCGAAGTTGTAGTCTACTGCTGACGTATTACTTTGAGTCATGTTAAGTTTTCCGCAAATATATTTTAATGAGAATGGTAAATAAATTGTTAACCTGAATTTAGGTTAATGAACACAATTTGTACAGTTCTATGTTTTTGTCTAAAAGACCATGCCATATGTCATGCAAGCGAGTCATAGCATGAAATACAGCGCGCAATTCTACACGCGAGATACGCTAGAAATCAACAAATATAACGCTATTCCTTTGATATAGATCAAGAGAATATATAATTGCATTCATTGACTTTATGAAAGTAATGTGGAACAAAATTTTTGTGATTAATGTAAAGATGACTAAGCTTATAAAATCAGTCTGTTATGTATTAAAATAATTTTTAGATCCTAAAATGTGTATTGCCGGACATTTTTTTATTGGTCGTATTGATTGATAATATTGATTGATAGTCTTGGTGTGCCTATAAAGTTTTGGTAGCATAATAATAATCTGAACGACCATCATGAGTGCTTTAAAAACAATCAATGTTTAAATATTTTGTCAGTCTTTTTTTTATTATGGCTTTAAGCCGTTGTGATCCATTACCAGAGAAAGCTCGGGTAACTTACAAACCAATATGCTTAGTAAGCCAAAGCCGATGTGAAGTTGATACTAAAATAGGCGTTTTTACTGTTAAATTTGCTGTTGAAAATAGTGTTATCACAGAAACTCCATTTAATATTGAAGTGAGTTATTTTCAAAAAGGTGGTGAAGCTTTAAAAATCAATCAGGGTAAAGAAGTTTTAAAAGTAAATAAAATATCGGCTTACCTTGAAGGTAAAGAAATGTTTATGGGGAAAATCCCAGTATTGTTTTCATCATCATCACCATTATCATCAAGAAAAGAGCATCATTTTGTTGGAGAAACTATGTTAGGTAGTTGCTCAGAAGAAAAAATGACTTGGCGTTTATGGATCAGCGCAGAGATAAAAAATATCACCACGGCAGATATAGTATCACAAACATTTTTTATTGATTTTGATAGTACTCGTTACAAATACTAATAGGATCACGCTTTTCAAGCGTAGTTTTATTTCTGACCATGCATAGTTTAATTTATAATCAATTGAATTTTATATGAGAAAATATTATGGTGGATGATTCTATATTTATTGGGGTAATTAAATGTTATTTAAATTTTTGATTTTGTTATGTGCGATGATATTTTTAGCATTCACAAAAGTTGATGGTTCGGATGACAAAATTGAACCATTTGAGATCAATAAGATAAGTGAATCGTTATATGTAATTGCCGACAAAGATTATGGAACTAATATTGGTGTACTAATTGGTGACAACGGTATTATTTTAATAGATCCCATGCCTGGAGAGGGTAGGTTTAAGGATCTTAATGCGCTCATCAAAAAAATGTCTGATCAGCCAATTAAATATGTCATTAATACTCATGGAGATGAAGATCATACTGGAGGGAATGATTTTTTTAAAAAACGTGGGGCAAAGATTGTTAGCGGTGCAATTTTAGAAAGCGAAAGAAAAACTGATGAAATAACTTTGTCGACAAGCATTAAATCAGAGCTCATTAATTCAGGACTGGAATTTGCCCAAGTTAAATCACATTCATTTGAAGACCTGTTAATTTATCATAGAGAAAGCAATGCCTTGTTCGTAGGAGATGTATTTGATAACAGCTGGCACCCAACATTTTATGCCGGAGGTTTAATCGGTTTAAATGGCAGCATCAATAAAATAATGTCCTTTTCGAATGAAAGTTCCAATATTGTACCCGGTCATGGAAAAACAACGAACAAACATGTAGTGGATGCTTTTAGAAAAAACACAGTTGCTTGGGTACGGCGAGTATCAGATTTACATAAAACGCAATTGTCTGTAGATGAAATTATGAATGACAAGCAGATAAATGCATTATTACAGCTTTTTAATACAGAAAAAAAAGCTAATTTTATTCCGAAAAAAGCTTTCAGACGCTTTATTGAAAGGACAATTACAATCGTTGTTGCCGAGCAATAGTCCTAATAATATCAATTAGCAAAGAAATGTGTAACTGGGAAGTTAAAGTTTTAATACCCAGGGCTTTCTTAAGTTATTTTTTCAATAACATAATGTCTGAATCTCCAAACCAAACCAAGCCGAATAAAGTAAACGTGTGCAAGATTTATTTACGTCATATTCCATCTGTTGGGTGGCTGGCATTTCGAAAATGAGGGTTTCTTGTTTATCCGATAGCCCGTATTGCCCAATTTGCTTCATGCCATTATTTTTCCTGGAAAAATAAATACTTTCTTTGCCTATTTTGAACTGTGTCCGTCGATGTAAATCATCAATAAGTAACGATTCCTGACCTGACGTTAAATTGAGTTGCCATAAACCAGCTTGCCGGTATTTGATATAGATCAGGTTTTTCCCATCAAAGCTTTCCTTCGCACTATATCCTCCTGTTACTGTGATTAACTGTGGTTATGACGGTTCATCAATGAGTTGTCGCCATATCTGCTAATCACCGTTTTTATCTGAGCTGTAATATAGCCAACGTGAATTTTGAGATCTGGAAGGGTGAACGGCAATATTATTAACAGTTTTAATTATTGATGTTATATTTTTTTCAGTATCTACGATCAGTAATTTATTAGTTCCCGTTTCTACTATTATTCTTTTGTTATCAGCTAGCCAAAAATACGAATCTAAGCGTTCTTTTGTATCTATGCTTTTTATTGGGAATAATTTTTCCGTATTCTTAATCCATAAATTAAGTTCACCCAGGCGATTAGATAAAAAAGCCAGTGCCTCAGAGTTATCACTAATTACGGGTTTTTCATCAATAGAGCTTGAGTTGATTTGTGCGATAAATGCACTGTTTTTATTTTTAACAGGTAAATTTATACGCCATAGGTCAACTTCAATATTGATTTGATTATAAATTATATCACCTTGTTTATAAGCAGGTTTAGGATTAAATAGAAAGCCTGTTGATGAATATAAATGCTTTACTTTTTGCTGGCTTAAATTTAACTGATGAAGGTTTCCCGGCGACTTTCCATCGCTATAAATAAGTGATTGATCATCTAAAAAACTTACTGACCAAAGCAAAAAGTCAAATTGCCACACTTTTTCTATGGCTAAGGTTGTCATGTCCATTAAGTATAACTCGCTGTTATCCCAATATTTGCTACGTAAAAAAGCGAGTTTTTTTCCGTTGGGAGATAAAGCAATAGCATAGTCACCATAATGGCTGTCAGGTAGTTGCGATAAGCTTTGAATTCTACCTGTATCAAGGGTTAATTGTTGTATTAAATATGGGTGTTGATCGGATTTTCGATCTGTATAAATAAGTTTTTTATCATCAATTGACCATGTTAGTGTTGAAAAATGTACTCCTGGATCACAACTTGCGAGTTTCGTTGTTGTTAATGGCTGCATCTGTTTATTTAAAGTCATTAATTTCAGTTGGCATTGTTGATAGTTTTTTTCAAAATAAGCAATTTTGTTTGACTGGGATGAAATTGCGGGGGCACTTATATTTAAGGCATTATCAGTTAATTGAATAATCTGGTTGTTTTGTATTGATTTAATATACAAATGTAATGGTGAAGTTAAATCAACTTGATGACTATAAATTAACCACTTACCATCTTTAGAAAAACTTGCACCAACCTCATTACCTTTAAGGCTTGTTAATGGTTGTAATGTTGTTTTAAGCTCTGGGATATTTTGTTGAGTAAAATATTGATAACACACAATTGTAATCAGAATAAGTAATGTGCTGGCTATTGAGAATTTAGCGAAATTAATTTTTGATGAATTAGGCTTTGTTAACCCTTTTACTGTTTTTACGGAGTTTACCAGACTAACAGAGGCAATTAATCGATAGCCTTGCTTAGCAATAGTCTGAATGTATTCTGGCGTTTCTGTATTGTCGCCTAAACATTTACGTAATATTGCGATAACCCTGTTTACTGCTCCTTTGCTAACTTGACTTTGCCATAATGCTGCGATCAATTCTTCTCTGGAAATCACTTGTTTTGGACGTTCGGCCAGGAAAGTTAAAACTTTAATTAACTTTGGCTCAAGGACTTAAATGTTATCTTCAAATGAAATTTGGTTTAATTTTGGCTGTATAAGCCATTTTCCCACTAAAAAGTCACCAGATATTTTCTGTTTGAGGTTGTTGTTTTCTGAAGATGTCATCAATATTCTAGTCATTTTATTTACCACTGCTTGATGAGTTTACAACGTATCTAATTGATTTTAAAGTCATCACATAAACATCATCAAAAAATATTGAAATCATATCGAATTCAATCTTGTTTAGTTCCTCCGTTAAATGATAAAAGTATTTAACTTACATGAGAGTAGAATGAAATGTAAATTAGGTTCTATACCCGTTACCTTTCAAAATGCGGGAATTTGAGGTGAATTAAAAAGCATAGTTACAAGACGCTGATTCGCCGGATAAGTTATTCTTATTTAAGATTCAGCAACGCAGTAAATATGTTTTTTAAACGAATCAAAACCTGCATTTTGAATGGTGATGGGTATATAGTTTGTGTTATTTCGATATTTTTAATTGGCTGCAATAGTAATGAAGAATCAAGTGATAGTTATGTTACACCTGATCTTAGCTTATACGAATATAAGATACCTGAACTTACCCAGGATAATTGGCAAACTAAGTCGTTAACTGAGGTGAATATCGACCAGGAAATTATCGAGAATATGATGGTTTGGATTGAAAAGGGTGTTTATGGTCCTATCGATAGCATAGTCATTGTAAAAGATGGTTTTTTAGTACATGAGGGATATTTTGAAAATAACAGTCGCGATAAGTTAAATGATTTGAGATCGGTTTCTAAGAGTATTATTTCTACGTTAGTGGGTTTAGCAATAGATAATGGTTATATTGCAAGTGTTGATGAAAAGGTAATGCCGCTATTCTCTGAATATGATTTATCAAAAAATTGGCATGAAAGGAAACATGATCTCAGTGTCCGTCATTTATTAACGATGTCATCAGGTTTAGATTGCAATGATACACATTTAGTGTCAACGGGCCGTGAAGCGTTTATGTTTGAAAGTGAAGATTGGCTGGAGTTTTTCTTAACATTACCTTCTGTTCGAACTGCAGGATCAGAGTTTGCTTATTGTGCAGGCAGTGTTGTCGGTTTGGCGGGTGTTATTGAAAATACTACTCAAATGAAAGGTATAGATTTTGCGGATGAAAAACTATTTCAACCTTTAGGGATCACTCATTATGACTGGTTAAAAACGAATGGTGATTTATTACATCCTAATGGATTATTTTTACGCTCAAGAGACATGGCGAAAATTGGACAGGTAATGTTGTCTGGACAATGGAATGGTCAATATATTTTATCTCAGGATTGGATAGAAGAAGCGACTTCTCATCAGTTTTATGATGCTGATTTAGATAGTTTTGGTTATTTATGGTGGCGTTTAAGTAGCCAGCTTCCGGGAATTGACAATGACTTGTTTTATGCTCATGGTAAGGGCGGAAAGTCGATTTTAGTTATTCCTGATTTAAATACGGTAATTGTTATCACAGCTCAAAATTATACTAGAGAATCATTACAAATAAATGGTCAGTTAGTCAGTGATTTTATTTTTCCGGCATTGAAATGATGACGCTTCAATATAGATATCTTTGAGGAGACAAGGAATGCTTAACTATTTCAATTTCCTAGTCCAATTTCGTAGTTTTGTAGGGTGGGTTAGCCACAGGCGTAACCCATTACTTTTATTTAAATAAATTCAGCCCAGTGCCAACCAAAGTGCAACAGCCATCATCAAAGTGCCTGATATTTTGTTCAATAATTTAACGTTATCTGTTTGGGTTAAAACTTTACCAATAGTTTTTCCGCCTGTGGCATACAGCATCATGCAAATAAATTCAGACAGCATTATAATCAGTACTAAAATTCCGAGTTGCGAAGTGAGTGAATAGTCAGGGTTGATTAAAGGAGGCAACAGGGAAACCATAAAGGCCCAACCTTTAGGATTGGCAATAGCGGTGATAAAACCCTGAGAGAATAATTTTCGCTTACTGATTGTTGTTGAATTATGTTGCATATTTATGGCTAATTTACCTTTAGAACGCCACATGTTTATTCCAATGAAAAGTAAATAACATGCCCCTAACAATTTAAGTATGCTGAAAATAGCGGGGAATTTTAACAAAACTGCCGATACACCAACCACAGCGGCAATAGCAACAAGGGCCACACCCAGGATTTCGCCCCACATCATCCACATAGTTTTTTTAACACCTATCGACATACCTAAAGTCATTGCCAGTGTCATACACATACCCGGTGTAAGTGAGACCAGAAAAAAAGTTGGGATAAATAGGGTTAGTAAAGTAAAGTCAATCAATGGGGAATATCCTTAAAAATGTTTATACGATAAAATTTATTAGCGTGTAGCGCTTTTAATGCAGAAGATTATCTTTAGATGAGTTCGCTTATATTAAATTAATGCCGTATTAATGTTAAGTTTAAATTGACTTTATGTTAGTTTAGCTGTGTTTTTAGTGTATGTTTTACCTTGTTTGTTAGTACTGGTGTTAGTATTGGTGTTAGTGCAGGTATAAAATATTAGTTAAATCAAAAATTAGAGAAGAAATTATCTTGCGAAAATTCAATCCTATAACAAAATTTATGCTGATATTGATCAGTTTAATCATTTCCAATGCTGCTTTTAGTAATGCGTTAACAAGCAAGCAACAGTTGGAAAAAGCTATTCAAGATCATAAAGGTGAAGTTATTTATCTTGATTTTTGGGCTTCCTGGTGTGGTCCTTGTCGAAAATCTTTTCCCTGGTTGAACCAAATACAACGTAAGTATCAAGATCAAGGTTTTGTCGTAATAAGCGTGAATTTAGATGCAAATCGTGAACATGCTGAAAAATTCTTAAAAGAGAATCCAGCTGATTTTGCGGTGATTTATGATCCTAAAGGCAAAACAGCAAAGCATTTTAAAATTCAAGGTATGCCAAGCAGCATACTTATTGATAAAAATGGTGATATTAAAACGACTCATGCCGGATTTTTCACAAAAAAAATTCCGCAATATGAACAGGAAATTATTGCGCTACTTACTAATAAATAAGTAAACAAGAAATAAATAAACATGAAATAATTTTAAAAAGCAGGTTAACAATCTTTTTTACAGGCTCGTAAGCAAAGTTATTATCGTTGTTTTTATATAGTGAAAATTTGGACATCAGAAATCCGATATTTGTCGTATTACTTGTATTATTTGTATTAGTGTTATTTTTTATCTTTCTTTTTCCCCAATTTTTCTAATCGTGCATCAATGTATTTTTGTGAGCCATTAAACCTATACCCAAGCTACTTGGAAATGCAGGTTCAGAGCTAAGCTAGGACATCAGAGCAAGGCGCAACACGCATATAATGGTTGTTCCCTTGTAAAGTGTTGCAACGCAGCACTGGTGTTCTAGCTTAGCTCCCTTCGGGCAAGGCGATAAACGGCTATCTCCTGCGTTATTAAATCTCAAAAGGGAAAAACCATTTATAAAATTTAATGCCTTGAATATAGCCGTTTATCGACTTGCTGAATCCTGCATTTCCAAGTAGTTTGGGTATATTACATTTAATTGACCCTCCTAGTAGTCCTGAAATAATTTTCACACCTTTGTTAAAAGCACTATCGCAATTAATTTTGACATCTACCGCCTTAGCCTCAGGTAGTTGTTTAAATTTAGTGGTAGAGCGAGGAATAAAATTTTTGCTTTCAACAAACGCTTTATAATATTCTTTTGCACTCTGGTCACGGATTTGATTATTAAGTTGTTCACGCAATGACTGCAAAGAATTTTGTGCACTGACTCTTCGTGTTGTTGTGTTTTTATGAGTCTTCACTTCTGAATTTTTATTTTTCGTTGTTTTAATTTTATCTAGAGGATCAATTACGCTTTTAGCTTTGCTTTGGCTTGTTGTTGTTGTTGTTGTTGTATCAGTTTTTTTTATATTGCTTTGCTCATTGCTACGTTCGGATACTTTTACTTTCTGCTCGACTACCGTAGTACTTGACTCTTTTTTATAAAAAAGTTTTGCTGAAATTATTTTTATCACTTTTTTTTGGAGGGGTGGGGCTATCGTTGGAGTGATGTTTAATAAAGCATAAAGCACGGCAACATGAATAAAGACGGAATAAAAAAAAGCTGAGGTAGCCATTGATGGGAAACGAAGTTTAATACTCAAGCGGTTAATTTGTTTTGTCATTTGAATACTTTTGTCTTTATTTATGAAGATCATTGAGTATGAATAAAACAATAAGTTCATTAAAACGCAGTATTATTTCTTTAATATGGGGTCACCAAGATACTCGTTTCTTCGTTTAACGATTATCGTATATATATGTTAGCGAAACGTAATATGGTTACCATAATCACGAGTAATGCAGATTCTGACATCAGGAGTACTATCAATCAAAATATTATTGAAAAAATAACTTGATACTTCCTGCAATGTTCTCACTCATTAAATAAATAACTCCGTAATCCGACAGAAAAAACACAGATTAAATATATAAATATTAAGTTTCAGGTGCTTAAGTGTAATTAGTGTCAATAACAGGCTGCGTGTTAAGCTGTGATTGACATGTGATAGTGTAATTGAATAACCAGTCTAAATTGATGATCCTAGAGGAATAAAAATGAAGTCAGTATCTTTTTTAATGAGTGTTTCTCTTGTCTTTTCGTTATTGACCCTGACAAGTTGTGATTCACCTTCACCTATATATTCATCAATGGATGAAGATAAAAATAGCCCTATGTACGTATATAAATTAGCCGCAGAACAAGGGGATTATACTGTACAGTATAATTTGGGAGTCATGTACAGCACAGGTCGTGACGTAGCTAAAGATGAGCAACAAGCCGTCCACTGGTTCATAAAATCTGCCGAACAAGGGGTACACAGTATTCTTTGGGAGTGATGTACAGCAAAGGCAGTGGAGTCGCTAAAAATGAGCAAAAAGCCGCTGAGCAAGAGTACGATGACGCTTATTTTAGCTTAGGGTTAATGTACGAATTTAGGTAGGTTTCTGGATTGATGAAGCAGAGCATGAGGTTATGGTGATGTTGTAATGGCTATTTTTTATGTTGATAGCACAAAAACCAATCCCCTGGTTAATCACCTGTTTTTCACTTGGTTGATAGCCAACGGCCTAACCTATTTAAAGGTTGAATTATAGGACACTTTCTTATGCAAAATAATAAGCGAGATAGCATGAACGATAACACCCTTACATCAACAACGAATGACGTACCAGCGGGTTACCGCACTAACGCGGTGGGTTATTTGGTACCAGAATCAAAGATAGAAGCTATTGATTTATTACGTGATGAATTAGTGAATGAAATTATCGACGAAGGAAAGAACTTAGCCAAAAGTTACAAGAATACAAAATTAAAACCTTAATGCAAATTCAAGACTTTATTGAACTTTCTGCTGCAGATTACGGGCAAAAAATCGGAGGTAAAAAAGGTAATGTTAGCCTGGCATCAAATGAAGGACGAAATATGATCAAGCGTAGCATTAACGAAAGCATTACCTTTGATGAACGCCTACAAGTGGCTAAATCACTGATTGATGATTACATTCATCGCTGGACACAAGGTGGTAACGACAACATTAAAGCTTTAGTTGAACATGCCTTTCAAACCGACAAAGCCGGCAATATTTCAGTAACGCGTATTTTAGGTTTACGCCGCTTAGCTATTAAAGACGAACAGTGGTTAAAAGCGATGGAAGCCATTGCTGATTCGATTAGTATTACGGGGTCTAAAACTTATTTGCGTTTGTATCAACGGAACAATAAAGATGTGATGGAACAGATTAGTTTGGATATTGCTAATGGTTAGGGTGGGGGTGTGAGGATTTATTCAAATTTGATTTTAGAAGAAATAAGGAGTCAAGTCGCTGACCGCAAGATGGTCGATATTATTAAAAATATCTTTAAAAATGCGACTTGACCCCTTTTTTTTTTGACAGTAATCAAGACGGATTTACAACAGAAATTGCACTCTTAATGGAACTAATAATCCTTTAATAGGCCAAAGCCGATTTTTTGACATAGTAGACGTTAATTTAAACGTAGGCAGTTATATTATTGCGGCTAGAGGTTTTAATTTAGATAACCAGAATGGTAATGCCTATTGGGAAGCTACGAATATACTACCTACAGTAAATGATGGGAATGGATTAATCAAAATTGACATCGGTAGTAATTATTATGTGGGAGGAAACGAGTTAGTAGCCCCTCACACGTCTGATGCCGAACCAGAAAACATTTATGATGCCGGAACTTTTATCTACTCAGCTGTAGTTGAACCTGAACCATCAACTTTAGTTATTTTCGTATTAGGAATTATGGGCTTGGGCATATTTCGTATAAAAAACAGGAAATAGATCGTTTCACTGAAAAATTTAATAATCTATAAGTGTATTCCATAGTCAATAAATTTAAGCCAATGTTGTCGTTATTAATCAAGAAGCACCTTGCTTATAAATCAGGTGATTTTATTGCCATGTAGATGAGCAAAACGTTTATAATAATTAAACTAATGTCAGTATTTTTTGGAAATAATAACCATAAATTTGCCATGTTTTAGCAACTAAAGTTTGACCGCTTAGTGGTAAAAAATAACGGTAAAATAACTTGAAAGGCGTATATTTTCGGCGAGGTTATTTCGCCATTTTAACTTTTGGCTAATTTGATACCAAGCATATCTTAACGAATTTCACACTAAATAGATCCTAATTATCTTATAATTAAATTATAGGCCGAATCATTGGCGCTGGAATTGAGGGCGGTAGAGTTTAATTATATTGAGTTAATGTATTTTTTAGATTTATTATTAAGTGAACTGTATGATGTTTTACAAGTTCACATTGAACAGGGAAAACAGCCTAACAATGATGATAAAAAGTTGAAAAATGGCGTCCCCTTAAATACTACTTAAAAGATAACCTATTGAATTCAAATGTTATTTATTTTACTGTTTTACTGGAAAATGCTTGTTTCTCACTTTTTATTTTGTTGATTTATTGTTCTATATTATTGTTTTCACAGTGTAAGGTATGTGTTTGGCTCTTTGTTTTTAAAGAGTACCAACTCAATTTTATACAATGATTGGAAGTTATTGGGTAAGTTAAATAAAATAAATGTGTTAAGCTTCGTTTAAGTTGTATGTATTTGGGTTTTTATTAAATGTGGACCCTTTCGTGATTTTTATACAGTAGGGGGTATTTATTCACTATTGCTTGTTGAAAGTGTGATTTTTAGTGTAGTAAATCATATCTGGGCTGGTATTTTTCAATTTTGTTTTTTGACTTAAGCTCAAATAATATATTAGGTTAAAAATGCCACTTATGGTCCAAATGTATTGTTAAAATATGGCGAGATTACAGTCACTATTACTAATGATTTCGATCCTTGTTGAAAGATTATATGGTGTTTTCGCTCTTAAGCGACTTATGAAGCGACTTAGAAAGTTGAATTTTAACTTGATGAGATATAAATATTTGATATACATTTTTTAATTCGTATAATGGTAAAAATTACCGCTGTCATAAAGGAAGGAACCGATTAAACAATTATTGGTCTCTAAAGTTAACAAGGTTCGCATTACTGACCTGATGACGCAGTAAAGGTTTTGTGATATTTGTTCTAATGAATTATTATTAATCACCACGTGGGAATTAAGTCTGTTTTGACATGCTTTATATTTATGCAAAAAGAAAGACCTGACCCGGATTTTTGACTTTATGTTTGAAATAAGAAAAGTTAATTCGTCAGAAGCTAAGCTGATTTCTGAATTAGCTATAAAATCTAAGGCGCATTGGGGATACAATAAAGAATTTATGGATTCTTGTGTAGATGAGCTTTCACATTCAAAAGAACAAGTTTCTGATGATAGATGTCGATATTATTTGGCACAAGAGAATGACGATGTACTGGGGTTTTATAACCTAGAAAATCTACATCATGAGGCAATATTGCTAGAGGCGCTTTCTATATAGCCATGGGGGCAACAGTAACAGGGCGGAAAGAATCTGGTAGTATAGCAGGACGTTACTTGCCCATGATTCAAATAAAACTAGCGAATGTAGCATAACAGGTGTATCAATTTGACCCATTTACGCTACACTTCAATACGCAAATTACACAGGCGTTAAGTCTAAAGTATTAAAACTAGTCTCGTAATGGTGATAGCGAGACTGGTTATTTTTTGTTCACCGAATAATAAAGAGAAAGAATATGAGTACAGGTACAGTAAAATGGTTTAATGCAGACAAAGGTTTTGGTTTTATTACTCCTGAAGACGGTAGTAAAGATTTGTTTGTTCACCACTCAGAAATTCAAGTTGACGGCTATAAGTCACTTGATGAAGGTCAAAAGGTTGACTATGTTGTGGGCGAAGGACAAAAAGGCCCGTGCGCGACGAATGTTAAGCCTAAATAATTTGCTAGGCTACACATAACAGAAATATTAATATAGACAAATTACAGTTGGCTTGTTGTTCGTTCACTAGTTTAGCCAACTGCAATTTATCGGCTCTGTTGTAGATAATTGTTGTCCCTTCAAATGGAATTAAACTCAACCCTTATATCTAGGACTCTGTGACTAATTCTCGTTAAAAAACCAATTTATCGCCTAACCCTTTAAAAATAGGGGATTCATCGAGGGACAACAGTATTATGGAACAGAGCCAATTTATCTGTTAGTCGGGCGTTATCGATACAAAATCTAATCCAAAACAGTGTTTTCTAATTTAATTTAATTAGGCCACCCATTCCAATTATTTCATTACGCGAAAAATCTGTAATTTAATTAGGCCACCCATTCCAATTATTTCATTACGCGAAAAATCTGCAAAAGAAGGTCACAGCCATCTGGATTGCCGCTATTTATCGGCAATGCAAGAAAACAAATGCCCAAAGAATTTCCCTTTCCCATTAAAGATTATTTAGAATTAGTCGATTTAACACGGAGTTGTATTCGCGAAGATAAATTTGGTTTTATTGATGAATCAAACTGTAATATTTTAGTCTGTTTAAACATATCCCCCGAAAACTGTCTAAAACTCACCATACCGTTTGAGCATTATTTTAAGAATGCCGTTGGCTCACCTGATTCATTTAGTAAATATTGTTAAAATCGAAAATTAAAACGACGCCAAAGCATCACTAGTAGCAAACATTTACTCAATACTGCTTAAGTCCATACCATTAATCGCACTAAATAAGTGATCATCTTCAGATGGTCTAAATCACCACTAGCTGCGTTGCCGACATGGATGTAGGTACTTAACCTGAGTTCGGGATAAAAAAATAAAAATTAAATGGAACTAAATTCATCCACCTCGATCAGATCTTTCGATTGTTAACAATGGGATAGATAAGGTTCAAGGATGAATGATTTAGTAGAAACGTTTTGTGATGTCGATGATTTTTGTAAGCTATTTATTCCTGAATGGGAGAATACATTAATTGACAATGGTGACATAAAAAGACGACGACCTAAAAGGATGACTTATTCTGAAATAATGACTATTTTGATAGGCTTTCATCAATCACATTATCGAGACTTTAAAAATTATTATTTAGGATATGTTGCCAAATATTTAAAATCGTATTTACATTCATTACTAAGCTATACAAGGTTTATAGAGGTTATGCAGTCAGTTATTGTACCTTTAAGTAGTTACCTTACGACACGGTTGGGTAAACCAACAGGAATAGCTTTTGTAGACTCAACTTCAATTTTTGTTTGCCATATTATTAGAGCAAAACGAAATAAAGTCTTTGAAGGCATAGCTAAGCATGGGAAAGGTACTATGGGTTGGTTCTTCGATTTTAAATTACACTTAATAGTCAACCATTTAGGTGATATATTATCGGTCAAAATAACCGAAGGAAATGTCGATGACAGAAAATCAATTCCCTCAATTTCCCTCAATGGTAACGCCATTGTCTGGGGAACTTTATGGTGATAAAGGCTATTTGAGTAAGGGGCTTTAGCAGAGGGATTATTGGAAAAAGGTGTTGAATTAGTCACGAACGTAAGAAAAAACATGAAGAAAAAAACTATATCGTTATGGGATAAGGCAATGCTTAAAAAGCGGTTCTTAATTGAAACGGTAAATGAACAGTTGAAAAACATTTCTTATGTTGAGCACTCTAGACACCGCAGTACCAATGGATTCATGCTCAACATGCTGGCTGGACTCATTGCCTATTGTCTTAAAGAAAATAAGCCCAGCATTGATTTAAATGAAGAAGAAATTGAGATGGGTGTAGATCCTTTCGTTCGACGAAAATATAAAAAGATCTATTTGTGATCAATAGGTTACTGAAAATAAATGAGGATAGAGAAGCCTTTTTGTGTTACTTATATTGTTACGACACGCCACAAGACACACTACTAAGGCTCCCCATGAATGTAGCTTACTTGAATTCTCCTGATTTTTCATTCTTTACTTGCGCTAGAGAACAACTTGAGCAAATGATCACAGAATTACAATCAGAGCAGAAAATGTGTAGCGAACATGGTGATGTTGAGCGATACATTAAGAACGAAGGGCATGAACTACTCAGGAGACTGCTACAAGGTTATCTGGATACTAAAGCAAAAGATGAACCAAAACAGCTGGTTCAAACAACTAGCGGTCTGGATTTAAATCATGTTAAAAACAAAACAAGTAGAAATATTATTAGCTTGTTTGGTAAGGTGAAAGTGAGCCGAAAAAGCTATAGTCAACGACAGCAGGCTAGCCAATTTCCGCTGGATGCGCAATTAAATTTACCTGACGATCAATATTCCGATGGCATAAGACAACGAAATGCACTGGAAGCGATTAATACCTCGTATGATAATGTTATCGAAAATATTGATAAAACAACGGGTGGTCATATTCCTAAACGGCAAAGTTTACAATTGGCTCAGGATGTAGCGCAAGATTTTGAGCTTTACTATGAACAAAATCACTATAAAGAGCCTGAGAATACTGACGATTTACTGGTATTGACCTTTGACGGAAAAGGAATTGTTATGCGTCCAGATGGCTTAAGAGAATGTACCAAAAAAGCCGCTCTAAAAAGTAAAAAACTCAATAGCCGCCTAAGTCCAGGTGAAAAAAAAGACCGCAAACGAATGGCGCAAGTGGCAGCTGTTTATACAGTATTACCTCATCATCGTACAGCAGAAGTCATCATGAAAGGGCTTGAGGAGGAGAGTAATATCAAGCCGTTTA
>JABSOI010000040.1 GCA_013216015.1 Alteromonadaceae bacterium | reverse complement strand
TGTCATCTAGTTAAAGAGCCTAGTAGGCCTTACAAAATCGATTTATAGGTCGAAAACATAGGTCTAAGCCGTTTTAAGGGCTTTTTATTGATATTAAATAGAGATTAATCAATCTGTTATGTTGGTCCGACCCCCGTTAGTGGTGTCCGACCCCCGCTAGTGGTGCGTGATGTTGGTCCGACCCCCGCTAGTGTTATGAAGCCCCGCTAGTGTTATGAATTGCACTTATTAGTTGAATCTAAGAATCAAATAAGGCTAGTATTAAACGAATATAGAGACAACATATTTTGGGAGAGGCTGTAATGACTGTAAATTCAAAAAACATGCAATGTATGTTCGCAGTAGTTCGTTTTATGCCTTTTGCTGAAACTAGAGAGTTTGCTAATGTTGGAGTCGTATTAATTGCACCTAAATTAGGACTTTATAATTTTAAATTAGCACCGAAAAAATTTGCAAGAGTTACTAACTTTTTTGACGATTTAGATGGGCAGGTATATCAACATGCTGTACAAGGTTTTGAAGATGAACTTAATAGAATAAGAAATTATTTTTTTCATCATTCAGTTCAGGGTAAAGGCTTGGTTGATCAATTTAAAGAAATAACACGCCCTAGAGAATCTGTGGTCCATTTTGGTGAAATAGCGACTTTGATAACAGATAATTTTGATGTGACGTTAGAAACTTTATATGAAAGGTTTATTGGTCGGAATTTTTCTACTGCTCCAGAATATAGAGAACAACAAATGGTGCGATTGCTTAAGAAGAAAATTAACACCAAGTTACCGATTAAGTACGGTGAGATAAAGCTTAAGGCTGGCATATATGAAATTCCATTCCCTTTAGTTAATAAAACTGGAAATAAATATAGGGCGATTAAACCACTGGCATTTGAGCAAAAAACTGCATTAAAAGCTATTGAACATAGTGAACAATGGATACACAGAGTTGGAAAATTAATTAATTCTGGTGTAATCGATGCTGAACGTACGTTGTTTGCTCTGGAAAAGCCAAATATCCAAAAGGAAGAGTTTATTCAAGTTTACGAAGATGTCTCAAAAGAAATTAAAAGTCTCGGTGCCATTGTAGAGAATTTTAGTTCTACATCTGAAATTATAAAATTTGCAGCTGGTGATTTGTCAGCTGAAAGTGTAGAAAAGGGGTTTCATTAAATTCTTCTAGCAATTCTGACTTCAGTAAATAAATGAAACTAAATTTTCGATATTTATTCTTTTTTGAATTAATTATGTTCAGGTCAGGATGGCACTTGATTGAGGGGAACCACTATAAATTAGTGTATTGTCTCAGTTATTTTGTGGTGAATTTTAGCTTGAAATCATGTGGATGTGATTTCTAAAGGATAACGATGGAAGGTAGAGTAATTTGCCTAAAACAGTATAACGCCATACATGGCGCTACTATATTAATAATCCTTAACTGAAGTGCCATTAGGATCAGATCTTCTTAGATTCTGATCCTATTTAGTTCAATATTTCATTACACATTTCACCAGAAAGCTACAATTTCTCACAAAGTCACAACTTCTCAACTTTACCAATGGGATCATCTAATGAATCTGCAGGTACGGTGAACCAACGAGGTCCATTTGCTGTCATGTAAATACAGTCTTCCAGTCGTACACCAAATTTTCCCGGGATATAAATTCCGGGTTCATTTGAAAAACACATGCCAGCGGCTAATTTCTCTTTTTCACCGTGAACAAAATTAACACTTTCATGACCTTCCATGCCTATGCCATGCCCCGTACGGTGTGAAAGGCCCGGTAATTTATAATCAGGACCAAAACCCAGTGTTTGATAATGCTTTCTAACAGCGTCATCCACTGCTCCGGCTTCTACACCTATTTGTGCTTTTTCAAAGGCAATGTTTTGTCCTGTTCTAACGGTTTGCCAAATTTTTCGTTGATGTTTTGATGGTTCGCCAACAACAAAAGTTCGGCTGATGTCTGATTGATAGCCGTGAACATTGCAACCACAGTCCATTAAAACAATAGAGCCTTCTTTGATGACTTGTTTTTGATGCGTGCCATGCGGGTAGGCGCTGGCTTCATTTACTAATGCCATATTCCATATTCCCTTACCTCCCAGGGCTGATTGAGCATTTGTCATTATTTCTTTCACTTGTGACGGGGTCATGCCTATTTCTAGTTTTTTCCAAACATGTGCGTAAGCGGTTAATGTTACTTCATTGGCTTTATGCATTAGTTGGAGTTCGTGTTGAGATTTTATTATTCTACAGCCTCGGGTTATTGGCTCAGCGCTAACATCTTGCATTGCTGGTAATAAAGCCATTGTGCCTTTTAGTGCAAAAAACCGCACTGAATTTTCAAAGCCAATTTTACCTTTTTTTAAACCTCGATCAGACAAAAAGTGTTTAATTTTTTCAAACGGGCTTTCGTGCTCTTGCCATACCCGTACATCATCGCCAATACTGAGAGTTTCACGTATGCTTGGTTCTTCGAAAAAGGGGCAAATAACGCCAATATCTCCAGTTCTTGGTATGATTAATGCGGTTACTCGTTCACTGCGCCACCATTGAATGCCTGAAAAATAATCCATTGCGGCACCGGGTTCTAAAATTATTGCCGCAATGTTGAATTTTTCCATAAGACGCTGTGCTTTTTTTATTCTGGCCATGCGTTCTGCAGGTGTTATAGCGGTAACGTTTGTTGTAATGTTTTTTAATTCAGTCTCAGGTGTGACTTTACTTTTATTGGTAGAACCAGCAAATGCAGTGCCAGCTAAAGATAAAGTGGCGAGGCTGGCTCCACTGGCTTTTATAAAGTTTCTTTTACTTATTTTCATTATTTTTACCTTTGGCTGATAGCGTTAATTCATCGTTATTTTTAGTTGTTTTTGTGATTTTTATTGTTACTAAATTATTTTTCGAAAAGTAATTTGTTGTTAGTTATGATATTAGTGTTTAATTTTTACAACTGAAAATCAATAGTATAATCTACAGGGTAATAAAAGAATTTTGAAGATAAAGATTTAGTCATGACTACAGAAATGATCCCAGATAATTCCGTTGCCAAGCTTGCTGAACAAACCAAGAATGCAGTTAATGTTCCTGTCAAACTGTGCCAGAATTGCGGCACCCAATTAACGGGATCCTTTTGTAGTAAATGTGGCCAGCCGGAAGATTCGTTTATTCAATTTTTTGGTTATGTTGTTATGCGCTTCTTAGACGATATTTTTGGTTTTGATTCCAGAGCTGGTCGGACGTTTTTACCCTTGATTTTTAAACCTGGTTTTTTAACCAACGAGTATATTCGCGGTCGCCGTGTTCATTATGTTCCTCCAGTAAGATTGTACTTTTTTGTTAGCATTGTTTTTTTTATCATGCTCGGATTTTTTACAGAGGATTCAACTAAAGACTTAGTGGGGCAGCAACAAGAAAAAACGTCAATTTTCAAAACAGTGAATAATAAAATTATTAACCTCGAAGAAAAAATGGCTGAACCCGATTATATATTGCTAGAAAGAGATCAATTAATATTAGATGAATTGTTAGATCAAAGACAAAATACAGAAAAAGGTATGCGGGAAACTATTGTTGAATTGCAAGAACTGGTTGGAGAAATAGAAGGTAGGGAAGTACAAGCAGGATATGTAGTTAAGCCGAGTGATACAATACAAAAAGTGGCTTTTAATCATTCAATTACCTTGTTGAAAGGAAGCTTGGCGATTATACCGAAGGAAAGTGATGGTGATAATTCAACTGTCTTAATACCAGAAGAGAGTATTGAACCATCACCGGTAAACAATATAGTTAAAATTGGTAATGATAAATCAGGCCGTAACAATGGGGGTTTCAACATCGATTACGGTGATGGTTTCGATTGGCTATCTGAAACAGAGAAACAACGTTTAAATGAAATAACTGTAGAATTATCACAAAAAGCCACTAAAGCTTTTGAAAAAGATGCTAGCCCACTGATAAAACAAATTTTAGGTGTTTTACCACAAATGATGTTTGTGCTGTTGCCAATATTTGCTTTGCTGTTAAAGGTTTTTTATCTATTTTCCAAACGATATTATATGGAGCATTTAACCGTTGCATTACATAGCCATGCTTTTATTTTTGTGTCTTTAATGCTACTGGCATTGTTATCAACTCTTCAGGAAAGTTTAGTTGCCAATTATGGTACTTTGGCATCATTAATTGATAATGTCTCGCTTGTGTTATTACTTTGGATCCCCATTTATTTGTATATTATGCAAAAAAAGGTTTATCGACAAGGGCACTTGATGACCAGTATAAAATTTGCTTTGCTTGGTTTTTCTTATTTTATGTTACTCGCCTTTACTTCAATAATTGCATTTATTTGGGGATTAGCTCAGTTATAGTTTAATTTTTACCAATTGGAATTAATTCTTAGTGGAAGTAATTGGCTCTGGTAGCTTTCTACTTTGCATTAGAATAATTATTATGTTTGCTGAAACTATGATGCCAGCGCCTAATAATTTTTGCCAGCTTAAAACTTCATCCAATATTAATACGCTCAGACCCATAGCAACTGGTAAATAAATATAATATAAAATAGCAGTAAGATTTGCCGGTAATTCAGTTGATACTTTGATCCATAAGGTATGAGCAACAAGCGTACAAACTACCCCCAAGACTAATAAATTAACCCAATCAGCTGTATTTAACTGCCAATTTGACGATGTCCAAAATAAACTGAAGCAAATAAGGGCAAAGCCAAATTGTCCGAGGGCTCGATGATGGGTTGGCAAATGGTTGGTTTTTTTATGCATGATGGATAAAAGCCCATACAAAAATCCACTGATTAAACCGTAGCTAAAACCAACAAAGGCATTACTGTCAAAATTTAGTGATGGGGCGGCAATAAGTACACCTGTAAAAGCAAGGATTATCGCTGAAAACTCTGAAGGTTTTATAGTTTCTTTAAAGAAAAAACGATTAAGCAATAACAGATGAATTCCGTAAGTTGAAACGCCTATAACAGCAAAACTAACACTGGCTATATTAATGGCTAAAAAATAACTGTACCAATGTACCGCAAAAACAAGTCCCATTAACGCAAGCCAAAGCCAGTCTTTTTTGGTTATTGATGTTAGTGTTGATAAAGATTTAGCGCTGGCGAGTAAAGTTAACGTACCTAAAGTACCAATTACCAACCGGGCTATTCCTATTGTTGTTTCGTTGGCATTAGTCCATTTAACTAATACTGGTACAAATCCCATTAATGTAACGGCAACAAGAGTAAGTAAGATCAAATTTAAAGGGATACGTTTAGCGAGCATAAGGAGTAACAACAATAATTAGGTTGAAATGAATAATGCTTGTATTTTAGCATTAGATTTTAGTAATGGCGTATAAAATATACGTGGTTTGGTATAAGTTAGATTTAAATGAAATTCAAACTATGAAATTAGTGCTTATCATTTTTTAGGTGTTATATTGAATACCGAGTATAAATTCAATAGAAAACAATAGGTCTAACAAATAATGATGAAAAAATATTTAACCTTGCTATTACCATTAGTTTTTGTGTCGGCTTTATACGCCGCCGAGCCAATCGTGTATCAAGTTTCTTTTGACAATGCTGTTCATCATGAAGCTGAAATCAGTGCAACATTTTCGGGTGTTAAAACTGATATTTTAGAATTAAGAATGAGTCGTTCATCTCCCGGACGATATGCTATCCATGAATTTGCTAAAAATGTTTATCAACTCAGTGTTGTTGACGGAAAAGGAAAAATACTAACATTTACAAGACCTAACCCTTACCAATGGAATGTTGAAGGGCATGATGGAACAGTTACCGTAACTTACACACTTTATGCCGACCATGCTGACGGTACTTATTCAGCTATTGATAGAACCCATGCTCATTTGAATATACCTGCCACCTTTATTTGGGCAAGAGGTTTTGATAAAAATGCGGTAGAAGTTAATTTCACTCCGTTTGATCCAAAGTGGAAGGTAGCCTCGCAGCTGGTGGCAACAAAAAATAAATATCGTTTTACAGCACCAAATTTTCAATATTTCATGGACAGCCCGGTTGAGTTGAGCAACTTTGATTTACGTAGTTGGACAGTAAAATCCAGGGGGAAGCAATACACGATAAATTTAGCCGTTCATCATGAAGGAACTGCAAAAGAGATGGATAAGTTTACCGAAAAAGCAAAAGCAATAACCGCAACTCAGGCAAAAATATTTGGTGAATATCCGGATTTTGATTATGGCAGTTATACATTTATCAGTTGTTTTTTGCCACATGTTAAAGGTGACGGTATGGAACACCGTAACTCTACGGTATTAACTATTGGCAAGTCTTTTGACGAAGCAGATTTCAGCCAGCAAGGTGTATTAGCTCATGAATTTCTTCATGCTTGGAATGCTGAGCGTATTCGTCCTAAATCATTAGAGCCCTTTAATTTTGAAGGGGCTAATATGAGTGCGGAATTATGGTTTGTCGAAGGTTTTACTAGCTACTACACACATTTGAGTTTGTTACGTGCGCAGGAAATTAAACGTAACAAGCAGTTTGAAGGATTAGCAAAAACGATTAATGCCATCAGGCAATCACCGGGCAAACAGATGTTTTCAGCAGAAGGGATGAGCAAATTGGCACCCTTTAGAGATGCGGCGATATTTATTGATAAAAGTAATTTCAATAATTCATTGATCAGTCATTACACTATTGGTTATTCAATTGCCATTGCACTTGATTTATCGCTGAGATCAGAATTTGATGATAGTTCTGTTAATAGCTCTGTTGATAGCTCTGATGCTAGCTTTGATGCTAGCTTTGATGCTAGCTCTGGTGGTGGTTTAGGCTTGGATGATTATATGGCCCTCGTCTGGCAAAAATACGGTCGAAGTGAAATACCATACGACAATAATGATTTAAGAATAACCTTGGGAGAGTTAGTTAATGATCAGGCATATGCCGATCAGTTCTTTGAAAAATATATTACAGGTAAAGAGATCCCTGACTATAAAAGTTTATTAGCAAATGCAGGCTTAACACTCAAAATAAAAAATGAAGACCAAGCCAGTTTAGGGAAAGTTAAATTTGAATTTAATGGACCTGAAGCTATTGTTTCTTCGGCAACGATTAAAGACAGCCCTTTGTATATTGCAGGTTTAGATAATGGCGATCAAATTATTGCGTTGGATCACCGAAAAATTCGTAGTGAATCTTTATGGGAAAAAGCGCTGTCAAAATATAAACCGGGTGATACCGCAACTATTCATTATATTCAGCGGGGAGTAACAAGTTCATCAAAAATTACTTTCATAGAAGATCCCGAATTGGAAATAGTTACTTTTAAAAGCGAAGATAAAAAAGAAACTGAAGCTATGATTAAATTTCGTGATGCATGGCTGGGTGAAGAAGCAATGGATAACGATGATAAAAAATAATCGTGGGGTAAGTTAAATTATTAGTGTGTGGGTGGTTTAACTCAAATCTTAATTAACACCCTAAAAAACACCTTTCAAAATGTACCTTAACTAAATAGAAAAACGGCGATGTACAGGGATGTACGTATGCCGAGAAAACATGAATGTGAAGGAACGGCGATACACTGTTAATTGGGTTACTGGCATTAATGGGGTAACACAATTTGAAGTAAAAACTATTTATTCTTCTATTATTATCTATAGCTACTATACCCGTAATCATTCAAAATGCAGGTTTTGAAGCGTTTTAAAAGATTATCTACTACGTTGCTTTCAATCCCAATAGCCCGCTATTGCTCAATCAAGCGCCTTTTAGATAAACTTTCAAATTCACCTCAAATTCCCGCATCTTGAATGACCACGGGTATATAACTAAATTACTCTAAAAATAACCAAAAAATGACTCTAATAAAACCTATTAATATCTGATGATGTAACAAGAAATAATTCTCCTGTTATTAAACGCACAAAATGGGGTGTTAATCGCAAGTATGCAGAAGGTTTGTTTAACTTAAACCAATATGATATTTGCTATTTTTTAATAATACCAACTGGTATCAGCTTTTTTTTAAATATAAAACAACAAAGTGAATGGTATGAATAAAACGATAATTATCAATGGTGAAAAACAGAACATAGATGTTGATGAAGATATGCCTTTATTATGGTTTCTTCGTGATCGATTGGAAAAAACAGGCACCAAGTATGGTTGTGGTACTGGTTTATGTGGCGCTTGTACAGTGCATGTTGACGGTGTTGCAACACGCTCGTGTGTAATTCCAGTTGGGGTGCTTGCCGGTAAAAGTATCACGACTATTGAAGGTCTTTCAGAAAATGGAGATCACCCGCTGCAAAAAGCGTGGTTAGAAAACAATGTCCCTCAATGTGGTTACTGTCAGTCAGGGCAAATAATGAATGCTGCAAGTTTGCTGAATGAAAACCCAACCCCGAATGCTGAAGAAATTGATTCGGCGATGCAAGGCAATATTTGTCGTTGTGGTACTTATCAACGTATTAAAAAAGCGATTTCGCAAGTGGCTGATGATTTGGCAAGGGAGGTGTCTTGATGTCTACTGAAAATACGGCTATTGAAAGCTACGCAACTGAAAACAATGCAATTGAAAAAAACGCAACTGAAAACACAACAATTGAAAACGTTAGCAGACGTAACTTTTTTAAAACGGCGAGTATTGCAACGGGTGGTTTAGTTATTGGCGTTTCATTGCCAATGCAAAGCATGGCGTTTGGTGATGAGGTGAAAGAATTTGATTTTAATCCCAATGCCTTTATTCATATAGCTGAGAATGGCGATACGCTTATTTATTGTGGTCGTTGTGAAATGGGGCAGGGCATTAGTACCGCATTGCCTGGGGCAGTGGCTGATGAACTTGAAGCTGACTGGTCGCGTGTTTCAGTAAAACAAGGTGATGCCGACGAAAAATATGGTCACCAAGCCACTGGTGGTTCAGCCAGTATTCGTCGTATGTATATTCCAATGCGTGAAGCAGGTGCCGCCGCTAAAGAAATGCTTATTGCAGCAGCAGCCACTAAGGTGTGGAAGATACCCGCAGACCAGTGTAGTGCTAAAAATCATTTTGTTATTAATAATAATAACGGCGAAAAATTGTCTTATGGTCAGTTAGCCAGTTTAGCTGCGACGATTTCCGTACCAGAAAAACCCAAATTAAAAGAAAAGTCTGAATATAATTATATCGGTAAAGCACTTCCTCGCCATGATCAGGCTGAAGTCGTAGTTGGAAAAAGAATGTACGGCGTTGATACCAAGATGCCGGGTCTTAAATATGCGGCAATTACTCATTGCCCTGTATTGGGTGGCAAACTTAAATCTGTGGATAAATCAGCGGCGTTGGCCATGAAAGGTGTGGTTGATGTGGTTGTTATTCCACGTTTTGAAGTGCCGTTTGGATCTATTGGTGGTGTTGCGGTTGTTGCTGATAATACCTGGACAGCACAGCAGGCGTTGAAAAAACTCATTATTAAATGGGATTTAGGTGACAACCAGTCATACGACACTAAGGCCTATAAGGCTCAGTTAGTTAAAAATGTGGAATCTCCTGCAGAAGTTGTAACAGAACGGGGCGATTTAAAAACAGCTTTTTCTAATGCGGCTCAAAAGCTATCAGCAACTTATACTGGCGGACATTTATCCCATTCTCCGATGGAGCCAAATGCCAGTGTAGTTTACGTGGAAGATGATAAATGTGAAGTTTGGGCGGCAACTCAGGCGCCAAAGGCTATTCAGAAAGTACTGGGTGAATATTTAAAACGGGAACCAACAGATATTATTGTACATGTCACTATGGCCGGCGGTGCTTTTGGTCGAAAATTCAAGTGTGACTATGTGCATGAAGCCGCTGTTATTTCGCAGCAAGTTAAAGCGCCAGTGCAACTTATCTGGTCTCGTGAAGAAGATATGCGCACGGGTTATTATCACTCTATTAGTGCTCAACATATTGAAGGGTCATTGGATGAAAAGGGAAATGTAACTGGTTGGTTGCATAGAGTAGCCTTTCCACCGATTGGTTCGTTGTTTAAGGCTGATACAACAGGCCCGTCAAAAAATGATGTGGGAGCTGTAGATAAATATCCGTTTGGTTTACCTAATTTTCGTAGTGAAATTGGTGAAGCAAAAGCTCATACCCGCATTGGTTGGTATCGAGCTGTTTACGCGATATTTTACGGTTTTTCGTTTAGTTCTTTTGCCGATGAATTATCGTATAAAGCAGGCAAAGATCCATTAACCTTTTTAAATCAATTATATGACGCCAATGACAATGCAGAACAAAAAGAACAGGTTAAACGTTCAAAAGATGCTTTAGCTTTAGCAGCCGAAAAAGCGGCCTGGCATAATCGTAACAAGTTACCTGAAGGACAAGGTATTGGTTTAGCCGTTCATTATAGCTTTCGAACTTATGTGGCTATGGCAGTTCGTGTAGAAGTTAGCGGTGATGATATTAAAGTTCTGCAGGTTGATTGTGTCATTGATTGTGGTCAGGTACTTAATACCGACGGCGCAGCAGCACAAATGGAAGGAGCCGTGGCTATGGGCATGTCATTAGCTTTAAGTACTGAGATCACTTTTAGAAATGGTGCAGTGGTTAATTCAAACTTTCATGATTATCCTGTTATGCGAACCAGCGATATGCCACAAGTTAATGTCCATTTTGTTGATTCAGGTTTTGAGCCAACAGGGTTAGGTGAACCGGGCGTTGCCCCATTTGCCCCGGCACTTGCCAATGCTGTATTTGCTGCATCAGGTAAACGTTATAGAGATTTACCTTTTAAGCCGATGACAGTTTAGCTTTTATTTGTATGCCTGAAAAAAGAAACCAGAGCAATTGTTGCTCTGGTTTTTATATGATTTGTTTTGAGGAGATCTTTTATGAAGTGATCAGTTTCTTTATGTTCAGTTTTTTGATAAAAGGAATTAATATTTAGCAGGTGTACCTTTTTTCGGCAATGATGATTGAATGAAACTCCTGAGGTCATCATTGGCTTGTTTTAAATCTTCATGACGTAAATACATCATATGCCCGCTACGATAGCCTTTAAAAGCTAATCGATCTTTCATTTTACCACTGGGATCTAACTGCCAGAGGGTATATTTAGCGTCAAAGTAGTTAGTTGCGCCATCATAATAACCTGATTGGATCATGACATTGAGATAAGGATTTTGCGCCATAGCTAAACGTAAATTCTCGCCGGTATGATTTTGACTTCTGTCCCATGGATGAACATTACCAAACATATTATATTTAATGTCAGTTTTATAGTTTAATTCAGTGCGCATATAGTGGTTAATTGCCGGCGTGAAAGAATGTAACCACGAGGTGAGTTCTGCACTGTAATCAGGGCGACTGCCCGATTCTTTTTTATCTATGCCGATATAACGTGAATCTAAACGGCCAATGGTTTTGCCTTGTTCACGTAACAGTTCTTTCCAAAAATAGCTGGCGGAAATGTCTAGGTTGTTTTGTAGAACTGCTTTAACACTTAAACCTGAAAATTCTGCTACCCGTTCAGCAATTTTTTGCTTTTTGTCTGGTGAAATAAATCCGCCCATTGCCAGCGCCGGTAAATATTCATTCAGGGTAAATTGTTCAACCTCAGGTAATAACTCAGCCAAGTCAAGATTTTGTAAATTGTCCTTCAATACTTTATGGTGCCATGCTGCTGCCGCAAAGTAGGGTAGTCGGTTGGCTGATTCAACAGCGCCTTCTCTTTTTAAACCAATGTCGGTAGGGGATACCAAAACCACACCATTTAAATACATCCACTGATTTTGTTGTAGTTCCAACGCTAAACCAGAAACACGGGTGGTGCCATAACTCTCACCAATTAAATACTTGGGTGAGCGCCAGCGTTCTTCCCGGGTAATAAAAGTATTAAGCCATTGGGCTAAATACTTAATGTCGGCATTGACACCAAAAAACATTTTTTTGAGTTCATCTTTAGTTGGAAATTTGCCTTCTTTGTTTTTTAATACACGGGAATAGCCCGTATTAACCGGATTAACAAAGACGATATCAGCAACATCTAAAATAGAGTATGGGTTTGTTTTAATGCCATAAGGTTGTAATGGATATCCTTCATCATCAACATTTAATATTTTTGGACCTGTATAGGCAATATGCATCCACACTGAAGCTGAACCGGGCCCGCCATTAAATGAAATAACTAAGGGGCGAGTGGCTCGGTCTTTAATATCACTGCGTTGGTAATAGGTATAATGTAAACTTGCTATTGGTTCACCATCAATATTCCACACAGGTTGAGTGCCTGCTGTGGCGGTATAAGTGAGTTTTTTACCGTTAATGGTGGTTTTATGTTTGGTAATTACCTGACCATCAACCGCAAGTTTTCGTGAATGCTTTTCTGTTGAGTCAGATGCGTCAGAACTTTTAATTTCATCCGAATAAGAAAAAACCAAGCCGGAGAATAAGCAGAGCATTAAGCCAATAATTTTTACTGTTTTCATTAATTATCCTTAATAAGTCTTAGTTAAATTATTATAGTCAATATATTTCTAAGTAGCTTGGGTATAAGTATCAGTATTTAATTGTTTTTTCAAAATAATTGAGATGAATAACGTGTTAATCAGTTGAATTGTCATTTGATGCTTTATTCAAAAAGTCAAAGCCCCTGTGATGGGAAGTAAAGTCTTGCCCGCTCATTTTTTCCAGTGAAAAGTGACACCCGAACTATGTATGTGCATTTCACCAGTTAACCTTAGTTATTGCAGGTAAACAATATTAAGTTGTGCTCTACTTACTCACTTGAGAACTATAAATATGAATCGTTCGATAATAATTACCCTAACTTTGCTGGTATTAAGTTTATGCTTGAAGCTTAATGCACAAGAACAAAATCAAACCATAGTGATCACTGCTAATCAGGATAAAGCAGCACTTGCTTTTGATTTTGGTGTTTTGGATTTTATCACTAAACCCATTTCAACGAAAAGATTTAAACTGGCGATAGATAGATTTTTAAATGACGGCGGCAGTTTTATTCAACGGGAAAAACTCAAGTATTTATCAATAAAATCGGCAGGAGTGGTGGAACTGATACCACTGGAAAATGTTGAGTTTATTAAAGCATCCGGCAATTATTCAGAAGTATATACCAGTGAACAAAGCTGTTTGTTGCACGATAAGAATTTAGATAAATTACTGAAGATTTTGCCTGATAGTTTTATTCGTATCCATCGCTCTTATGTTGTTGCAGAGCATAAAATAATAAAAGTGATAAAACATGGTGGTGGAAAATATAGTGTTGCGCACACTAATGGTAAATTATTACCGCAAAGCAGGGATGTTTATAAACAAAAGTTTAGATGAATCTGATGCGATTGGGTATGCGCCAGTTGTAGGATGGGTTAGCCACCGGCGTAACCCATCATTTTAAAGCACGCAACTATCTAATAATATAACTAAAAAATTACATTTTGATGGGTTACGCCTTCGGCTAACCCATCTCCTACGCGCTAAATCTTAAACTAGTAAATATAAATTAGTAAATATAAATAAATAAGAAACTTTACTTGTATTGTTTTTATACTGAATATATACTTGATCAATCAAATACATATTCAGTAGGGTAATTATGAATAAAGAATCAAAATATGCAGCAGTGGCTAAAAGTCTCTGGATTAACAATGCATTTATATCTAAAAAAATTGAAAATAGTCTGGGTAGTATTCATGGTATTGGCCTGACAGAGTACATGGTGCTTCACAATTTAGTTAATGCGCCAAATAAAGTACTTCGTAGAATCGACCTGGCTGACTCAGTTGGGAGAACGGCTTCTGGAGTAACTAGAATGTTGATACCAATGGAGAAACTTGGGCTGATTTGTAAAGAGGCTAGTCCAAGAGATGCCAGAGCAAGCTTGGTTAAAATCACGACTGTTGGTGAAGAAATATTTAATGACGCATCTTTAACATTAAACCAGACGTCAGAACAGCTTTTAGATCGTCTTGATAAGGAACAGATTGATACTTTCTTTAATTTACTTAACTTAATACGTGGGGTTTAGATAAAAAATATTAAAGGCAGCTGCCTGTGTGGTGCGGTAGAATTTTATGTCCGAGATAATTTTCAATATGCCGGATATTGTCATTGCTCCAAGTAACGAAAGTTTTCGGGACCAGTAGCTGTCGGTGGAATTTTTTGTAGTGATTTCAGACTCACTAAAGGTGCATGAGACATTATTAAATTTTAAGCGAAGTGAATCAACAATTGCGTGTTTTAGTGGGGTTTGCGCCACGAGTATTTATCCAGAAAAGCAGGGGACTGAATTTATTCATATAAAAGTTTTGTTATAGTAGCTGAGATAATTTAAGGTTTATCAAAAAATTAACAAGGAAATTTTAGTGAAATTATCTTCAAATAAAACAAAAGCCATTATAGGCGTTTTTTTACTCATTATTATTGGTTCGATTATCTACGTTTTAACTCAAAAAGAAGCTGAACTTCCTCCAATGACAGTACAGGAGAAAAAAGCGAGATTTAAATCATTAATTGTACCGGCAGTTAACAATGTCTACGCCGATCTTATGAGGCAATATAAAGACGTTAAAGCCACTATTGACGCAGGACAAAGCAATGAAAAAATTGAATCATTAAAGAAAGAATATAAAGCATCTACTGTTGACGAGCTTTTAATGGCGCTTAAACCTCACCCTAAGAGTATTGCTATTGCTCAAGCCGCAATGGAAAGCGCTTGGGCTACTTCTCGCTTTTTTAGAGAAGCTAATAATATCTTTGGTGTCTGGTCTTTTGATAAAGATGAACCACGTATAGCCGCCTTACAGAAGCGTGGTGATAAAACGATTTGGGTAAAAAAATACGCTTCTATTGATGCTGCTGTATACGATTATTATCGCACCATAGCCCGTGGTAATGCTTTTGCGGAGTTTCGACAAACTAAAATGGAAACCAATGATCCCTTTATACTGGTGACCAAGTTAGATCGTTATTCAGAAAAAGGAAGCGCCTACGGTGAGGAGCTTACCTCAATTATTAAATACAATAAATTTGATGACTTTGATGACTTTGATGATTTAGGTAACTTTGGTAATGATGCTAAGTAATATGAAAGGCTATGTCCCAGTTAAGTGTGGCTGAGACGATAACAAGCTGTTTTATAATCCTTGTTTGTTAAATCTTTAAAATCGAAATTTTACCGCGTAGGATAGGTTAGCCGCAGGCGTAACCCATCAAAACAGAAGTTTATCAGGTGGTTAACAGGTGAGTGGTCACCAAACATGATGGGTTACGCCGTTGGCTAACCCATCCTACAACTAAATTTTTAAAGCGGTTAACAAGTAACCATACAACTTGTTGACCTGATAAATTCACATGCGTGTTATTTTTTATTTTTGAATCGCATGACAAATCGGCTGGTATTTCTTCCGGGAATATCCCAAATTGCTTTTGATTTATCGTCAGTTGTATTTTCTAAAATTGACAATTCGGCATCGAATACAAAACCGGCGGCAATCATTTCATCTTTCACTATTTTTTTATCTATTCGGTGTAACGTGTTACCTACGTTACTTGGAGCACCATCAATTGCATCATGATCAACAATACCAATAATTCCGTCAGGCTTTAAAAACTTTCTAAATTTAGCCAATACCTTGCTAACATTGATCTTTTCAGACTCACTCATAATGTAATAAAAATCATGATAGCCTAATACCAGAAATATTGTATCCAGACTGTTTTCTTCTAATTCCAGGTTGTTCAAAGAAATATCAATACGTTTTGTATTCGCTAATCGACCCTCTTTACCTAGACGTTTTGTAAGACTTTTTCCATAATATTTTAAAAAGTGTTTGTCATTATGAATAATCACCTTGCCTTCGTTACCAACAATATGTGACAACATTTCTGAGTAATATCCACTACCTGCCAGTACATCAAGTACAGCGGTTTTAGGTTTAACCTTAAAAAAATTTAATATTTGCTCTGGTTTCCTATTTGCATCTTTTCTGATATCTGTTGCAGGCCTTGCTTTGTCTTTGATTGCAGCTTTAATTGCTTGCTCTGATATAGCATTAGCCTGGACGTTTGTGGCTAGTAATATGTAGCTAGCGGCAATTATTGTTTTAATAAATGAAAACTTCATCTGAGTTCCTTTGGTCAAAAAATGCCTGTAATTGGCGAGTTGATAATTGTCTGTCAATACTTGTCTGTTATTGAACTAAGGTAAATAACCAGACAAACTTTATACAAGTAAAGAACTACAATGTGATGAATATGACGATATAAAGCCAATAAATAATTCTAAAACTTTCTAAAGCGATTGATCTTAAAGTGTTTTTTAGGTTCATGTTTTAGCTAAAACACATACTGGCCATTGATATTTATCGTTGCTTTGCGCTGCTACTGCCAACCCTGATGTTATAAAAGTTAAATCTACAACAATATTGATACCACTTGAACTGCCAACTTTCTGACTTGTTCAATAATTGGATAAGGTCATGGCTTCTCGCTATATATCTTTATTTATTAACCTGAATTTGGGATAAGCAGCACTTGCTCAACATTCCCCTTTTTCCAATTCTCTGCGTTAAAACGTCGATAAATAGCCAGCTATTCATAAACGTTTTTCTTTGATAATTGAAACATTGATTGATGATTTAATGTTACACCGGTTTTCTGTGATATACGTGTTTTTTAACTTATTGATTTTGCTGAAACATCAAGTACTCATTATCCCGAATTCAGGTTTATTAGGTGAACACCTCAAAATCCAATATATGCCTAAGGTGGTTGGAAGTAAAAGTGGAGTTTAGTTAAATCTTGCATACCCCCAAAAAAAAGAAATAGATCAGAGGTAGCAGCAGACCAAATATGAGGAAGCATTGACATTAATTTTGAAGTGGCCTAATGAACTTGAACTCAATATTTTGATATTTTTAAAACTCAAGGTTGGATAAAAAATTGTGAAATTTTATTTAACCATATGAATCAAATGTGATTGGCTATATTCCAGTTAATTGTGGCTGAGATTATAAAAAGCTATTTTATAATGCTTATTAGCTAAAACAATATAACTTTTTTAAAATCGAAATTTTACCTCGTAGGATGGGTTAGCCGCAGGCGTAACCCATCAAAACATACGTTTATCAGATGGTTAACGCCTTGTGGTCACCAAATGTGATGGGTTACGCCGTTGGCTAACCCATCTTACAACTATTCTAGCCACACTTAACCGGGACATAGCCAAAGCTATTAATCACTTGTTACACTTTAGAAAGCAAGTGATAAAGTATCATACAGCGATAAATCAGTTACTTATAAAATATCAGCAAGTAAAAGTATCATCAGTATGATATTTTATTGTCTTTGTGCAAAGACAGGTGCAAATAAGTGATTTTATGTCAGGCATATAAATAACGATTGCCGAATTTAAAAAGTTGTAACTTTGCATAGTATGTAAAAGAATTTAATAAAACTCGACTAATACAAAGAGAGGAAAATAATATGTTATCCATCAAAGGATTGTCTAAAACTTATGATAATGGTGTTAAAGCATTAGATGATGTTGATTTAGAAGTTCCAAAAGGTATGTTTGGTTTACTTGGACCAAATGGTGCGGGTAAGTCATCTCTAATGCGTACCATAGCAACATTACAGCAAGCCGATAAAGGTAGCATAATATTTGATGGTATTGATGTATTTTCTGATCCCCAGGCATTGCGTCAACGATTAGGGTATTTACCACAGGATTTTGGCGTTTATCCACGTATTAGTGCTTATGATTTATTGGATCATATGGCGATACTTAAAGGCATTAAAAATAAAGCTGAAAGATTAGAAGCTGTTGAAGGTTTGCTTGCTCATACTAATCTTTATCAGCATAGAAAAAAATCAGTGAGTGGATTTTCTGGCGGTATGCGTCAGCGTTTTGGTATCGCACAGGCATTGCTGGGTGATCCTGATTTATTAATTGTGGACGAACCTACCGCCGGACTTGATCCTGAAGAACGAAATCGTTTTCATAATTTATTAGTGAGCCTGGGAGAAAAAAAGGCAATTTTACTATCAACTCATATCGTTGAAGATGTCTCTGAACTTTGTCCTAAAATGGCGGTATTAGCCTCAGGAAAAATTATTCTGCAAGGCGATCCTATTGGTTTAACCGATCAGCTTAATGGTCAGATATGGCGTAAATCGGTATCACAAACCGAGGCAGTAGAAATAGAACAAAACTTACCTGTGATCTCAAAACGTTTATTTGCCGGACAAACAATCGTTCATGTGATGGCAGAAAACGCTCCTGAAGGTTTTGAAGCTGCACCTGCCAATCTTGAAGACGTTTATTTTTCTACATTGCACGCACATAGAAAAGTAGCCTGAGGAGAGGATTATGTTAGCAAAAATGTTTATATTTGAGTGTCGCTACTTTACCAGGCAACCCTCCTTTTATGTCACCAGCTTTATTTTCTTTTTACTGACCTTTTTTGCCACGGTAAGTGAAAATGTGCAAATTGGTGGTGGCGGTAATGTATTGTATAACGGGCCTTTCTCAATCGCACAAACCCTGTTGATCATGGGGATTTTTGCCATGTTTCTGGTGGTTAATTTTGTTGCAAGTACCGCAACCCGAAATGAAACCAGCGGTATGTCTGAGCTGCTTTATAGTAAACCTATTAACCCGGTAAGTTATCAGTTAGGTCGGTTTTTAGGATCTTTTGCCGTTGTGTCAACGGTATTCTTATTTGTTCCTTTAGGTATTTTTTTCGGAACGACCTTCGGCGGGTTGGTTGGCTGGGTTGATCCCGAGCGTTTAGGACCAACCAATTTAGGTCATTATATCAGTGCTTATTTTTATCTTTCATTGCCGACCCTATTTGTATTGTCGAGTATTTTTTATGCTGTGGCGATCCGTTTTCGATCTATGATGGCGGTTTATCTGGCGGCTGTGGGATTATTTATTTTATATAGTATTTCAGGGCAATTATTATCTGAACCTGAGTACCGTACTTTGGTCGCGTTAGCAGATCCGTTTGCCTTGAATACCTTTGCAGAAATGACCCGTTACTGGACTATGCATGACAAAAATAATTCAGCCATTGAAATGACGGGATATTTATTACAAAACAGAATACTTTGGTTAGTTGTTGCTGTTGTAATTATGGCTTTGTTTGGGGGTTTTAGTAATACCGTACGTTTGCCTAAAGTTAAAACAGAGAAAAAATCCAAAAAGGTTGAACAAACTAATTATGAAGATCTGTTAAAAAATAATATCAGCTATAAAAGTGCAGGCATTCAAACATTAGCTCATTTGATGTTGCGAATTAAATTTGAAATTAAACAAGTGGTGTTCAGTGCTCCGTTTTTAGTATTGAGTGTATTAACTATTTTTCTGTTAGTGGCGCCATTAATTGATCCCCGGGGTATGTTTGGTACGCCTAACTGGCCACTCACGCAGGCTATGGTAAGTTTAATCGGCAATTCAACGGGCTTGTTGATGATGATTATATTAGCCTATTACAGTGCTGAAATTGTCTGGCGGGAACGTAATTCAGGCATGGGTGATATTGTTGACTCTATGCCAGTCAATAATATCACTTTCTGGTTATCTAAAATTGTCGCCATCAGCCTGATATTAGTTTTATTGTATGTGTTTGGTACTTTGGTGACTTTGATCAACCAGTTATTGAATGGTTATACCAATTACGAACTTTCTCAATATATTATTCGTTTGGGTTATGTGAACTTATTGCCTTTAATTATGACTGCGGTACTGGCCTTTTTTCTACAAGTGATCAGTCCTAATAAGTATGTCGGCATGATGTTATTTGTGCTTTATATCATCAGCACCATAGTATTAAGCAATTTTGGTTTTAGTCACAATATGTTCAATTTTGCAGGTGCACCGCCAGTGCTGTATTCCGACATTAATGGCTATGGCAGCTTCCTCACCAGTCATTCATGGTAC
Source organism: Alteromonadaceae bacterium (assembly GCA_013216015.1). GTDB lineage: Bacteria > Pseudomonadota > Gammaproteobacteria > Enterobacterales > Alteromonadaceae > JABSOI01. The sequence goes on along the minus strand of JABSOI010000040.1, from coordinate 37,276 downwards.
ATGTTATATTGGACAGGTCTTACTCTGATATTAGGATCTTTAGGTTATGCCTTATGGCACAGAGGCCCAGCTCAGCCACTTAAGTTACGACTTAAAAATATTGCATATTACTTAGGTACATCAGGTAAAGTGGCGATGGCATTTGGTTTAGTTTTATTTATCGGTACTGGTAGTTATATTCATTACAACACCCGTATTTTAAATGAATATGTCATTCAGGATGATAGAGAAGCGTTGCAAGTTTCATATGAAAAGAAATATGTGCAATATCTTAATAGTTATATTCCAACTATCACTAAAATTCACGCAAAAGTTGATATCTATCCATCGATACGCAAAATTGATGCTATGGCGGATATAACGGTTACTAATACATCGGCTGAACCGATTGACCGCTTTTTAGTGTCACAACCAAGATTTACCGAACAATGGGATGTTAAAATTTCGGGCGGGAAATTAGGCGAATTAAATTCAGAATTTAATCTTGCATGGTTTGAATTTGATAAAGCATTACAACCGGGCGAAACCCGCAAGGGTCAAGTTAGCGCTAAACGTATTCATCAGGGTTTTAATGATGGAGGCAATGATTTTACACTGATTGAAAATGGCACATTCATTAATAATTTTGAACTATTTCCTGTTTTTGGTTATCGACAAGACTGGCAGTTAACAGACCGCCATAAACGTCGTAAAAATGATTTAGCACCATTGCAACGCGCGAATAAACTTGAAGACAAAGAATTTTATAATGAAAGTTTCTTTGGTAAAGGCATTGGCTTTGTTGAATTTGAAGCGACGATATCTACTGCTGAGGATCAATTTGCCATTGCACCGGGTTATTTACAAAGTGAAACCGTTCAAGACGGCCGTCGTATCTACCATTATAAAATGGATGCGCCTATGGTTAATTTTTACTCGGTGATGTCGGCACGTTTAGAGGTTAAAAAGGAGCAATATAAGGGCATAAACATTGAGGTTTATTACCATAAAGATCATGCCATGAATATTGACCGTATGATTGAGTCGGTACGTGATTCCATTGATTATTTCACGGCAAGTTTTGGTCCTTATCAACATAAACAAATGCGCATAATCGAGTTTCCTGGCTATCGTAGGTTTGCACAGAGCTTCGCAAATACTGTGCCTTATTCAGAACAAATTGGTTTTGTTACTGACTTGAGAGATCCGGAAAATATCGATCCCGTTTATTATGTAACAGCGCATGAAGTGGCGCATCAATGGTGGGGACATCAGGTGGGTGCAGCTAATGTACAAGGTAGTGCGATTATTTCTGAAAGTTTGTCACAATATAGCGCGCTTATGGTAATGGAGAAAAAATACGGGCCGGAAAAAATCCGTAAATTTTTAAAGTATGAGCTAGACCGTTATTTACGTGGACGTAGTGTTGAGTTGCTCGAAGAAATGCCTTTAATGCGTAGTGAAAACCAACAATATATTCATTACCGTAAAGGATCTGTGGTAATGATGTCATTGAAAGACAGGCTAGGTGAGCAACGTTTAAATGCGGCACTGAAAGCCTTTTTAAACAAATTTAAATATCAAAGCACGCCTTATCCAACTACGTTAGATTTAATGGCTTATATTAATCAAGATACTGACGAGCAGGAAAAGATGTTTATAAGTAATTTGTTTGAACATATCAGCATATATGATCTTAAAACGTCGGATGTCAAAATAACTGAAGTTGACGGTCAGGATGATTACTTTGATATTACCCTTACAATTGAAGCTGCATTAAACCGGGCTGATGGTCAGGGGCAGGAAACTGAAGTTGAGTTTACTGATTTAGTTGATATAGGTTTATTCAATGATGATCCTGAAAACCTGGATGCAAAAGATTTTGTACTGTATTTAGAGAAACACCAGATTAAAACGGGCACTAATGAAATAAAGATCAGAGTAAAAGGCCGACCTGAATATGCCGGTGTTGATCCTTTTGTTAAGTTAGTTGATAAAGATGGTGCGGATAATATTTATCGTTTGTAAATACTGTTTTAACTATTTTTGTTAATCATTAGTGTTGAGAATTAATGTTAAGAATTAATGTTAAGAATTAATGTTAAGAATTATAGTTAAGCATTATGGTTAAAAACATAATATAAAATCAGTTGACGCTAATATTTATTAGCGTCAACTTTATATATTCCGATCCCAAATTACCATTATCTCCAGGCATATATCTTTGTTCTTAAAGATAGAATTTTGCACTCAAAAACCAGCAGACAATTTGCTTGTACAAAAAGTTAGTGTAGTAGATACGTGATTGGTTTGAGCGACTTTACTGTAGTGGACAAATTAAATTAACCCAATCGCCTCTAAGTTCGCTCTCGTTAAAAATAATATTTGGTAGTATGTCGGTGCCACATTTCACTGTGGCTTTTATTCACTTTCAGCCATCTCTTCACGAAGCCAATTCATGAATAATTGTATCCGGGCTTTTTTTGATGAATTTGTTTCATATACCAAAAATCGTTTAAAAGATTTAGAATGAGGAATGTCGAAGGGAACAATTAATTTTCCAACATCTACATATTGTGAATAAATGGCCGTTGCTGCTAATGCGCAGCCATGGCCACTTAATACGGCGCTTAAAGCCAAGTCACTTGAAGTAACTTCTGTCCAGAGCTGATGCTTTTGGTAATTTTTGACCTTGGCTGTTTCAAACCAGCTTTGCCAGGTAAAACTGCCCGGGATGGTTAAACTTACCAGCCAACATTTCAATAGATCTTGTGGTTTAGACAATGACATTTGTTCATATACTTGCGGGGAGCAAACCGGGTAAATAAAATCTTCACCAAATGGTTCATAGGTTAATTCGTCGTTACTTTTGAAATTAGCTTGTTGAGAAAATCGTATGGCGAGATCAATATGGCTTTGTTGCAAATCATCTATTTGATTAGACCCCAGGACTTTAATTTTTATATCCGGGTGTTTAATTGAAAACTTATATAATCTGGGCATTATCCAAAGGGAAGCAAACGATTGAGTTGAAGTTACTGTTAATTGACCCGCTAATTCTTCTGTTTGAATTTCATTCAATGCTTGCAGTAAAGTATTAAATGCCTGACTTGTCGCTTTATATAAAGTCGCACCACTTTGCGTCAACTGCATTTTTCGGCCATTTCGAATGAATAATTTTGTCCCCAAAACATTTTCTAATTGTCGCATTTGTTGACTGACAGCGGCTTGAGAAACAAATTGTTCTTCAGCAGCTTTACTATAGCTTTGATGACGAGCCGCACTTTCAAAACATCTAACGGCATTCAAATACTTTAATCTCTTATCCATTAATCCACCAGCCAATAAGTTTTACTTATAGTTAAGTTAAAATTCTATCGTTGGTTTTATAACATAAATCGTCGGATAATTGAATCAATTCAACGAAAGAGGTAAAGATAATGGAAACAATTAAAACTGAGATAAAACAGGCTATAGAGTTAATAAATAATACAAAGATTCTTGATGAATGTAACGGTAAAACTAAGAAAGAAGGTTTCTTTACCCACTCTTTATTGAATCTTATCTCAAATAAGGTGGGGTTATCTTATATGTCTTTTTATAAATGATATATTTTTATAATTAATTTGTGTAGCATGTCGCTTGATAGGCTACACCTCTGTGTTAGTATTAATTACATTACAACGAAGGAATGAATGGTTTGATAGTTAATTTTAAGTCGAGTGTACTACAAGGATTGTGGATCACAGGAGATCTAACATTATTGCCTTATTCCTATGTATACCCAAGCTACTTGGAAATGCAGGTTCAGAGCTAAGCTAGGACATCAGAGCAAGGCGCAACACGCATATAATGGTTGTTCCCTTGTAAAGTGTTGCAACGCAGCACTGGTGTTCTAGCTTAGCTCCCTTCGGGCAAGGCGATAAACGGCTATCTCCTGCGTTATTAAATCTCAAAAGGGAAAAACCATTTATAAAATTTAATGCCTTGAATATAGCCGTTTATCGACTTGCTGAATCCTGCATTTCCAAGTAGTTTGGGTATATATGAGGTGGTAGACATACTAAATATTATGGATGCGGTAGAGCAAGCCACGGATTTTGAATTTCTGGGTGGTTTTAAGATTGATGAATATTCTCCTGATAATTGGGCTGTGACTATCACTGTTAACAGTGTTGAACCCGTAGGTAGTGTTACTTGTTATTTCTCAAGCGGCAATGCTTATGATGTCAACTTAAACACGTATGATTAGGAGTTATGACTATGACTTTAATTAGAAGTAACAAGCTACCAGTTACTCATGCTGGAATTATTTTTAAAAAACGGATCCTTGAGCGTCATAATATAACAGTTTCAGAGGCCGCAAAGTTAATGCATATTGGCAGACCTCATTTATCTAAGTTCGTTAATGGCAGGGTTGGAGTAACAGCGCCTTTAGCGATGAAACTTGAAAAAAGCACAGGTATCAGCGCTGGTTTTTGGATGAATATTCAGAAGTCTTATGATCTTTATATAAATCGCGATTTAAAAATTGATGCAGAGCCATTACCAATGTTAGCAGCAGATTAATTTAAAGGTTAATGATCCGTATTCCTTTAGCAACCAGGCTGCAATAACAATTACTCAGAAAACGTAGGTAAAACACCACTACGGCTATGTTCAAATATCATCGATGTTTCAACGGTAGTAACTTCATCACGGGAGGTTATTGCCTGGAAAACAAATTGTCTTAAATGCTCACTGTCTTTTACTGACATGTGAATATAGTAATCATAACTACCACCCATATGATAAAGGCTGATGATTTCAGGCAATTCAAGTAAATCGTCACGTAGTTTATTCACTATTTCTTCTGAATAAGGTTGTAGTCTAATGGCTGCGATAGCTTCTATATTACCGCCAATACTTTTAAAATCTATATCGATAAATGCATTTTTGACCACGCCGCTATTTTTCATACGTTTAACACGTTCAAGACAAGTAGAAGGGGCAATGCCGATCTTCGCCGCCAGTTCTTTATTGGTTATATCTGCGTCTTTATAAAGGTGGGTTAAAATACGTAAATCTATATCGTCTAATTTTTTCATTATTATTGCTTTTTATTTATATTGGCGACTATTGATAATTAGTTATTATGCGAATTATCTTAAAAATTAACTAGTATTTTTTTTAATTTGTTGAATATTTTTCGTGAATTTAACCTTTTACCGAATTTATATCGTTATATAAAAAAATTAATCTACTGGATCTTTTAAAAAGCGGTTGTTGGCATAATAAGTTAAGCGGGTATTTCATTTATAGATATGCCCTGAACTGATGTAAATGTATTGAGGTTAATGAAAAGATAAAAACAAAACAGACCTCCCAAAAAAATTAACGGAGTAGGATATCTATTGCCATCAATAATGCGCTTATTTCCAAAGCGTCTATTTTATAACCAATTGTAATTATGTTTATCAATTACCAAGGCGTACGATAGTGTTCGTAAAAAAGAGAGCGTTTTCCTTTTTTGTACGTTAATTTGTCATAACAACCAATTTTTATTCAAGGAGTTACTGAAAATGTTACGTTTCAGGCAAAAGAAAATCATAGCTGTATTTGTTTTGTTAAACCTCTCACTCAATGCATTTGCCGCTACGGGTCATATAAAAAACAAATCCATAAGCATCTCACTGATGATGATGCTGCTCTAGTAATTAACTATTTAGCTGAACATCCTAAAGCAGGCGATCTGATGCAAGGTACTGGTGGGATAAGAAAGTTAAGGTGGGCTAAAAGTGGTAAAGGGAAAAGTGGAGGAGTTAGGGTGATATACTATTTTCATAATGAATCGATGCCGTTATTTCTTCTTTCCCTATTTGGCAAAAACGACAAGGCTAATCTGTCTCATTCTGAGCGTAATATATTAGCTAAGTTTACATTAACATTAAGAAAAAATTATGGAGAATAATATGAGTAGCATCTTTGAAAGTATTCAACAAGGGCTTATTGAGGCTGTTGATTATAGTGAAGGCCAGACCAAAAATGCCACCGTTCATAAATTTGATCCCATAGATGTTAAAGCAATTCGTTCAAATGTTAATATGACACAAACTGAGTTTGCATCAAATTTTGGAATTAGCTTAGGGACATTACGTCACTGGGAGCGAGGCGATAGAACCCCTAGAGGTCCAGCATTGGTGTTACTGACTGTATTATCTAAAAATCCTAACGCTGTAATTCGAGCCTTAGCATAATAAAGAGTATCAATCTAACGACTATTACGAGCTTGTTTTTTCAGGAACCATGCAAAAATATCACCAGCAGACGCCTGCTTAGATTGTGTTAACATTCATCACATCCCATAAAAAACCTAATCCCAAATACAACATTGGCACAAGAAATTCCATCTCACTAAGTGCCCCACAGTGAGACAGAAAGTTATTACATCATGTCAGTTGGCATTTCCCTTGAAAAACATTTTGTTCAACTATGCAAACGAAGTTGAAGTTAATGTCAGTGAATAATTGACACTTACAACATAAGAACTGAATAATATTTTAGTGATTTATTTATAAGGTACATAAGGGACGCACCTCCAAGAGCTTTATTCATTCACCGAAGAAGGTACCAGACTAATTAAAATGCAAACAGTGGTAAAAATTGCAAACGCCACCATAAAAGCAATGGGACATATATTGGTCAAATCTATAAAATTTATGAAGCAATATCATTAACTCATAATTTACAAAGGCCAATAACTATGGGCGCGCACTATAAAAAATCATGCGAGATCAAGTGTTTGTTCTTGTACTGTAAAAGCCCTGTAGATTTTCTAACATTTTCAGCTTTAAATGAGCCGTATAACCCACCAAGGATTAATAGAACAGTGATTACTGTTTGATTAACTTCTTTAAGGTAAGCACAAAAAAGGGTAGCTATAATTGCTGCAATAAAAACATAAGTTAATGTTACATGAAGCCAAACTTTAGCTTGTTTATAAAATAAGTTAATTGCTAAAAATTTATTTTGCATAATGATCCAGTCGAAATTTTATATAGTATATTTTGCTTTTATTACTCAGTTGTTTATACGAATCGTTGTTTGATACGAAATTATTTAATAACTGAGTTGATTGAAGGCTGATGAGTACTATATATAACTATTACACATAAATTTTAGTTTATATATTCGATATTGTTATAAGTATTTCTAACTAAGAATAACTAAACATAACTTAAGCATAGATTAAGCATATTTTGAGCATAAATAAGGCTGTAGAAATGGGTTTAAATGGAGACGGAAATTCGATTAGTTGAGCGTTATGTTTACGAAATAGATGTCTACGAAATAGATGTTCAAGAAATAGATGTCAGCCCCGGTGTCAGGATAGTTGTTAAACAGCTGACATAATGTGTAGGGGTTCTATCTGGCCGATGATGACTTTTTCTTTTTTAAACTCACTAAAGCAATGCCGCCTAAGATTAACATTCCGGATATTACTAATTCGTTGGTTATTGTCTCATTAACGAATATCACTCCTCCTATAGCCGCAATTAACGGAACCGATAATTGAGAAATTGCAGCTTGAGTAATTGATAAATTCCTCAACGCGAAATACCAAACGGTATAGCCCATTCCAGATGCAATTGAGCCTGAAGCCATAGCATACAAAACGCCTTGTCCACTGAAATTTGACATCCAAAAGGTACTGACGAACAAAATTAAAGCAAAGGGTATACAGCGAATAAAGTTTTCGGCTGTATTTAGAATAGGATTTTTAGATGTTTTTCCTTCCAGGGTATAGAAAGCCCAAGCAATGCCCGCGACAAGCATCATCACGAATCCGGTTAATGAGGGTTGTGTTGCACTGGGTAACATCAGTAAAACGAAACCAGAGAATGATATGATCACACCCAGCCATTCTTTGAGGTGTAAGCTATTACCTTTTAGAAAGTTAACACCAATCATAAAAAATTGCACAGTAGCAAATAATATAAGGGCACCACTGGCAGTATTTAGTTTTACATAGGCAAAAGAAAAGAAAATGGCGTAAGTAAATAACATAATTGAGGCAAACCATCCTTTTGAATGTTGAATACTGAAGACATTCTGTATTGAGAGTTTTCGTGGTTGCTTAAACAACAATATAATTACGGCTAAGGTAATAGCTCCCGATAACATTCGAATAGCAGTGAAGCTTGCCGGATCGATACTGGAACTGCCCAGCGCTAACCGACATAAAACAGAATTGGCTGCGAATGCAACTAAAGCAAAACAACAAGTACTAATAGTCAATAATACAGAAGGTGGTTTTTCTTCTACATCAAAATTTTGTTCGACGTTCATTTCCTTATTTCCCTCAGTATTCATAAGCAATTCTCAGGCATTACAAAGTCCCCATCTGATAACAGTGTTTAAAATAGTATTATTTTTCGCTAGTATGGTCGAAAAGCATAACATGCGTAAAAATTTTGGAACAGCAATGTTAGAAAAACAAGACTCGGACACTACGTCAAATACATCATCAAGCGCCACTTCGCTCGGAACTAAGGTAGTGCATGCCGGCGTTAACAAGGCCCAGCAGGGTAGTCCATTTATGCAAGGCCCCACTTTTGCGAGCACTTTTCATTTATCTGGTGAAGTTGATAACGATCATCATCAATACGCACGATTTCATAATCCTACTTGGGATGCGTTAGAACAAGGACTTGGTGAGCTAGAACAGGGGAAAGCCATTATATTCCCTTCCGGCATGGCAGCAGGCGCAGCCGTGATGACGGCTTTAGTAGAGGCTGGCGATACAATATTACTTCAATCAGACGGCTATTATGCGACACGCGCTTATGCCGAAACGTTTTTACAAAAATTTGGGGTGACTATTCTAGCGGTGCCAACTTTGGAAATTCCAAATCAAGATTTTTCCAAGATCAAACTGGCCTTTATTGAAACCCCGAGCAATCCTTTATTAGATGTTATCAATATACAAGAACTTGCTGAAAAAATTCATGCTGCAGGCTGTTTATTAGCTATTGATAATACAACGTTAACACCATTGGGTCAGCAACCACTATTACTTGGTGCCGATATTTCGATGTGTTCAGATACCAAAGCTTTAAATGGTCACAGTGACGTTGTGTTTGGGCATGTAGCCACACAACGGGAAGATCTGTTCGATGCGATGCAATTATGGCGAAAATTATCGGGTAATATTCCGGGCCCTATGGAAACCTGGTTGGTTCATCGGGGGCTGGCAAGTTTGGATATGCGTTTAGAACGTATGGTTAATAATGCGCAGGTAGTCGCTGAGTATTTAGAAAAACACAGTAAAGTTAAAATGATTCGCTATCCTGGATTGAAATCTGATCCATCTCATGAAGTAGCATGCCAACAGATGCATCACTTTGGATTTATCATTAGTTTTGATCTAGGTGAAAAAGAAAATGCCGATCAGTTCTTACAAAATGCTCAGATGATTTTTGAAGCCACTAGTTTTGGAGGAATGCATACCATGGCGGAACGTCGGGCCCGCTGGGGAACGGATGATGTTTCTGCGGGGTTGATTCGTTTGAGTATTGGCTGTGAACGAGTTGGTGATTTACTGCTAGATATTGAACAGGCACTTAGCTAGTGTCCGTCCAGAAACGAGGTGGTAACAAGGGCGTAACAAGGGCGTAACGAGGGCGATCCAATGATACGAAATGGGCTCTACAAGATATAGGCGTTTAGTCATTTTAAATAACACCATCTTGTGGTGCACAGTTCGTGTTAGTGGGACGTCCGCAGTAGACATCCGTTTCTGGATGGGCACTAGGGGCGCGTAATTTTTTTGCCGAGTCATGCTTGAGCTGTTTGTTAGCTTTTTAAGCTGCTGGATTTAATATGTAACTAACCATATCGAGGTCTAACCAATACTCAGTGCCTGACTCTTGCATTAAACAATTTTGATATTTCAGAATATGTTCTCTGTTAATAGTTTTCTGCTCTGACTTGCTGTTTGCCTCAATAGCTTTTAGACCTAAATCATTATCGAAGCATTTGTCAGCATAGATCTCTGCTATTTCAATACATTCGGAGTCTCCATCACATACGCTGGAAAATTGTTCCATAAATGATGCGTTCATCCCAACTAACAATACTTCATTTTTACTACAAGCAGATAAACACAAAATAGAAATACAGAATAACAAATTTAAAATTTTCATATATCATACTCTAGAAAAAGGTAGGGAGACTGTAGAGTTTCTCTTTAGGAAATTTCAGTCGCAAAATTTGTTGTAAATTACCACAAAAATCACGTTACGATGTGAATTATAAGGCCGTATCGTGCAAACAAACTCTTTTCAGAGGATCTCTACACCTACAGTTTTTTTAATATTCAAATTTTCGAGTTATCCGACAAGCCCACATATTATTGGTAAAAATATTGGAACGTTGTTGTTGTACCAAACTGGCTTTTTTCCATTGGCTTTCGCCTGTCTATAAATATTTTTAGCTTGGGTACGATCCATTATTTTCCCTTCTATAACCCGATCGCCAAGATTTATACGCAAATAATTTACCGCTGCGTTATCGGGTAAAGGAAAAAGCGTAAATACCTTCTAGATATTGATAACTCTGATTAACAAATGATTGCGTTAATGTGGTGTTGCAATCATGCCATTGATAGCAATTAACCGACTTTGTAACATCATGGCAGAACTAAAGTCGTTACCTGTTGAATGTTTAAATAGCAATTCTCCTGAGCCCTGTGGATCGAAATTAATTGGGGTTGTATGCTGTGACTGAGCCATTAATTTTTTAGCACCCAATGCACAGATTACAATGAATAATAGAAGTAATATCCATTTAATCGATGACGGTTTTCGACGATGACGATAATATGAATCATGGTAAATTGAGTTTTTTTCTCTGGCCTTTTTTTTGATCACTTTGTTTCTCCGTTAAGCTGATAACATATATTAAAGCAAGCAAAATCGATTCTATAAGGTTAATGGTATGACAATGTAATGAACAAATATGGCAAAATTATGACAGTAATTTTTGAGATGTATTTGTGCCAGTAGACGTTGAAAATACACAAGTACTAACAACAACTATTACTGGCGTTCATCAAAAATTATACTGACTAGCCTTCAAAAACAAACACTCAAAATTCAACACGATAAAACGCGTGATGGTCGAGTACGAGATCACATAAAGTCAGTTATCCATGCGAGTAATGGTTGGAGTGCTGAAGAAATCGCTGATTTTAGAAATAAGTACTTATTTCTGCGTACCTGATACTTGAACGTACAAGTTTACGTTAAACGTAAATTTAGACTAGTACAAATTACTCTTTCACAACAATAGCTTAGCATGTATTTAACTCCATATTCACAATGTCAGCTTTTAAGCATGCTTTGTGTGTATTGATTAAATGATAAGCACTCCTTAGATTTGTAAAGTAGTTGCTTATTTCTATGGTTACAAAAAGCAGAAGTAAGTCACTATTGAGTGAAAATAAACAGTAAAAAAACAACAAAAAATAATGAAGGAAGGTTTATGAAGAGTATTTGGAAGGATTTACATCAGCTCAAATCTGCAGGGCTGAATATATTAAACAAAAGACGGTTTTATCACAGTGTGGTTTTATCTCTGGGCTTATTGTTTGCCTCAATACAAACAGCCCATGCTGTTGAGCCCTTGACTGTCAGTGGTAATCAGGTGTTAGCCGGCGGTCAAAATACCAGCTTTGCTGGTCCGAGTTTATTTTGGAGTAATACCGGCTGGGGAGCCGAGAAGTATTACAATGCCGCAACAGTTTCAGGTGCTAAAGCACAGTTAGGTGCAACAATTATCCGAGCTGCCATAGGTCAAGGTGGCGACAAATCTGGTGGGCTGAATTACGATTGGGGCGGTAATATGGCGCGCCTTGATGCCGTGGTCAATGCGGCCGTTGCTCAAGATATGTATGTTATTATCGATTATCACAGCCATGAAGCTCATATGGACTGGGGCATGGCAGACAGATTTTTTGAAGAAGTTGCAACTAAATATGGTCACCATGATAATGTCATTTATGAAATCTACAATGAACCGCTACAAATTTCATGGTCAAATGATATTAAGCCTTATGCTGAACATGTCATTGATAAAATACGTGCTATCGATCCCGATAATCTAATAATTGTAGGCACTCCTTCTTGGTCACAAGATGTAGATCAGGCCTCTTTTGATCCAATTAACCGCCCTAATATTGCTTATGCCTTACATTTTTATGCCGGCACGCACCATGGCGGTCTCAGAAATAAAGCACAAACCGCACTAAACAATGGTATCGCATTATTCGCTACAGAATGGGGTACAGTAAACGCAAATGGTGACGGCGGTGTAAATTATGGTGAAACCGATGCCTGGATGTCTTTTTTAAAAACCAATAATATTAGCCATGCAAACTGGTCTATCAACGATAAACCTGAGGGAGCATCCATGTTTCTCCCCGGCGGCGGTTGGGGTAATTTAACGGCGTCCGGTAACAAGGTTAAGGAGATCGTACAAAACTGGGGTCCCGGTGGATGTGAGCCAAACTGCCCGGTTGAAAATGAGGGGCGCATAGAGGCCGAAAACTATAGTGACATGGCTGGTGTCCAGACCGAATCAACCACAGATACGGGGGGCGGTCAAAATGTTAGCCATATAGATCCTGACGACTGGATGAAATACCGAGTAAATATCTCGACTACAGGTAACTATCAGGTTTCTTACCGAGTGGCAAGTGAGTCTGGTGGTAAACTGCAGTTTGAACAGGGCGGCGGTGGCGTTGTCTATGGCTCAATCAATGTCCCGGCAACTAGCGGATGGCAAAACTGGCAAACGATCAGCCATACCCTAGCATTGACTGCAGGTGAACAAGACCTGGCTATTGCATCACTTTCTGGTGCCTGGAATATCAATTGGTTTGAAATAACTCCAGAAGAAACACCTTGTGATACAGATTGTGAACCTGAGCCTTGTACCTCTGACTGCCCAACTGCTGAAACTATCACAATAGAAGCTGAAAATTTTTCTGCTATGAATGGGATACAAAAAGAAGCAACCAGTGACCAAGGTGGCGGACAAAATATCTCTTATTTGGATTCAGGAGATTGGGTGATTTATGACAATATTACATTACCTGATACAGGGGAATATACAATTGAATACCGTGTTGCCAGTGCAGAGTCTAGTGGTGTTATCCAACTGGAAGAAGGCGGTGGTTCTCCTGTTTATGCCAATATTAATGTACCAAATACGGGAGGTTGGCAAAATTGGACGACAATTTCTCATACGGTTAATTTAACTGCAGGTGTTCACAATTTAGCCCTTGCTGTGACTTCTGGTGCGTATAATATTAATTGGTTTAAAATTACTTCTAATACCACTTCGCCAATCATAGACAGCGATGGTGATGGTATTGCAGATAGTGCTGATAACTGTCCGAATGTTGCCAATGCAGATCAAATCGATACAGATAACGATGGCTTGGGTGATGCGTGTGATACTGATGAAGTGATAGATACCGATGGTGATGGGATCGAGGATAGTTATGATAACTGCCCTGCGGTTGCCAATGCAGATCAGGCTGATGTCGATAACGATGGTATCGGTGATGCGTGTGATGCGCCAGTTGATCCATCAACGGGCCCTGTAGGTTACTACGGTGAACTCATCACCAGTGGTAGTCAAATCTTAGGTTCTAAAACCAATGCACCGGTGCAAGTAAGAGGCGTTAGCTTCTTCTGGAGTAACACAGGTTGGGGACAGGAAAAATGGTATACAGCTGAAACAGTTAGTACCTTTGCCAATGAGTGGAAAGCCGAATTAGTGCGTGCGGCAATAGGTGCTGAAGATGGTGGTGGTTGGATAGAAGATAAAGCAAACCAAACCCGACTTGAAACCGTAGTTGATGCAGCCATAGAAAATGATATCTATATCATTATCGACTGGCACTCACATCTTGCAAGCGATAATATCCAGGCGGCAAAAGATTTCTTTAGCGCTGCAGCACAAAAATATGGTTCTCATGACAATGTGATCTTTGAAATTTGGAATGAGCCGTTACAAATTCCTATGGCAACAATTAAAGATTATGCCAATCAACTTATTCCTGTCATTCGTCAACATTCTGATAACCTGATCATCGTTGGCACCCCTACGTGGTCTCAAGATGTTGACCAGGTGGCTGCGAACCGTCCGTCTGGCGAGAATATTGCCTACGCCATTCACTGGTATGTTGGTAGTCATGGTTGGGCTGTTGCCAATAAAGCAGACGCCGCACAAAATTCAAATGTACCTATTTTTGGCAGCGAGTGGGGATTCTGGGATAACGGTAACCATGAAATGTCTGGAGATGATTGGATGAACTGGGCCGATAGTCACTCGCTTTCTTGGGCGAGCTGGGCCATCAGTGATAAAAATGAGCCACCAAGTTTCTTTAATCTTGATGGTAGCCTGACATCAAACGGTCAATTTGTAAAACAGAAGCTTGCTCAGTATGCCGAAACAGCGCCATGGCGTAATGCAGGGCCAATTATTACAGGGCCGCTCTCTGGTGCTGCACTAATCGACAATGTTGAAGATAACGATCTTATTTCGTTATGGGGCGGACAATGGGCTTCATATAATGATAATAGTGCTGGCGGCCAGTCAGTGATCACTGAAGACGGACAGCTAGCCAATAATGGTTATATCCAAGGCACTTATCAGCTTGATCAAGCTGGCTTTGCCTACGCTCCTTATGTGGGAATTTTGTTAGATCTGAATGAAAGCGCTACAGCGCAAGATCTGAGCAATTGCACCTATATTCAATATGATTATAAAGGCAGTGCTCATAATTTCAGATCTGAGCAGGATAATGTCTTCGATTTTGGCTACCACGAAACCAGCGTTGCTAGTGCCAATACTTGGACGACTAAAGTGATTCAATGGTCACAACTTGGCCAGCCCTCTTGGGCTAGTGGATTAGCTCTTGATAAAGCGACAGTAAAAAGCTTCAGTTGGCAAGTGGGGGGGTCGACGGGTGATTCGGGAGATCTATCAATAGATAACCTAGGTTGCGCTGGAATAACAGCTCCCTAAATTTTAATAATATACCTTTAATTTAACAGCCCGTTAATTTAATTATTAACGGGCTTTTTTATTCGCCCATAAGCAGTTGATACCCAAAACACCTGAAAACATACTTCAGAGCTCGGGTGGAAATCCAGAACACAGGTTATACCAATTGGTAATATATACCCGTTCCACTTCAAGATGCAGAATTGGGTGAAAATTTAAAAGTCTTTAGGCAAAGCATTCATTGTAAACGACACCATGGATGGTGAAGGTAGGGCGACAGGAGATAAAGTCGAGAATGGTTATTTTCGGTCACTGCTCTTGCGTTACCCTAATTTCCTATCTAAATTTTTGATGTTATCTTTGTAACAACCTAAGGTTGTACGGCACCACTAACATCCTTGCATCCATTTTTTTTACTACTTCCTGCGTTCGACTTCCTATTCCATGGAATATCGTCTAATTCTACAGGCTCCCATGTTTCGCTTAATGAGCATCTGCAGGCCCAGGCCAATTTGTACGAAAGGGGTTGTAGCTCGCTAGGTTCTGACGATATATTCTTTTCCAGTTCAATAAGTATTTTTCCATAAGCAATCATAGCATCGAAAACAGACTGACTCTCTATCATCGCTAATTTTCCCCAGTAGAGATCCCAAAATTCCTTTCTTTGATTTTCGACTATATTTAAGTCTTTTGATGTCGCAATTTGTGCAGCTAAATTAGTGATATGTGCATAAAGTTCGTATCGTTTTTCCCAGAAGGTTTTTTAAATCTTGTTCTACATTATGATTATATTGGCAAGCACTAAAACCCAATGTTGATATTGCTAAAATCATCGTAAATCATTGCAGTATTTTAGATTTATTCTCTTCCATTTCCGATGTTTCCTACGTCAGCTTGATTATTATATTCTATTAAAATTAATTTTTAGTACGATATTTTATCAATAAGCTTATAATTTCGTGATCGCTGCATGAGGAGGCTAGGGCTTCGTCCAAAGTTCGCCTCTGCGGTAGATTAATATTAAATTTGCTCCGCAGAATATTCAATACTTGTTCGTCCGAGAAAGGATCAATTTCTTTTCCTGAAAAATTACATATCCTCTGGTGAATAAATTCTTTGCTCATAAAATTAAAGTTTCCTATCTGGTTGTGGAGCTAAAGTTAATTACAACTTGCGTCGCTTTTATCACTAAACGGTCATTAACAAATGACATCGAAAGATGACTCGGATTAGATATTGTATCAATAATACACTAGCTAGTGTCCGTCCAGAAAGAATAATCGTTCAAATTTAGTATTGACCGATCAAACTTATCCTCAAATACTCAAAGAATAGTTCAGATTTAGCTATTCTAATGCGGTAAGTCCAGAGACATAGTAGTTTGTGGGTTCAGGTTTTAAAATGGTAGAATTTATCTTATATATTAGACGCTTCGCTCTGATTCTTCCTCGCGTTTTAAGCTAAAGGATGACATGATTTTGATATTTGATATTTGATATTTGATATTTGATATTTGATATTTGATATTTGATATTTGATAATATCCAGAGAAAAATATGAATAGCATGAATTCTTTATTCTCTCGCAGCTTCTGTCAACTTAAGTCAAACTTCAAGGTGTTATTGGTTTGTTATTTGCTGTTGCTGGTAGGTGTGTTGTCAATTTATTTCGCTGCACGCTATCTCAACGTCTCACTATCTGTTTTCATCCGGGATCCCATCTCATTGTTGAGAGCGCCACTTTATACCGGTGTAATGTCAAATGTAGGTATTTTATTCTGGGTTTCATCGGCTGCAGTATGTCTGTTCAGCGCATATACAATCAGTCAATGCAGTGGTAGAACTAACCGTTTCTTATTATATGCTGGTTACATGACACTTTGGCTTGTTTTGGATGACATGTTTTTGTTTCATGAAGAACTATTTCCCAATTATTTGGGTATTTCTCAAGGACTCATTATTATTGTTTACTTGGTGATGTTCCTTGTTTTCTTTATTAAGTTCTTCCGCACTATTTTAACAACTGATTTTGTTTTGCTATTGCTCGCTTGCGCATTTTTTGCTGCCTCATTAATCTGTGATTTTGCCTTACCTCAACGAGGTATTGTACATTTAGTAGAAGACAGTTTTAAATTATTAGGCATAATTACCTGGTTAGTCTATTTCTGTAAAACAAGTAAATTTCAAGTAGTGAGTTCTATACCCGTGGTCATTCAAGATGCGGGAATTTGAGGTGAATTTGAAAGTTTATCTAAAAGGCGCTTGATTGAGCAATAGCGGGCTATTGGGATTGAAAGCAACGTAGTAGATAATCTTTTAAAACGCTTCAAAACCTGCATTTTGAATGATTACGGGTATATACAGCGACAGGAAAACTAATAACAAGTGATATTATTAAATTATGATCAATAAATTTAAAGTTTTGAGTTTCGAGTTTAGTGATTTGCAAGTTAAACGAGACTCGCATCATTGTAGTTGGCGTACATTATTTAATCATCAAAAGGTATCTGAATCGTTAAATCAATACCCATATTTTACGATAATCAAGGGTGCTGGCAATATAGACATGGGCCCCAATACGTCTGACCTATATCAACTTGTCTCGCAACTGAATAAAATGAATGATACGCGGGACGTTAAACTCTCTGTCACCCGGGTAACTATTAATAAGTCCGTGACTAGCGTTAATGATAACGTTACCCGTTATAGCAGGCATCCAGGCGCATTGAAATTACATACTGACACCAGCTATAAGGATAACCCTGATGCAATATTAGCATTTCAATGTATGGTTGCTGATCCTGACGGTGGTGAAACCATATTAATGCCCATTGACGAAATTGTTGACAATATCAGTGAAAAAAATAAACAATTATTAACCGCGAAAGTATTTCCTTTTTCCAATAATAAATCTTCAATTCTTTCAAAGGATGATTATGGTGAATGGAACATTCGTTTTTATAAAACTCAGCTTGATATACATCTGGAAAATGAAACGCTTGATGAAAAGTACTTGGACGCAATCAGCGAATTGGAAGCGAGCATTGCAAATGAACAAAACCATTTTCGGACTAAAATGTTATCGGGTGAAATCATTCTGGTTAATAACCGTAAAGTCTTGCACGGACGATCCAATGTCGATGAGCATAGCCCCCGGGTTATTTACAGAGTCAGATCATCTACCCCGTTACACAACCTTATGGCTCAGTCACGCTGGAATATAATGACTTTTTGGTTAAATCAATTTGTTAAGCACAAGGAAAAATCTTCAATATTACCGGGATGTCTAAAATCACTGACTATTGAACAACTGGTAACTTCTGGAAAATTAGAAGAAGCGGTAGAGTATTTTGATTCATTACCGGATAAAAGCCAGAAAAAGGGCGAACAACAGTTTTTAATTTCAGCCGTTGCCAGATATCTGGGCGATAATAAACTCGCTGACAAAACGCTGCAACAAGCCATTAAACAGGAGCCTATTGTTTGTAACCACAAGTTGGGTGAGCAGTATCCCAATTTCATGAAACTCAGGGGTTTTAATGGTGCAAAATGGATAATCAAGAAAAAAGAAAAGTTCAGACCGCGATTAAGAGGAGGACATTATTCTCTCAAATTTATGTTCGATGCTGAAAAGGCCAGCCTCTATCAAGGTAATATATTGGACATTTCGCAAGCAGAATCTGACGCGCAAGAAATAAGAAAACTTGGTATTAATTTAATCATTAATACTATTGCATGCGCTGATCGTATGGCGGTAGACCTTGCTGTGCTGGACGAATTACAAAAACAGTTACCAGAGATCCCAATTATTAACTCTCCTGACAAGGTTCTCTTGACGACAAGGGGAAAAAATTACCATCGATTAGGCGTAATACCCAATGTTGTTTTTCCAAAGACGATAAAAATTTTGCTTGAGAAACAAACACCCGCTCAGATAATTACAACAATGACGGCTGCAGAGATAGATTTTCCCATTATTATGCGTCTGTGCATTACTCACACCGGTGTAGGTGTAGGATTAATCCACAACGGGGACGAACTTCAATTATATTTGGATAATAACAGCCATACGGCGAGTGATTTTTATATCATACAATATTGTGAGACTGTCAAAACAGAAGGTGTATTCAACAAGATTCGAACCTTTTGTATAGACGGTAAGTATTATCCTGTAGCATGCTTATTTGATACACAATGGAATATTCACTCAGGCGATAGATACAACTACATGATAAACAGTGAGGGATCACAAAAAGTAGAACAATCATACTTTGCTGATATGAACGAATTTTTGGGAGATAAAGCGATAAAGGCTCTCGATATGATTCGTGAGACGATTGATCTTGATTTCTTTGGTGTTGATTTTACCCTGCTACCCGATGGGAAAATTTTTATTTTTGAATGTAATGCGGCAATGCGACACAATTTCGATCATGCGCAAAAATTTCCTTACACCTATGAACCTTTACGTAATGTGACTTTGGCGTTTGATCAGATGCTTCATAAACGAGCAAGTGAGCATGTCAGTAAACTACAGGAGTCATATAACTAACGGAGTAATGTACCAAACAGAGTAATGTACCTAACAGAGAGGATATCAGGGAGTCTCCTCCTTTGAAAAAAATGACTTTCCAAGGAGCAGTCTAACTAGCTCCCGGTAAGATTTATGCAAAACATGGCGAATTAATATAGGAAATGGCATTTTCAGAACATGACCTCTTACAAAAGCCATAAAAACAGCTAATGATCTCGTCCAATTGCCATACAAAGGGTGCTTGGTGTCTAAGGTTCGGGTAAACATAAAATCCCAAATCATAATCGATAAACGGTTGCCATGTTTTTCTTCAAGCTTGGCAATAAGTTCAGTGGGAATTGTGGTTTGAAAAAAGCGACGGCTATATCGACAGGCTAAATATAGTTCAAGAGTAAATCCACAAGTAGTTGCCAAGTCATAAAGGTCTTGCCAAAAATTTTCACTATTGTATTGAGTAATGAGTAAATGGATATCGTTTAGATCTCTTAATCCATGTGGAAACTCTTCATTAAAGAATAAGTGCACTATACTGTGCAACGTCATTGCCGCTGGTCGCAAGACAAAAAAACCATCACATTCTATAGCGTTCTCAGTAAAAAATTCGATTTTCGGCGCCCGACCCGACACAGGAGGAATTAAATTGTGATGCAGGTCAATGACGCTTCCTCTGCTTGCATGTTTAATCGGTGCGATTTCGTGTGCCCAGTTTCGATAATACGCAATATCGTAGTCATCTATGTCATCATGCAACCAGCCATGTAAAAGCAAAGTACTTTCAATTCCCTTTATTTGGTTTTTATCAACCAATAAGTCAATATCGCCAAAGGTTCTGCCCAAACTCGTGTTATTACGACAGAAAACGTAAGCTGCGCCTTTTAATAAATAAAATCTTGTGGCGTATTGGTTTGTGCTTTTTCTAATTTGTTCACACTCAAATAGTATTGAGCTATGTTGATTATCTGCCAGCTTGGCAGCATTCTTCAAATGCTTTTTTGCGTATGGGGGAAGGCCATCAAGTAGATCTTGTTTTTCTAATTGAAAGCTGGTGCGTGCAAGTAATCCATCATGTCTCAATACACGTATGACAGTTTCCCACTCATTTTGATTAAATTTGCAACAAATGGACACGTTGTGAAGAATAGTCCTTATTTGCTTTGGCTCAATCAGAATATCTTTCATAAAACATCCTGTTCAAGAAATGTTTTGACAGATTCAACGTTATTGTAGACAACCTCAAAAATGGCACTGTTTTCAACTAAATTCACCATGGTGTTAAACCCCATTTCCCCATGAAGGTTTAAGTTGACTGCATTTTGTGCAAGCTGCATAAACCCTTGATTCTGATTAAGTTGAGTGATTTCCAGATCGACCTTTTCATCATATCTTGGAAATACGATAGCTTTTACCGTTGCCAATTCATCGCGATGTTCCCAACTGTGATCTGAAGGGCAAAAATGAACAACATCACCTTTGTGGGTATTCTTGGCAACAGTAGAGAATTTTGCATCAGGATACCAACGTTTAACTAAATCAACTGACTTGTTTTTAAGGCAAATAGGTCTTACGAATGGCTGAACATTTATTGTTCCCGGCAATACCAAGGCCATCTCATCAGACAAAAGACGCCATTCATCCCTGCCAGACAAATATGCGGTCATTGTACTTTTGCCGCTTCCGGGAGGGCCAGGTAATAGTACAGCGTTATTTCCTTTGGCAACAATTCCTGAATGCAAAATGACATATTCCAGTGATTGATTGGCAACAACATAATTCATCCCCCATTCCAGAGAAGCATATGCATGATTTAATGGTAAGGCTTTAAAGGGCTCTAATGCGTCGAATCTGAACGATGCTTGAGGTCGGATAAACTTTCTTAATCCGTTTGCTTTTTCAACACTGACAAAATAATCAACTGGCTTTAGCTGGTTTTTTAATAGGTAATCAGGGTACAGAGTTTGAAGATTTTGATGGACAAAGCCAACAGACGAGCTTATGTCAAAAACAAAGGGTGATAGTTCTAATCTGAGATTCATAATCAGTTATGTGAATTGATATTAGTCAAAAAGCCAGAGGAAGTAAGGCGGTTTAACAATTTAATGGTTTCAGTATCCGAATTTTCATTCGCCAATACCTCTTCAATATCCAATGTTAACCCCATCGCAGCGCCAGTGTGTTCTTGATACAAAACAACGCCACTGCCATCTTTAAATTTATGTAATAAAGTAGAAGAAGCAATATCGTATCGGTGGCTGGTAATGTTTGATTCAGTGCCGGAAAGTGTTTCATTGTGAAAAACATCCCAAGCAGAAATTTTATTGGTCATTTTTATTATATGCGCTTTAGTTTGTGGTAATCACAACAAATTAAATTATCTTTCAAGGGGGTCTTAGTTGCCTTCAAGTAGTCGCTACCAAATTGTTGCTACCAAATATAACAGCTACTAAATAAGCAGTCATATGAGTCGTTATTAATCTGAGTCGTCATCTGAGTTGTTATTGGTTATCAAACAGGTTTGCGATGGTTGTGCATCTCCACCATGTTGTTCTATTATGGCAGCTAAATTGAAACGATTTTGTCTCAGACTCTCAATATAAATATCTAAATCTCCAACCTTTGTGATAATTGGGTAGTGAAGTCCATAAGGCGTATTTCCTTTATGGTTGAAATCAACGATCGCGTTCAAATACATTGCAATCAACAACGCAAATGGAGTATTAATATTGCCTCCTCCATCATCATCACCGCTTGCACATTGACCCTGAACGTCATTATCGTCATTGTCATCATCACCGATGCTAAAGGGTTTCATACAACAAAAACACTCTAACAGGCTATTTAAGCTGGTGGATGGTCCTTCTCCGAAAATGCTGAGAAATGAACTGTCGTTTACATTTGTCCAATAATCTTCCAATTCAAGCCATTTGCAAGGCCCTATCAATTCAATAGGCTCTCCTCCTGAAAAATCAGAGGCATTACCAGAAGCGACAATAGAATTGACGATGTTATTTGCTAATACAGACCTTGCGGGAATTGAGGCTACTACAACTCCTGCGGCTGTCCGTGTCAAAAATTTTCTGCGTGTAGGTTTTACGGTACTATTATTAATTTTGTTAGTTTCCATTTCCACTTTATTTCAATCTATAATCCAAATACACATGCGACGATAGATTATATAATAATCTATCCTTGAAAGTATAAAATTATTTCGGACAAAATGCAAAAGTTACACCAACGTGTTAACATATTGATTTGCATCGCTTATTGTGCTTTTAATCATTAAGTGAATTTGATTTGTAAAAAAGCTGACACTAAATTGAATTTACGCAAACAGAGGACTGCAATTTGACAAACTTCGACGCAGTATAGAGCTGTAGAAGTAGTAAAGGGTTGCTTGTCTGATAATGTTTGTTTATTGCTTTGAATAATTAATGGACAAAGCAATAAACAAGCTAGTAAATATTAGCCAGCATTAGCCAATAAAACGACGGGCATTACGGAACATTCTTACCCAAGGTGAATCTTCCTGCCAGCTGTCAGGGTGCCAAGAGTTAGCAACGGTACGAAATACACGCTCGGGATGTGGCATCATTATTGTCACACGGCCATCGGTAGTTGTAAGTGCTGTTATACCGTCTTGTGAGCCGTTAGGGTTCGCTGGGTAGGTTTCAGTTATTTGACCGTAGTTGTCAACAAAGCGCATAGATATCATGCCAGATTTATTGGCTGTATCTACTGCACCATCGTTAATAAATTCAGTACGGCCTTCACCGTGAGAAACTGCAATAGGCATTCTTGAACCTTCCATGCCTTTAAATAATACAGAAGGACTTTCTTGCACTTCAACTAAGCTAAAACGTGCTTCAAAACGTTCTGACTTGTTTTGTACAAAACGTGGCCATGTTTCTGAGCCCGGTATAATTTCTTTCAGGTTTGACAACATCTGACAACCATTACAGACACCCAAGCTGAAAGTGTTTTCACGGTGGAAGAAGGTTTTAAACATTGCACGGGCATTAGCATTAAACAAGATAGATTTAGCCCAACCTTCACCAGCGCCCAGTACGTCACCGTAAGAGAAACCGCCACAAGCAACTAAGCCATTAAAGTCAGCTAAATCAATACGGTCGCTAAGTATGTCAGACATATGAACATCAATAGCGATAAAACCAGCGCGATCAAAAGCCGCAGCCATTTCCACGTGAGAGTTAACCCCTTGTTCACGTAAAATAGCAACTTTCGGGTTTGTACCTGCCAGAGCATCTTTGGCAATTAAGTCAGCTACAATGTCTTCGTTTATATCAAAAGACAGGTTAACGTTCAGGCCCGGATCTTCAGTATCAAATTTAACATCGTGTTCTTGTTGTGCGCATTGGGGGTTGTCGCGCATCGACTGCATTTGATAAGTGGTTTGTGCCCACAAAGTACGGTAATAAGTGCGAGAATTTGCCAATACTTCAATGCCATCACGACTGAATCGAATGGTATCTTCGTTGTTAATACGACCAATATCTGTGCAGCAATCTAATACGCCATTGTGTTCAAGTACTGCGTGTACTGAATCTACATCGCGTTCACGAATTTGAATAACCGCACCTAATTCCTCATGGAATAACACAGATAAATCATCACCGGCAAGTTTAGAAATATCAATATCAACACCTGTATGTCCGGCAAATGCCATTTCAACAACAGTAGTGAATAAGCCACCATCTGATCTGTCGTGATAAGCTAATAACTTTTCCTGGTTAACTAATGTCTGCATTGCATTGAAGAAACCTTTTAACGTTTCACTGTTATCAACGTCAGGGGTTTGGGTTCCTAGTTGTTTGTAAACTTGCGCTAAACAAGAGCCACCTAAACGGTTTTTGCCTTTAGATAAGTCAATGGCCACAATGCGTGTTTCTTCATCAGTAAGGTCAGAATCAGTTCGTAATTGTGGTGTAACTGTTTTACGAATATCTTTAACTGCGCCAAATGCGGTAATAACTAACGATAATGGTGAAGTAACTGAGCGTTCTTCTCCATCTTGTTGCCATTTAGTTTTCATCGACATTGAGTCTTTACCAACAGGTATGGTTAAACCTAGTGCCGGGCAAAGTTCTTCACCAATTGCTTTTACTGCTTCGTATAAACCAGCGTCTTCCCCGGGATGACCTGCGGCAGACATCCAGTTAGCAGAAAGTTTTATGCGATTTAAATCACCAATATCAGTACCGGCAATGTTAGTTAGAGACTCGGCTACTGCTAAACGGGCAGAAGCAGCAAAGTTCAATAAAGCAACTGGAGTACGTTCTCCTATAGACATTGCTTCACCGTGATAGCTATCAAGTGCTGAAGCGGTAACGCCACAATCGGCTACAGGCACTTGCCATGGGCCAACCATTTGGTCACGGTTTACCATACCTGTGACGGTGCGATCACCAATTGTTATCAGGAAGGTTTTTTCTGCAACTGTTGGTAGGTTTAAAATACGCTCTGCAGCATCTTCAAGGCTTACATCAAAAAGTTGTAAAGCTTCACCCGTTAATGATTTAGACTCCACGTTTTTGTGCATTTTAGGTGTTTTACCTAGCAGTACGTCAAGGGATAAATCTATAGGGGTCTTACCGGTTTTAGAATCAGCAAAGTGTGAATCTGTTACAGTTAAATGTTGTTCTTGGGTCGCTCGTCCAACGACTGCAAATGGTGCACGTTCACGATGACAAATGCGTTCAAATATAGCCAAATTTTCATCGGATACTGCAATAACATAACGCTCTTGTGATTCATTACACCAAATTTCAAGAGGAGACATGCTGCGTTCATCAACAGGCACATTACGCAGTTCAAAGTTAGCACCACGGCCGCCATCTGAAACAAGCTCGGGAAAGGCGTTCGATAATCCGCCAGCACCTACATCATGAATGAAAGCAATAGGATTACTTTCACCCAGTTGCCAACATTTATCGATAACTTCCTGACAACGACGTTCCATTTCCGGGTTTTCACGTTGCACTGATGCAAAATCAAGGTTTTCAGCCGATTGTCCTGAAGCCATTGACGAAGCCGCACTGCCACCCAAGCCAATGTTCATTGCAGGACCACCTAATGCAATAAGGTTGGCGCCGACAACGATTTCACGTTTTTGTACATGATTGTCACGAATATTACCTAAACCACCGGCAAGCATTATTGGCTTATGGTATCCACGAATTTCTGAGCCGTTAAATGAATTTACCTGCTCTTCGTATGTACGGAAATAACCTAAAATGTTAGGACGACCAAATTCGTTATTAAATGCAGCGCCACCTAACGGGCCTTCAAGCATAATATCAAGGGCTGATACAATACGCTCTGGTTTACCAAAATCTGTTTCCCAAGGTTGTTCATAATTTGGAATACGTAAATTTGAAACACTAAATCCGACTAAGCCAGCTTTAGGTTTAGAGCCAATACCTGTTGCACCTTCATCACGTATTTCACCACCGCTACCAGTTGCAGCACCGGGGTATGGAGAAATAGCGGTAGGATGGTTATGAGTTTCCACTTTCATCAGAATTTGAATATCTTCGTGATTATAACCATAAACATTCGTTTCAGGATGCGGGAAAAACCGACCGCCTTTGTTGCCAACCATTACAGCAGCATTGTCTTTATAGGCGCTTAATACATAATCGCTGTTTAATTCGTGGGTGTTTTTAATCATTTTAAATAATGATTTCGGCTGAGCCTGGCCATCAATTGTCCAGTGGGCATTAAATATTTTATGGCGACAATGTTCAGAGTTAGCTTGAGCGAACATGTATAGTTCGATATCGTTGGGGTTACGGCCTATTTTGGTGAAATTTTCAAATAAGTAATCAATCTCATCTTCAGCAAGGGCTAAACCCATTTCAATATTTGCTGTTACTAAAGCTCTTTTGCCACCCGTTTCAATATCAATAGTGGTTAATGCTTTAGGCTCTGATGAAGCAAATAGCAGAGATGCTTGTGATAATTCGTCAAAAACTGACTCCATCATGCGATCATGAAGTAAATTATTCAGTTGCTTTTGTTGTTCTTCTGATAAATTTTGGCAAGTAATGTAATATGCTAAACCACGTTCTAAACGAAGTATTTTGGTTAAACCACAGTTTTTGGCGATATCGGTTGATTTAGATGACCAGGGAGAAATAGTACCCGGACGAGGCGTCACTAATAAAAATTGTCCGATAGGTTCATGTTCTTCAATTGTTGGTCCATACTTAAGAAGTTGTTGTAAAATGTGAAACTCTTCTTCGGTTAGCTCTGCTGAGATATGGGCGAAATGAGTAAATTCAGCATAAATATCAGTCACAGGAAGCTTTAAATCAGCACATTGGGCTAATATTTTCTGAACTCTAAAATCTGAAAGTGCCGGAGCGCCACGAAGGGTTTTCATCAACATCGTCATAAACGGTATCACCACTGGTTAATTAAAGTAGGTTTAACTAGAAAAAGTCGCGCGTATTATAGTTGATGTTTGTGTATTTGATAAGTTAATTTATTGATAATTTAATGAGAATATAACAGGGCTAAATTTTATTGCTTAAGTTGCATATGTTGCATATGTTGCATAAGTTGAGTACACCGATCAAAAAGTACTTGGATAAAAAATAAATAACCAACACAATGATCCCATACAAGAGATCATGATAAGAGATCATGAAGAAGTGATAAATAAGAATAAAAGTAAAATAATCACCAGTTCACCATTAGTTCTGTGCTTAATTATTGTTTTAAGCGCAGTATTGTCTGGTTGTAAACCTCAACTTGAAAAGCCTAGTTTGCAACGCGCTTTAGACAGAGGTTTTCTTACTGTAGGTACGGTATTCGGCACTACCAGCTATTATGAAGGCGCGGATGGTCTGGCGGGATTTGAATATGAACTCGCTAAAAAATATGCCCAGTCTATTGGACTGGAATTAAAAATTGTACCTAGTTATAACCTGGACGAACTTTTTGTTAAATTAGATTCCGGAGCTGTTGATTTGCTTGCTGCTGGTTTAGCGATAACACCCAAAAGGCTGGATGAATATCGTTTTGCTCCTAGTTATAATGAAATCAGTCAAAAGTTGGTTTTCAAACAAGGGAATAAACGTCCTAGAAAGTTAGCTGATTTATCAGGCAATTTAATGGTTGCATCCAGCTCTAGTCATGCTGAAAACTTAATGAATTTGAAGCAAACTCACTCATCATTGGCTTGGCAGGAAACGTCTGAATTTGATGCGGAAGAATTGCTGTTAAAAGTACTCGACAATGAAATTGACTACACCGTAGTAGATAGTAATACTCTTGCGATACATCGACGTTATTATCCTGATATAAGCATTGGGTTTACTATAAATAAATCACAATCTCTGGCTTGGATGTTAAGTAAAAATAGTGATGATTCTTTTTTGGCAAGTTTAGTCGAATTCTTTGGTAAGGTTCATCATGATGGTACATTGTTGGCACTAAATGATAAATATTATGGTCATATAGAAAAATTTAATTATGTAGATACCAGAATGTTTATTCATGCAGTAGAACAAAAACTGCCTAAGTATCAAAAAATATTTGAAAAACACAGTCAGGAAATCGATTGGCGTTTATTAGCCGCAATCAGTTATCAGGAATCCCATTGGAAACCTCATGCCCGCTCACATACAGGCGTGAGGGGAATGATGATGTTAACGAAAATAACGGCAAAACAAATGGGTATTAAAAGCCGTTTAGACGCAGAAGAAAGCATTAGGGGCGGAGCTAAATATTTCAAGAAGATGATTGAACTTATGCCTGCCAGAATACCATCCCCTGACCGTATATGGTTTGCCTTAGCCGCTTATAATGTTGGTTTTGGTCATTTGAATGATGCGAGAATTATTACTCAAAGACAGGGTGGAGATGCTGATCGTTGGATAGATGTTAAAAAATATCTTCCTTTTTTGAAACAGAAGAAATATTACAAAAAAACAAAACATGGTTATGCACGGGGTGATGAGCCAGTAAACTATGTTGAGAATATTCGCCGTTATTACGACACTTTGTCTTGGATGGATGATAAAGCAAAACAAGAGCAGAAAATTAAAGTTGAAGAAGTTTCTCCTGCTAATAATGTTGCTTTAGTTCAAAATTTATAATTAAGCTCTTTTAAAATAATAGCTTAAAGGTTGTTGTTGTAAGGTTATTGTTGTAAGGTTATTGTTGTAAAGTGAAATTTTGAGATGAAATGTTCCGGTGAATTTTATTATCATCAAACTGTCATCATTAACAGAAATAATAGAGGGATATTAATAGAATAAAGGAAAATTATGAGAATAAAAAAATCATTATCGTTAATCCGACGAAAAAGTCAATTTCGTGGTCAACAAAGTAAAGTACAAAACCGTCGACAGCTTTATTTCAACCAAGTAGCTTTAGAAATTAGGTCAGCAAGGACAATTGCACCTGCGGAAGAAACATTCATTGAATTCCCCATGCCGAACATTTGAATATGAATAAGCATATCAGACAGTTGGATTAACTCTTCTGACACGCCATATTTTTCAGAGCCTAATACCAGAACAGTGGGTTGTTGAGAATAATTGGCTGTTAAATAATTGATCGACGTTTTACACAATTCAATGGATGCAATAAAGTAGCCCTTAGATTTTAGTTTCTTTGTTACATCAACTGCATTTACTTCTTGTTGAATTTCAACCCATTTTTGTGTGCCTATTGATGTTTTCGTTAACTTCTTGGGATTTAAGTTGGGCGCATTGCAGATAATGACCTTTTCAATGAGAAAAGCATCAGCTAATCGAACGAAAGCCCCAATATTATGGCTGCTTTGAATACCATCTAATAATAGGATAACTTTATTTTTTGGCTGACTGGCATACGCCATCCTCGTCATTTTGCTTTGTCGTAATTCTTCTGTAGTTAATTTTCTCATTGTACTTTTATTATTATACCTGTTCGTTTTTTGTTGTGATTATTTAATTGATTATTTAATTGATTGTTAAATGGATTGTTTTATAGATAATTTAGCCGCTTTTTTCTCTGCTCTGCGACGTTTAAAAAACGCCGAGATTAACGCACTGCATTCTGTCGCCATAATGCCATCACAGACTTCAATCTGATGATTCAAACTTTCATGTTCAACCAGGTTAAATAAGCTGCCGGCCGAACCGGTTTTTGCGTCTTTAGTTGCATAAACCAAACGGTTAATTCGGCTGTGTACCAATAAGCCCGCGCACATAGGGCAGGGCTCTAGGGTTACATATAAAGTACAATCTTTAAGTCGATAGTTTGATAAATATTTTCCTGCTTGGCGAATAGCGATCATTTCAGCATGTGCGGAAGGATCGTTCAGTGTGATTGGTTGGTTAAAACCTTCACCAATAATTTTACCGTTTGCGACAACGACTGCGCCGACAGGTATTTCATTGATTGCTTCAGCTTGCTGAGCTAATTGATATGCTCTTTGCATAAAAGTTCGATCTGACTCTGATCTTAGCTCTGATCTTAACTCTGACTTTAACTCTGACCTTAACTCTGACCTTAACTCTGACCTTAACTCTGACCTTAACTCTGACTCATCTTGAGTTTTGTTGTTCATAAGAACATCTCTAATAAATCATTTAAATATCTTTGTCCTGTTTTACTAACTTGCCAATACTCTGTGCCATCAATGTTATTGCACAGCATTAATTTCCTGTTAAGTGCTTGTTGTAAAATTGGCAACACTGTTTCAGCTTCAAGACCTGTCGTTGATTGATAGTGCGCTAAAGTAAATGAAGAATGTAGTCTTAATTGATTCATCATATATTCAAAGGGGCGTTCTGTTTCGCTTACTATCGATAATTGATCTAAATGAGCACGGTCTTTATCCAGATAACCTTTAGGATGTTTTACTTTTATGGTTCTAAATATTTTCTGTGATTTGTCATCGGTAATTTTGCCATGTGCACCACACCCAATACCCAGATAATCACCAAATTGCCAATAGTTTAGATTATGCTGGCATTGAAAATCTGGCTTACTGTATGCTGAAATTTCATATTGCTGATAACCTGCCTGGGCTAATAACTCAACACCTTGATCCTGAATGTCCCACAATACATCGTCTTGCGGTAGTTTAGGCGGTTTAGAATGAAAAGCGGTATTAGGCTCTATGGTTAATTGATACCAGGATATGTGCGTAGGGTTCAGACTAATGGCTGTTTTCAAATCGTCTAAAGCATTCTCTACCGACTGGTTGGGCAAGCCGTGCATTAAGTCTAAATTAAAACTGGTTACGCCACATTCAGTTGCTAATTTTGCTGCGGTTTGTGCTTGATTACTGTTGTGTATACGGCCAAGTTTGATCAATTTGTCGGAAGCAAAGCTTTGTACGCCAATAGAAAGCCGGGAAACACCGGCCTTAAAAAATCCGACAAACTTATCCGCTTCAACCGTACCAGGGTTCGCTTCAAGGGTTATTTCTATGTCATCAGCATGTTTAAAACGCTGTAATACCTGATTAAGTATTTGTTCAATCGCATTGGGAGAAAATAAACTTGGCGTGCCGCCGCCAATGAATATTGAGTGCAATGGCCTGTCGGATAAGTTAAACCGGGCGATATCACTGTCTAAATCTTTGATTAACTCTTCAACATACGCTTGCTCAGGGATAGTATTCTTTAATGCGTGCGAATTGAAGTCGCAATACGGACATTTTTCTACACACCAGGGTATGTGAATATACAGTGATAATGGTGGATTAATTAACACGTCAGTAACCCTTTCTATTGAGCAATATTTGTTTGTTGCGTATGTTCTAGCTGCGCCAGCTGGGCTAATTGTGGCACTAACTGCGCGAGCGCACGTCCACGGTGACTAAGCTTGTTTTTAATGTCGCGAGGTAATTGAGCTGAAGTTAATTGGCGATCTTCTTGCCAAAAAATAGGATCATAGCCAAAGCCTTGTTGACCTAATTTTTCCCGACAAATACTCCCTTCCCAAACACCATGGCAAATAATTGGCGTTGGATCGTTTTCAAACCGCATATAAACAAGCACGCAATGAAAGCGAGCGGTTCTTTTTTCAGTCGGAACATCTTGAAGTGCTTTAAGTAATTTTTCCATATTATCATCATCGCTGGCATTTTCACCTGCGTAACGAGCCGAATAAACCCCGGGAGCACCATTTAGTGCATCAACTTCTAAACCTGAATCATCGGCAATAGCTGGCAGCCCAGTAATTTTAGCAGCATGACGAGCTTTTATAATCGCATTTTCAACAAAAGTAGATCCTGTTTCAGCCACATCGGGAACATCAAATTCACTTTGAGGAACCACAGATAGTTTTTGTGTTTCCAGTAAACTGGCTAATTCTTTCACTTTGCCAAGATTGCCTGTTGCTAAAACGATGGTGGACATAATTTACCTTAAATATATTACCGAACTGTTAATGAGCGGCATAATACCTTTTATTAAGGTCCATTTCAAAGCTTTAATTCTTCTGAACCCCTTGGTTTTAAAGGGTAACTGTATTATTCGGAAAGCTATGGTTAATGTAAGTTTGTTAATGGGTTGTTTTTCTGAGATTTAAAGTTATCTATGTTTTTACAAAGCTAAAAAAGTATTGCAAAAACTTTTGTATTATTGGTACAAATTAGTGTGCAGCCAAAGTTCTAAATGCTTCCGCAGCCATTGGGTTCTTTAGCTTTTCAGCGTAAACAGCAAGGTAGACTTGTTGTAACGATAAATCAGTCATTTCGACTATCTTATCTAACATTTCATCTGATGGAGTTTTGCGACCTGTACGGTAACTACTGAACATTTGGCGATTAATACCAAGTTTCTTTGATGCCGCATAGTCTGAACCACCTGCTGCAACTGCATTAAGTACATCTTGAATGTTCATCATTTCCCCCTGTTAAGTAGTTAGCTTATTAACTATAGCTCAACGTACACCTAGTCACAATACGAATCCTAATGGGTAGACACGTAACGCTATCGGGTGTACGTTAATAATGCTTTCGCGGTACAAGCCTTTTTCGCCCTATGTAGTTAGCACTTATAGGTTTTATTTTGTCCGGTATTCGAAAGCAATTTATTTCTAACTAAACCACAGCAGAGATGATTATGAAAGCAGCAACTTTTGAACAGTTTTGTAAACACTATCAGCTAGACAAAGATGATAAAAACTCAATGACCGAGTATCAAAAATATTTAGATAAATTAGCGTTTACTGAATCACTTTTTAATCAAGGCTAGGACTTGACCTAATGAAAGACATCTATTTTCAAAATGAACTCTGGGGAGATGTAGCCATTCAATACAAAGGCGAAATTCACCATTTTTCTAATTTGATGTCTTTGATGTGTTTTATACAAGGCAAGTACGGTGATGATTTTAATTTAATCGAAGTCACCGACGATAATTTTCACGAACTTTATAACACGGGGGCTTTTGATGACCAATAAAATTAAAAATATCCCGTGCAAAGTGGATGCGCTTTCCCTGACTTGGTCACCCCAAGAGCTTTTAGGACTTAAACATTTAGCTAAAATTGGTGCTTGTCTTAAAACTGGTCTGGTGATTGATGCCCGATACAATTCCCTTAATCGCCATTTGCATTCCTTAGAAAACAAGAAAAATAGTGAGTTTTCCCAAATACCAGCCTTTGACCATGTGGCTTATGGCAATGTGTTAAATCGTTATAAAGACAATTGCCAAGAAATCACCCGTGAATTTAATAACCGACGATACAAAGATTTAGACATTAAAAGTATGAGCCTGGCAGAAAATGAAGTTGCGGCCCGTTATGAATTGCGCGATATGTTAAAAGGTGAATTTGATGTTGATACCACCATATCCAATAATAAGCGCTTAGATAATTTACTCGATAACATTGGGATTGATTTACTCGATATTCTTTGCTGCGGTGAAGTTGAACGTTTTGTCTGTCGATTAAATAATGTGTTTACCGAAGAATCGTATATGTGGACGGTTAAAAATAATCCTGCCGGACGTTTCAATTATCAATACTCTGCCAATCTTTACGCTGATGGTGAACAAGCGGGAATTATTGCATGGGGTGGTAGAAACTTAGGTTGTTACGTGTCTTTTATGGGCGCTGGTTGTAACGCTCTAGATATGCCACGTTTGTATCGAGAAATACATAAAATCCCTTCAATGAAAATTACCCGTATTGATTTAGCGCATGATGATATGGAAGGTAAATACTCGGTTGATGTGGCACGTAAAATGGCTAAAAAAGGCGGTTTCTGCGCGGGTGGTCGTCCCTCATCTTACATGTATATTGAATCGGGACATTTAAAAAGCAAGCAAGACAAACAACTGATTAAAGAACATTTCAAAAGTTCAAAAAAATCTGATTCTAAAACAACCATTAAAAAAGCTTATCGTTTTATACCTGATAAGGGACGCTCTTTATATATCGGCTCGCGTGAATCAGGCAAGCTTTTAAGAGTATATGAAAAAGGGATCCAAATGGGTGACCCTAACGATAAATGGGTACGTTGGGAAGTCGAACTACATTCAAAACAACGCATTATTCCCCTTGATGCGATGATTAAACCGTCTGAATATTTAGCGGGTGCTTATCCTGCTTTATCTTTTTTGAATGAAGAGCAAAGCGTGATTAAAACCATTGTTAAAACTGCGTCAATGACCATAGACCGCATTATCGAAAACCAAGTTATCAGTACTCGCAAAGCAATCAATATGATGCGTGTTCTATGTGGTTTTAATGATAGCAAAATCATAGATACATTTTTAAAAGGCATTGTTGATCCGTTTAGCAAAGCCTCAATGCCTCAACGGTTAAAAATATCAATAACCGAAGAATTATTTTTAGAACAACTTTCAGAAGAACTTTTAGCAACCTAAACGAAAACAGGAATTTTAAAATGACTACATTAAAAAATATCGTACTTTTAAGCGTTAAATTTGGCTCAGGCACCAGCAATAAATCAGGTCAACCTAAGCCCTATAAATTTGCCAATGTCACTTATGTAAAACCAGCGACTGACTTTATAAATGACCAACACAATATTCAACAAGCGGGTTTTGATACCCAAGAGGTCAACATGGCGTTTGATATTGGTTTGTTTAACGAGTTCAAATCGAATTGCCCGTTTTTAGTGCCTGTTAATTTGATGTTAGATGCTGACCCTGATAACCCAGCACGCAACATTGTTTCAGGGTTTGAATTGGTTAAGTCAGGTAAAAAAGCAGATTTTTAGGACTAACAGCATGGACGCTATTTTTTTTACAAATTTCATAGATGTTCAATTCACTTGCAATTGTTGTGGTTGGATTGGCTCAGAGTTAGAACTTGATGTGTTAATAGGGATTGAACTTAATTTAGTTTGCTGTCCTACATGTCAAAACGATGATGTAAGGGTAATGAATACTAATGGCGATATGTGTAGCGGTTAATAACGATAATTCTTTACAGGCAACAACGACAAGTCCAGCAGATTGCACAAGCTATGTACTGGTTGATGCTAACGAATATCAATTGATGTTGCAAAGCTATGAGATAACCCCTTTATCAATTGCAGAATCTTTTGGATGGGGTTTTGCAACTTACATTTCTTTTTGGTGGTTTGGCTACGTGATCAAGAACGCAAGAATGGTCATCAAGAAGATTTAAAAAGATTCAGGTTACGGGGGCTTCCGTTTCCAGAATATCAACGAGCAATTTGCTCATAATTAAAAAACTTTGGAGAATAACATGGCGGATATATTTACAGCGGTAGATTTAACAGCAGTAGCAACATTTGTAGGTGGTGCAGGCGTTTTAATTGTTGGTATTGCTCTAGCTTATAAAGGCATTTCTTTAGCGAAACGTGCTGTTACTAAAGCATAAGGTGCAAAAATTATGGCGGGTATTTTACTCGCCCTTTTTCATGTTTCAATTGTCATGTTGGGTGCAATGTGTGCAAAGGAAGTTATAAAAGGGTTCGGATAATGAAAAAATTTAATTTGGCGTTGACTTTGTTGTTAGCGCCTTTTTTTTTACAAGCAAATATTTTTAGTGACGGTACGGTGATAACTGTCGGTTCTGAAAGCATGATTCATCAATTAACTTATTGTTTTTCAAGTTCTGTAGGTACTCATCCCAATGATTTATTAACAAGGGGAGAATGTAATACGTGGATATCTGCCTCAAGAAGTGATGCGCGATTTCCCGGCAAGCCTGACGAATACGACGAATACGACCCTAATTCACCAACAAAAAAACTTTATGTGAAAGCCTATTTTTGCTCAGCGTTAAATAAGTCTGACGGAACAACAGACCCGTGTGGCTCATATATTGTTGCTGGTGGGTTGGGGTATTGGAGATATACAGGAGCAGAGAGAGCCCTTTTATCATGTCCACCTAACACCTATCCAAATTATACGTATGAAATAGACAATGGTGGAGGTCCTGAGCCTGAACTCTGTGCGAGTCCTGAACAAATAAATCAAGTCGATGAATGTAATGTTAATTCAACGCAAGAATATTTAAGTATTCCTGTCAGCGTATCCAGTGGATGTTTTGAAACTGATAACGGTTCTAAATGTAAATACAAGTCGGTTGACTTTGGCGGTGGTGTAAAAGCTTATGCGCTAGATTTGGAGGGTGATTGTTACTCTAATACAGAAGACGACATTGTAGGCAGTGAACAACCCACGCCAGTGGATGCTAATGCACAGTGTGAAGAATGGGGCGGA
This sequence comes from Alteromonadaceae bacterium, assembly GCA_013216015.1. Taxonomy (GTDB): domain Bacteria; phylum Pseudomonadota; class Gammaproteobacteria; order Enterobacterales; family Alteromonadaceae; genus JABSOI01. The sequence continues at coordinate 1,016 of JABSOI010000040.1, read as the reverse complement.
ACAGGTTTAATATGTCCAGAAGACCCGGAAGACCATTGTTCAGGGGGTAGTTCTTGGGATGGTGATGCAATAAATAGTTGTGATGAAGGCTGTGGTGAGGTTAATGGGATATTTTCTTGTTTTGATAATGATGCTGATGGTGATGGTTTACCAGACTTTTTAGACCCTGACATTGATGGTGATGGCGTACCAAACGAACTTGATTTAGATAGTGATGGAGATGGTCAAGATGATGCTATTGAAAACGGGGGAAATGGTCCTGATGGTAGTGATGTTTCTGTCTCTGTAGATGTGAATGTAGATTTAGGCCCTGTAGTAAGTAAATTAGATGAAATTAAAAGTTCTATAACTCAAACAAATATTCCAATAATAAATCAACCGACTGATTCCGCTGTGTCTTTTTATACAACTATTTATGAAGATGGCCTAGAAGGAATTTGGAACGATAACAAACCAGCTTTTGAAGATTCTGAATTTTTACAGTTTTTAGATACTTTTAGAAATGTTCCCAGCGGAGGACAGCAAGCAAACTCTAATATGTGTTTCAACCTTGGTGCAATGGGAAATTTCGGTTGTGGCTCTTTAAGCGCTACAGACCCAAGAATTTGGACAGCCATAAGAATTTTTATTTTAGTAACGGCTGGTTTTGCTTGTCGTGCAATTTTGTTTGGAGGGTAAATTATGTTGGATTGGTTTGCAGCACGTTGGAACGATTTTGTTGATTTTTCTTATTCTTTATTATTATCAGCTTTCGTAATGCTAAAGGATTTTTTTTACTGGGTGATGGAGCAGCTTTTAAGTTTTGGTCTGATTTTACTGGATACGGTGGGTAGCTTAATGGCGGGTTTAGATGTTGCTCAGTATATGAATTTTTTACCGCCTGAAACAATACATGTCATTTCTATTATTGGATTAGGTGAGGCTATGGGGATGATAATCACTTGTTTAACTGTTCGTTTCTTTTTACAAATAATACCTTTTGTTAGGTGGGGATCATAAAATGATACATGGAATTT
>JABSOI010000039.1 GCA_013216015.1 Alteromonadaceae bacterium | reverse complement strand
CATCGACGTGCATGGATGCCTAAGAGCTGCGACATACAAGGATGTATTAATGCAGCGAAGGCATGGATGCCTAGGAGCTGCCATGTGATCACGGCATACGTACATCCCTGTACATCGCCGTTCTTTCACATCGACGTGCATGGATGCACTAATGCAGCGAAGGCATGGATGCCTAAGAGCTGCCATGTGATCACGGCATACGTACATCCCTGTACATAAAAACCTCAATATTTTTCAATATTGAGGTTTTTTTATCATTAAACTAATAATACCAATTGAATAAATATTAGTGTTCCACTGAAATTATTTCGTACTCAACAACACCACCCGGTATTTTGATTTCAATTTCAGAATCAACAGTTTTACCAATTAAACCACGGGCGATGGGTGAATTAACAGAAATTCGATTTTGTTTAATATCAGCTTCATCATCACCAACAATTCGGTAAGTCACTTCTTCTTCAGTGGCAATATTTAACAATTTAACCGTAACACCAAAAATAACTTTTCCTGTGTTTGGTATTTTTGCCACATCAATAATTTGTGCGTTGCCTAATTTGCCTTCAATATCTTGAATGCGGCCTTCACAAAAACCTTGCTCTTCCCGTGCTGCATGGTATTCCGCATTTTCTTTTAAATCTCCGTGTTCACGCGCTTCAGCAATAGATGCAACAATTTCAGGACGTTTAACCGTTTTTAATTGTTGTAATTCCTGACGTAACGCTTCTGCACCATGGACTGTCATTGGATATTGATTCATATCTTACCTTTTTATTCTCTTTATTCTATTTATTTAGCCGTTTACTTAGACTCCCCAGTAAACAGAATTTCATTTATCTTTGTCGCAATATGTCACTAACTACTACTATAAATGATATTGACCACAATTTGCTACGACTATTTACAGCGCTTATGCAACTCTTGAATAGACGTTACTTTATTTCTGTCATCAGCGGCATGTGACATACATGCAGCAAAAGCGGCATTTAGCGTAGTAGTATAAACAACTTTATATCGAAGTGCAGCCCCACGTAAAGCTTTTGAATCTTCTATCGCTTTACGACCTTCGGTAGTATTGATGATGTAACTATATTCATCATTTTTAATTCTATCCAAAATATGTGGACGACCTTCTTTTACTTTATTCACCAAACGTGTAGGAATATTAGCTTCACCAAGAATAACAGCCGTACCATGAGTTGAATCCAGCTCATAACCTAAATCAACCAGGATTTTAGCTAACTCCACCACACGTTTTTTATCACTGTCTCGTACAGATATCAATGCACGACCAGATTTAGGTACAGAAACACCCGCACCTAAATTAGCTTTAACATAAGCTTCTTCAAAAGTATCGCCTACGCCCATCACTTCGCCCGTTGAACGCATTTCAGGACCAACGAGCGGGTCACTACCATGAAATTTGTTAAATGGAATAACCACTTCTTTAACAGAGAAATATGGAGGAATAACTTCTTTGGTAACACCTTGCTCTGCTAAAGATTTACCTGCCATAACCCGAGCACCAATCTTTGCTAATGGCACACCGGTCGCTTTTGAAACAAATGGAACTGTTCTGGCAGCACGAGGGTTAACTTCAATTAAGTAAACTTGATTATTTTTTACCGCCATTTGGGTGTTCATTAAGCCAATAACACCTAATTCAAAGGCCAATTCTGTTACTTGCTTACGTATTACGTCTTGAATTTCTTTGCTTAGGCTATAAGCTGGTAATGTACATGCTGAATCACCCGAATGGACACCAGCTTCTTCAATGTGCTGCATGATACCGCCAATAACGACTTGCTTACCATCACAAATGACATCAATATCCACTTCAATCGCTTCATCCAGGAAATGATCCAATAATACTGGTGAGTCATTAGACACACTTACTGCTTCGCTCATATAACGACGTAAATCTTTTAAATCATAAACAATTTCCATTGCCCGGCCGCCTAAAACATAAGAAGGACGTACAACTAACGGGAACCCAATCACTTGCGCTTTCACAAGCGCTTCTTCTAATGAGGTAACAGTCGCATTTTGTGGTTGCAATAAACCTAAACGATCTACTGCCTGCTGAAAACGTTCTCTGTCTTCTGCTCTGTCAATCGCATCTGGTGGCGTACCAATAATTGGAACTCCTGCTGCTTCCAGAGCGCGAGCCAGTTTCAATGGTGTTTGACCACCATATTGCACAATAACACCTTTAGGTTTTTCAATACGTACAATTTCTAATACATCTTCAAATGTGATTGATTCAAAATACAAACGATCTGAAGTATCGTAATCCGTTGAAACGGTTTCAGGGTTACAATTAACCATGATAGTTTCATAACCATCTTCGCGTAATGCTAATGCAGCATGAACACAACAATAATCAAACTCAATTCCCTGACCTATTCTGTTGGGTCCACCACCGAGGATCATAATTTTTTCATTGTCAGTAGGGTTGGCTTCACACTCTTCATCGTAAGTAGAATACATATATGCGGTATCAGAACTGAATTCCGCCGCACAGGTATCAACACGCTTATAAACAGGGAAAATTTTGGCATTATGACGTTTTTCACGGACTTGGGCTTCACTGACACCAATTAAATCAGCTAAACGAGAATCAGCAAAACCTTTACGTTTCAGCTTTCGCAAATATTCTGGTGTTAAGCCTGACATACCGCCTTGTGCAACTTGAGCTTCCTCGAGGATAATGTCTTCGATTTGTACTAAAAACCAGCGATCAATTTTAGTTAATCTATAAATATCATCAACAGTTAAACCTAAACGGAATCCATCGCCGATATACCAAATACGATCTGCACCCGCTTCTTGAAGTTCATGCATAATTTTAGTTTTAGCACCCGGTTGAGTTACATCAACTATCGGGTCAAAACCATTAACGCCAACTTCTAATCCCCGTAATGCTTTTTGCATTGATTCCTGCTGGTTACGGCCAATAGCCATAACTTCACCAACAGATTTCATTTGAGTGGTTAGACGGTCTTCACAACCTACAAATTTTTCAAAATTAAAGCGAGGTATTTTAGTAACCACATAATCTATGGTTGGTTCAAATGATGCGGGAGTTTTTCCACCCGTAATATCATTTGTTAATTCATCCAGGGTATAACCTATCGCTAATTTAGCGGCAATTTTAGCTATAGGGAAACCTGTCGCTTTCGACGCAAGTGCTGATGAACGGGAAACACGCGGGTTCATCTCAATAACTACCATGCGTCCAGTATCAGGACAAATACCAAACTGTACGTTTGAACCCCCTGTTTCAACACCAATTTCACGCAATACCGCAAGTGAAGCGTTACGCATAATTTGGTATTCTTTGTCGGTTAACGTTTGCGCTGGTGCAACAGTAATCGAATCACCTGTATGAATACCCATTGGATCGAAGTTTTCAATTGAACAAACAATAATACAGTTGTCATTTTTGTCACGAACCACTTCCATTTCATATTCTTTCCAACCAATTAATGATTCATCAATCAATAATTCTGTTGTAGGTGATAAATCCAGACCACGTAGACAAATTTCTTCAAATTCTTCACGGTTATAGGCGATGCCCCCCCCCGAACCGCCCATAGTAAAAGATGGACGGATGATACAAGGGAAACCTAAAGTTTTGCTGGCTTCGTATGCTTCTTCGATAGAGTGAACAATTTCAGCACGTGGCGTTTCTAAACCAATCGATTTCATGGCTTTGTCAAAACGACTGCGATCTTCTGCTTTATCAATTGCGTCGGCCGTTGCACCAATCATTTCAACGTTAAATTCTTTTAATACGCCTTTAGCTTCCAATTCAAGCGCACAATTTAGTGCCGTTTGCCCGCCCATTGTTGGCAATACAGCACAAGGACGTTCTTTTTCAATAATTTTACGAACAACTTCCCAGTGAATTGGCTCAATATAAGTTGCATCTGCCATGTCAGGATCTGTCATGATAGTTGCGGGATTAGAGTTAACTAAAATTACGCGATATCCTTCTTCACGCAATGCTTTACATGCCTGTGCACCTGAATAATCAAACTCACAAGCTTGACCAATGACAATTGGACCCGCGCCTAAGATCAAGATACTTTTTATGTCAGTACGTTTTGCCATTTTTACATTCTCTCTCTTGTCGTGGGTTAGGCTTGCTTGGCTGCTTTAATCAAATCAATGAAATGATCGAATAATGGTGCTGCGTCATTTGGTCCTGGGCTTGCTTCCGGATGCCCCTGGAAACTAAATGCGGCTTTGTCTGTGCGGTGGATGCCTTGCAATGAATCGTCAAATAAAGATTTATGGGTCACTTTTAAGTTGTCAGGCAATTCATTCTCATCAACTGCAAAACCATGATTCTGACTGGTGATCATAACCACGTCCCGTTCATAATCTTTCACCGGATGGTTAGCTCCGTGATGACCAAATTTCATTTTGATAGTTTTTGCACCACTTGCCAAAGCCAGTAATTGATGTCCTAAACAAATACCAAAAATAGGAATTTCAGTCTCTAAAAATGATCGAATAGCTGAAATAGCATAATCACACGGCTCAGGGTCTCCGGGACCATTCGATAAGAAAATACCGTCAGGATTCATTGCTAAAACATCAGCAGCTGAAGTTTGTGCTGGTACTACAGTAAGTTTACAACCACGGTCTACTAACATACGGAAAATATTACGTTTGGCACCAAAATCGTAGGCAACCACATGAAACTGACTATTTCCTGAATTATGTTCTACGCTAACCTCAGGGGTAACATAACCTTTACCCAGTACCCAACTGCCTTCTATCCAGTTATATTGTGCTTTTGTTGTAACCACCTTGGCTAAATCCATTCCTTTAAGACCTGGAAATGCCTTAGCTTGCTCTAATGCCTTATTAACACTTTCGTCATCAATGCTGTCGGTGGTAAGAATACAACCGTTTTGTGCGCCTTTTTCACGCAAAATTCGCGTTAATTTGCGAGTATCAATATCAGCAATACCTAAAATATTATTACGCGTTAAATAATCGCTTAAATTTTCTTGATTTCTAAAATTACTGGCAAGCAAAGGTAAATCTCGAATAACCAAACCTTTAGCCCAAATAGTGTCAGATTCTTCATCTTCACTGTTGGTACCAGTATTGCCAATATGGGGATAAGTCAGGGTTATAATTTGTTCTGCGTATGAGGGATCGGTAAGAATTTCCTGATAACCTGTCATTGAAGTATTAAAAACCACCTCACCAACAGACACCCCATGTGCACCAATTGCAGTGCCTTTAAATACAGTGCCGTCTTCAAGCACTAAAATTGCAGATTTAGCCAATTTAACCTCCGTAAAGAAGAAAGATAATTAACAACAAAAAGCTAAGATATTCACCTGCCAGAAGCCATTAATTTATTATATATATGTCGTTTTTCAACCTGCAAAAATCATTTGGAAAAATGGATTTTTGACAAATTCCGCGCATTTTACGCTTTAATAATGTGTTCGTCTAGCAATATCACTAAAAACTCACCTTTATTACAAAAAGTGGACCAAACGGTCAAAAACAACAGTTATCTCATTAAAATAACCCGTATTTTGAGCTGTTAACATTTATTTAATAATTTTTATTAAAGACCCAATACATCTTGCATCGTATAATAACCGGCATCCGCTTCACTGAGCCAAAAAGCCGCTCGCATCGCTCCAAAAGCAAAGGTCATACGAGTACTTGCTTTATGGGTAATTTCAATACGTTCGCCTAAATCTGCAAAAAATACGGTATGTTCGCCCACAATATCTCCCGCTCGAACTGTTGAAAAACCAATTGTTTCAGGACTACGCTCACCGGTAATACCTTCACGGCCATAAACTGCACATTTATTTAAATCACGACCAAGGGTGTCTGCTATTACCTGACCCATTTTAACTGCGGTACCAGACGGTGCATCTTTTTTGAATCTATGATGGGCTTCAAAAATTTCTATATCAGTATAGTCGCCAATTGCCTTTGCGGTAATTTCTAACAGCTTAAACATTAAATTAACGCCGACACTGGTATTTGGAGCCAATATCACCGGAATTTGTTTACCCGCATCTTCAATAATTTTTACTTGTTCATCGTTAAAACCGGTGGTACCAATCACCAAAGGTTTATTATGTTGCAAACACCAGTTTAAATTTTCAAACGTTGATTCTATACTCGTAAAATCAATCAACACGTCAGCAGCTGATAAATCTTCTAATCCAACACTGGTTTTTTGACCAATAGTACCAATACCAGCTAATTCACCTAAATCAAAGTTAGCAAATGACGAACTTTCCCGAACACTACCGCCAACCAATTCAACGCTTTCATGTTCAACAGCTGCTTGAATTAAATTGCGCCCCATACGACCACTACAACCAAGGATAGCTACTTTAACTTTCATCTTTGTTCTCTCGTTTCTCTCGTAAATAGTGTTTGATTATCATTATTCCCGTTTATCGATGCTCTTGTTAATTATTCCTGTTTATCATTTTCTATTTATTAATAAGTAAAGGATTCGCTAAACTTAATGAATTAGATAATTCATGTGATGCAACATTGATAATTTCTACAGCATCGCTAGTAAATTGAACGTGATATACAGCACAAAAATCAGCAAACAGCTGACCGTTATTATCGATAAAGTGCCAGTCAATAGAGACTAAAGCTAAATTTGTGCTTATTACTTCATAACTGGCTGAAACGGGTAATACAGTTTGAACATTGCCTTGCTTTAACTGTGTAAAAATTTTATCCAATTCACTTATTAACTCTTGTTCATTTTTAACCAGAACTATATTGTCTGGTGTATTTAATGTACAAGGTAAATGATAACAAGCTTGTAACTGCGCCATGTTGTAATTTTTAAAGCCAGCGAGATAATTGTTAAATAACGACTGAAGTTTATTTGTTATCACCAGAAACCCTAATTTTATATACCTTTCTTATACCGATTGGTATTACTATAAATATTACTTTTCTTACAACACCGCCGTTCCTTCACATCGACATACAAGGATGTATTAATACAGCGAAGGCATGGATGCCTAAGAGCTGCGACATACAAGGATGTATTAATGCAGCGAAGGCATGGATGCCTAAGAGCTGCGACATACAAGGATGTATTAATGCAGCGAAGGCATGGATGCCTAAGAGCTGCCATGTGATCACGGCATACGTACATCCCTGTACATCGCCGTTCCTTCACATCCATGTGATCACGGCATACGTACATCCCTGTACATAAAAAAGCCGGGTAAACCCGGCTTAAAATAATTTAATTAGCTGACAATGGCTAATAATTCAACCTCAAATATTAATGTTGCATAAGGAGGTATTGTACCTTGTGAACCGCGCTCTCCATAAGCCAGACTATAAGGTACATATAAACGCCATTTGGAACCTTCAGTCATCATTTGTAATGCTTCAGTCCAACCAGCAATAACACCGCCAACTGGAAATTCAGCAGGCTGACCACGATCTACTGAACTGTCAAAGACTTCACCATTTGTAAATGTACCGTGGTAATGTGTACGTACTGTACTTTCTGCTGTAGGTTTTTCGCCTTCACCTGTAGCAAGTACTTCGTATTGTAAACCTGATTCTGTAACCGTAACTTCATCACGTTTTGCATTTTCAACTAAAAATTCTTCACCTTCAGCAGACTTTTCTTTAGCATCAGCGGCTTCTAATTCTTGTAACTTTTTAGACACAACTGAAAATGCTTCATTTAACAGTTCATCTGAAAGTTGACTTTCTGCACCACTCAGCGCATCTGCAATACCAGCTTGTACAGCAGTAATGTCAAAATCTTTAAAAGGATTATTCAATAATTGATCACCCAACTGACGACCTACACCATAACTTACACGTTGTTCAATAGTTTCAAACTTGTTATCTGACATGCTTACTTTTCACCTATACATTTGGCTTATACCAATTTCGTTATTTAATCGCTTATTTCTTAGCAAAACTTGTTAGCAACACTTATTAACGAAACGGATATTAAATACTGGATTTAATAAATTCGCGCAATTCTAACATAATCCGAGTAATAGCTGTAGTGGCAAGATATGACAATTTGTTATAAATTCAGCTAATTTGGCGTAATTTAAAGAAATCAAACCAAACGGGGGAAATGTACATTCAGAAAATTAATTAGCCATCTATATATCCAAATCACCATGAACATTAAATATTTCAATAATGCCAAAATATAAATGACTAAATAATCAAAAAAGTATGGGGCGTTAACCTAAAAAGCAAAAGTTACTTTTTAGTTTCTGGTTTTAATCTTGTTTACGCATAAACTTGGGCTTTACACAATCAGGCGTATTACTTACGTGATAGTAATTTTTAGAGATCGCTAAATGCTCAGTTAATTTTGCTATACGTGTTTGATTAGACGGATGAGTTGACATAAATTCAGGAGGCGTACTCTGCCCTTTTGACTTGCTTGCTTTTTCCATATTTTGCCAAAGTTTAATGCTGGCTTCTGGCGCGAAGCCAGAACGAGCCATTAGCTCCTGCCCGACAATATCGGCCTCGCTTTCATGAACTCTACCATACGGCATTAATACACCATATTGTAAACCTAAGCCAAGTCCTGCCATCCACATATTCTGGTTATCAACCTCTTGACTCTGCAAAATTGCTGCAGCAACTGACAAACCAGTTTGCGATAATTGACTTGATGACAGACGTTCATTCGAATGATGCTCAATTACGTGACCAACTTCATGACCAATAATAGCCCCTAATTGATCTTGATTTTCAGTAACATTTAATATGCCCGTATAAACGCCAATTTTACCGCCAGGCAAAGCAAAAGCATTAATTTGGTCTGAATCAAAGACAACCACTTCCCATTCACCCTGATGAGCAGACTTTGGAACATTCTTAGTGATTGCATTTGCAACACATTGTACAAATTGATTAGTTGCTTTATCCTGACTGATCGCTTCCTTTTTTTTCATTTCTTCAAAAGAAGCAGCACCCATTTTTCCTAATTCACTGCTGGAAAATAGGGTAATTTGATTACGGCCCATTGAAGAGGTTGTACAAGCGGTTAAACCTATAACACTACAGCAAAGGGCTACTGCTATGCTGATCTTCGACAATGTTCGCTTCGATAAAGATAGTTTTGATAATGATAATTGCATAATTCTTCCGTGTGTTTATACCAGGAAATTTAGTGGTAATTTCATGGTGATTTAGTGGCATTGGTATTCTTAAAAATTTAGTGGTAGTTGGCGTTCTTATATTGGTATTCGACCAACAAGCATGATATTAAGCAAAATTAACCACTTTTTCGAGATTTATTTACTCATATCAAATTAATTTACTGACACTTTACGTAAATTAAAGCTAAATGAAGTTCCTTCTCCTAAAGTACTGTTCACTTTAATATCACTTTGCAATAGTTCAAGTAATTTTTTAGTTATAGCTAAACCTATACCCGTGGTCATTCAAAATGCGGGAATTTGAGGTGAATTTGAAAGTTTATCTAAAAGGCGCTTGATTGAGCAATAGCGGGCTATTGGGATTGAAAGCAACGTAGTAGATAATCTTTTAAAACGCTTCAAAACCTGCATTTTGAATGATTACGGGTATAAACCATTATGTTTACCATTTTTTTGAGTGGCGTTACTGGCACGATATCTGGCATCGAAAATATAAGCAACTTCTTCAGAGCTTATACCAGTTCCATTATCTTTAACAAATACTCGGCATTGATTTTCATTCAACTCTTCAACTTGTAAAATAATTTCCCCTCGTTCAGAAGTATGCCTTAATGCATTCTCAATTAAATTACTTAAAACCCGTTCCAACTTTCCAATATCACTGTAAACCTGCACATCACAATATCGTGGATTGATTGATATAGAAATATGCTTTTGTTGCGCGTTCAAGCTAAATTTAGCAACCACATCGTACAACAACTCGCCCAAATTAAACGTTTCTAAATTAAGTGAAACCTGCCCGCCGTCTAGATGAGCTAATTCAAAAATCTGGTCGATAAGGCTTTTCAACTGACGGGCATTTTTTAATGCCGTATCAATATAACTTTGTCTTTCTTCGCCCTTCAAATCATCACCTTTCAAAGCAATGGTTTCAACATATCCTTGTAAAGACGCTAACGGAGTTCTTAAATCATGCGAAATATCAGCTAATAATTCACGACGATGCACATCTGTTTGTTTCAATTGTTCAAACTGACTATTTATTTGTTTTACCATCTGCTGAAAAACAGTGCCTAATTGATGTACTTCGTTTTGACTGTCAGATTTCCAGACTTTGAAGGTTACTGCAGATTGATCAAACCCAGCGTTTTTAATTGTCTGCATATCATTAATAAGTTGTCGCAGCGGATTAGTAAAGTACCGGAACAAAACCATCATGACTATAAACAAAAAGAATATGGCAGTAATAGCTAACACTAATGAAAATTCAGCTTTTTTATTTGATTGGATCTGAGCATAAGCACTGTCATATTTTTCTCCGGCGACAATAACGTAGAGATATCCTTGCAACTTACTGGCATTAAAAACAGGAGCAGCTGAAAATATTTTTCGCCGGGTTAAATGACGCGGATCATCGCCATATATTGGTAATGGCGCTTTATTATGGGTTAGTTGAATAATTGGAACCAGATCTATTTTCTTACGCTTAACCAATGATGATTCGGCAGAATAAGTTAAAATATTGCCCTCAGGATCAACAAAATAAAACTCAAATGCAGGCCCTAAAATCATTAACATATGGAATAAGTTTTCTAACGCATCATGATCATAGATCCCCTGTTGCAATAAAGGATTGTCATGAGCCAGACTTGCCGCTAACGATAAATGCAAATTCTGTTCAGATTCATAACGGGTTTGTTGTTCTAACTGCTGTGACCAAAAATAAAAAACTGTGGTAATAGCAATAAATACCAGTAATAAAGAGAGTGAAAGTCGTTGGTAAAGTGATAGTTTCATTCGCTGACTCCTTGGCGATTAAATTTGTAACCGACTCCCCAGACAGTTTGTACTATTTCAGGTTTCGTCGGATTTTTTTCCAGTTTGTTTCTAAGGCGATTTATATGGGAATTCACGGTATGCTCATATCCACTATGATGATAACCCCAAACAGAACTGAATAATTGCTGTCGCGAAAATACTTGCTCAGGATGTGAAGCTAAAAAAAGTAACAAATCAAATTCAGTTGAAGTTAAGTCAATTACTTCACAGGCCAATAAAACTCGATGTTGAGTATTATCAATTTGCAATTGACCTAATGTTAAAATAGACGAAGATTGGCTGTTTTTCTGCTCATTTGCTTTTTGCACTTCTGATAGTAAATGAACACGTCGGAGTTGGGTTCTGACCCTTGCCTGCAATTCTCTAACACTAAAAGGTTTGGTCATGTAATCATCAGCACCAAGCTCTAAACCCACGACTCTGTCGGTTTCTGACGTTCGGGAAGTTAACATTAATATTGCCTGTTCAGGTTTTTTCTCTCGTACTAATCGACAAACATCTAAACCCGACAAGCCCGGTAACATCACATCTAAAATAATCAACGCATAAGTATTACTCAATGCCAGTTGCAATGCTTTTTCACCCGTTAAACTGTGCTCGACTTCTAAAGAGAGTTCTTTCATATGCACTGAAATCAGATCAGCAATATCTTGCTCATCTTCTACTACCAAGACAGTATCCTTCATATATTCCTCATTCTTCCTGACTTTTCCTGATATAAATAAACAGAGCAACCAGAAGTAAGACCTTATACAATAAGTATTTTTCCAATATCTTAATTCTGGTTTCTTTGGTTAGTGTTCGTTGCGAAACAGATGGACACTAATTACTCCATCCTTGTGACAGTTATCATCAAGGTTGGATTATCAAAACGATGTGCCGATGTTAATACTGATTGTGTCAATCCGTCATCCTGACTGACAATACCCGAATGCATAGTGACAAAATCTACATCATCACGCATTTCATTAAACCCTTCTCCACCACCGGCAGGACCGGGAATTGTTGACATCAACTCCGTATTTTTTTCAGTGCCTGAATCATAAGAACTTGTTTGCATGGATATAATTTCACCAACTTCCATATTCGTTAATCCCATTGCATTAATTCCACTAAAAGCATCATTGGTATTTACTAACATAGTTGCTACTGACAACATCATCGGCATGGTATTTTCAATGCTAACCGTAATGGTTTCTTCCATACCCGACATTAAAACACCCATACCACTTTGTCCGGCTAAAACCATACTTTCAGCTAATACCCCCGAATTATCACCGCTTTCCGCTAACATTTCTAACGCATTACTCGCAGGCTGTCCTAATTGCCATAACTGCCCTTCATTATGCAAAACTACCGCAATAGGTGACATTGGCTGGGCATGAGTTAAATTTGTTACGCTAATTTCATATCGGTAAATCACGGGTGCTGGCGGTGGAGGTTCAACAACCATATCAGGTGCCGGTGAATCACTACCACCACAACCGGTTAAAACGATTAAAGTAGCAGCAGCTAATAAACTTAGCACTTTTTTGAAGTTTCTATTTTTAAAACTTAAAACACTATTTATAACAAAAGTCATGATAACCTCCTACATCACAATAACTGTGATACGAGCAACAGGGTTTAACCAACGGTGAACTGTATTATTAAGATCACTTTTTCCACCGCTGATATCGTCATCACCTAAACTTCCACGATGTATATGCACCGTAGCGTTTAATTCTTGTGAAGTAACCCCTGTACCATCAGCACCGCCATCACCACCAGGGGCGACAGGAATACCGGCAGCACCTGGAGCACCACCGCCAGTAATCATTTCATCATTTGCTTCGGTTCCGGCATCATATGCGTTAAGGGTAAAAGTATAAGTACCCGCTTCGGTCGGAATTTCCCAGGCATTTAAACCAACAAAAGCATCATTTGTTGGTAATAACATAGAAACTAACGATAAATGAGTATTTCCATCGCTGGTATCTAACATAGCGGTAGTGCTCATTGCTGGAGCCAGTAAACCACCCGCTGGATTTTCAATAATGTCTGCACTGGCGTTTGTTAATAGTGCTGATAACCCTGTTATATCCCCACCTTCAGCCATCATTTGCAATTCAGCTGAAGCGGCTTGACCAAGTTTATATAAAGACATATCAGCAGAATGCGCTGAAATTAGAAAAGGTGTGTAATGTATTCCTTGAGTAAGATTAGTAACAGTCACTTCAACTTGTTGGGCATTAATTACCATACTGCTGCTTGCTAAGGCAAATCCCGCAATTAGATTAGTAATTTTCATTTGTTTTCCTTGTTAATTTGAATTTATTGAATAGAACAAATTCAGTATGCAAAGAAAATTTCTCAGAACTTTCACGAAGTTATCACAAAATCATCACGATTTTATTTAAGCAGTGTGATAAACCAAATATTACCGTTTGAAACGTAGAAAAATACTGGATTGGAATTATTTTAACTTGAAATGAAAAACGGCTAATACAATAAAGTATCAGCCGTTTTATTAGAATTTAATACTTAACCGTATTTTTAGTTAAGATAGGTATCGTTAAGTTGGGGTCAGTTAAGGCAAATTAACTTTTCCTGCGGACCGCTATTCCACATAGAGCAAAAAGCATTAAAGCAATAACGCTAGGTTCAGGAACACTTACAGTAGAAAGAGCGACATTATCCAACAAAGCCCCTTTAGAATCGTTTTCTCCCATTCCCTCGAACCGAATTTCCATTGTAGTATCTGATGCTACAATTGAAAAAGTATACGTAGTCCATGTAGGAGACGACGTTCCAACCTCTTTTACATCAAAAACATCATTATCAGTATCGCTAACACCAGTCCAGGAAACTTGCATTGCGTTACTTAGGATCTTATCTGGATTAGCTAACCTACCTCGGTAATCAAAAGATAATAAATAAGTTAGCCCTACTGTCAATCCACTAACATTTTGGAAAATACCACCATTTGAATCGCCACCATTTAACTGAGTATTAGTATCTAATTCAAGATAATTATCACCCTCGGAAGCCGAGACAACTGTACCGTTATATTGAACTTCAATGCCTGCTTCATTAACAGTACTCCAGCCATACATAGAACCAAATATACCCCAATTTCCACTGTTTGATAAAGCAGACAAATGTTCAACCCTATCATATTCATTTGTATATAAAATTTCATCATCACCGCCGAGATTATATGGTGCTGAATAAGCGAAATTATTTATATGATTTCCAGCGTTACACACAGAAGCACTACAAAGTGATTCAAAAGAACCGTTTACTATTAAACCAGCATTAGCCGACACTGATAAAACAAATGCCGAAAGAATGAACGATTTTAAAAACTTCATAATCATACCTTTAAGATAGGGTTACTATACAACTTACAATTTTCATTAGTAAAGCAAAAAACACACCACAAACAAAAAAAACTTTAAATACAAAGGAGTAAACTGATAATAAAAATAAAAAGCTACTATTATAAATTTTGTGTAAAATAATCCGACACTCGTTTTAACTTAAATTCTGTTGTCTATCGTCAGATAAATATCTATACCGATTTATTGTATGATTTTTCTTATTTTAGTGCAGAACTTAAGTCATCGTATAATATTAATTTCAAACTTAATAACTTTGATTGATCAATGTATCTATTCCCTTATCTACATCGTAAATATCTTGGGGATTAAAACCTAGAGTAACATGAAAATCTTTTCTGGTTAACAAGAATTGTTGCCGATAGATTTGAGCTTCTTCAGACTGAGCAACAACATAATAACTTATCTTTTTATTTTTTATAACACGGCCTAAACCAATTAAAGTTATTGCTAATGAAGAATTAAGCTTTAGTTTGTCTTTTTTTATCTTTTGATATTCAATAGGATTAATCAAAGTTACATGAAAAGTATTATGATCTCGTGCAATTTGGTATTGTCGGAATATCCGATAATCATCGCCTAAAATTGATTTCATTTCTGTTAAATAGATAGAAAGATCATCTGGAGAGATTACCCCTCCAATATAAACGTTTCCCGAATTGCTTTTTAATTCAGTCACTTTAATACGGAGATATTTAACAGATGGTTTATCATTAACGCTGACAGGTAAATTTAAAACCGACTGTTGAAACCCTTTTGCTTCCTCAACGTTCATTTCCAACAGATAATCAGTAAAATATTTAGCACAAAGTTCTCCAGATAGAACAAATGACAAACATATGAAAAAAACCTTTATATAACTCATCGTAAACCTCCATCTTTCCTAACTTAATTGGCTACTTTACAAATTTTTGATTTATAGTTACCAACGAAATTTTCATTATTGTTTAGCCAGCTACAAGCATACCTTTGCGCATTATGACGTTTAATAATATCCATTGCCAATTTCTTAGATCCGGGTCTTAAATCGTTAAACATAATATTCAAATGCTTTTTTAAGCCTTTTATAATTTGAACAGATAATTTGTTTTCGCTTTGATACAAATAAAAACCTATTTCAAGCCAAGCTTGATTAACTTCTGGAATATGTTGTCCAAACTTATCAGCTTGCAACAAGAAATCAACAAATTGCTGATCAATTTCACCCAGACGCCATTTTAATATGGCTAACGTTGCCCAAGTGCCAGGCCATGTAGGTCTTAACTTAACCGCTTCAAGATAATATTTTTTGGCATTTAGCAAATGTTGCTTTTTTTCATTTTCATCGGTAAAAATCTTACTGGTGCCACCCCATTCGTATATTCGACCTTGGGTGATCAAATAATGAGAGTTAGCCGGATGAGACTCATTAGAATCATTAATCGAAGTTAAAGCACGTTGATATTGCGCAGGATCCGTAAGTACTCTATTTTCCAGCCAACTTTCAACAATTTGATGAGCAGCATAAAAATTTAAATTTGCTTTGCCCATTTTTAACGACTGCCAAGTTAAAAACAACAAAAATAGTGATAAAAATATCATCACTATTTTCTTGGTTTGACTAAGTTCTTTACTAGTTATTTTACTCATGTCTAAACTCCATGAATCTGGTCACATAAACTTAGTAGCGCTAATCAACTGAGGTGTATCGAATACTAATTTGTGCGCTTTTTCATCACCAATTAATTTTGCTGCAGCCATTCTCCCTTCGGCTAATTTAGGTGGCCTGCGTTTTAGACTATGGGCATCGGTAGCAATAATATTAACTAAATCATCCATTAACATTTTTTCAGCCAACGCCTTAGGGCCTTCTCCAAAATCACCAATAATAGAAGATGCTGTTATTTGAAATAAACAATGAGTTCTCACCAGTATTTTTAACTTTTTGTAATCAGCCAAAATATCACGATTCCGTTCCGGATGAGCGATCATAGGAATAATATCGTTTTTATGTAACCACTTAATCAACTGTTCAGTACCCGGAGGTACATGACTATGAGGTAATTCCAGCAATAAAACATTTTTCCCTTGCCATTGCCCAATGAAAGGCAATTTAGCTTGTTTTGCTAAAATCATAATTTCAGGACAAATACGAACTTCTGCGGCAAAAGCCAATTTAATATTAAGCGCTTGCGCAGTAACTTGTTGCTGTACCTGATTGAAAGCCATTGAGATAGTGTCAACCGTATTATCAAACCGTCCTAACTGAATATGGGGCGTACACATCATATGTGTAATACCATTACTGATAGCCGTGTTAATTAACGCTAAACTTTCATCTAAATTCTTTGCACCATCATCAATGCCTGGCAAAATATGACAATGCAAATCTATCATGAGTTTTCTACTGATTTATCAACTTTTTTGTTTTCAACATTAACTTGCACAGTTGGCTCAGCACTAGCGTCAACCTGAGAATTATAACCATATTGATCGTAATAACCCGTATATTCACCATATTTAGCCGCTTGTTTTAAATCAACCCTATTAAGAACAATCCCGTCAATACGAGCTCCCACTTCCATTAATCGGCTCAACCCTGAGATAATAACTTTTTCTCGGGTGCTGTCAGCTTTTACAATATAAATAACTGAATCACTTTGTTTCGATACCAATACTGCATCACTTACTGCTTGTGTTGGCGCAGTATCAATTATAATGCGGTCATATTTTCCTTTTACCGTATTTAATAATTCGGAAAACGCTGCTGATGCCAGTAATTCCTGAGGATTCGGTGGTAACGTGCCCGCAGTAATTATATCAATACCAGAATCTTCATCATGAATAGTGCATTCTTCAAGCGAATGCGTACCAGAAAGTATATTAGACAAACCCGCTTGATAATTAGGATATTCAAAGTTTTTAGCTATTGAAGGACGCCGCATATCTGCATCGATCAAAAGAACCTTTTCAATTTGGGCTAATGCAAAAGATAAATTTGTTGATATCGTTGATTTACCCTCGCTAGGTATTGAAGATGTAATTGAAATAACCTTGGCTTCGTGTTCTATATTCATTAACAATAAGCTAGTTCTTATTGTCCTTATAGATTCACCAAAAGCATGTTCTTTAGTATCATAAAAATGTCTTAACGGTAATTTTTGACTACGTTTTAAATTTTGTAAAGGTAACAAACCTAACATACGTTGTTTTAGTTTCGTTTCTACATCTTCTACCGACCGAATGCCGTCGTTTAACACCTCAAAAAGAAATGCCAGTAAAACACCTAAAACAATACTAGCAACCAAAACCAGACCGATAATAAGTTTCTTTCTAGGTTTGGCGGGTATTAATGGTGGCTGAGCCGGATCAATTAAACGTGCATTGGCCGATTGAAACTCACCTACTTCTTTGGTTTCTTTTAAACGGTTAAAAAATGCGTTATACAATTGTTGGTTACTTTCCACTTCTCTTTTAAGTTCTTTCTGTTTAGTGTCCAGCGTAGATAATTCCCTAAAACGCTGCCCTTTGGCTTTCACCGCTTTAACTAAACTTATCTCATTTGCCTTTGCCGATTGGTATTCATTGCTGATACCTGAAACTAATAATTTTACTTGATTACCAAGATTTTCATTTACAGATCCTAATTCTGATTCGGCAGCTATCATAATTGGATGTTTTGGACCATATACACCCTGAAGTTCTGATTTTTTTGTTTTAGCTCTTTGCAATGCCTCGTTAACATTTTGAATTAGTCGATGGTTTAAAACTTCAGGCAATGCAATTAATGACGTTACATCATTATTCTTTTCCTGGATCAAATTATAAATATTTTCGCTTTGTTTCAAGCGTTGTTTAGCTACCGACAATTGTCGATTGAGTTCTTGCAATTCAGTTGCTTCTATACTTTTAATGCCATCAATATCAACTAACTGCTCTTTATTTTGATAGGCTTGCAAAATATCTTCGGAAATATCTAATTTATTTTTCAAACCACTTAAACGTTCATTCAACCAGGAAGATGCTTTTTCCGTCATCATCAGTTTTGATTCAAGATGACTTTCAATATAAACATCAGCCAGTGTATTAACAACATCAGCAGATAACTTAGGTGATTCAGAAATAAAAGATATAACAACCAGTTGTGTTTTAATAATAGGGGTTATTGTTAATCTTGAAACAAAATCAGCAACAATTAAGCGATTCTTCCTGTTTAATGTTTCTTCCTCCGAAATGTTAAAACTTTTTTGCGGTAAAAAAGGCAAAAGTGCCTTTATTTCATTAATTAAATTGAATTTTTTTGGTTGCTGATCTGCATCAAATTCTGGATGCTTTAATAAATTAAGCCTATCAACAACTCGCTGAGCAATTTGTCGAGATTTCAGGATTTCAAATTGAGTAAAAAAATACTCTTTTCGACCAGAATCTACCCCATAAACTTCTTCAATTGAAACAACATTGGCCTGTTCTGCTTGTATCAGCAAAGTAGCACTAGCGCTATATTTGGGCGTCAAAGAAAAAACAACAACGCTAGTAAGCAAAGTGATGATAAATGCCAGACTAAGTATACGCCACTTAAAGCGCTGAATAACTCGGATATAGTAAAGAAGATCTAAAGTATCAGTATCATTTTTCGGGTTTTCATTTGATTGTAATAAAGTAAGGCTCATTGAATAAACTCTTAAAAATAACTCTGTTTAACGGTGATTATATCTCCCGGTTGAACCCGGGCATTCGCATCAACCTTATTAGATTTTTGTTCAACATCATTACTGCGAATAATAAAAATCTTTGAAAGTGACGCCCGTTGCGTATAACCACCAGCCAAAGCTGCCGCTTTATTAATGGTTAACCCCGGTTGAAATGGGTAACCACCCGGCTTCTCAACTTCACCGTCAATAAAAAATGGCCTATATTGAACAATGCTAACCGAAACATTAGGGTTAACTAAATAATCCCCTTTCAAACCATTATAAATTTGCTGTTGAAACTCTTCCAGGGTTTTACCCGTCGCTTGAATTTGTCCCAAAAAAGGATAGTTAATTTTACCATTATCATTAAGTAACGTTTCTATCGATAAATCTTGCTGTCCAAAAACCGTTATTTTAATTTTGTCACCAGAGCCTAACTGATAATCAGTTGAAGATTGTGCTAGTGAACTAAAAGTTACTACCAGCACCATTAGCAAAAAAATGTTTTGGGAAAACTTTGAAATAATAGTCATAAAATCCTCTTAACTATTCGTTATCACCTATAAAATCATACCAATAAATATACTACCTATGGATAAATTACCTATAGATAATTACCTATAGAAAAAATAATATGGCAGGCTTAAACAAGTCCTAAAAAATGGACATTCTGACACCCAGAGCAAATAAGTCACGATCATAGATTAAAAATTCGCGAGTACTTTCGCGGTCACTATAAGTATATTCAAGTGAAAAACTTAACCATTCCTGCATATCATAATAAAGCGCTACATTTATACCGGTATTTTTGTCTGTGCGAACCGTACCTATATTACCTTTGTATATATCTTTATTTGTAGCATAAATCAATTTGGTTCTTACACGCTCAAGCCAATTGTGCTCCCATTGAACAGAATATACCGTATTATTGATTAAATGTGCTTTTTCATCATTATCAGAGCCAGAGACAAATTCAAAATAGCCTTCACCATTTGTTTCCTGAGTTTGCCGTGCAGTAGTAAAAGTCAGAAGATCTAAATTTTGTCTAGGTTCCCACTCAACTTTTACTTCCCATTGAAGATTATTAAAAGAATCTTTTTCCGCTAAATCAAAATCTTTTTTGTTATAACCTACTTTGGCGAAACCTCTGGTTATTCCCGAATCGGTGATATCCCATTCAGCACCAACATTAAAAGTATTTTCCACACTGGACAACTCTTCATCTGGTAATCTGGTAAAGTCATAATTAACATCAATTCGAGATGCCTCAATAACTAGATCTGTTACAGCACCAATTTGATAATAAAATTTACCACCAATTTCAGTCGTTTTCCGATCTCGTGTCGCATTTTTATCATATATTTCAGCTGTGATTATATCTTCAGCTGAGACAGCGCTATAATAATGATCAAGCAAGCCTGCGTCTAGCTCTATACGGGACTCAAAACTTTCAAAATGAAAAGTATATTTAACTGCACCGAATAATTGTTTATACCTATCAGGATTATTTAGTTCATCGGCTGTTCCAATAGAAAAACGAGTACCACGCGGTTCTTGGTTATCAATATAACGACCTTGGAACTTTAATTCATGATATTGATTAATAAAATAATCTAGCCGACTTGATACATTGTGATCATTATAACTATCCTCACCACTGGCATGATAAGCACCATGGGTAAAAGCCCAATCAAATTCAAAATCTAATAGACCATCCTCACTAATACCAGTTACTTCTACCGACGGTTCAAAAATAGTGAACCAAGAATCTATTTCATCCGTTTTAGCACGAATAACATTACCGTCAAAGCCTTGCTGGAACTTTACTAATGGCGTTATTTGAAAACCACCTACAGGTATACTTTGATCAATAAACTTTGCATCTCCAAATACAGGGTTAGGGTCATTAAAAACGTCTGCCGTACAAACAACAGGTAACATTAAACCAAATAAAACAGCTTTATTAGCGAATTTCATGCTACATCCTTTATTTTTATTTATATAAGCAACTTTAATCTGTTAGTGCAATTAATCAGCTCAAGTGATTAAAAATGCAACAAGCCTACTCTATCCGTAGAAAAATTTGTTCTATCAAAACCTATACAGTATCACATTGATTCTTATTATAAATATAAATATCCCCACAAATGCTAATTTTAGCGTGAAGAAGGGATTAAAATATTTTCTCTTACAAAAAATAGGGTAAACTAATTTTATCTGATGAAGGTAAAATAAATAGTTAATACAGGTAATAAGGGAAAACAAGTGATGTCAAATGGTCTATTCAATTCAATACAAAGCAGTTTCTCCGCACTATATCGAATTGTTGACTTAATTGTTATTTCTACCCTCTATTTACTCGCTCTCTATAGTCAAGATGTGCCTTTAGATACTCAATATCAACTGGTCCTGGTAATTTGCTTATCTTGCTGGTTATTTTTTTCTCAAACATTAGATTTATACCGTTCTTGGCGAACCTCTTCTTCACTAACAATGATCAGCTATACCACATTTACCTGGATGATATGCTGCACTATATTAATAACGCTTGCGTATTTCACCAAAACGGGTAGTTATTATTCTCGTTTAACCATAGGCATTTGGTTTCTTTCTACACCCTTCAGCTTAATTCTCTGGCGCATTTTCTTTAGAAAACTACTTTTTCATTTTCGTAAATCAGGTAAAAATGCTAAATCTGTTATCATTATTGGTGCAACACCATCAGGCGTAAAACTGGCCGAACAAATAATCAACAACTCTCACCTTGGCCTGAGATTGTTAGGATTTTTTGATGACCGACCTAAAGAGCGTTTACCCGCATTGGGTGAACACTCAATTATTGGCACAATAGACCAGGGTATTAGCCTAGTTAAATCAAATCCTGATATTAGTCAGGTATTTATTGCAATGCCTATGAAAGCAGAAGCAAGAATTACTGACATACTTAACCGTTGTAGTGATACCACCGCCACAGTTCATATAATTCCTGACTTTTTCATTTATAATTTAATGCATGCAAGATGGCAACACATTGGCAACATGCAAACCTTAAGTATTTTTGACTCCCCTTTTGATGGTTTTAACTTAACGATTAAAAGAGCGGAAGACTTGATTTTGGGCACAATAATTCTTTCTCTGATAGCCATACCCATGTGCTTTATCGCCTTGGCTATAAAAATCACCTCAAAAGGGCCTGTAATATTTAAACAAAAACGCTATGGCCTTGATGGTAAAGAAATAAAAATTTATAAATTTCGGTCTATGGCTTTAGTCCATAAAAAAGTTGATCAAGTAGTTCAGGCAACCAAATATGATGCCAGAATAACCCCCATAGGGGCAATTTTAAGACGCACCTCTTTAGACGAGCTACCTCAATTTATTAACGTTCTGCAAGGAAATATGTCAATAGTCGGACCAAGACCCCACGCAGTTATTCATAATGAAGAATACCGAAAACTAATTGATGGTTACATGTTAAGACATAAAGCCAAACCTGGTATCACTGGCTGGGCGCAAATTAACGGTTGGCGCGGAGAAACAGATACTTTGGAAAAAATGGAAAAGCGTATTGAGTTTGATCTAACCTATATCCATCGCTGGTCATTATTATTTGATTTAAAAATTATTGTACTTACCGTATTTAGAGGCTTTATAAATAAAAATGCTTATTAGCAAAAGCTTTGGCAACAGAATTCCTACTACAGATAGTTATTTATAGTCGTTATTTGTAGTAATTATTTATACTTATCCCGATAATTTTGCCAATTCAAATTTGGCAATAAATCTTTTAATTTCTGGTTATCGTCTGCATAATAATCAGCTACCTTCTTTTTAATCACCTTGTCTATACTTTCTCTGGGAGAGCTTGGAACAGCCCCCATAACCCCCTGTAATATTTTTCTAAAATATCGGTTCTTTATTGATAAACTCAATATATTAGCTTTACGACGAGCTTCTAGTTCTCTTGGAGAAAGAGACTTGTTTTTTAGAGCCAAAAAGTCAGTTTCAATTGATTGACCTGTGATATTTGCTATCTGATTGATAATTGATTTTGGATCTGCCTTAAAATCTTCATATAAAAAAACATGACACTTTTTAAACAGCCGACTATATAATTCAATTAATCCACTGTATTTAAAACAATCCAGATGCAAATAAACATCATTAGTATTGTAATAAAGACTCGACATTTCAAAATGATAAGGGTGAGCTAAATAATCTTTATAAGTATAATTGTCTTTTGGTTTATACAATAATTCATCAATAGCCTTAACGCCAAATGGCATTTTAATATACGAGCTATAGTGAGATTTAATAATATCATTTTGATCCCTGAGAAATAGAATAATTTCAGCATCAGGGAATTGCTCATGTAATCTTTGAGCTATTATTGAGCGATTAATGTATGAGAAAGATAATGGTTTACCTGAAAACGATTCATCAGAAATCAACAAATTTTCATTTGGTATTTTTGCCAATTCCTGTTTTAACATATCAGGATCATATAAAGAATCATCTGCGTACTGCAATTGATTAAATGCATGATTGTGTTGAGTATAAGGACGGGACAAATAAGTAAAATTAGACAACAAAGGCCAAACACTACTTTGCAGAAAAGTAGATGCTGTTTTATGTAAGCCAACATGAATAAGTGTTTTTTTCATAAGACTGCCCTGTTGTAGAAAATAATATTACCTGCTAATTTATTCGATATTTTATTCGGTTTTCATTCGGTTTTCATTCGGTTTTTATTCAATAAGCTATTGAAACTATTGTCGTATGTTATCTTGTGTGACCAAAAACCATTGATAAGTGTCGTGAAGGCCCTGAGTAAGCGATATTGAATATTGCCAGCCAAGTGACTTTAAACGAGAAACATCCAAAAGCTTTCTGGGCGCCCCATCTGGCTTTGAATGATCAAAACGAATATTACCTTGATAACCTACCACTTTAGCCACCGTTTCAACCAATTCACGAATGGTACAATCTTCACCTGTCCCGACATTTATATGACTCAACATCTCTTGAGTATTTTCTTGATATTTATCTGAAGAAAGACCCATTACAAACACTGAAGCCGCAGCCATATCATCAACGTTCAAAAACTCTCTTTTAGGTGTACCCGTTCCCCATGCGACTACTTCATCTAATTTATCTAACTTGGCCTGATGAAATCGACGAATAAGCGCGGGAATTACATGTGAATTTTCAGGGTGGAAATTGTCATTTTCTCCATACAAATTGGTCGGCATAACTGAACGATAATTTCTGCCATATTGACGATTATACGATTCACATAATTTAATGCCGGCAATTTTAGCAATTGCGTAAGGTTCATTGGTTGGCTCTAATGTTCCGGTCAATAAAGCCGATTCACACATAGGTTGCTCAGCAAATTTAGGATAAATACACGACGAACCTAAAAATAACAATTGCGGTACATCAGAAAGGTGAGCAGCATGAATGACATTGCACTGTATCATTAAATTTTGATAAATAAACTCTGCAGGATAAGTGTTATTAGCAACTATACCACCCACTTTTGCCGCAGAAAGATAAACTTGATCAATTTTTTCCTGGTGAAAAAAATCCACAACCGCCTGTTGATCTATTAAGTCGAGTTCCTGCCGAGATCTCAATACCAACTTAATGTTATTTTCATTCCGCAATTGTCTTACAATTGCAGAGCCGACCATGCCATTATGCCCGGCAACAAAAATACGTTTCTTGTTCATTCTTTGAAACTCATTCTTAGTTACTCATTCTTCGTTTCATATTAACTCTTTCCTGATTTTAGCTCTCGTTACTCATACTTACGTTAAAACCATGAGACTTGAGTAAGGCATGTTGTTTGGCTATTTCAAGATCATGCTGAACCATTTCAACAACCAGACTTTGAAAGCTTGTTTCTGGTTCCCAGCCTAACTTTTCTTTAGCCTTAGTAGGATCACCAAGCAAAGTCTCAACTTCAGCTGGCCTAAAATATTTTGGATCTACAGCAACAATAACATCACCAATTTTCACACCAGGTGCTTCAACACCAGTAATCGCAGATACAATCCCCTTTTCTTCAATCCCTTTACCTTGCCATTCAATGGAAATACCCAGCTCTATTGCAGAAAATTCAACAAATTGGCGCACTGAATATTGCTTTCCCGTTGCAATAACGAAATCTTCAGGTTGATCTTGCTGAAGCATTAACCACTGCATTTTTACATAATCCCGAGCATGACCCCAATCACGCAAGGCATCCATATTACCCAGGTACAAACAGTTATCTAAACCTTGAGCAATATTAGCAATAGCACGGGTTATTTTACGGGTAACAAAAGTTTCACCACGACGGGGGGATTCATGATTAAATAAAATACCGTTGCTTGCATGCAAACCGTAAGCTTCACGGTAATTAACAACCATCCAGTAAGCATACATTTTTGCCACACCATAAGGAGAGCGAGGATAAAATGGCGTAGTTTCCGTCTGCGGAGTTTCTCTAACGTCACCATAAAGTTCTGAAGTAGACGCTTGATAAAATCTCGTTTTCTTTTCTAGTCCTAAAAACCTAATAGCTTCAAGTAACCTTAAAGTACCAAGTCCATCAACATCTGCTGTATATTCGGGACATTCAAATGAAACCGCAACATGGCTCTGAGCACCTAAATTATAAACTTCATCCGGTTGAATTTTTGATAATAACCGCGTTAAATTTGACGTATCAGATAAATCACCATAATGAAGGAAAAAACTAGGGCTGGCTGAATGTAAATCTTGATAAATATGATCAATTCTTTCAGTGTTTAAAGAAGAGGATCGACGTTTTATACCATGGACCTCATAACCTTTTTCCAATAAAAATTCTGCGAGGTATGAACCATCCTGACCGGTTACCCCTGTGATCAACGCCACTTTTTTTGTCATTTTCTTATCCTAAAATAGATACCTTGAATCAACTACCTGACCAGTTTAAATTATAAACTTAGTCACATAAACTTAATCACATAAACTTAATCACATAAACTTATATTTTATGAATTGTTTAATAAAATGAAAGATAAACCTGGGATTTTGTTTTAAATACCGTTTCCATAATCTTTTAGGCTCACTGAATAGCCTGAATAACCATTCACATCCGATTTTCTGCATCCAACGTGGCGCATGTTTTTTATCACCAGCAATAAAGTCAAAGGCAGCACCAACACCTAACATGACACAACTTAATGACGCTTTATGATCAGCCATCCAGTTTTCTTGTTTTGGACAACCAATACCAACAAATAACACATCCACATCGGCGTTATTAATATTGGCTATAATTTCTTGATCTTCCTCTTTAGTTAACACCCTGAATGGCGGAGAAAAACTATAATTAATTTTGATTTGAGGAAACTTCTTTTTCAAATTTACAATAACACTTGCTAAGACGCAATCAGAGCTACCACCGTAAAAACCAATTGAAAGCTCGGAATTATTACTCTGCTGACAAAGTGCAGTCATTATATCTTGACCACGAACTTGTTCTGCCTGCTTATGACCCAGTAACTTTTGCGCCCATGAAATAGGACGGCCATCAGCTATCACTAAATCAGCGTTATTAACAACATTCCTAAAACTAGTTGAATCGAATGTTTCCATACACATATGAACATTCGACACGCATACGTAAGCACCAACCTTTGATTGAGCTAAATTTACGGTTTGTGTTAAAGCCCAAGACAACCGGGTAACATCAACTTCCATGGTAATTATCTTTTGTTTCACTAATCTGCCTATATTTTTCTTATTTTGTGAATAATCATTTTATGAATGATCATTTTTCTTGTGCTGCATTTTCTTGTGCAGTACTTTCTTGTGCAGCATTAGCAATAGCATGTTGATAAATCGTCATTAACTGCTGATAATTTATTTCTGGTGTATATTTAGCTAAATACTCTTGCCGGGCGTTATATGCCATAGTAGCCAGTAATGCCTTATTTTCAATTAAGTTATTTACTTTTAAAGATAAATCATCACTATTTCCTGCTTCAAAGTGCAAACCTGTTTTCCCATGACTAATTATCTCTTCCATACTGCCTAACTTTGAAACAATAGACGGTGTGCCACAACACATCGCCTCAACAAGTACCATTGGAAAACCTTCATAACAAATTGAAGGTAATACCAGAAACTCTGCATCTTTAACCCAATCTATCACTTGTTCTGATGGTAGTTTACCTAAATATTCAATATTAGGATCACCAGAATGAGTCACTAAATGTTTAAGAGGTCCTGTTCCAATAATTTTTAAGGGAAAATTAATGTTTTGCCAAGATTTTAACAAAGTAACTATATCTTTTTCTTCACTCAATCGTCCAACATAAACGGCAAAACCACCTTTCTTATCTACACTTTTTGCACCATTAAATTTATCAACTATAAAATTAGGTTTCACATAAATTTTGTTAGCAGGCCAACCTGCTTCAATAAATTTATCGCGACTAAATTCAGTCAAAGCAATAAAAGCATCAACTTTATTATGCCAGGTACCCAATTTTTTATGTAATTCAATCATACAACACAAAGCAAAAGTACCAATTGCAGAGTTTCGATAAACCTTTTTCCTCACAGCCCACCAACAAGTTTTTTTTACACTACGTTCTTCAATTTTTCCATCAAACATCAATAACGCTGTAGGGCATACTGAACGATAGTTATGTAAAGTATGTACGACGGGTATTTTTTCCCTTTTAATCGTGTAAAATATTGAAGGCGATAATAATGGAAAATAATTATGAACGTGAATAACACTTGGTTTTAATTTGTTTACTATAAGTTTGTCAATTGTTTTTTTTGTAAAGCAAACGAATGGGGTTTGAATTAACACCAGTACTTTGACTAAAAAACCGTTAATAACATTGTTATCTAAATAATGAACATCAATAAGATCTCCATTTTTTTTTAGCAACAATGACTCCTGTTTAACAACCGCATCTTCGCCACCGCTTATTTTATATTTATTATGTAAAATTATAACCTTACGATTCATAACAAACCTGTCACCAGCTTTTCCCAAGTTAATTCCTGAGAGCGTATTCGGGCATTTTGACAATAAATAGGATAATTTTCTGCTTTAATAATTATCGAAATATGCAATGCGATTTTTTTACATATTTCTTCTTCTGATAATTGAACATCAATAACCTCACCTGATGATTCAGTAACGATGGTTGACGGCCCTCCAGAATTTAAACAAATCACGGGCATACTTGCCGACATAGCCTCAAGCACCACCATGCCACCAGAATCATGTAAACTTGGAAAAATAAATAAATCATGAGATGAATAAAATCCATCTAATTTTGACTGTTCCATCCAAGGAAGCCAATCAATCATCAAATCAACGCCTATTTGCTTAGCTAGTTTTTGTAAATGATTTTTATAAGGCCCTTCACCAATTAACGTCAATCTGGCATTTAACTCTTTATAATTGCTTTTTAATTCAACTAAAGACTTAATGCATAAATGAATACCTTTCCAATATTCAAAACGACCGACAAAGAGAAGTTTGACCTTATCTTTTTGTGTACAAATTTTAGCTCTTGCTACAATACCATTTGACTGTGCGATAGCTAACTTAATAACCACTTTATGCCGATAAAACCTTGCTACTAAATTTTTAGTTTGTTCAGATGTCACCACTATTTTATTTGCACTAAAAAAAGTAAAATGCATAAAAGGATCTAATTTTACCCAAATATTGGCTAACATTCGTATTAACTCTTTTTGTTTTGGTCGCTGAGGAAAGTTTCTTATTAAATGATAAGGCGGTGATTCTCCTCCACCCGCAGGGCCATAAATAAAAGGAACACCTAATAAGGCCATAAAACTTGGTTGGCGAATCGTTGCAAAAGTAACATGATGCACTTGGTCAAAAAACTTACTTTTATTTAACTTTCGTACCTTTAAAAATGCACCTATTTGCCAAAATAGATAATAAAAATATATACCAAAAATTTTTTTTAAGAACATTAATTTTTTAGGAAAATCATAATAGATTAAGGTGAGGTTATTAGGAATCTCATTTTCCTGAAAGTACTTTTCAATAATATCTCGATTATTATTTCTTGTTAATACCCATATATCATTTTTTGTTTTACAACTTTCAAGTAACCAATTCCAGCCTACAGCAGGTTCTGAGCCTTTATAAGGTTCACATGCATAAGCAGAAAGCAAAATTTTCATACATAATCCCTACACATTATGATATTTTTGAGAGAATACTTTCATCTTGAACATTTCCCATGAATAGGTACAAAATGCTTTAGTTGGTGATGAACCGTTTAATATAGCTGCCGCCATTGCCTCTCTATAACTCAATTGATGGTACTCTGAACTTATACCACCGAGCCGCATTTTCACAAATACCTGTGGTATGAAAACAATCTTAACTTTATCCCAAACTCTTAATAAAAACTCGTAATCTGCAGCTATTTTGAACCCAACACTAAATCCACCATATTTATCATATACAGCTCTTCGTACAAAAACTGATGGATGTGCAACACGCATCTTTTTTAATAATTGCTTCTTACTAAGGTTCTCCCCTATCTTTTTTACTATTTTTTCATTGATATCAATAAGTTCAACATGACCATGAATTAATTCACAGTCATACTGTTTAAATTTAGCTATTACTTTTGAAATAATATCATTTGCTGCATAATAATCATCGGCATTTAATATATGAATGATATCCGAATGATTAGCTTTAATAAGGCCTTTATTGAAAGCATCATATATCCCAGCGTCTCTTTCACTAAAATATTTAACACTGTATCTATTTAATATATCAATAGTATTATCAGTAGACGCTCCATCAATAATAATATGCTCAACATTTTCATAGTCTTGGTTTCGAACCGATTCTATACAACATTTAATTGTTGTTTCCCCATTAAAAACAGGAGTCAACACTATAACTTTCACAAATCATCTCCATTCTTCAAAATTATCTATTAGAATTCCATATTGCCGTTCCACTTCACCTTCTTCACTAAAATCATTCTTAGTTGATATGTAAAACATTGATAAATCCACCAAATATGCAAGTAATTGTACGGCTATTTTTTCATTGGATATGGAATTAATTATTGTTTTTTTATCTTTAATAAATTTTTTAATTCCTAAAACTGATGCATTACCATTTAGCGCCATTGGCATAATATAAAAATGAAAATAATCAATTAAAGGAAAGTACTCAACTTTTGAATACTCCCAATCAAAAACGCATAACTTTTCACTGGTATTTATTCCCATATTCCAAGGTGCAAAATCACGATGACAATAAACCATGTCAAAAACATAAATTTCATGTTCAATTACTTCTAATGACTTATTAATCCTTTGTTTCCAATGACCATTTAAACCCTCATATATTTGAGTACGCAAACCTATTATATTTTGATAAAAACAGCTATCTTTTAACTTCATATACACTTTAGATTTATTATGTAATAAAATTAAGAAATTAAAAATATAAATATCACAATCCTTTGTGGGAATTGTTCTACATTCTAAAGCTGTCTGTTCGATAAAATAAAGATTGTTACAGATTCCACTTCTTTTAATTTCAGGGACTATTTGCCGAAAAAGCACATCACCCCGAAAGTTAGATAAAAACCTATTTTCACTTTGAAGTAATGTTTTTGCTTTTTTCCCGTCTGAAACTTTTACCACACTAATCAACTTGCCTTCTTTATTGGTAAATAAAATAGTGTCTTTACTACAAGGTCCTGGAGTGCCTTTTTTCAACGTTAAGTAAACATTAGTTTTATCCACACATGAAATTAACTGATTCAGATTTTCATTTGTTAAGTAATAATATTTGGGCTTTAATAAAACTATATTGATAAAATCAAGCAGCAACAATTTAAAAAAAGAACGATATGTAAGTAGAGAGTATAAATAAAATGCACGTTTGTTTTCTTTAACAGGTATATAATATTCATGCTTCCCTCCTCGTGGAAAGCCATAATGACTGGCATATTCCTGAGTCGTCCTATGAAAAAAATCACTCATAACTTATATCCAATAAAAATATTAATACCATGTATTAATAAAATTTGCCGTTCAACTTTTATAATTGTCTCATCAAGTAATTTAAAAATATCAATCAGAGAAAGCATGGTAAACCTCTTAACTATTTGAAATGAGTATACATGCAACTCATATTTTGTGACATTAAGTGGAATACAAATTTATACGGTATTGCACGGGGACAGTAGTATTGAATCACATTGTTTTTGTCCGACCTGTTAAAAAATCACTCACATTTTGATTTCTTATCCGTTAAATAAAGCATTAACCCGTTATCACCTGTTTTCTAGCAACTTCCTATGTCGTTGGTTCTCTCGAAACGAAATAACAATAAAGAATTAAAGAACCCGTCTTTTTAATTGTTTTTTCCTCATAAAACCTACAATTTCAATACATCCATTTTTGACAGTTTCCTCTATCCCCATATCCGTCTTGAGCACTATACTATTTTCTTGATTTTTAGAAAATTCAAGGTAGGCTAAACGTTGCCTATTAAGTTCTTCAAAGGTTACTTCCTGCTTTCTTTCATAAATAGTTTCAGCAGGAGCATCAAGAACAATAATAAGTTCTGGTTGAGGAATGAATTTTCCTATTAATTTAGCTATCCATAACGGTGCACCAAATCTATAACGCTTGGGATCAATATACACATCATAAAAATATCTATCCCAAATACGAAGTGTTAAATTTTTATAACCATGAAAAAATTGATTTTTCCAGTACAAAAGTCCCAAAAAACATATCTTACCTATAGAAATAATGGCCGAACGAGGTTTCTTGGCGTGTGGGTTTTCTACTAATACTGGTGTCGAGGAAACATTCTTTTTCATTGCAGGTTTCAAATGCAAACAGGAAAACCCCTTAGTTGCGCCCTGCAAATTTTCAATAATTAACTTTATTAAGGTAGATTTTCCTGCTCCATCTGGGCCCAGAAAACAAATACTATCTATGGGATGGGGAGTAAACCTGATCTTAATTTCATAGTAATAATAAATCAGAATTCCATATAAGGTTTTCATCGGATTGGCAAGGAAACTCTTCCTCAACATTCGCAGTTTTATTCGCGGCAGTAATGCCAACAGCTTATCTATCTCATCGTTTAAAACATGATCTATAAACTGTTTTGCCTTTTTTTCAGTCATAATTTCATGCAATAGCAACAAGACATCATCATATTGATCATTAAACGTACTCTTGATACTTAATTGATATTTATCTTTTATCCAGCCCCCCACTAAATAACTACTGAATAATGAATTCACTGCCTCATAATGATCAGCTGGTCGTTTGATAAGCCCATCAGAGTCAGGTACTTCAATTAAATTATTTAATACATTTTCGCTAGAAAGATAAGGAAGGCCTTTCCAACTTAAAGAGGTAAATAGATCGATTTGTATGGCATTAAAACCAGCTCCCCATTCGACACCGTAAACAAAAAGCGAAACCACATAAGAACGCTTAATATATCCAGTGATTGCTACTTCTTTAATGTCAAACAATACGTTTATGGTCGCTTCAACATCAGTGGGTAAAACCAGAAAATCTATATCATTACCAATATTTGATTCGGGAAGAGATTCATAGTTTCTTAGTACGCAATGAGAAATATTTTTTTTATCTAACCTGCTAATAAAATGAGTTAAAAATACGGCTAGTAACAATTGATTCTCCAATAATTATAGATTTTGTTTTCATGAAATTAGTGGTACTTAAAAAACCTAAGTCTCTGTAACAAATTGAATACTCTATTCATCATTAATAGAGTTAATATTCGCCCGGTCAGTCTTTCACAATACACTACCAAGCGATTAGAAAAATTTCTGAAATATCGTCAACAAATGAATTACAACTTGTATTTTTTAATAAATGACATTCAAATATAAGGAATTTAATTCTTTTTATCAACACTTCAATATGGGGAGCTAAAGTAAACTCCCACCATCTTTGCCAATGATGATTATGCCAAAGGTCTGTGTGTACAGTATTAGATACTTAATGCTGCTTCACACATATTTTTAAGCACAATTTTCAAATATTAATGGTACAAATCAGTAATCATTGATTTAACAATCTTTGGCCAGTTTAAATATTCATTAATAACCTTGATTGAATTTTTCCCAATATCTTCCAATTCATTAGTTTCAAATAATTCAAACAACTCAAACATGCTTTTTTCAATAATTTTTGAGTTGTTTTCAGTAAGAACAATACCATTTTTATTTGATTTTACATAACTTGCCATATTAGTCGCTTCACTGATCAAAACGGGTTTC
Organism: Alteromonadaceae bacterium; assembly: GCA_013216015.1. Classification (GTDB taxonomy): domain Bacteria; phylum Pseudomonadota; class Gammaproteobacteria; order Enterobacterales; family Alteromonadaceae; genus JABSOI01. The sequence continues at coordinate 28,055 of JABSOI010000039.1, read as the reverse complement.
CCTAATGCAAAGGCTTCCAAAACAGCAATAGGCATCCCTTCCCAGCGAGATGTATGTACAAATACATCCATCTGTTTTAACGTTGCAAATTTATCATTTCCAAACATTTTCCCCAGGAATTTAATTGATTCAGAGTGACCAGACATATCAGATTTCGTAAAAAGCTCCTGCTTATCCGGACCATCGCCAATTAGCCAAAGCTCCCCTTTACCCCCTTTTGCCTTATATTGCAAAAAACCATCAATAAGTAAATCCAACCCTTTATGTTCTTTTGCAAGTCTGCCACAAAATCCAAAAATCGGACGTTCAATAATTTTGTCGCAGGGGATATCAGTTGAATTCACATCGTCTAACGATTGCCCGTTCGGGATCAAAACGACATCAACATCAGAAACTAAATTTTCAATATCATTAATTTCGCTAGAACCTATAGCATGTACCTTTGTAGCACCGGAAATGAGTTTTTTTTCAAAAAGATTCATATAAAGAAATTTAAGCCATTTATTTTTTTTCATGCTATTTGGGTTATAGCCGCTATGAGGCGACAATACCCATGGTGTACTATTTTTTTTAAGCTGTTGACTAACAGAAAAAAGTTCGGGTAAAAAAACGGAATGTAAATGAACAACAACATTGTCGTTAGCCAAAGATTTTAATGCATTTAATAATAATGGGGAAAGCAAAAAACGCAATTTAGTCGCAGAAAACAACCTTAATGTATAATCATGTGTATGCTTAATATTATCTGGTGTTGCTGTTATTCCCCATACTTCCACATCATAGCCCAGCAACTGTTGTTCTGTAGCCAGGTTATGAACAACTTTATTCACTCCATTCATGGTGTTAGGATTAGCCTTTCCTTTTAGGATGTGAATTATTTTCATTCTATAATTCCTTTTTTATTGTATTAATATGCTTTCGAATATAAATCAATAAACTCAACAACATAATCAATTGTCCAACTAACATACATAACAAAGCGCCTTCAATGCCCCAGTAATTAATCAATAAAGATGAAAACGCAACTGAAAATAGCGACTTAGCAAGATATGAGAAAAATATAAATCGAGTCATTTCGAGTGTAACTAAACCGGTACGCAGAGGGAGGCATATAAAAATCAGCAGGTAAATAGCTGCATACCAGTTAAGTACAAAACTAAATTGTTGATATTGCGAACCATACACCACAAGCATCAACTCTTCAGAAAACAGACTGACAAAGATACAAATAATTGCAACGATAAGACCACCAGATAACATCACTTTTTTAAGGTAATGAAATAGACCATCTGTACCTTTTTTCACAAAATGATGACTTGCATTTATCGGTACAAAGTTTTCCATTGCCTGAAAAAGAATATGAGTAACTCCAATGATATTTTGTGCCGCCTTTAAAACACCTACCGAAGATGATCCTAACATAGCCCCAGCAGTTAAAAGAACAAAATTTCCAGAAGTCCATTGTAATATTCCTGAAGCGGTTAACCACTTTGAAAACTTCACGTTTCGAGTGATGTGCTCACAGAAGTATGAAAAACTTATACGGTGCACATTAAACTTTGTTAATCCGAAAAAAAAGGCTACGGCAGATGTTGCACTTATCACCCAATAAACATCGACAACGTTAAGTCCGTCAGTAAAAAACAATAGTAGAAGTATAATTATCTGACCAAGGTAACTGATAGAGTCATTAATAAAAGCATTTTTATGCTTTTGTTTACAAAAAAAATAACGCCTGATGAAATCCTGATTTTGAAAAAAAAATCCAGCAGCTGCAAGAGGGAATGCTAAATGCTGAATATTCCAATCAGGCTGAAGCAACTGGGCAACATGTACACAAACATACAGAAAAATAAAAGTAACGACTGAAAAAATCAACTGTTGTATTAAGGACGCATTATAAAATGCTGATTTTTGATGTTCTGATGTTTTTGGGCCAATAGACATCATAGGGGCACTAATCATTGCAAATTGAAAAGTATTTGCAAAAAGTACTATCAACCACAATAAAGTAAAAATGCCGAATTCTTCAATTCCAAGAAATCTTGCCAGTAAAAATCCAGTTAAGAAATTGACCCCACTAACCATACCTTGATCTAGAAAAGTCCAATTTAAGTGCTTATAGCGATTTATAAGGTTTATTATCATTTGTTATCATTAACTATTGAGTTAGGGCCATCTATCACGTCGCAATAAATTATCATACAATCAATGGCATGGGTAACTTATAAAAAAGGAAATTATTTATTCAGCCATTGACACAAGGTTAGCTCCACTTTGTTTTTCAACGAAATAAAGCGCCCAAATACTCCCCAGCATAATAAAGGCGCCTATCATATAACGATAACTTTCTAGAGCAGGATTTTGAAACGAAACAATGTAAAAACAAAGAAAAAACACGATCATCGTCTGTCTATTATGAATGCTTGCTTTTATCGAAAGAATAATTTGTAAGAGGAAAGCGAAAAAAGCAATTCCTCCGAGAAGTCCAAGGCGAAATAGTATAGTGGCAAAAGAATTGTGTACGGTAATATGTATAAAACCCGCTTCATCAACATTTTGAAATGTCGGGTTTTTAAAGAGAAAATAATAGTTACTAAGTGATTCAGTGCCGTAGCCTACGCCAATCATATTGGAATCTATAAAACCATCAATAGCATCTTTTACCAACACCAGCCTCACGCTAAGGTTTTGATCAATAAATCGCACTGCCATGGGATCACTTAAAAAGGCAGCATAAAATATAATGGTGGAGGCAATAAAACCAACCATTGAATAAAACGCATATTTAGGCGCAATAAACACCCAAACAAATAGTAATGCGAAAATAATATTTTGCGAAAATGGGCTATAAAAACTCATAGCAGCAAATATAGCCATATAAACATACTTAATTTTCACATTTTCAGTCACTGCAACTGCCAAACCACACGCAAAAATGGCTAATGCCGATGTATTTCCCAGCCCTGCTATGCTGAAAAAAAATTGTGGATTAAATCCAACTGTTAAAGCTTCAATAATTTTATTGTAAATAAAAAATATCAAAATTATCTTTAGTAGTTGGTAAAGTCTTTCTTTTGAATGCAAATAATAAAGTGTAAAAGCAAAACACAAATAAAACATAGGCAGAAGAGAATAGGCAAATAGCGCTTGTTGCGGTATAGCTTTAATTACAAAGTACTTAGTCCAAATTGTCGGGAATATATTCAAAAATGAAAGGATAAAATAAAAATTGGCGACGACGGTAAAGAATATCAGGCTTGTAGGAATAAGTTTTCGCTTCCAATGAAAAATGAGAAAGAGCCATGCCAGTAGTGTTGCAGCAACTAAATTCAACCCACTAAACATCCTTGTAAATGGCAGAGATATTAATAAACAATAAGTTAATATCCTTGCATACAGGTATGCTTTTTCACTGAAAAACTTAGTAGTCAAAATAACTCCCTAAAACTATACAGTGTAAAAGACTAATCATGATTATTATCCAAAATACATGATATTGATTTAGAAAATCGCATTATCATATTCTTAAGCTGATATTTTGAGCCTGAATTTTTACATCCTTCCACCAGTTTTTTTCGGGTGCCTTCATTATTGAGAAGAAATGAAACCTGATTTGAGTATTCCTGCATGTCATATTTAACTATTTGAGCATTCGCCCCATCTTCCAGGTAACTAAACTCAGGACTATGAATAGGAATATCAGTGGAAACTATCGGTATCTCCAGGGCAAAACTGTCCACTACAGACAAACCAACAAGACCTGGCATTAACATTAACTTGCTAATAGCAAAATATGGCACGGTATCAACATTATGTTTTTCCCCAACATAATGAACCCAAGAATTAGAAACTGAAAAATGTTCGACTAATGGTGCTTCAGGCCCATAACCGATAAAGATCACATGAAAGTCACTAACTTTTGTACGAATTTCTTTGCAGGCATTAATTAAAAAGTCCATTTTTTTGTGTTCGTACATACCTCCACAAAAAATCGCAACATTGTCAGTATTTATACCCAATTGCTTTTTAAGAAAAGAAGATTGCTCTGTTGTAATAGTTTTTCTTGCCTGCTGTAGTGATTCAGTGCAAATAGCATTTTGGGTAATGGTGATTTTGTTAGCCGGAAAACCAATGTTTTTTACTAAATCAGCGCTGCTTTGAGTATAGGCAAACCACCAATCAACTTTTCTGGAAAGCCACTTTTTCCATGTTTCCAAAAATCCATCCGGATTAGCTGATTGAAAATTCCTACCATGGCCCCACAATGCAACTTTAGGTTTGATCAATTTGCGCGTGAGTAAAAAAAGGTAATTAATTAACAAACGATTGGCTTGTTCAACAATCACTAAATCAGCATTTAGTGCTTTCCAAAAAAAGGGTTGCCAAATAACTTCATTACGTTCTGGAAAAAAATAATAATTATGAATTTTTAAGGCCCAGGGCTTGTCAACATGAACAGACTTGGGCACAGTATTTTTTCTGTGTTGACCATAAACAACGAGTAGTTCGATATTATTTTCAGCCAATACCTGAGATAACCTTTCAAAAAAAGGAATACGGTAATGAGGAAGAATGCGCTGAATTATGACTACTTTTTTCATTTCACTATGATTTTGATTGTTATCTTTATTGTTCGTTTAAGTTTTAGTTTCAAACAATTTCTTATAACGGCGTCATTGCCATTTAACTTTTCACCATCTAACTTTTTGACACTTAACTTATCGTCAATTAGCTCATTTCCAATTTAAAACCCAAAGCACAGGGAAAGCCTTTCTTATCCATGCTTTTACGTAGTAAACAGGCCAAAACACACCCGCATGCCTTTTAACATAAACCATCCATTCTTTGGCTGGAGGCAAAACGGTAGGCTTTTTAATGAGTAATATTCTATCGGCTAAAGGCAGCTTTGTACTTTTAAATATTTTTCGATAATGATTACGACTACATTGTCCATAAAAATCAGGCGCTACCCAGCAACTAAATCCTTGTTGTGCCAACCTTAAGCCATAATCAAAATCTCCCATGCTATGAGAAAAATCTGATGCCAAAATACCGATAGCTTCAACAGATTTTGCACTAATTAAGGTACAATTACCATTAATAAAATCACACTTAACAGCTTGTTCTGTTGGTGTAATCACTTCATCGTACCGTAAAGGAAACAATTGATTACTCATTATTCTGCCACCATATGAGGCTAGTAAACTATCAGGGTCTTGTAAAGTGCCCACCATTGCCCCGATATGTTCAACCATTTTACCTTGTTGCTGATAAGCCTGAATAAGTTGCACAATAGCGTTTTTATAAAGTTTTACATCGTCATTCAGCCATAAATAATAATCATACTTTTGTTTTTCCAAAGCCGTTTTCCAGGCTAACCGTATTCCCTGGTTCCAATATAATTGACCGTTTCCCTTAATTAACTTAACTTGAGGAAAAAGCTTTGCAACCGCTTCATAGGTTCCATCGGTTGAACCATCATCAACCAAAAAACAAGTAATAGTGTATCGGGTATTTATTTTAGCGTCATTGTCTGAACTGTTGGCAGAGCCAAACAGGGAAGTTAAACAACTCAATGTTTTTTCTTTACGATTATGGCAAGTCATTAATATCGCGCATGATGTCATTAGCATTGTCTCATTAGCATTGTCTCATTAGCATAGTCTCATTTCAGCTTTTTAATCACTTTTGCAGGATTACCCGCAGCAACACAGAATGCAGGAACATCTTTACAAACAACCGCATTAGCTCCAATAACAGCCCCTTCCCCAATGTTAACACCTTTAAGGATAACAACATTCATACCAATCCAGACATGATCATGAATATTAACAGGGGCATGACCACCAGCCTCCCCTCTTGAACGTTCTTCGAAATTTAACGCATGACGGTCGGCATCAGTAACCGTAGTATTAGCGCCGAAAATAACATTATTGCCAATAATAATTTCTTCACTCGCTGCTATAACCGTGCCACTAAAACCACAATTTTTACCAATTGTTATTTTGGCATTTTTACCTGTTGATAAAAAACAAGCTTGTTTAATACCAATAGAATTTGAATTCAAAGACGAACGAAAAGTACAGTTTTCACCAATGGCAATGTTCGACTGATAATGCTTTTTTATTCGAGTAAGGCCATAAAACTTAAGTTTTTTACCTTTTTCAATATGCCAGTAAAACAATCTAAGTTTCATAAGGATTGTACACACAATTAAATCAAAATTATGGAAAGTCCGTGAAACGACAAAAGGTAACATGTTTCTTATATTCAAAATTTCACCTGTTCGCTATTTTTTTTATCTTTATTATGCTCAGTCTGTTCAGAAGCAGTCTTATTCTTAAATTGCGTCATAATTCCCTTAACCTCTACCGACATAAACAGGATCCGAATAAACTCCCCAACAAATATCATCAACAAAATACTAAGTGTCATTCCCAATGATTCGGAGAAAAACAAACCAAGTAACAGTGCCAAAGAAGGTAAAATAAAGCCATACATAGCCTGCCCTTTAAATTGATTGAGACCATTCAAAAAAACACTTAATACCCGTACAATTAATAACAGAAATATCCATATATTACACATCATTAATAAGGGCCATGAGGGTATTACCTGATTATCTCTGGTCCATAAATAAATAATATCTTGTCCGAATAAAGATAAAAATATAAATATCGGCACAAAAACCAACATTGACAAAACCAGTGATTTTTTGAAAGTCTGTAATATCCAAGAATAGTTTTTCCGGGCTAAAGCTTCACCATACGCTGGCCATAAGGGACTTAATAATACAGATAACAACATGGTAACTGCATCAAACATTCTTTTTGTGATCACATAAGGAGCAATAGCCGCAGCACCAAAAACACTTGAGAAAACAATTAAAGGCCCTGTTGACATAATTGAAGCACCAAGCTGGGCACTTACAGCAAGTTTGCCAATTGAAAATATTTCTTTAGCGCAACCATGATCATAACAACTGATTTTTGGACGCATCCAAGTATTTTTAGTAAATAGCCAAACACCACAAAAATACATGCTTAACAAAGGCAATCCCATATATAGAGATGCCATTACAGACAATGGTAATTCAACATATACACTAAAGAATATGCTAACTAAACTCATCAAACGCCCAATTGCCAAAGCCGTATTGGCAACAGCACCACATTGATATGCTTCAAGTGTGGAATGAATTACTGCCGAGGGCATGCCAAAGGCAAATACCAACAATAACATCACCGCAGTATCTCGTAATTGCTGTTGATTTTCAGGGTTATTTAATTTAATAAAAGAATGAAGTTCAAGATTAGCGAAAACACCAAATGCCAGTATTACAAGTAATAGTGCAATACCCATTAAGAGCATAAAAGCTGTTGAAATATAATTTCTCGCTTGGTTTTTATCATCTGTACCAAAACACCTGGCCAAGGTTGATTTAAGACCAATAGAAAGACCGAAATCAGAAAAAACAAGGAAAGCAACAAATCCGGTTAAGGCCATCCATAATCCAAATTGCTCTACCCCCAAATATGGAAGGGTAAGAGGTACGGTAACAAGGCCTGATAGCACCTGAATTATTTTAGCTATCATGCCCATAGCGCCAGACTGAGCAATTCGCCTTACCCTTTCTTTGCTTCGGCCCTCCTCAGTAGAGGTATCATGTGGCTTTGAACATAATACTTTGACTAATTCGGTTAATTTATTAAACATTAAAGACCATAAAAATTATGCCCTGACAGTAGGTTAAAAACAAAATTATTTACAACTTAACAGATGATTAACAATGACACAATTCCCTTTAGATGCTATCTTTTAAATAGGCTTTAATTAAAACTTAAAGTTAAGTTTTAATTAAAGTTAAAGCAGTTAATAGTAACGAATTTTCAATCTTCGGATAAGAGTGCTAACACCTTGCTTCAAAAATATTTCGGTTACAACAATAGAGTTGAACTTCGTGAGTAATCTTTCTAATTTTATACCCAATAAATTAATAATAGTCTTTTTATTGTTTTTTATCGTGTTTAGCATACACGCTGATGCTCCCATAGACATATTTCCCCCCGGTCTATTGGAACGGGTAGAAAGAGACTACAATAAAAATGCCCGTGAACGTGTTGAAAAATGGCAATCTTTAGTAAATAACCATCAAAATAACACTGAACAAGACAAACTCAAGCTCGTTAACAGTTTTTTTAACATAATTCGTCATGTAAATGACATCAGAGTTTGGGGGCAAGAAGATTATTGGGCAACCCCTGTAGAGTTTTTAGGAAAAAATATGGGTGATTGTGAAGATTTTACCATCGCCAAATACTTTACTTTGCGTGCATTAGGCGTTCCAGCTGACAAATTAAGATTAATGTATGTTAGGGCGATAAAACAGAGAAAGTCACACATGGTTTTAGCATATTTTAATGAGCCTGACTCAATGCCATTGATATTAGATAATTTAAATAAAAAAATTCTCCCGGCAAACGTCCGTAAAGACTTGAAACCAATTTTTAGTTTTAATGGTGACGGTTTATGGGCAGCAAAAGCTCAAGGTAGAGGTAAGAAAATTAGAGGTAAAGGTGGAAATAATTTATGGGAGAGTTTAATGGGTCGTATTGAGAGTGGTCAATAAAAGATTATTTACTTTAATTCAGGATAGAAAAACTATCGGAATAACTAAATGTACTGTTTTAATAATGAGAAACAAGAAATCAATAAATAGAGAACACAATTTATGAGTTTATCTAAACAACTTTATTTGGGATTGTCATTAGTATTGACACTAATCTTTGTCGGTACCTTATGGATCAATGTTCATAATACCCATAATTATATTAACACCCAGCTTGCTTCGCATGCTCATGATGCAGCGATATCATTAGGTTTATCTATTAAACCATTTATTGGTGATCCTGAAGAGTTGCCTATGGTTGATGGCATGATAAAAGTAATTTTTGACAGTGGCTATTATAAGCAAATTATACTTAAAGATAATAAAGGTAAAATCATATTAGAGAAAAATAACCCTGTCCAATCTGATAATGTTCCAAACTGGTTTGTCAAACTTTTTACCTTAACACCACCCCAATCTTCTATCGAAGTACACTATGGCTGGATGAAACCTAGTATGCTTCATATTACCAGCCACCCTGGTTTAGGTTATATACAATTGTGGAAAAGTGCAATAAAAAGCAGTTGGATGGCATTATTTTCATTTTTACTCGCAGGAACTTTAGTGTCAATTGTATTAAGAACCATCACTGAGCCTCTCAAAAAAGCAGTAGCACAAGCTGATGAAATTTGTCAGGGAAATTTTGTTCAGATTAAAGATATCCCTAAAGCTGCTGAGCTAAATTTATTTGTTAATGCCATGAACAGAATGTCGAGAATATTACAGAATATGTTTAATGAATTAACAAAGCAAACAGAGAAATATCAACATTTTGCTTATGTTGATGAATTAACTGGTTTGGCAAATCGTCGGGCATTTAATAATCAATTCAAATCGTTACTGGCAAATAAAGAACATGATAACTCTGGATTTTTAATGATCATTCGATTATCCAATTTAGATTCCATTAATAAATCTAATGGTTATGTGGCTGGAGACGAATACGTTAAACAAGCAGTTACTCTTATCAATAAAACCTTATTTAAAGTTGATGGAAAAGTTAAAAATGATTTAACCGCTAAACACAAAGCTTATCGCTTAGCAGGTTCAGACTTTGCGATTGTCATGCAAGAATGTAGTAAAGAGGAATGCCAGCAATATGCTGTTGAATTAATGCAGCTATTTAATAAAGCTTCTGTGTCAACAAATATTCAGACAGATGATCAAGAGCAATTTAATAAAGTTGCTCATATAGGTATCACGAGTTACGTAACGGATAGCGAAATGCCTAAAATATTGGGTCATGCAGATAACGCACTGGTAAAAGCCCTAGCGGATAAAGAAGGCTGGCAATTTTCCGATGAGGTGGTTATGCCGCAAGGTAATGTTATTTGGAAACAAGAATTAGATCAACTGCTTGAAAATGAGAAGGTCATATTAGTTGCTCAGGCAATAAAAGATAAAGATAATAATATACTGACCCATGAACTTTACGCTCGTTTTAACCACACAGAGAACAATACACCGATCCCAATGGCACAATTAATGTTAGTCGCCGAACGTCTTAATTTAGCTGAAAGTTTTGACAAATTGGTGATCAGCAAAGTATTGACTCAAGTGAAAAAATTACAAAGTTCTGTTGCCATTAATTTAAGCCCGGCTTCTATAGGTCAACTAAGTTTTAGTCAATGGTTAATCAATGAATTAGCATCTGATCAAGACATTTGTAAACTATTAACCTTTGAAATAAGTGAACAAAGTCTTATTCATCATGCAGAAAATGTTTGTCTGCTTGCTAAACAGCTTAAAGCATTGAACTGTAAAATTACCCTTGAGCATTTTGGCGCAAGTACTTCTTCATTTACTCATTTAATGCAGATTAAACCAGATCATGTGAAAATTGATGGTAGCTATAGTCAACAAATTGAAAAATCGACAGAAAACCAATTATTTGTTCAGTCTTTAGTTAATATTGCCCATAGTTTGCAAATAGCCGTTATTGCTGAGTTAGTTGAAACAGATAGCCAGCAAGAGCATCTAGAGTCACTATCTGTCGATTATTTCCAAGGCTACAATATAGATAAACCCACTGTGTGGTAAATTAATTAAACAATTAACTTTAATATTTAAATACTAATTAAATCAAACACTATTCATTGATGGTATTTTTAGAGGTTAAGTAAGTTATATTTAACAAAATTTAATGAAGCCAGCAAATTAATTGTTGCTTTTTTATACAACCACATTTAGAATCAACTTTATGTGTTCTAATGAATAGAACTATCACTGGAGATAGATTATGAGAAAAGTAGTATTGGGCCTTGCCCTAAGTCTTAGCTTTGCCAGTATGACAACATTAGCAGCGGAAGACGCAGGTCAGACAGGAAATCATGTTACAGATACAGACTGTACAGGTTTTAACGAAAGCCTTGCTAACCAAATACCGAATATAACCGTAGAAATTACGCGATTACTTGGATTCGCTAGCTGTGCAGAGAATGAAACAGCAATGAAAATTGTTCAAAAAGCTGTTGAACTCACCATCACAATACCTGCTGCCGATGCAGCACCTCTTCACCAAGCAATAATGCAAGCAACCCTTGATGCTAATATAGCACCAAAAGATGAAACAGATTCAGAACTTGATATTGCTGATGAAATACTACTTGCTGCTATTGCTGGTGGTGGTGACATTTTGCAGTTAATAGCTCCTTCTGCAGGCATCATTCCAGGAGCATTAACCCCACCAACCATATTATCAGGTCTTAATGGCGGAACAGGTACCGGAGATTCAGCGTCAATTAATTAAATTTGTCCATTCTCATTAGTGTTATATCAAAAAGGTTCATCAGTGAGCCTTTTTTGATGCATGTAAACCCATAAGCCTATAATTATTTAGATTATTGTCATATCATAGCTGTTATAAAAAATAATCAATTTATTAAATAGTCAAAATAAAAATAACAACTTGAAACTATGCAAAATTTAAACAAAGCACAATATTACTGCTTTCTTGCCCTTATCTTCTGGGTACCTATTCCCTTAGGTTCAAACCGACCCTGGGCTTGGGCACTTATTGAAATAGTCGCTTTTTCATTATTAGCGCTACATTTGTTTTTGGCCGTTAAAAACAATGAAAACATCTGGAAGCGTCTTGCTGCCTACAAACCTTTATTAATAACATTTTTGATTGTGCAATGTTGGCTGTTAATTCAAACTATCCCCTTACCTGATTCGCTCTTATATTCATTAAGTCCACATTTATCAGAAATATATAGCTTTTTCCCTGATGGGTTTCATACCTTATCTTTAGATCCCAGTGAAACCAATGTCTCATTATTTAAAGGTTTGTCTTATTTATCTTTAATGGTGTTATCAATTCTATTCATTACCACTGAACATAGGCTTAAGCAGTTATTATTAGTGATGATATTCTCCGGTACTTTTCAAGCTGTGTATGGAAGCTTACAAGCAATGTCTGGCGATAGCCTTTCCTGGATTGTTGAAGTAAAAAACACGACTACTGCAACAGGCGGGTTTATTTACAAAAATCATTTTGCCAACTTTTTATTATTAAGTCTTTCTATCGGCATAGGATATTTGGTTGCCAGTTTATCAAGTGATAAATATGCCTCTAACCGACAAAAATTACGGAATATTGTCAGTGCGTTAATTCAAGGTAAAGCAGTTATTCGAATTGCTTTGGCCATAATGGTTATCGGTTTAGTTATGTCGCGTTCCAGAATGGGCAATGCTGCATTTTTCACTGCGATGTCAATTACCGGCATATTCGCATTTTTCTATTTTAAACACCGCAGCAAAGGATTAACTTTTTTGCTGATCAGCCTATTTGTTATTGATACTTTCATTCTTGGTACCTGGTTTGGTCTGGACAAAGTAAAAAATCGCATACAACAAACTAATTTTACACAAGAAACCCGTGATGAAGTGAATGTTTACGGTTTAGAGTTAATCAAGAAATTCCCCCTTACCGGCACGGGTGCAGGTAGTTTTTATACCGTTTTCCCTATGGTGCAAGGTAATGACATACCGCTGTTTTATGATCATGCTCACAATGATTATTTACAGTTTGCCATTGAATTTGGTTTACCTGCCACGCTATTACTAGGCTTTATAGTATTGTGGAGCCTATGGCAAACTGTTTATACTATGCGCCATCGGCGTAATAACTTAATGAAAGGCACAGCTTTTGGTTGCATGATGGCAATTATTGGCATGCTTATTCACATCAGTGTTGATTTTAATTTGCAGGCACCTGCCAATGCGGTGTATTTTGTACTTATACTCACCCTTGCCTGGCAATCAAGGTATTTACTGCAACATAAGAAAAAAAACAAAGCGTAAAAGTAATACCAATTGGATTAAATAAGTTAACAGAGTTAAGTTAGGGTAAATTTTCAAGAGCAAGGCACTCGATTGAGCAATAGCTGGCTATTGGGATTGAGAGTAACGCAGCTATTGGAAATTTAAACTGCTTAAAATGACAAGTTATTTAATCCAATTGGTATAACTATTTAATTAATATAAAGTATTAAAGGATTTAAAAAACAATGATAAAAATAGACGTCTCCACAATTTTAGCGATAACTATATTTTCAATACTAACCGTAGCAACAGCAACTGCCGCAGAACAACCTAAAGCTGAAGATTTAGTAGGTCATGTTTATGGCGGGATACATGGTCTTCATATTCAAACCGATGACGAACGTTTAATGACCGCTGATCCTTTATCAGATATGGATTATGGTAACGGTATTGGTGGTGAAGTGGGTTATCGATGGCTTCCATCAACGGAATTTAGATTTAATTATAGTAAAATCAGCTTAACCAGTGCGAATGAAGGTTATGCCGAACCTGATGGCGCATCAACTGCCATTGATTTGTTATATTTCCCTACTGATAAGAATTTTTACCTGTTGACTGGTGTTAATAATTTAGATATTGGTAACTCACAAATTTCCGGAAACTTAGGTGCTGGTTATCGTCATTATCTTAGTAGTCGCTCTGCCATTTATTTTGAAGGTAAAGCTAACTACCAGTTTTCTGAACACTATGATGAATTTACCACACAAATAGGTTTTGTGTATTTCTTTGGTGATAATACGAAACCAATCAAATTACCCAAGCCACCTGTTCCTGTTACTAAACCTACTCCTAAACCTGCTCCTAAACCCACTCCTAAACTTACTCCTGAAGTTACCTCAATACAATTATTAGTTAAGTTTGATCACAATACTGCAATTGTTAAACCCCAATATCACCCTGAAATTTCTACCATGGCTGATTTTCTAAATAAAAATAAAGACGTATCACTTATTATTAACGGGCATACTTCAAGCTTAGGCTCTCATGCATACAATAAGGTTTTATCCCTAAAACGTGCTGAAGCTATTGTTAATCTATTAGTCGATAAATACGAAATTATGGCGAGCCGTTTATCTGCTGTTGGTTATGGTGAAGAACAATTAATAAACCTGGGTAATACTATTACGGCTCATTCTGAAAACCGAAGAATTGAGGCTGAAGTTGAAGTTAAGCCTAAAGTAACAATTAAACGTTAACCGCTCTTTTTCTGGAAATTCAAAAATTCTGACCCTTTTTGAGCTAAGTGTTTTTATAAACACTTAGCTTTTTTATGTCTATTATTTCTTTTATATGCCTATATCTTCACTCAGGATGGGCTAGAACCTTTCAGAATTTGAGTGATACCGACTAATTTCAAAGATTTTGTCTCGCTGTTAATACCATTCGCATTAAATAAGTGATCAATATTCAATGATTAGTGCATGGATGCACGTAAGTAGGATAACGCAGGAGAGGTTATCGAGGAAAAATTGCCAATAGCACAGGTTTTCAGACAAAACCTAACTACCTAATGCACTAATGCAGCAAAGGCATGGATGCCTAGGAGCTGCCATGTCGGCACAAGTTTTTAGTTCCAGACAAAACCTAAGTACCGACATCGACGTGCATGGATGCACTAATGCAGCGAAGGCATGGATGCCTAGGAGCTGCCATGTCGGCAACGCAGCTAGTGGTGATTTAGACCATTTGAAGATGATCACTTATTTAGTGCGATTGATATAATTAATACTAAGCAAACAAGATAAATTGGTTAGTCAATGGCTTTACCCACTCACCTTGTGGCAAATAAACATTTAAGCACTTGATAATATGAAGGTTGATGGGTTACGTCTGCGGCTAACCCATCCTACGCGATCAAATTTGTTTTCGTGCATAAATTCCAAGCACAATGAAAATCCTAAAACACTTAGCTTTTTTGTGGCTATTATTTCTTTTCTTATCCACATTAAAACAATCAAATATGTTTCTGTTTTTGTGCATACATTCCAAGCACAATAAAAATACCAATGACCAATGGTAAAACATACAAATTGGGTATTTTCACTAATTGTGCAGAAAGTAAAGATGTTAACCACACGGTTGCTAAACCATAACCAAAGGCACAAACCAAGACAAAAATAACACTACGAATAACAAAATGCTGATTTTTTAATAATGATTTAATCCATCCATTTATCTCATGACCAAAAAGCACTAATAAAGTGGCAATAATAGCCATCGCCGCCTGAAATTGGTACGGGCGAAACCATTGGCCACTTTCAATTAACAAAGTATTTAACGTGGGTATAAGCAGGGTCATTATATTGATAACCTATGTTGAGCAAATAGTGCAACCAGTGCTTCTTCTGTCAATACCTCAACACCCAGGTCTTGTGCTTTAGTTAATTTAGAGCCCGCTTTTTCTCCGGCAACCAAAAAATGAGTTTTAGCCGAAACACTTCCGGAAACTTTTGCGCCAAGAGATTGCAACATTGACTTTGCCTCGCTTCGGCCCATCAAGTTTAACGTTCCTGTCAGCACAAAAATTTGATCCGCCAACGGTTGCTGATCTGCGCTTTTAACTTCAATGTCAGGCCATGTCATTATTGACTCAAGATCTGTAACAACTTCAATATTGTGCGTTTGTTCAAAGAATTCCACAATATTTCTGGCAACAATTACCCCTACATCAGACACTTTTTGCAAACTTTCTAGATCGGCTTGTTTAACAGCATCGAAAGTTAAAAAATGATTGGCTAAATTTGAGGCGGTAGTTTCACCCACTTCCCGAATACCTAAAGCATAAATAAACTTGGCTAAAGTAGTAGTACGTGAAACCTCTATTGATTTTATCAAATTCGCGGCTGATTTTTTCCCCATTCGTTCCATCGTACATACGACTAATTCATTTAATCGAAATAAATCCGCAGGAGTAGCAATTAAGTTTTCGTCAACCAGTTGTTCAACTAATTTATCACCCAAACCATCTATATCATGTGCTTTGCGGGAAGAAAAATGCTTGATCGCTTCTTTACGTTGAGCTCCACAAAATAAACCGCCTGTACAGCGCAATACAGCCTCACCCTCGCCTTTTGCTACTGCTGACTGGCAAACAGGACATTGTGCAGGGAAAACAACGTCACGGGCAGTCTCAGGGCGACGTTCAATAACAACACTCACAATTTGCGGGATCACGTCCCCTGCCCGTCGAATTATTACGGTATCGCCAATTTTCAACGCAAGACGGTCTATTTCATCTTGATTATGCAATGTTGCATTGCTGACAGTTACCCCGCCCACAAATACAGGTTTTAAACGAGCCACTGGCGTAATTGCGCCTGTTCGTCCTACCTGAAATTCAACATCTTCCAAAATTGTTAATTCTTCTTGTGCCGGAAATTTATAGGCCATTGCCCAACGGGGCGCTCTGGCAACAAAACCTAAACGCTGTTGTAATTTAATATCGTCTACTTTTAAAACGGTGCCATCTATTTCATAACTCAATGAGGAACGGCTCAATAGAATATGTTGATAAAAAGTATCGCAATCATCGGTACTTTCAAGTAATTTAACTTCCGGGCACATAGGTAAACCTAAGTCTTTTAACTGGCACAAACGCTGGTAATGTGAATTTGCCAACCATTGTTCATTATTTGCGGTAATAACCTCGCCAGCGTCTGTTTCTTTAATGTTTTGAACCACTCCGACACCATAAGCATAAAATGCTAAATTACGTTTAGCGGTAATTTTAGAGTCTAACTGCCGTAAACTTCCTGCGGCAGCGTTACGTGGATTGGCAAACGATTTTTCGCCCTTGCGTTTAGCTTGCTCATTAAGTTGGTCAAAGCTAGCTTTGGGCATAAAAACTTCACCGCGCACTTCAATAATATCAGGATAATCATCACCAATAAGACGCAGTGGAATAGACTTTATTGTGCGTACGTTTTCAGTAATATTCTCACCCGTATTCCCGTCACCACGTGTTGCAGCTTGTACTAAAACGCCCTTCTCAAAACGTAAACTTACTGCCAAACCATCAAGTTTTGGCTCTGCACAAATTTTAAACGTTTCAACATTGGGTAATCTGTCTTGTAATCGTTTAACAAAGGCCTGCCATTCGTCTGGTGAAAAAACATTGTCAAGGGATAACATCGGCATTTGATGCTGAACTTGTGAAAAAGATTTTAACGCTTGCCCGCCTACTTTTTGACTAGGTGAGTCAAGTGTTTTCAATGTTGGATTCTTGGTTTCAATATCGATCAATTCACGCATTAAGCGATCGTATTCAACGTCGGGAACACTTGGTTGGTCAAGTACATAATATTGATGGTTATACAGATTAATCTGTTTTTGTAATTCATTGATACGAAGAATTAAAGAAGATTCAGACATAAGAATTCCATTTATTTTTATACAATTGGATTAAAAATGAAAAAGCCTCAATTTGCTGCTCTTCTCTTTATTAACTCTTTACTTTTAGCTATTAACTCTTAGCTATATTAGTAAAGACAATGGGGATATAATTATCACTCAGCCCACATAAAAAAAAGAATTACAAAAATTGAGACTTGATTTTATAAGATAAAATTATGTTTATTTATACCGACATAATACGGTTTCTCCGTTCAAAATCACGTATTTTACCTATGTAATGTTGCTCGGTTTGTTTGGTCATCATGCTGCGTTTATCGTCTAACAATTGCCCATGGAACTCGTGAGCTAACTGTTTTGCCGCTGATAACATTTGTTCAAACACTTCAAATGGATCTCCAACATTTGGTAAAGTCATAAATAAACTCACCCCTTGCGTAGCAAAAGTCTCCATGCTGTCTAAATCAAATGTACCCGGGTTCATCATATTCGCTAAGCTAAAAGTAACTTTTCCGTTACCTGCATTGTCCTGATGACGATGAAAAATATTCATATCGCCATATTTCATCCCTAGGGTTAACAAGCTTGGTAATAGTGCAGCGCCAGACATTATTTGATTTTCAGGCATAACCACAGATAAAACAATTACCTCTGGATCAACCTTTGGTTTTTTTACCGGTTCTTCATCAATCGCACTAAAAGCGGGTATTGATTTATCTTCAATGCCACCAGCATCAGATCCTACTTTGTCCAAACCTGACTCAGCGCCAAAATTGATCTCCATTTGATCACGTTTTAGTTCACTTTTAGTTAATGGCTTTTTTTTGGTTATCGGAACTGTTTTACCAGCACTAGCAACACCACCAGCACTTTTTTTAGCTTTTACCGCAATTTGTGGTTTAGGCCGGGTTACTGGCTCTTCATAAACAGGTCTTTTCACTTCAGGAGTCTTTGTTTCTTGTAAAACAAATTCACCTTTATCTCCTGCCTCCATTTCCACTGCAAATTCAGTTTCTTCAAACATAGTGTCAGATTGTAATATTTCACTAACTTCTACGGGTTCCAGAGGATCTATTTCAAACTCAGCACTTTCATTAATAGAAATATCAGGCGCTTGTTTAGAAGGCACAGTTCCTGAAAAACCATTTTCAATGCTAGATTCTTCAATGTTTGGAAATTCATTGTTTGGTACTTCAGTAACTGAAATACTTTCAGCTTTGTTAGCCAATGCAGTGTCATTTGGATCATCACTCGAACTAAGAAGTCTTTTTTTACTCACTCCGTCTTGATCAAAACCAGAATGATCAAAACCTCTTTGAAGAGGTTTCACCGTATCTTTTTTAGTTTTTAATTTGTAGGGATTTTTATTCTTTCTTATCGTCCACAAACCATGAACAAAAATAGCACCAATCACTATAGCGCTAATTATAATTAATGCGTTTCTAAAATTACCTTCCATCACCTAACCCAAATTATATCCAATTGATATTAAGATATTTCTGCCATTGAAATTGCTTCTTCAATATCAACAGCAACCATTTTTGAAACACCCGGCTCAAACATGGTAACTCCTGTTAAAGTCGAAGCCATTTCCATAGCGATTTTATTATGACTTATATAAATAAATTGTACAGTTTGAGACATTTCCCGTACCAAATTACAAAACCTTTCGACATTCGCATCATCTAAAGGTGCATCAACTTCATCCAACATACAAAATGGTGCAGGATTCAATCTAAAAATTGCAAACACTAATGATAATGCGGTAAGCGCTTTTTCTCCACCAGATAATTGATGAATTGTACTATTTTTTTTCCCCGGTGGTCTTGCCATAATTGTAACACCTGTATTTAACAGGTCTTCTTCCGTTAAATCAAGGTATGCACTCCCTCCACCAAAAACTTTTGGAAACAATTCTTTAAGACCCCTATTAACTTGTTCAAACGTAGTCTTAAATTTATGACGGCTTTCACGGTCTATTTTAGTAATAGCCGACTCTAACGTGGTAATAGCTTGAGTCAAATCGTCATTCTGTTGATCTAAAAAGGATTTACGTTCAAATTGTGTTTCATATTCATCTATTGCAGCTAAATTAATCGCGCCTAATTGACTGATATCTTTTGTTAAGTGTGAAATATGGGCCTGCCAGATCCCTTCTTTAGCGCTGTCTGGCATAGTTGCCAACACGTCTTGTAAATTCTGCTGTAGTTCAGCTAAATTCTCAAGTGCAGTTTCTGCGCGTAGTCGATTACTTTCACCATTTAAATGAGCTTGTGAAATTTGTTCTTTATAATAGCTTATCCGACTACTGGTTTTTTTCTTTTCATCTTCAATATTATTTACCGTCTGTTGAGCAGACGCTAAATTTTCATGGACACCTTGCAGTTCTTCATCAAGAGATGACATTTGCTGTAACCATGTTTGTAACTGTTGTTCATCCACTTGTAAAGGATTAACACGGTTTTGCTGTTCTTCACTTTGTTGAGTTTGAATAAGTAATTGTTGATCTATTTGTTCTTTATGACGGGTAATAGCATTGGTGCAATGCGTATGCTGGCTTTTTACCCGTTCAAGCGACACTGCCAGTTCATGACGCTGCTCATGCAACTGATGAATTTGAGACTGACTCGTCTTACTATTTTGCTCGAAATGTTCAGCTTGTCGTGCAAACTCATTTATTTTCAATTCATCCGGAGCATTTTGCAACACGCTTGTTTGCTGTTGCTCTAATGCCGATAATTTTCTTTGTTCTGTTTGTTTCAGAGAAATTAAAACGTCAAGCTCTGCTAAAGTATTTTGACATTGCTGTTGTTCGTGTTGAGATTGTTGATCAGCTAAAGCAAATTCTTGTTGTTTTTGCTGGTAGTCAATTTGTCGCTGCTTAATGTCTTCACTGTTATTTTCCTGCTGCTGATTACAATTTCCTATCTCGTTTTTCAACCCATTGGTTATTTCAATACTTTCTTCAAGCCAAAGGCCTATTTGAGTAATTTCGTCTTTTAAATTATTAATTTGCCCGACACGTTTTAATCGTTCCTTAGCCTGGAATAATTCATCATTGTCTGCTCCTTCAGGCAACAAACCTTTTTGTAAAAAGCTATGGCCCAGCCAAGTCCCATCCTGACAGATAACCGATGCTTCATCTGGTAACGATTGCAGTATTTCCTGGGCCTGCATTAAGTTTTCAGCAATATAAACCTGATTCAGCAAACGGGTAAAAATCGTCTCCCCTGATATTTTTTCAGCTAATGTTTCCTGATTTAAACTGTTTTTAAATGAAGCATTTTTAACTAATGAAGTTTTAACTAATGAAGCAGTATTAAGTGATATTTCGTCAGGGAATTCATCTACTATTTGAGCTTGCAGCCAAGGAGACAATACCATTTCAACCGCAGTTTCCCAGCCTTCTGCTACCTTGATTTTTTGATAAAAGGTTCCCTGCTGATTAATATTTTTCTGTTCTAACCATAAAGATTGCTCTATCAACCAATCAGGTTTAACCGCTAAAAGACTTTGCCTTTGTTTTAAATTTTCTTCAAGGACCTGATAAATACCATGCTGTTTACCTACTTGTTGCTGATGCTCAGATAAACGTTTTTGTAACTGGCCCGTTGATATTTTCAACTCTTTGTCATAATCAATTAATTGTTGTAATTGATCATGCAGTTTTTCTTGCTGATATTTTATTTGTGTAAAATCAGGTTGAGAAATATTTGCCTGTAAATCAGTTAAAAACGATGAAAGTTTACTATGCCTGATATTAATATCTTCAATTAAGGTGTGTTGAGTCGATATTTTACTTTCTATCTGAGTTTTGGCGGAGATAAATTCATTATTTTGATGGTTAACCTTCTGCCAATTTTGTTGTGCTTCCTGTAACTTTACCTGACTCTCCTGCAAGACAATTTTCAGCGTGTCCAACTGTTGCTCAACTATTTCCAGTTCGGGATTTTTCTGTTCAATGTCAGCATTTACAGCAATCAATTTATCTTGTTCTACTAACAATTCCGCCTGAGCTGTAAGCAGGTCTTGCTGTGATTGAATACTGTTTTTTTCAATTTCAACTTGTTGTTGACGGTTATGCTTTATGTTTTGTTCTAACCGTGCAATTTGGCTACTAAGACTCAGTTTTGACTGTTGTAACTTGTTTGTGTTACCGCCACCAAGCTCCAGTAATTGTTTAGCCTTTAACAATTCAATATCATGCTGATTATTTGTGATAAATAAATCTTCGACTTCACGCTGAGCTTTACTTACTTTTTGTTGATATTGCTGGTTTTGTTGATCGAATTTCTGCCATTTCAGTACCGCTAATTCTGACTTATATTTACGCTCACTTGCTCTTAACGTTTTAAATCGTTTAGCGGCTTCAGCTTGTTGATGTAATTTGTCAATTTGTAATGTCAGCTCAGCACGAATATCCGCCAATCGTGCTAAATTTTCACGTGTGTGTCGAATGCGGGTTTCAGTTTCTCTGCGCCGTTCTTTGTATTTGGATATTCCAGCGGCTTCTTCAATAAAAACACGTAATTCTTGCGGTTTAGACTCGATCAACCGGGAAATAGTGCCTTGTTCAATAATGGCATAACTTCTTGGTCCAAGTCCTGTTCCCAAAAATATATCGGTAATATCACGGCGTCGACATTTTGAGCCATTTAAAAAATAACTATTGACACTATCCCGATTAACAACTCGACGAATGGAAACTTCGTTACGATCTGCCATGCTGCCTTGAAAATGATCTGACGACTTTGATTCTTCACTAAGAAGGTTACTTTTACCAGAGTGACTTGTACTGGAATTACTTGCACTGGGATGACTGGTACTTGAATGACTGGTGTTGGAAGCCTTAACTGTCCTTTCAAAAACTAATTCTACACTTGCCAGACCTATCGCTTTACGGGTGCTCGCTCCATTGAAAATAACATCAGTCATTGAATCTCCACGAAGATTCTTAGCCGAACTTTCTCCCAGAACCCAGCGTACCGCATCAATAATATTGGACTTTCCGCAACCGTTAGGACCAACGATTGCAGTCATTTGATGTTTAAAAGGAACTGTAGTGGGATCGACAAACGATTTAAAACCAGCTAATTTTATATGCTTAAGTCGCATTAAATCGATATACCCATAGAATAATTAATATAGTTTGAATAGTATTCACATTCTCATCTTTTACAGACAATTAATGACTTTAACAGAATTCTTTGTATTTTGTAACAATAAAACTCTATTCTGAAATTCATTTACTCATTATAATAGACGTTTGAATAACAACAAGTTAGGTCAATAAATAAGCCATGACTCATCAAGAAAATCAAGTTATTGCCACCAGCGGTGCAGGTTACTTTATTAAAGGTTTTGAATTAATTCGAAAAAAAGGGATCAGACGTTTTGTTTTCATTCCTTTAACGATCAATTTAATCATGTTCAGTATTGCTTTTTATTATATGTTTTTGCAACTTGAACATTATATGGAATTATTAACTCAATGGTTACCCGACTGGCTTGAATGGCTCAGCTCTTTATTATGGCCACTGGCTATAGTAGCAGTGCTGGTTATTTTTTCCTTTATTTTTACTACTATTGCAAACTGGATAGCCGCGCCTTTTAATGGCTTATTGTCAGAAAAAATTGAAGCCATGCTTACAAATAATGTTGCCCCCAAAGGACAATTCAGTGATGTCGTAAAAGACATTCCAAGAACACTTGGGCGAGAATGGAAAAAACTTTGTTATTACCTACCCCGAGCTATTGGATTTTTCTTACTGATGTTGTTTTTACCCTTCGTTGGACAAGTTATCTGGTTTTTATTTATTGCCTGGATGATGGCGGTTCAATATATAGATTATCCCTTTGATAATCATAAAATTTCATTTCAACAAATGAAAACAGCGTTAAAACAACAGCAAGGATTAAGTTATAGTTTTGGTATAACCGTTACGGTTTTTTCAATGATACCTATCGTTAATTTTATCGTGATGCCCGTAGCAATTTGCGGAGCCACTGCTATGTGGGTAGACAGATATAGAGATGATTTTGACTCCCGTTCATACTAATTATTATTTAACCAATAAGTTGATAAAAATTAGACAGGGTGCTTTGGAGTTTGCTCAGGTATTTAGAAAACACCTACAAGATCGTTATGAAATTAGCTATGTTGAAGTTAACTATGACTGAGACTGTAATTAACTGTTTTTGTTAAGTTTACCACCTACAAATAATTTTATTGCGTAGGATGGGTTAGCCGCAGGCGTAACCCATCTAATATATTTTATATCAAGTGCCTAAACGTTAAGAAACCACCTCATAAGTGGGTTACGCCGTTGGCTAACCCACCTCACCTGTTCGTTTAATGTTATTTATTCAAAATACCATCAACAGTACCTTGTGCTAACGGGTGATATCCCGGACGCGCTTTTAAGTACACTTTTTTAGCCCATGCTTTACCAGCTTCAGATAAAGCCAGTTCTTTGTACAATGGAACAATCAGCTTACGACGACCAATACCAATAAGATATTTTTCCATTGCAGGAAATACCGCTTTATAACCAGTTCTTAGTGATAGTAAGTACCAGGCATGTGTTATTTCAGCATTCGTGCTGTGGGTTAGATTAAACGCTTTATCAAACTCAGCCATACGTGTTACAGATACGTTATATGGCAAATTATTAATAAAATGCAACCATTCGTGCAAGGTCCATTTTTTAGTCGGCATTTGAGCCAGTGTTATATCATTCGCAAGCAAGCTGTTAATTTGATTATTAATTAAAGTAAAAGCATTCGAGGTAGGTTTAGGAACATAAGTCGGCAGCCCTTGTTCATAAATCCATTCATTAATAACTTCATCGCTCACAATTTCAGGATATTTGTGCGTTAGATTTTCTTTTAAATAAACAATAAAGTTTGCTGTGCCTAAGCTTTCAAATGCATGATCGTTAAAATACGCCAACAGAAAGGCATCAAAACGTTCACGACCAAACTTTTCTTCCAGATAAATTAAGAACAACTGCCCTTTGGTATAAGGGACACCTGAAAATGCATCATCAGGATCACGTCCTTTAAGGTCTATATATAACTGAGTATCACCTGGCGGCAATTCTTCTGCTATTTCATAATTCAGGTCTTGTGCAGATAGTGCTTGCTCCATAATGGCTCGTTCTGTGCCAAAAACAGCTTCCATAATGCGGTTTTCAACATAACTGGTGAAGCCCTCATTCAGCCATAAGTCGCGCCAACTTTCATTGGTAACAAGATTTCCTGACCACGAATGCGCCAGCTCATGGGCGATTAAATTAACTAAACTTTTATCACCTGCAATAACAGTAGGTGTAATAAATGACAATCTTGGATTTTCCATACCACCAAAAGGAAAACTTGGTGGTAAAATCAGCAGATCGTATCTACCCCAACGATATGCGCCAAAAAGTTTTTCTGACTCGTCAATCATGGCTTGAGTATCATCAAATTCAGCAACGGCTGCATCAAGAATACCAGCTTCAGCATATATACCTGTTTGATGACTCATTGCTTTAAATTTCAGATCTCCAACACCAATGGCAATCAGGTATGGAGGAATGGCTTGCGGCATTGTAAAGTAATAATCACCGTCAAGTTCTGTGTCGGGTATATTATTGGCACTCATCACCACTAATAAATCTTTATCTGTAGTGATACGGGCAGTATAAGTAACTCTTACACTTGGGGTATCTTGAACAGGTATCCATGAACGTGCATGGATCGCCTGATTTTGACTAAACATAAATGGCTTATGTTTACCCGCTGTTTGCTCTGGTGCCAACCACTGCAGGCCAGAAGCTTTAGGTGTAGAATTGTAATAAACCCTTAGCTTTTTAGCTTTAAACAAAGGGTTTACCGTTAATTTTGAACCCAATACATCGTCACGTTTCGCTAATTTATAATTAACAGCATGCCATTGACCAATGCTATTTTGGGCCATAATACGGTGAATAACTAAATCTCTTGTATCCAAGATTACTGGTTGAACTGTATCAGTAAGCCAATGAAGCGATAATTCAGCAAAACCCTTTA
Source organism: Alteromonadaceae bacterium (assembly GCA_013216015.1). Lineage (GTDB taxonomy): Bacteria > Pseudomonadota > Gammaproteobacteria > Enterobacterales > Alteromonadaceae > JABSOI01. Next base: position 2,656 of record JABSOI010000039.1, on the reverse strand, counting down.
AAGATTTTTTATCAAAATCGACATTAAGATCTAAATAAATATGGGTTGTTTTAACCTGATCATAATTCGAATAAGTATAAGCGTCTGTCAACGATGATGCGTTTTTATTCGTATCTGACGAGCTAAATGCCCAGGTAGGCGGAACAGCGAGTAACAATATCAATGTAACAAGACGATAGAGCGACTTTTTAAAATGTAGAGTCATAAAAGTAGGCCATAAAATAGATGTTCATAATAAAAGGTCTGTAGATTACAGCGAATCTACAGACCTGTTCAAGCAATAATTTAGCGAAACTTTTGAACACCACCAAAGTATGTAATGAAATTTTGCAAAATTGTTTGGAATTGTAAAAAATGTCTAACACTTTCTAACTGTATCAATCTAGCTGAATCAAACTAACCGTATCCAGCTAAATGTGTCTAACTACAGTTTATCCATACGTATAACAACCCTGCGGTTCTTGCTTCGGCCAAGTACAGTATCATTTGAGGCAATATGACGTTTTTCTCCATATCCTTTCGCTTCTATTCGACCCGGATCTACACCGCTGTTAACAAAATATTCGCGAATTTTAGAAGCCCGTCTCTCTGATATTTTCAGGTTAGTATTACGCCCGCCATAGCTATCGTTATAACCATCAATAAGCACTAAATCAAGTTCAGGATCTAAACTCAGATATTCAGTGATCATCGCAAGACGTTTTTTAGATGATTTTGTCAAAGCATCACCACCGAATTGAAAGTTTAATACGGTAAATGCTATGTCGTCAAAACTGTAATCAAGAAGATTTCCTACACAACCAACAAATTGTTGATAAATATTTTTAAAACGAGCTGAAGATAAGCCAACCGAAATTTTATCGTCTGAGTTATACCAATCATCATAATAAAATGTAGGACTCATGCCTTGTTCCAGCTCAGTTAACATGGTCCATGCAACCTTTTTAGATAAACTGGGTGCAAACTGTTTATGCAGCTTCATATCGGCTATGGGATAACTACTTTTACCAGGTCGCCATGAAGGAGCAACCGATCTAAGCTCAGCCAAAGAATAGGTATCAGGTAAACGCATCATATCCAATTCAAATTGCATATTCATTTTTCGGTTGGCAGTGCTTTGAAATTTAGCTTCACCGTAATTGGGGATCTGATGAGAGAGGGTGCAGGCTAATCTGGTATTGTCAGACAATTTCCAATTCGAGCTATCAAGATCAGCGCTATATTGCCGTACGCCTGCTTGGGCTTGATTTAAAAATATAAATAAGGAAATTAACGCAATAGTTTTTTTCATAATGAGCAACATTAATTATTTATACGATTCTGGGTTTAAAAAAGTTATCGACCACAATAAATATTACTTTAGCATCATTTATCCTTATGTTGTGACTGTTTATTTGAAACTGTTTAAAAAACAGCACTTATCGGCTTGTTTTTTAACCACTTGTATCTTAGCCATCCCTTATTGCAACAAACATGGTGTTCAGAACTGTTTTCTGCAATAATTTAGCTTCGGAAAAAATTATAATAAGTAGTTTAAATTTTCATATGTCTGACATTAGCGCTAATGATAAACCAAGTAAAAAAACTAACCAATCACTTTTCGCACGAAGGTTCCGTGGTTACTTCCCTGTTGTTGTTGATGTTGAAACCGCAGGGTTTAATGCAAAAACAGATGCTCTGTTAGAAATAGCAGCAACAACATTATCACTTGATGAAACAACAGGTTTATTCAGTTTAGACGAAACTATTCATTTTCATGTAAATCCTTTTGAAGGGGCTAATTTAGAACCCTCAGCCCTCGCTTTTACCGGAATAGATCCCGAAAACCCACTACGCGGTGCTGTTGATGAAAAAACAATGCTTAGCGAGATATTCAAATTAATCCGAAAAAAAATGAAAGCTGCCGGATGTCAACGGGCGGTAATGGTTGCACATAATGCAGCGTTTGATTTAGGTTTTGTTAACGCCGCAACCGAGCGCTGTAAAATAAAACGTTCACCGTTTCATCCATTTGTCAGTTTTGATACCACAACTTTATCGGGTTTGGCACTAGGTCAAACGGTATTAGCAAAAGCATGTGCCGCAGCAAATATTGAATTTAATAATAATGAAGCTCATTCTGCACTTTACGATACTGAAATAACAGCTGAATTATTTTGTTATATCGTTAACAAATGGCAGCAACTTGGTGGTTGGCCATTAGCTATTAATGATTAATATAGTTGGATATGTTCCAGTTAACTGTGCCTGTTAAAATTTAAAAACTTAGCAAGCCCTTTGATAGCTGCTTCTGTGTAGAACGTGGATTTATCCACGCATTACTTTAAGGCGCAAATAAATGTGCGAACTACAAGATTGAAAAATACCAACTTAATGAGTTAACTGTTGCTACACGCATAATCCATTGTTTTATTGATATTTATTTGTCAGCTCAAGATTTCAGCGCGTAGGATGGCGTTAGCCGCAGGCGTAACCCATCAAAATATCAGATTTTAACTGTGTTATCATATAGTTGCGCTATACAAAATGATGGGTTACGCCGGTGGCTAACCCATCCTACCTCTTTGTTTAGCATCAATTAATACCAATCGCACTAAATAAGTGATCATCTTCAAATGGTCTAAATCACCACTAGCTGCGTTGCCGACATGGCAGC
>JABSOI010000004.1 GCA_013216015.1 Alteromonadaceae bacterium | reverse complement strand
ATTACCCCCTAATACTCGATGTTTTTACTGATCTGGATACAGTGCTTTTTTGTGATTTTGTTGAACGCTGGCCAAACTTTTCAAAATTGAAAGGCGCGAAGCAAGAAAAGCTTACATCGTTCTTTAAATCACACCGCTCTGGACGAACTGATTTGATTAATCAACGTATAGACCTGATTCATAGAGCTATATCATTAACTAATGATGAAGCTGTAATCAATCCACAACAACGCTATGTACTGGGTCAAATTAATTTATTAAAGTCACTACTGAAAACGATTAAATCTTATGATTCTGAAATAACGTCTATTTTTAAACAACATGAAGACCACGATATTTTTGCATCTTTTCCAGGCGCAGGTGAACATCTTGCCCCTCGCCTGTTAGCAGCATTTGGCACTGACAGAAGTGCGTTCTCGAATGCTGAGGAGGTACAAAAATGCTCCGGCATTGCACCAGTGCTCGTACGCAGCGGAAAAAAGTCTTGCGTACACTGGCGTTTCAAATGCTCCAAATTTTTACGTCAATCATTTGTGGAATTCGCTAATCAATCGATCCGACTTTCATTTTGGGCAAAAACTTTTTATGAGCAAAATCGCGAAAAAGGGAAATCCCATCAAGCCACAATAAGAGCGCTAGCCTTTAAATGGATCAGGATCATGTTTCGTTGTTGGCAAAACCATACAACCTATGATGAAGCCACTTATTTATTTGCTTTAAAAAAGCGCAATAATAAAATGGCTTAAATCAGTAAAAAAAGGTTGTTGAACACCTCAGAGTGTGTGGGTGGGTGTCCGGCTTAATTTTAATTATATGGGTGGGTGTCCGGCTTAATTTGTTAACTCGTTTTTATTATCTACTAATGATCAGTGTAAGAGGTATTGTTTAATTTTCTAATCTTTTAATCTAAACGACAACACGAGGTTAATGAAAAGATAAACAGTGACCAGCATGTCCCATTTATTCAATGGGACATATATGGGTTAGATTTATATAGTTTATGATGCGATATCATCAATTCGTATTTTACAAAGTTCAATAAGAATCAGGGTTTAACATCCTATCATTTAATAATAACGTAGCTCACGAACTTTACCCCAAAATACCCGATAAGAAAATGCGGTATAACCTAATATTACAGGCACAACTACAATAGCGCCCCATAAAATAAAGCTTAAAGATTCGGGTGCAGAAGCCGACTGCCAAATAGTTAGTTTACCCGGCACAATATAAGGAAAAAAGCTAAAAGCTAAACCAAAAAAACATAAGGTAAATATCATCACTGCAACAACAAAAGGCACCCAGCAGTGTTTATCATTTGTTTTGGGTAATTTTTTAAGTTGTAGATTACTAATAGTAAATAACGCAAAGCAAATTATTGGCAAAGGTAAAATTAATATCGTATTGGGCCAGGTGAACCATTTATCATAAACCCCTTCATTGATGATTGGATTGACAATTGAAACTGCAATAACGCCGATAAAACAGATCCAGCCAGATTTTTTAGCCCATTGTACGGCTTGTTTTTGTAATTGGCCTTCAGTTTTCATCACTAACCAGGATGCTCCAATATAGGTGTATGCTGCCGCAACACCAAATGCACTTAAAATACTGAAGCTATATGCAGCAAAAGTACTTTGAAACCCCATAACATACATGCCCAGCATATAACCCTGGCTTAGTGCTGCCATTAAAGAGCCTACTTTAAACACTTTGTTCCAGGTAGGTTTATGACTAAATGCTGCTTTAGCTCTAAAGTCAAAAGCAACGCCACGCAATATCAGGCTGATCAATAAAATTGCGGTGGGTAAATACAGTTCTTTAAATATATAACTATGAGCAGCTGGAAAAGCAATCAACAATAAACCTACAGCAAGCACGAGCCAAGTTTCATTGGCATCCCAAAATGGACCAATTGAAGCGTTCATGGTATCGCTGTTATCAGATTGATCCAGTGGTAATAGTATGCCGACACCTAGGTCATAACCATCTAGAATTGCGTAAAATAAAATTGATAAGCCCATTAAACCAGCAAAAATAATGGCGAGTGTATTAGCTTCAAACATAATTTTTCTCCTGTTTGTTTTGGGTGGGAAGCTTTGCGGCTAGTTTTTCAGAAGTATTTTTGTGTATTACTTTTTCTTCATCAGTAATTTCTTCAATTTCAATAGCACGACCCGCCATAGTGAATAGGGTGTGTAAATATGCAGCCATTAAAACAACGTAAAGAATTAAGTATAATACCAATGAAAAACCTACATTTTCAGGAGCGATGTCTGTAGCGGAATCTTTTATCGTTAATATACCTGTTACTAACCAGGGCTGACGACCAATTTCGGTGACATACCAGCCAGCTAATGTGGCTATCCAACCTGAAAAACTCATCGCAACTAACGCTTTAAGCATCCAGGGCGGTAATTTATTTTTACGCCATAACTGTATTCGGGTACTCCAGGATATTAATAGCATTAACATGCCAACACCCAACATAATTCTAAAAGCATAAAACACAGGGGCAACGGGTGGATGATTGCCTTCAAATTCATTTAATCCTTTAATTTCGCCATTAAAATCTTTAGTTAGAATAAAGCTGGCCATGCCGGGTATCGCAATTGCCATATGATTTGTTTTTTCTTTTTCATCAGGTATTGCAAATATTAATAATGGAGCACTTTTTTGAGTTTGCCAAATACCTTCCATAGCGGCTATTTTTTGTGGCTGATGTTCAAGCGTGTTTAAGCCATGTAAATCACCGACAACCATTTGTAATGGTGTGAGTATAGCCGCAACAGTTAAAGCAATTTTTAATGTGAGTTTAGGGGCTTTTTTATCATCGCCTTTTAATAACCTATAAGCACTTATGCCTGCAACTAAAAAGGCTGCGGTTAAACCGGATGCTATTAGCATGTGTGTTAATCTGTAAGGAAATGAAGGATTAAAAATAATTGCCAGCCAGTCTACCGGAAAAGCAACGCCATCCCGCATTTCATATCCTTGCGGTGTTTGCATCCAGGAATTAAGCGCTAAAATCCAAAATGCAGACAGGCTGGTTCCAATAGCAACAATAAAGGTCGCCAGGGTATGAATTCGCGCAGACACACGGTTAATACCAAATAACATAATGCCTAAAAAACCTGCTTCTAAAAAGAAGGCGGTGAGCACTTCATAACCTAATAATGGTCCTGCGATGTTTCCGACAGTTTCCATGAATTTTGGCCAATTGGTTCCAAATTGAAATGACATGGTAATGCCGGTAACAACGCCAATGGCAAAGGTAAGAGCAAATATTTTGACCCAAAATCGATAAGCGCGCATCCAAACCGGATCGCCGGTTTGGTCAAAACGAAATTTGAAAAAAAACAAAAACCAGCTTAATGCAATAGTTATCGTAGGGAAGAGAATATGAAAACTAATATTAGCTGCAAACTGGATGCGAGACAGCATTAAGGTTTCTAACATAAGGTACTCCATTAGCCTATTGAGCGTGGTGCCAACCCCTGTGTCAGAGTAGTTGACATGTTTAAAATATTGAATACTTGTGTAGTCGGGATAACACCAATCCACTTAAATAAGTGAATTGGATTAAAATTTGAGTTTTAGCCATTCTTAAGAAACTTGTCCTTCATATCGATTATTTTGCTTACGCCTGCACCTAGTTTCATTAAGGTATTAAGTTTGTCTGGGTTCATTATTTGTAATTCACTGGCCCATTGCGTGATTGTTTCAAGCAAGTCATGAATTTCATGCATTTTCTTCTGAGCAAATATCTCTTGCTGATTAGCAGGTTCATCAAGTAAATTAGAACGTAATAACGATAGGGTAGGGTCAATTTCACGTTTACGACGTTCTTCAAAAACCCGAATTGCCATTTCCCATATAGTGCCGGCAGGCATGTAATATTCTTTTCGATCTTTTGGTTTATGTAATACTTTGACCAAACGCCATGACTGTAGCTCTTTAATGCCCATGCTGACATTTCCACGGGAAATATTCAGTGTTTCAGATATTTCTATCGCACTAAGCGCTTCTTCATGAATGATTAATAAACCATACATTTGACCAACTGTACGATTAAAGCCCCAGCGGCTACCCATTTCACCGCAGTGCATTACAAAAGCTGCAATTTTATCTGTCATTATCATAATGTGTTTTCTGAAGTTTCAGTATGTACTGAAAGTTTAAAACTTTATCGATTTTAATCAAGTTTTATTTTAATTTTTTGGTCTGTAACTTTGAATAAATAGAAATAGAAATGTGATTAAGGTTTCTTTTAAAGAACAAGTTATTGTAAATTGAAAAGGCAGGGGGCTATGGAGGTGTTATAGTTGTTACGGGATAATTTTATCAAAAACATTCTGTAACCCTTTTATAATCTTAAAGGAGATCCGCAGTGCCTCATTGTATAATTGAGTATGCTAAAGAATTAGAAAAAGTTGTAACACCTTCAAGTATTAATAATGCTGTTTATCAAGGTGCTCTTAAGTCTGAGCTATTTGAATATAGTGACATTAAAACCAGAGCACTATCGTTTGATGTTCATCAGTTGGGCTCTGTTAAAAAAGATTTTATTCACGTCACCTTAAAATTATTGTCAGGTCGTAATATTGAGGAACGCAAAAAGTTGTCTCATCTAGTTTTACACGAGCTGAGCCAAATGGGGTTGTCTGATGTTTCATTAACTGTAGAAGTGTGTGAAATTGAAAAAGGATCTTATGCCAAAGTTGTCGTGAGTTAAAGAAATAAAGCAGGTCAGTATTATGATGTTTAATCGACCACATCTTGGCTAAACCCTGAAAGAGCTTTACTTACAGCCCGCTTGAATTAATCATTACTCAAGATGCAAAAGCACTTGCTCTGCATTAAGTGAAATAATAAATGGCTGTTGGAGTATTTCACCAACCGTTGTAATTAAATTAGCAAAACCCTTTTTTGCTGACACTGGTGAATCATACGCTATAATTTGTGACTTAATAGCGTATAAATAGGTAATCAAGCAATTTATTCGATGGCCTGTTTATCGGGGTTTTACTATGGCAGGGAAATATAATAGCGCGCTATGGGCGGCACAACAGATCGATTACCTAGTGTTTAATATAAATTAAGTTTAATAGAAGTAGTATTCATGCCCATTCTTCTAGATGACAGGGAGTGAATGGCAACGTTTTATTTTTTGGAGATTTGATATGAGTAATCAACCAGTCCTTGCATTTGCATGGTATCAATCAGATGAGTGGTATCATCTGAAAGAGGTTGTTGATGATCCTTCAACGCTAGATGATACTTATGAAGAATGGCGAAATAATGCTGAAAGTTCTGTTGCTGGATACAGAGCTAATGGTTATTGTGTAGATAAAATATCTATTAAGATTAGTGAATTGCTAATATGGTGTGAAAATAAAGGTGTAAAACCAGAAGGTGAAGCTAGGGCAGAGTACACTGTTTATTTAGCTCGAAAAAGAGACAAGTAAAATCTAAATTTACAAGGCGAGAGCTGGTGTTTATGTTGGTTCTTTTTTTGTTAAATATTTTTACTTAACGGAATTTTGGCTTGTAATTTTGTTCAAACAGCTGTCATGATGTGTGAGCTTTCTATCTCGCTGTGGCGCATAAAGCGTGATAGAAAATATTGTGCAAATGTTGTTTTTGGGATTAGTTAAAGTATGGTTAATACCTTGGTGTACATAAACAAGGATTAATTTTTTATCTCGTTTTAGAGATAAAGTGAATTACAACGTGCGTCGATTTTACAACAAAACAGGACGGTTTCAAATTCCAAAAAAACACTAGAAATGACTGTTTTGTGCCATAACCTGAATGTCGCTAACGCCTTACTATGCGCGATAAATAGTTGGTTAAAATCAGCAAGGCATGAGCAGTAGCCAACTGTTATCTGTCCTGCTTGATTGTCTTTTTATATTTCGTTTAGTTAATCCAAGCAATTGATACAATGAGTAGAGCATAAAATAAAATGCCTACTATATATGGCATGATAAAATCTTTGTTAGATTTTCCTTTTAGCTCTTTAAATTCACCATAGCTATGTATTTGATATTTTAATAAACCGAAAGAAGCAAGCCGTAGAATGCCTGCTCCAGTTATATACAGTATAAAATCAAAAGCTAAAGCTACGAAAAGACTAGGTATAAATTCAAATAGTATGTTCACTCGACTCTCCTATCGATAGAAATATAACAGTATAACTAAGTGGATAACTGCAACCGAACAATGTCTGTTCATCGCTCTGAGAAGACCTTAAACTTTTCAGGTTGTTAGGTCAACTGTGCGAGCTTTGTCAACGTTAGAGTTCGTTAATTTTTTAATAGGTCATTTCTTGGCTGTGGCAATTTTCAACTTAGTTCATATAAGAAAATGTAGTTCAAAAATTAAAAATACACCAAACTCAATTTTGATTGTCTGAGGCGCTTGGGGGGCGTTAGCGACATGGAAAAGTAGTGCAGAGGTGTCAGCTATCTTTAAAAATAGCGGTCATAGTTTACAGGTATTTGAAATCTAAATTTTTAGTCGCTTAGTTAATGTGGTAAAAGGGGAATATTAGATTGTCCAATCAGAACTAGCCTAAAATATTAAACTGCAAGATCATATTTGAAACGATACATGTTAACGCAGTTGTTGATCAAACTCAAAATCCATTTCTTGAACAGTAATCAGTGCATTTTCAAAGGCAGGGTGTCTTATGCTAATTAAGTAAATCTTTTCCCTTGGCACAATAGTTGACGGTAGTTCTAATGCAAGTCTGGCTTGAATCTGTAGCCATTCATCACCCAGCTCAGCTGTCGAATCTGGTGCAGGGTTATCCTTCCAATTGTCGGGAAAATCGTTTGCTTCAAGGGTCATCAAATCGCTTTCGTTGAATTTAAGTGACAACAATGAATACTGTTCAAGTAACCTTGATTGCTTTAGATGAACAAGTACCTCAAAGATAGCTAAAGACTCAGAACTGGTTAGATAAACACGCTATGCTCCAACCGGCCAATCAAATTTAATACTGCTTCAGTTTCAGCAGTGGTAGAAAGCATTTCAATAGGGCGCTTATAACCCAATCCTCGCACTTTGCTTTGAATCCATATTTGTGCTGCTTTCTGATCATTTTCAAATAAATCCAGTGCTGCTTTAAAAACTTCTGCAATGCGGTAAAGTTTATCGCTTTCGTCGATATTAAAACTACCTGCCTTGGCTCTGCGCTTTAGTGCGGCTGGTTTAATATTAATTGATAATGCAAGTGTGATATTGTTCAAGCCAGACACTTTAGCTAGCTTGTTGAAGACCTCAAATGGAAAACCATCGTGAAGCGCTCTGAATAACTGTTCTCCTCGTGCAGGAAAACCAAGAGTATTCCAAAAACTGTCAGGATTTTTAGTTGGTTTAAATGTGGTATCAGTCGGCATAAGATAAAATCTATTTCATTAGTTTATAGATTTATATTGAATTAATTGATTATGAAGTCAAGTGTCATTCAGGTTCAATTCTCTTACGTCATAATTATTTATTGTGGCTGGCCATTGCTTTGTTAAATATTTTAGTTAAATTCTAGCTCGCGTAACTGACATTTATTCTAATAGCCTAAGTCTACATTGGGGTACTAATCTACCAAATAAAATTTGTTATACCTTGCAGTTATTTGTTGTTCACAAAGCTCTAAAAATTACTATTATCAATATACCCCAATAGAGTAATAGTCAGGTTTTTGGCAGAGGTGTAATGTAGCGATATATAAGTTATTTGAGTCCTGATTATTATGAATAAACAACTTCCAAAAAAAGCGCGTGTTGTCGTTGTCGGAGGAGGAGTTATTGGCTGTTCTATCGCCTATCATCTCACTAAAATTGGCTGGCAAGATGTTGTTTTACTTGAACGTAAGCAATTAACCTGTGGTACAACCTGGCATGCCGCGGGTTTAGTTGGGCAATTGCGTAATTCGTTGAATATGACGAAATTGGCTAGATATACTTCTGAGCTTTATCGTGAGCTTGAAAATGAAACGGGTCAGTCAACCGGCTATAAACAAACTGGCTCAATATCAATTGCCACGAACAGCGAGCGGTTTGAAGAGCTAAAACGAAATGCCTCTATGGCCAAAGTGTTTGGTATGCAGGTTGATACGGTATCCAGAGCTGAAATTGAACGTATGTATCCGTTAGTGAATACGGAAGACGTATTGGGTGGTATTTACATTCCAACAGACGGTACAGCAAATGCAACAGATACAACCCAGGCATTAGCTAAGGGAGCCAGAAATGGCGGAGCGCAGATTTTTCAAAATGTAAAAGTGACTAAAATTGTACGGGACGGAGATCGAATTACCGGTGTGGAAACCGATCAGGGCAACATCAGTGCTGATTTCGTTGTGATGTGTGCCGGAATGTGGACCAGAGAAATAGCGGCCACGATAGGTTTTAATGTTCCTTTACATGCCTGTGAACATTATTACGTTGTATTTGATAAAGTTACGGGTTTAACTCGTGATGTGCCGGTACTTCGTGACTATGACAGCTGTACTTATTATAAAGAAGATGCCGGGAAATTATTAATGGGTGCCTTCGAACCTGTGGCTAAACCATGGGGCATGAAGGGTATTTCTGAAGATTTTTGTTTTGATGAAATTGCGGGTAATTTTGATCATTTTGAACCTTTATTACATGCTGCAATGCACCGGATACCAGCGTTGGAAAAAGCCGGTATACAAACGTTTTTCTGTGGTCCAGAGAGTTTCACACCTGATGTTCGTTATCATATTGGCCAGGCACCTAATATTAGTAATTGCTTTGTAGCGGCGGGTCTTAATTCTATCGGTCTGCAGTCTGCCGGTGGCATTGGTAAAGTTGTGGCAGAGTGGATGCGTGACGGGAAACCTCCTGTAGATTTATGGGAAGTTGATGTTAAACGTAATCTGCCTTTTCAGGGAAACCGAAAATATCTGCATGATCGGGTCAGCGAGAGTTTGGGACTATTATACGCAACACACTGGCCATTCAGGCAGTTTGATACAGCCCGTGGTGTACGTAAATCACCGCTTTATGACAGACTAGTTGCCAAAGGCGCTTGTCATGGTGCTTCTTTTGGTTGGGAACGACCAAACTGGTATGCGCCAGAAGGCGTAAAAGCGGAATATAAATACAGTTATAAAAGGCAAAACTGGTTCGACTATTCAGCTGCAGAGCATAAAGCTGTGCGTGAAAATGTTGCTTTATTTGATCAGATGTCTTTTGCCAAATTTAGAGTTCAGGGGAAAGACGCAGAAGTCTTTTTGAATCGTATCTGTGCTAATAATGTTTCTGTTAAACCGGGGCGTTTGGTCTATACCCAATGGTTAAATGAAAATGGCGGTATAGAAGCTGACTTAACTGTTACCCGAATTGCACAAGATGACTACTTAGTTGTGACATCAGGTGAAACGGAAACCAAGGATTTTCATTGGTTGCAGAATCATCTGCCCGAGGATGCAAATTGCTATCTGACCAATGTAACGTCTGGTATGGCTGTTATTTCGATTATGGGGCCTAATTCCCGTAAATTGCTGCAATCTATGACACCAGATGATCTTTCAAATGAAGCATTTCCTTTTGCAACAAGCAGGGAAATAGAGCTTGGTTATGGTTTTGTTCGAGCATCGCGCATTACCTTTGTTGGTGAACTGGGATGGGAACTGTATATTCCAACCGAATTTGCGCTTAGTATTTATGATGAAATAATTAAAGCTGGCGAGGCGTTTGGTCTTGTTCATGCTGGGTATCATGCACTTAACTCCTTACGTATGGAAAAAGGGTACCGGCATTGGGGACATGATCTGACCGATGAAGATACACCAATAGAGGCTGGATTGCAGTTTGCTGTTAAGTACGACAAACCCGGAGGTTTTATTGGGCTTGAAGCCTTATTGAAACTTAAAGAAACCAAGTGCACCAAGAAGCTTGTACAGTTCTTATTAGAAGACCCAGAGCCTCTGCTTTATCATAACGAACCTATCTTCTGTAATGGCGAATTAAGAGGCTACGTTCGCTCTGGAATGTACGGACACACGCTAGGCGGTGCGATAGCGCTTGGTTATATTGAACATCCTGATGGTGTTGATGCACAGATGATTAAGAACAGTAAATTTGAAATTGAAGTGGCTGGTGTTAAATACGCGGCTAAAGCATCGTTAAGACCTATGTATGATCCAACTATGGCTAAGATTAAGTGTTAAGCAATAAATTGGATTGAGTGTTCGCTGTTTTGGTTTAAACTTGGGCCAATGTGACTCAGTCATATTGGCATAATTGAATTTCCATTTTTAATCATTGTAATCGAGCAGTTTGATGGGTGCCCGTATTTGCGCCTCAACGCGAAGTGTGGATAAAACCACGTTCTATGGATTGCTCGATTTAATCCACATGTAGATCGTACATTTATATGCGTTTTAAAGCTGGCGTGGATAAATCCACGTACTACGGGTTGCTCGATTAAATCTACATGTAGAGCGCACATTTATGTGCGATGTGCGCTTCACAAGTAAATACAATTCCAAAATGGATAATCCCCAATAGAATTGACCAGCTTAGCCCGCAATGGATTGGCAACAATATAACGCGCCTGACTCACCAAATCGTCTTCATCACGCAAACAATGATCAACTTTGCCAAACCTTTTGAGAAAAATAGCCACTTTGCTTTACCTGCTTTGTACTCCTCCCCTTGAATTGCCCAATAACCTGAGACAATGTCAATGTGTTTTGTAGTTGAAATAACCAGTGAATATGATCTGGCATTAAAACGTAGCAAATAGTCTTCACATCTTTTTTTTATCAAATAGATAAATGTTGTTGATAATGATTTGAGCAATCTCCAAAGAAGTGAGAATGGGTTGGCGATTGTGGCTCACGTTGGTAACACAATAATAGTTAAAAGGTAAAGAAGCACGACCTTTGCGTAATGGATGGGTTTGAAACATAACGATCCTTGTCATAATTGAATTCCCGTTTTTAATTAGTATATACCCGTAATCATTCAAAATGCAGGTTTTGAAGCGTTTTAAAAGATTATCTACTACGTTGCTTTCAATCCCAATAGCCCGCTATTGCTCAATCAAGCGCCTTTTAGATAAACTTTCAAATTCACCTCAAATTCCCGCATCTTGAATGACCACGGGTATAGTCGAGCAATTTGATGCATGCCCGTAGTTCGCACATTTATGTGCGCCTTAAAGTGATGCGTGGATAAATCCAAGTTCTACGGGAATGCAAGATCAGACTTTAACGGATAAAGTTGTTTATACAATAAAAAAAGCTACATTGTAATGATTACAAAGTAGCTTTTGTTTAACATAACGTTTATTTAACTAAACTTTTAATTGATGGAAGTGATAGAACGGATGGAACCATCACCGTATTTTGCAGTAAATTATTTGTAAGTTATCAGTATTTTATCCGCAATAAAAATAAACACTTACTGCAAATTAACACGTCAGGTTATTTTATGTACCAACCCCAAGCCTCATCACTGTTATAACTTGTTATTTGTTTAGTTTCCAGATAGTTGTTTAATCCCCACTTGCCAAGCTCGCGGCCAATACCTGATTGCTTATAACCGCCCCAAGGTGCTTCACAGAAGGTGGGTTGAGAACAGTTTATCCAGACAATACCTGCGCGGAAAGCTTTGGCAACCCGCTTGCAGCGTGGTATGTCTTTAGACATCACGGCAGCTGCAAGACCGAATCGTGAATTATTAGCCATACGAATGGCTTCTTCTTCAGTTTCAAAGCTCTTAACGCAGACAACAGGACCAAAAATTTCTTCTTGCCAGATCCAGCTATCTTCTTCCATGTCAGTGAAAATAGTGGGCTCTACATAGTAACCTTTCTCGAATCCTTCAGGTTTGCCACCACCGGTGAGAATTTTAGCGCCGTCTGCAACACCTCTGTCTATTGCCTGTAGCACATTATCGTATTGGTTTTTATTAACAAGAGGCCCAAGCAAAACGCCTTCCTTGTCACCAGGACCTATGGTTATTTTCTTAGTTTCTTCGGCTAATCTTTCAAGTAGAGCAGGGTAGAGTGACTTCTCAACCAATACTCTTGATGTTGACGAACATACCTGGCCCTGATTCCAGAAAACACCGAACATGATCCATTCAACCGCTTTTTCAATATCGCAATCAGAAAAAACAATTAACGGTGATTTTCCGCCTAACTCAAGGCTGATGTTCTTGACGTCATTTGCGGCCATTTTCATTATTTTAGAACCGACGGGCACAGATCCGGTAAAGGCAAGTTTATCTACGTCTTTATGTTCAGCCAACGCTTGACCAACAACTCGACCTTGTCCGGTTACAACATTAAATACGCCGGGAGGTAATCCGGCCTGTTCTGCTATTTCGGCAAGATGTAATGCGGTAAGTGAAGTGGTTTCTGATGGTTTTAAAATCATAGAGCAACCAGCGGCAAGAGCAGGAGCAACTTTCCATGCGGCCATCAGCAAAGGGTAATTCCATGGGATAATTGCACCGGCAACCCCAATAGGCTCTTTAACAACGGTTGTTGAGAATCTGGGCTCCGGTATATCGATAACCTCTTCAGAAGATGTATCTAACTCCTCTGCAAGTCCTGCATAAAATTCAAAGGTTCCTGCGGTATCTTCAATATCCCATTGGGCTTCAGGGAAAGGTTTTCCGTTGTCTTTTACTTCTATGGCGGCTAATTCATCAAGACGCTCAGTAAGTATTTCTGCCATTTTTCGAAGAACAGCCCCTCGTTCTGCCCCTGACATTTTAGGCCAAGGGCCATTATCGAAGGCCTCTCTTGCTGCGGCAACTGCTGCATCAATGTCGGCTTCATTGCCGGAAGCGATAGAATCAAAAACCTCTTCAGTTGCAGGATTAATAACATCAACAGTTTCATTCGAGGAAGATGAAACCCATTGACCACCTATATAAAGTTTATTTTGCATATTCAATTCATGTCCTTATATTTTTATTAACTCAAACCATTTTAAAAGTCAGCTTCAGAAATTTACTGCATTATTCTTTTCAAAGCGGTTTGAGTATATATTTGCCTTAATTATTAATTATAAGTTTGCTACAACCTCTGCGACCTCGGTAAGTACGGTACGCAAAATTTGTTCAATTTCTCTTAATTCATCAGGGCCGCATATCAGTGGTGGAGCCAACTGAATAACTGGAGCACCGCGATCATCAGTACGACAAATCAGGCCTTTTTCATAAAGTTTAGGCGATAATAAGTTAAAAAGAATATCTTTCATTTCGTCTTTACTAAAGGCTTCTTTTGTTGCTTTATTTTTTACAATTTCAATACCAAAGAAGTAACCTGCGCCTCTGACATCTCCAACAATAGGGATATCATAAAGTCCTTCAAGCAGCTCTTTGAATAGTCCTTCATTACGCTTGACGTTACCAAGGATATCTTCTTTTTCAAAAATATCTAAATTAGCCATTGCTGCGGCACAAGAGGCAGGATGTCCACCAAAAGTAATGCCGTGTAAGAATGTTGTATCCTCTTTGAGGAAGGGTTCCATTAAGAAATCACGACAAATCATCGCACCTAAAGGTGCATAACCAGAGGTGAGTCCTTTGGCGCAAGTAATAATGTCGGGGACGTAGTTATATCTGTCGGCACCAAACATATGACCTAAGCGGCCAAAGGCACAAATGACTTCATCAGACACCAGCATTATCCCGTACTTATCACAGATCCGGCGTACTTCCTGAAAGTAACCATCAGGAGGAACAAAACAGCCACCTGAATTTTGTACGGGTTCTAAAAATACAGCTGCGACAGTTTCAGGACCTTCAATTTCGATAGCTCGTTCAATTTCATGCGCACATTTTATGCCAAATTCTTTACTGCTCATACCTTCAGTCATCAGATGACTGTTGTAAGCATCAGTATTTTCAACATGAAAAGTGCCTGGCACTAATGGTTCAAAGGTGTTTCTGATCGCGGTCAAACCGTTAATAGATAAAGCCCCCATTGTTGTACCGTGGTAGGCAAGATTGCGGGAGATCACTTTATAGCGTCGGTGTTCTCCAATTTCAGTGTAATATTGACGGACAAGTTTCCAGGCAGATTCAACGGCTTCTGAGCCACCTGAAGTAAAGAAAACACGATTAAGATCAGCCGGCGCATATTCAGCCAGACGAGCGGCTAATTCAATTGCAGGTTGATGGGCATTATTCCATATGGGGAAGTAGGCGAGTTTATCGGTTTGTTTTGCAATGGCTTCAGAAATTTCCTTACGACCATGACCAATCTGAGAAACAAAGAGCCCAGCAATACCGTCAATATACTTCTTGCCATGAATATCATAGATATAACATCCTTCCCCATGGCTCATAATTGGCACATCATGTTCATGATAGTAGCCCATACTGGTAAAATGCATCCACAGATGTTTTCGGGCGAGTTCTTGCAACTTTTCATTAGTCATATATTTACCTGATTACCATTGTCTTCTTATATAAGCTGAAAGTATTACAAAAGACTGCTACCGTACATATACCCCAATAGTGTTGTATTAATTATTCTATTTTTATCTGTACTATTTAATTGTTGATTGGGTTTTGCTATAAAGACGTAGGCAGAGCAAGCAACTACCAATAAATATCCCGCTGAACATACCTATCCAAAAACCGTAGATACCATAATTATTTCCCCATAATTGTGTGGCACCTAAACTGTAACCTAATGGAAAACCAATTACCCAATAGGAGGTTATTTGCATGAACATGGGAATTTTTGTATCTTCAAATCCTCTTAACGTTTGTGCTGACCAAGCCTGAAGCACGTCGAGGAGTAAATAAAAGGGTGCAAATAACATTAGTGCACTCGATATTTCTGTAATTCCAGCGTCTTGAGAGAACAGTTGAGGTAACTCGTTGCGAAAAATAAAGACGAAAACACCAACCAATGTTCCGAATAATGCAATTAATCTAAAGCCTGATTTTACATATTTTTTCATTAAACCCGGGTTAGATTTACCAATGCTTTTAGCAACATAAATAGAAGTGGCTTGTCCAATACCAAGTCCGAACATAAGTACTAAAGAGACTATTTGTATCGTTATCTGATGGGCGCCTAAAGGCTCGGTACCAAGCGGTGCAATGAGTAACGCTGAAAAGCTGAAAAAACCTTCTTCTGCCAGTATCGCTAAACTAATAGGAAGTCCGAGTGCTAAAATTGCTCTCCAGCGCGCAAAATTTATCCTCGGCCAATGACTATATATTTTGTAATCTTTGAGTTTTTTGTGTTTTGCCGTATAGATAATTCCAGCTATACCCCAAAGCCAATAAATAGTGGTGGTTGTCCACGCACAGCCAATACCACCAAGGGCCGGAAGCCCCATTTTTCCAAAGACAAAAATGTAATCCAGAACAAAATTGAGAGATACCGCTACTAAGCTTGATAAAACGATGAAGCGCGTCAAACTATGGCCTTCAAGTATGCCAAAAATAACCCAGCAAATACCACTGATAGGTAGAGAGTAGGCTATGACTTCGGTATAGCCTTGTGCAATTTGAGTGACTTGTTCACTAGTACCCAGGTAGGGGATTAAAGGTACGGCAGCAAGCATGACAAACATTGAAATAATGCCTAAAAAGCTTGCTAACAATAATGCTTGTTGAGCTTCTCTGGTTATTTCAAATGTATTTGAATCACCGTGAAACCGGGCTATGCGAGGTGTAATGGCGGAAAGAACACCGTACATAGCCATTTCTATTACAAGCCAGATATTGCCACCGATGGCCAGGCCAGCCAGATCTTCAGCACTGGCTTGCCCTGCCATAATGGTATCGACTACTTCCATGCCGACCATGGCGATATTGGCAATGATCAATGGAATAGCTAAACTTAAGATCTTTTTGAAATCTTTAATCCACGGTTTGTTACGCATTTTTTTCTTTTTATACTTTTCTTTACTTTTTTATAGTTATTTGCAGACCTAGTAGCCAACAATCCCTTTTATTTCAAGGAAATCGTCAAAGGCAAAATGACCCCATTCCCGACCGTTACCAGATTGCTTGTAACCACCAAAAGGTGCATAGGGATCAAAGTCTGGATAATTCAGATATATGGTGCCTGCACGAATGCGGCTAGCAATTTTACGCGCTTTATCAATATCATTCGATTGAATATAACCGGCAAGTCCGTATGGTGTATCGTTTGCTATCTCTACAGCTTCGTCTTCATCAGCATAAGGAATTATGGCAAGTACAGGACCAAACACTTCTTGTTGAGCTATAAGCATATCATTAGTTACGTTGGCAAAAATGGTAGGTTTAACATAATAGCCATCTTTTAAATTATCAGGTTTTCCCGTCCCGCCAAAAACTAATTCACTGCCTTGTTCAATTGCCTGGGCAATTAAATTTTGAACTTTCTCAAACTGATTTTTATTCGATAGTGGGCCTATTGTGGTTGTAGGTGAGTTTGGATCACCTACAACAGTTGATTGCGCAACAGATATTGCTACTTCTACGGCGCGTTGATGATATTTTTCCGGTACCAGCATTCGGGTAGGGGCATCGCAAGATTGGCCTGTGTTATAAAAACACGATTCTACTCCACTGGCTACGCTTGCATCAATATCAGCATCTTCTAATATTATGTTTGCAGATTTTCCACCTAACTCTAACGCTACTCGTTTAATGGTATCAGCCCCGACTTTTGAAACTGAGACACCTGCTCTGGTAGAACCTGTCAAAGAAACCATTTCAACATCAGGATGAGAAGAAAGTGCTGTACCCACCTCGGGTCCATCACCATAAACCATATTAAAAACACCAGCAGGTAAACCCGCATCATGAATAATTTGACAAAATATTTGCGCAGATAAAGGGGCAAACTCGCTCGGTTTTAAAACAACAGTACAACCACAGGCTATTGCTGGTGCGACTTTACAGGCAATCTGATTCATCGGCCAATTCCAGGGGGTAATTAAAGCACAAACCCCGATAGCCTCCTTGGAAATATGAGTAATGCCCTTAGTTTCTTCAAATAGATAAGTTTCTAATACTTTTCTAGTTGTTTTTATGTGAGTTATACCAACAGCTGCCTGTTCTTTTACAGACATCTCCATTGGTGCGCCCATTTCAGTCGTTATCGCCTTAGCCATTTCACCCATACGCTCTTTATATAAAACTATGATGCGATCCAGATAAGCTAATCTTTGTTCCCGGCTAGTTTGCGACCAGGTGTTCAGGGCTTGTTTTGCTGAACTAACTGCTAAATCAACATCCAATGCTGTTCCTAATGCTACTTGTCCAACGACTTTTTCATTTGCCGGGTTGATGATATCCATCATCTTTGATTTTGTTGGAGTGACCCATTGACCGTTAATATAAAATTGATGACATTGTTTCATGCTCAAGCCTCGATGATTAATAAAGTAAATAATTTTAACTGGTATTCGTTAGTGGATATATTTAACACTTTAATTGTAAAGGTAATTAATTGCCATATAACAAGCATATTATTTAAATATTGATCATAATTAAATAACCCGATAGGGGGATTTTTTTTCTTCTTGTTAGAACTAATGAAATGATGGTATATTTTATTTTCCCTTTTGATGATGTAGTTTGATTATGAAAAAATCTTTTCTTTTAGAATTTAGTCAACAATTTGCTGGTTTATTTTGCTATGCAGGAACTGACCAATTTACCTCAAAACTAGCTGATATGTTCAAGTCTCTGGTGCCTGCCGATGACGTTATGGTTCTTCTGTTTCCCAGCAAAAAACTTCCGACAATTGAATACAATGATGTTCCTACGGAGCAACGGGCACCTATGGTTGGCCAATATATTAAAGGCGCTTTTCTGCTTGATCCTTTTTATCTTGCGGCTAGAAAAAACAATAAGAGTGTTTTTTTACATTTAAAAGATGTTGCTCCCGATGCTTTTGAGGAAAGCGAGTATTATAAAACCTATTATAAATATTCTTGTTTAACAGATGAGTGTGCCTATTTAATTCAATTTGATGATGAAGGTGAAAAATTCATTATTATTGGTCTGGGGCAAATTAAAGATGGTTGTAGTTTCAGTGCTGAACATCTTGCAACCCTGACAGATATTCTCCCGCTTGTTGAAGCTCTTACTCAATATCATTGGAGAACAATGAGTAGTGAACATGAACTTGAGCAAAATTTAGATATACGTCAACAGTTAGAAACCGCACTTGATTGCTTTGGAACGAGTATTCTTACTGAGCGTGAAAATCAAACGGTGAAAATGATCCTTCAAGGTTATTCAAGTAAAGCTATTGCTGTTCGATTTAAAATATCTGTTGAGACAGTAAAGCTGCACCGTAAAAATGCTTATGCAAAACTTGATCTCGGCACTCAAGGTGAATTATTTAATTTATTTATTAATTCCTTGATGAACATTGAAAATTATTCAGGTGGCGACCCACTCATCCCTTATCATTCCACTAGTGTCAAGTAACGTTAGATAACTTGTTTCTATACGTTACCGCTAGTTTTAATATATTTGTATGCTGATTTATGGGGGAAGAAAATTTACCAATCAACTTTTCAAAAGTAACTACCTTAAAGGGGTATGTTTTATTAGTTCGTAATTGGTTTTAATCGAATTCAAGAGAAGTTAGGTTTTTTCAACAAATGAGAAAATGTATTTATGGAATACTTGTTTTCGATGTTTGACATACCAAAAGAAACGTTGCAACAGCGTATCAAATGGATTGTTTACTCACTACTGTTTATCAACTTTGCCCTGTATTTCAAAACTGATTTGCAAGTCGCTACACATACCATGCGTCATGGCGGGACACTGCTTGAATGGAGTCGTGCTTTTGCTACAACGATTGATGAAAGCGCCTGGATGTTTCTGCTGATCATTTTTGAATTAGAAACCTACATTTTATCTGATGAGCCTTTATCTCGCTTTAAAGCATTTTTAATGCAAAGCATCAGAATTATTTGTTACCTCTTTTTAGCCCATACATTGTATGCCCTTGGTGTCTATCTATATGAAGTTAATACGGCCCAGGTGATTAAAGAAGTGACAAGTTTATGTCAATTACTGGGTAAGGATATTTCCTACACCGCCAACCTTGTTTATACAGAGCTCAATGCAAATAACTGCAAGAGTCTTTCAAGTGCCAAAGAGTTTCTTTATCTCGATGCTCCGAAATTTATCATTGTTACTGATGTTGAAGGACTTGATGTTGTTAACCAGTTAGCTTGGGTTGATATGGTTGAAGCAGTCACTTGGTTACTGATTTTATTCACCATTGAGATGGTTGTACGGTTACAAGATCAAGGGACTGCGTCAGGACAATTTATTGAAAGCCTCAATTTAACTAAAAAAGGGCTGTATTTATTATTATGGTCTGCATTGGTTTATTGGTTATACCGGGGGCATTTTATGTTCGCTTGGGATGAGTTCATGTGGATAGCTGGCTTTTTCGTGATAGGAACAAATTTGGATCAATGGCGTGTTGAAATTATTCAAGCTCAAGATGAAAATAAAAACGCAACTGTTGATACTTTAGATTCTACAGATACTTTAAATGCGACTTATACTTAAATTCGACTGATACATTAATTGCTATTGCTATTGCTATTGCTATTTAAAATAAAAAGTAGATTTAAATGCAAGCTGAATAAATCATCGAATTAACATTCATTAAAACAGAGAAATTATTTTGAACAACTATGACACAATTATTATTGGCGGTGGGCATAACGGACTAGTGTGTGGCACCTACCTCGCGAAAAATGGCGATAAGGTATTAGTGCTTGAAGCATCTGATGAATTAGGTGGTTTGGCGGCTACACGTGAGTTTGCACCGGGTTTTAAAGCCTCTGTTGCACATACGCTTTTTCATTTTTCGGACAAAGTAGCTAAAGATCTCAAATTAGCCTCCCATGGTTTTGATATAAATACCCGC
Organism: Alteromonadaceae bacterium; assembly: GCA_013216015.1. GTDB lineage: Bacteria > Pseudomonadota > Gammaproteobacteria > Enterobacterales > Alteromonadaceae > JABSOI01. The sequence goes on along the minus strand of JABSOI010000004.1, from coordinate 41,296 downwards.
CCTATGGCTAATGTCTCGCTTAATGCCAACGGCGAACATGTGATCCTTGACGGGTGGGGGTCCTCCTCTAAGCTTAGTGGTGTCAGCGAAAAAGATGCTGAAAAATATCGGGAATATCAACAACTACTTAAACGCTTTGCTGATGTACTGAAGCCTTTTTGGCTTAAAACCATGCCAAGGATCGGTAGTAGTAGTTTTAAAGAAAATCTCACTTTTGCCCATTTAGGCATAAAAATGCGAATGCTTGGCAGAAAAGATATGGGTGAGTTCATGCGTGTTGCAACACTACCTGCACGCGATCTTATGGATGAAAATTTTGACAGTGAACAACTTAAAGCACTGCTTAGTTGGGATGGCTTAATTGGTTCTAAAATGGCACCCCGTTCACCTAATGCAACAATTCTGGCATTACTTTATCGAATGAGCGGCATACATGAAGGGGCGCATTCACTGCCAACGGGCGGTATCAAAAACTTGATAAAAGCACTGCAGGGATCCGCTACTGCTTCAGGGGTTGAGATTAAAACCAGTGCAATGGTCAATAAAATAACAATACAAGCCGACGAAAATGGATTAAAGACTAACGGCGTGGAATTGGATTCAGGTGAAATATTTACCGCGACCAGAGTCGTTTCGGCTATTGATCCGCAACGTACGTTTTTAGATTTGGTTGGGGTACAAAACCTTGAAATTGATTTTGTTCACCGCATTAAACGATTACGCTGTGATGGCTATGTTGCCAAACTACATCTTGCTTTAAGTGACTTACCAAAATTTGTCGGTTTAGATATACCCGATGGCAGAATGGTTATTGCCGATGAATTAGACGCTATTGAGTTTGCCTTCGACGATGCAAAATACGGTGAAGCGTCTAAAAAACCTGTGATGGAAATTGTGATCCCCAGCTTATCTGATCCTTCTCTTGCACCAAGTGGGCAACATGTTCTTTCTGCACACGTTATGTATGTGCCTTATAAACATAAGGACGGTTGGACAGAAAAAGCTAAAACTCAATTGTATGAGCGGGTTATAGATGCTATTGAGCGCCATGTGCCCGATATAAGAGAAAAAATAATTCATGGTGAAATACTTACACCCTTTGATTTAGATAAGAATTATCACGTTAACGGTGGTCATTGGCACCACACTGAAATGTCTATGTCTCAAATGCTGATGATGCGACCTACTTATGAAGCTGCCCAATATAGCACACCGATCCCCGGCCTTTATCTTTGTGGCGCAGGAAGCCATCCTGGCGGCGGGCTGATGGGGGGGCCGGGTCACAATGCAGCAAAAGAGATAATGAAAGAAAAAAGTTAAAATTGAACGTTAAAGTAAAAAAATCAATAAAATAAACAATTATAGCAAATAGTTAAACTGGAATAGCTAAGGCGAAATAATATTATGAAGAAGTATGACGCAATAATCATTGGTGCAGGGCATAATGGTTTAACCAATGGTGCTTATTTAGCAAAGGCCGGATTAGATGTACTGGTGCTGGAAAAGAATGCCTATATTGGTGGTGCCGCGATATCGCGTGAACTACAGGAGGGCTGGACTTATTCCTCTTGTTCCTACATGTCCAGTATGTTACGTCAAGCAATACACAGGGATCTTAATTTATCTAAACATGGTTTAGTGCTTGTGCCTTTTCATGGGATGGTTAATTACGGCACCAATGGCGAGGCATTACTCGATTATAGTGATGCAGGTGTGGCCTATAACCATCTGCGGAAGCACTCACCCCATGATGCTGATTCTATGTTTCGTTTTCAGGCTGATTTAGCACGATACGCGCAGTTGATCCGTAAAACCCTGATGCGAACGCCTCCTGATCCCACTTCTTTTAAACCCCGTGACATTAAAGAGCTATTGTGGATGGCGAAAGAATTCTGGAAGTTGGGGGAGAAAGAACTTTATGAGTACATGCGCTTTTTTACCACCAGTGCCGAAGAGTTTCTTGATGATTATTTTGAAAACGATCTGGTTAAAGCCGCTATGGCAACTCCCGGTATAATTGGCACCGCACTGGGTGTTTATTCACCGGGTTCAGCTTATATTTTATTGCATCATGTGATGGGCGATTTGGACGGTAACTCTGGCGCATGGGGGCTTGCCAGAGGTGGTATGGGAGCAATCTCCAATGCTATTGCCGGAGCATACAAGGAATACGGTGGCGAAATACGCACCAATGCAGGCGTTGATAAAATTTTGGTGGAAAATGGTAAAGCCGTTGGTGTGGTATTAGAAAATGGTGATGAACTGTACGCTAATGTAGTGGTATCAAACTTAGACGCAAAACGTACTTTTACTAAGTGTATGGACAAAAAGGATTTACCCCCCGGCATTTATGAAAAAGCCGAAAACTTTAAAATACGTGGTTCTTCGGGCAAGGTTAATATTGCATTGTCTGGTTTGCCCAAGTTTATCAATCTTCCTGATAACAGATTCATCAACCGTGGCATGCAGAGCTTGGTAGGCTCTATTGATACCATGGAACGGGCTTACGATTGCTGGAAACGTGGTCGTTTTTCTGACGATCCTTTTGTTGAAACAGTTATACCGTCTGCCTGGGATCCAACGGTGGCACCACCAGGTAAACATTGGATGTCTTGCTTTGTTCAATACTGTCCTCCAGTGTTGTCTGACGGCGGGTGGACACCTGAGAAACGTGATGCGTTCGGGAAAACGGTTATCGACAAAATAGAGCGACACAGTCCGGGTTTTAAAGACTTGATCGTTCATATGGAAGTCAGGACACCCGTTGAAATAGAAAATGAAGTTGGTTTAACCGAAGGTAATATTTTCCAGGGTGAATTAACTATCGATCAGCTATTTTTCAATCGACCATTTCCTGGATATGCTCAGTACCGGATGCCAGTTAAAAATATGTATATGTGCGGAGCGTCGACCCACCCTGGTGGAGGAGTTTCAGCTGCCTGTGGTGCAAATGCAGCGCGTGAAATATTGATTGACTTGAAAAAGCCGAATTCAGTCCCTGAAGATTCTGTGTACGATGATTAATTGAGTCTCGGCTGATTGTCTAGTTGAGTAATGGTTAATAGAGTAATAGTTAATAGTTAATAGTTAATAGTTAATAGAGTCATGGAAAATTGATAAAAGACTAATTGAGAGATGAATGTCCCGATGGAAAATATAATGAAATCTAACAGCGATATGACAGCAGCTTACATTGATGAACAATTAAAAGAGACTCATTTTCACCCTAGGTCATCAAAGTTTAATGTGCGAAATGCTTGGGGTGTCTGGAATGGTTTTAAGTTTGCCGATTATTATTACGATGTGGACTTTGAGTATTTTTGTGTGCGTAACAGTTGCGGTACTTACGATATATGTCCGATGCAAAAGTACTATATTACCGGCGCCGATGCTGAGGCTATGTTAAACCGCATGGTCACCAGAGATATTTCCAAATTGAAAGTTGGGCGGGTAACCTATTTATGTTGGTGCACAGATGAAGGTAGAATGATAGACGATGGCACTGTTTTTAAGTTGGGCCCTAATAGCTATATGTTAACTTCCGGTAGTCCTTGTATTGCCTGGTTTAAAAAAGGTGCTTTTGGTTATGCTGATGTTAAAGTGACTGATATGTCAGATAACATTGCCGCGATGGCTTTTCAGGGTCCTACCACCTGTGAAGTGCTGAAAAAAATGGGTTTAGACGGTATTGAAACTCTTAACCCTTTTAATTTCAGGCATTTCCCGTTAAATGGTGACAGTGACAAAAAGTTAATGGTTTCGCGTACAGGCTTTACCGGTGATCTGGGCTACGAATTGTGGATAGCGCCAGAATACGCATTAGAGTTATGGGACGCACTTTATCAGGCAGGTGAAAACTATAATATTCATCCTTATGGTGAACTTGCGACAGGTATGGTAAGACTTGAAGCTGGTTTTATTCTGCCAGGTCTTGAATTTAATGAAGCGCTTAAAACCGTACGTTTTGAACATGATCAAACGCCTTTTCAATTAAATTTAGGTTGGTTGGTTGATTTTAAAAAGCCGCATTTCAATGGTCGAAAAGCATTATTGAAAGAAAAAGAACACGGGCCTGAATATACATTGGTTAAACTGGACATTGATGGTAATAAATGCGCAGAAGGGTCTTATTTATATAATAATGAAAAATTAAAAAAGCATATTGGTTACATTACCTCAACTATGTGGTCACCGGTGGTCAAAGCTAATATTGCTCTGGCTATGGTGGAAACCAAGTACTTGAAAGGTGAGATTTGGGCAGAAATATACTACTCTAAAGAAATGCGTCCTCATCTGAAAGTGGCAAAATGTATACTCCGGACTAAGCCGTTCTGGGCACCAGCAAGAACAAGAGCTAAACCACCACTGCCGTTTTAAGGAATGAATATGAAGCATATCATTGGTAAAGTTGTAGAAGTGAATTTAGGAAAGGCAGAGGATGAACTGGTTAAGAGTGCCTGTGATTCAATTCAAGCGGAACTGGATGGTTTTGTAGGTGACCGACACCGTTCACTCTCACGGGAAGCATGGGCTGGTGACAAACAACCAGAAGGTACAATAAGGCGCAACGAAAGACAATGGTCGGCGATGTCAGTGGAAGAAACTGCTGATATTCAACAAAAGATGGATTTAAAAGAACCTTTGCCTGCAAGTAAGTTGGGCGTGAACCTTTGTTTTGAAGGTATCCCTCAATTATCATTGTTGCCAAAGGGAACCATACTGAAATTTTCATCTGGTGCTGAATTGATGGTTGAGGAATATAATCCGCCATGTATTGAAATGAGTGAAAAAGTTGCTGATAATTTTTCAACGAATTCAGGTAAACCAATAAGCAAAAATGCTTTTTCGCAAGCGGCGATATTCACCCGGGGTTTAGTTGGAGTTATTGAGGTTGCTGGTCAAATCAAGGTTGGTGATGAAGTGAAGGTAGAAATATACCAACCGCCTGTCTGGATGGCTAACTTAATTAAATAGGCTATGTCATAAAAGAGGCTATGTCGCATAATGGTTATGTACCAGTTAAGTGATGCTACGACCGTAATTTATTGTTATATTGGTATTTATTTATCGCTTAACGTGGAGTTATTGGTAATCTCATGAACGAGGAATATCGAGAAGAAGGGGACTTTGTTGTAAAAAGCCTCTTCAATAAGGATGAGCTTCTAAAACTACGTGAAGTATTGGCGAAGTTTCATGAATCATGGAAGTCCAAAAATATCCAGTTTTACGCAGGAAAAGCAGTTAATTCAGCCGGCATCACAGGTACAGAACACTTAAATGAGTTAGATAGGACAACTCTCTTCAGTTTCATTGGTTCGGCGAAAATGATGAGTGTGTTGTATTCTGTAATACCAGATATGCCATCGTTTATGAATACGCAACTATTTTTTAATCCGGTTAACCAAAATCAAAAGAATTATTGGCACAGAGATCCTCAGTATCATTTGTCAATTGAAGAGCAAAAAGAGGCATTGGATGGTACAAATGTTGTGCATTTTCGTATTCCTTTAGTAAATGAGCCTGGAGTTGAGTTGGTCCCTGGTACACATAAACGCTGGGACACTAAAGATGAGCTTGATGTTCGACTGGAGCAGCATAATCGAAAAAGCCATGAGAATTTAACAACGGGTGTTAAAATTAAATTAGAGGCTGGAGACCTACTTGTGTTTTCAGCTAATATGATTCACTGAGGTTTATACCCGTAATCATTCAAAATGCAGGTTTTGAAGCGTTTTAAAAGATTATCTACTACGTTGCTTTCAATCCCAATAGCCCGCTATTGCTCAATCAAGCGCCTTTTAGATAAACTTTCAAATTCACCTCAAATTCCCGCATCTTGAATGACCACGGGTATATATGGTATGGACCGCTTGTCTTTGGATGTGTTGTTCTGTGATCCTGAGCCAGATTTGATTCAATTCGTCAATGAATATTGCCTTCCGACCCAGGATGTAATAAACGCTCTTGAAGACGGAAGTGCTTTTATAAATACCATTAGATTAAAAATCAAAACAACGCAGGCGATAAGTACATGATTGCGTCGTTACCTATATACAATCAAATCAGAACCATAGTTTCAACCCAATTCCTAAATATTTAATTAAATCCACGAACTACGGGGTTCTTGATTAAATCTACATGTAGATCGTACAAAGTAATGCTTTACAGATGACTGTTGGGTTAGTCTACGGCCAACCCACCCAGCGCGGTGAACATTTATAATGTTGATGTTACTCAATCAATCTGTCAATCGAACGGCTTCTATCTTTGTCTCCACCTGAGCTCTGTGCTTCGTTACCAGCATGGTACCCAGACCAATGATAAAGAGTGCTAAAAAAGGTTCAAATGGCCAAAACGGCAGCCATAGTTCTAGTTCAGCAGACCACGGTTTCCCTGTCAGAAAAGCAGAAATCGGCTTTTGCCAGTGCATACCGATAGCAGATGCGATAAGGCCAAATACAATCATGGCGCCGCCCAATGTTTTTAACGCTAAGGGTGTGCTGCTTTCGGGGGATTTTTTCTTCGCTGCTTGTTTACGTTTCTTACCCCAGGCTGCAATTCTTAGTGCGAATGCAAGGAAACCACCGTAGTAGAATATATAGTCAAGTGGCCTTGGCGTTGCGTAGCTGAGGTTCCACCAATAAACGCTGAAGGGATAGGCCCACAGAAAATAGATACCGCCTTTATGTACCAACTTCCACTGCATTGGATCGAAGTATTTACGGCCAAAGCGGAAAGATGTCACTACCATGGCGGCAAGGAAGATGTAGCCGATGCTTCCTTCTAGTTCGTCACGGAAATAATAAATATCTTTGAAGTAATAGTCGCGTAGAAAAGTCGACACAACAAAAATAAACATGCCTTGCCATGCCATTGCAACGGCAAAACATAAGCCGATATATTTTCGGTTGCGCATCCACCACATAGGGAACGGCCCTGGAAATAGTATCTGAACCGAGGATGCAGCGACAACCAGATAGATGAAAGGTATCGCCCAGCGTACGGAATAGCCAATCATATGCGACACACCTTCTCCGGTGGACAAGTCGGTATTCATCGTGGCAATGGCTATGACGATGGACATAGGAATAGAGATAAGCCAGAATAATCTCCATTCGTTAATGGCTTTGTTTTTCAGTACTTTTTTCAGGTCAATACTCATACATTATTATCCCTTATACTAGGTGAACTAATTTATTTTATCATTGCGGATGTGTACGGACTACCCCCCCTTTAGGGTAAGAAAAGGCTATATTCGATAACGGTATTTTATGATATTATTTTTGTTACCGACATTAATTGAGGATTATTGGATATGATAAATCACTTGAAAATACAGATGCGTAATGCCTTCAAAATTGCCATTGCCTCTACGCCCTTGGTCATTTCTATGTACCTGCTTTACTGGTTAGGCAAACATGAAATTTGGTTACCCGAAACCTTGCATCGAGATAAGATAACTATTGCTGTTTTGGTAGCCGGAATGGCGTTGTCATTTTTCCTCCAGTCGTATTTTGCCAAGCGCAAGCAGAAATAATTAACAACTCAACTAAAATTAAAGTCATAAATGGCTCTAATCATTGCGTTATACCAATTCAATTAGCTATGTCTCGGTTAAGTGTTACCGCCCCGTAACCAATTGTTTTATTATTTATTTGTCAGATCGAGATTTCAACCCATCCTACAACTAATCTATCCAACATGTTTGTTTCGCTTCAATTAATTTCACTATTTTAATCATCTACAATAAATTAGCAAAAAAAAACCAGTAACGCTATAGCTGTTACTGGTTCTTTTATGACTAACTTCAGTCAATGTACTATCAGGATTTTAATCCCAGTTAATGCCAAAACGTACGCCGAAGGAGCGTGGCTTCCAAGATGCCCAACGAGTCGCTGGGTAGCTACCACCACCAGCGTAACTACTGTCATAGTTGACTTCATCGAGTAAATTGTCAACATAAGCTTCAACATACCAGTTTGACTCTGATTCATAACCTAGGCGTGCATTCCAGGTCTGAGATTCTTCAATAACCCATACACGGTCAAACAGAAATCCGCCACTGTGTTCATCTTCAAAATAGGTTTCTAGACTGGTGGTAATTGTAGCGCCACTGTCGAGAGGGAAGTAACCATTGAGTACCATGGCACCACTAGTTTCTGGTGTCCAGGATATTTTGTTGCCTTCACAGCCACCTTCTACACCGCCACAGTCATCTGCGTCAACACCGTATACCTCAGAATCAATGTAGCTATAGTTCATCATCAGAGACCAGTGCTCACCCAGGGGGGTATTGATAGATACTTCGAGTCCATTAGCTTCAGTATTACCCAGATTAGAGATAACCGTTTGACCACCATCTAATCGTCTACTGATTTGAAGCCCTCTGTAATCGTAGTTATAATAGGTCATACGAACGTCTGTTGTATCAAACCAGGTGTCCTTGTATCCAAGTTCAATAGACTCTACAAATTCTGGATCAAAGCTTACGCTCTGGGCAGTAGCATTGGTAACATCCAAAACACTCTCTAGCTCTGTACCATTTCTACCTTCAAAGTCATGTGAATCGAAACCTCCGGCTTTGTAACCTTCGGTAAAACTGGCATACAACATCATCTCGTCTGTGGCTTGCCATCTTATCAGGTATTTAAAAGAGGTATCATCCCAGCTTTTTTCAGTGGTAATTGGTATAAGGTTACCACTACCGTCTCGTGCTGTTGTGCCACCTATATTCCAATTGCCAAAAGTTGCAGAATAGCCAGAGACTTCTTGGGCGTTGTTAAACTCTTTATTATCAACGGTATGACGAATACCTAATTCTACATTCACTGTGTCAGTAATTTGATAATCCAGATTAGCATAAGTTGCCCAACCATCGTTTACAGCGTTAACATAACTGTTTTCGTAGACCACATCAGACGCTGGGAAATTGAGAAGGTTAGGAAAATATGAGTCTGTATAATAACTTCCATTGTAGTCAGAGTGGTTATCATAAAAGCTTTGACATGTATTTGTGTTAGTTCTCTCAAATCCATAATAAGCGTTATAGTAATCACACATCCATTGATCACTCATTTGGTTGTAGGTACCAACCTCAAGATTTTCTTTATAAAATGAAGCTCCTACATACCATGAAAGTGGTCCATCACCGTTAGAATTTAGTCTAAGTTCCGCTTGAGAATAGTCACCTTTTTGATCAACTTTCCAAGAACCATTATCAAGGGGAGAGGGTAGCCATTGCTCAGCATACAAATAATCGTGATCTTTATAACCGGCATTAATGGTTAAATCAGCAAAGTCAAATTCTTGTATAAGTTTTATCTGTAGGTTAAGTACATCCGCTTCGTCACGTAATCCCCAATGAGAATTCGTGTCAATGTCACGTTCTCCACCACGGTTACCCTCCCAGATTTCATCATAGCCTTCCCAAAGCTCACCTTCTTCGATAAAGCGATACAGCCCAGCAGGATATACTCGGTCTTCATACTCAACCATGGTAGTAATTTTAAGAGCATCTTTTACATAAGTCGTTGACCAACGGATTGCTTTGACATCAGTATCTTGTACAGGATCATTTGGATTAATGTTCTGGATATGAGATTCTTCATTATGATAAACACCTGCAATTCGCATGGCAAAATTATCATTAATAGGTATATTTATTGCGCCATTAAGCTTAACAAGGCTATAACTACCTAAATCTACGTCAAGACTTCTTTCAGATACATCTATCTCTGCTTCACGAGAGTGCACGCTGATTGCACCACCTATAGCATTACGGCCAAACAGGAAGCCCTGAGGGCCATTTATTATTTCAGCCCGATCCATATCAAATAATGTACTTATTGCTGAACCAGAACGCCCTTCATATTGATCATTTTTAAAAAAGCCAAGAGAAGGATCACCACCTGAGCCATAATCTTCAGTTCGAATGCCACGAACGTTAATTGAATCAAGAAAGCTGTTTTGACTGGAACCATTAACGCCAGGGGAATAAGCAACAATATCCATGACATCAACAAGATGTACATCTTTCATAAAGTCCCCGGTTAAGGCGGTGACTGCCAGCGGAACTTCTTGAATTGTTTGATTCTTTTTGGTGGCAGTGACCATGATAACTTCAGTTTCTTCTTCTACTGGTTTTTCTTTGGAATAAACTGGTATAGAAATCATAGTAGCCATTATGGCCATTGATATGGATTTTGAAACATAACTTTTACGAAATTCTTGATTATTGATTTTACTCTGCTTTGATATTTTACTGGTCATCACGTTCTCCGGCTTTCTAATATTATTATTATTATGATTACTGTCAATTATTAGGTAGAGGTAACATCATACCGTTACAATTTTTATACTAACTGTACATTAGCTAATCAATAGAATTTAAAGAATACCCCCATAGTGTAGGTAAAATTCTAGGTTCATTCTTTTGGTGTTAATCAATGCTAACTCCATGTTCCAGTAATGTTTTCACCATAGGTTGCAACTGTTGTTCATATTTTTTCCAACGACCTATTGAGCGGGTATGAGCAGGCTCTCTTACTTGTACGGAACTGGCAGTTGTTACCGCTGTTTCTTGCTGATGAAAATTCAGGCATTCATTCTGCCAGGGAAGCTCGAGATAGTCGATTAATGCTCGTGCATTGGGCTCTAAATTACGCGCTGTCTCTTCATAACTAATATCAAAGAATCGCCCTGGGAAACGTTCTCGCCAAACCTGCATTAGTTTTAGATATCTAATATGGTGTCTGGCCATTTCTTGTTGGTCATAGGAATGCAAGTAAGCATCAGCAAATAACTGTTTGTAACTTGAGAAACAGGCATCCATAGGATCTCTAATTAGGTGAACAATTTTGGCATTGGGTAAAGCCTTCAGAATAAGCGGTATATTTAGGTAGTTTGAAGGTAATTTATCAACAAATTTTGCTGTGTTACCACGCATTCTTCCTGCGGTTTCCATGTACTTTGTCGCTAATAATCTTCCATCGATTTGTTTTGCTGAAGCAAATAGCTCCGCTGAAAATCCCCGGGAGTTAATGTTTTTACTTAGTCTGCCTAAAGCAAGTCTAAACTGTTGTAATTCACCAGCTGAATGTACATCTGAGTGACTGGTGATTATTCTTTCAATCAAGGTTGTGCCTGTTCGGGGCTGACCCAGAACAAAAATGGGTGAAGCATCGGCAATGCCAGGACCACTGGCAGCTAACCATTCTTCGGTAAAATGTTCAGTTAAATAGTCAAACGTTTTGATTTCAGCGGCTTCATCATAGTCAGCCTTTAACCTTACCGCTGCTGCACCTTTAGAAAAAGCCTCGAAGGCCTCGTCCCAGTTTTGTTGATCTTCAAACTCCTTGCCAATGGCATAATAATAAAATGATTGTGAGAGAGGATTCTTATTGTTATTGCTATTACTACAAAGTTTCTTCATTTCCTCTATATGCGAATTATTATCAGCTTTTCTAGACTGGGAAAGTGACCAATGGGTCTGAGGTGAGTCCGGATGTTTTTTGATAATGGCACTAAACAGGTTTCCTGATGTTTCAGTATCACCAATGTGGACCAGGTTGTTCGCAAGGTTATGGGTATATTCCAAGTTTTCGGGTTTAAGGGTATAGGCTCGACCAAAAGCTGCCTTAGCGAGACTATGTTCACCCATCAGTGATAACGTGGTGCCCATCAGGGATAATATCTTCGGGTCATCAGTGCGAATTCTACGGATTTGCTGCAAGGCGTTATCGGCGAGATTAACCATACCTCGAACCATATAGAGATTGGCTAGTTGTGCCCAGGCGGCAACATGATCCTTGTCCAGTTTGACCACGATTTGGAAAGCACCGCATGCAATCTGTTTATTTTTTGTACCCAAACCAATAAGTCCGACTAAGAAATGTGCAGGTACCAATTCAGGCTCTAGCTGTAAAAGTTCCTGGCAGCATTGTCCAGCAAGATCAAAATTACCTTGGGAGTAGGCAAATGAACCTTTTTTTAATAAATTTTCCAGTTGTTTTCGATTGTCATAAGACGCTTGATCAGTCATTAAATTCATCCATTGTTATTATTTTATTGATTACAGGATATGCATTTCCAAGTAGCTTGGGTATTTACCCATTTCATTTTAAGATGCGTGATTTAGCACCTGAAAATTATCATTGTTCTTACATCCCAAAGTGTCAAAAGCGATATGTTGATTCTTTGAGGCTAGTGCAACTAAACCTACAAGAAGATGACTGGGAAACAAGTCTGGTTGAATTTGAAGATTTTTCTGACAGTAATTATCTGCAATATCAGTTTTTGGGTTTGAAAAGCCTTGAAGTCGTTTTTGCAACAAACTGGGCAATTTTGCTTTGTTATCTTGTACTGCTGTTATAGTCATTTAACCTGCCCATTTCTAATAAGTAAAAATCTGTGCGTTATTCAATCAAAATTTATAATCTCAGTTTGTGTGATAAATTACAACCTACGTTCCGCACATTTTTAAAATTTCTAAATAATTAACTAAACCTAGACGTAGCAAGGAATGCAACAATTTATAATGGATGGTTGCTTTTCAGGAAAAACACAATTTTGATCAAAGTATATAAAAAAAACATTATTCGGCCAAATTTGTAAGCGGTAGCAAATTTTAAAAATTACAAATTATTTTACTAATAATTAAAAATCAGTAACTTATTAATTAATTGGTTTTTAAAATATTGTGCGGAACGTAGGTTACAAGGATAACCATAACAGTGAGTTATGCTACTTTGTAAATGTGAACTGCTTGAATATAAAGCTCACAAGGGTAAAACAAACAGGTTGGCTATGGTCCAGTTACAATAGTTGTAGGATGGGGTAGCTCACTGCGTAACCCATCACTTTTTAGTCAGCAACTATTTAATAATATTAATAAAAATTGGCGTTGTGAGGAATTACGCCTTCGGTTAACCCATCCTGTGCGCTGAAATTTTGAGCTAACAAATAAATACCAATGAAACATTGAATTACGGTCGTAGCCACACTTATTTAATGGGTTTGGTATTATACCCATCACCATTCAAAATGCAGGTTTTGATTCGTTTAAAAAACATATTTACTGCGTTGCTGAATCTTAAATAAGAATAACTTATCCGGCGAATCAGCGTCTTGTAACTATGCTTTTTAATTCACCTCAAATTCCCGCATTTTGAAAGGTAACGGGTATAACCGGGGCATAGCCAAATAGGTCAATGTTTTGTTTAGAAAACAACCGTTTTATTTCCTCTGACTATCACCCGGTCTTCCAGATGAAAACGTACTCCCCGTGAAAGTACAGCTTTTTCTACATCTCTTCCTAAACGTACCATGTCATCTTTCTCGCACTTATGGCTAACACGAATAACGTCTTGTTCTATAATGGGTCCTTCATCAAGATCTTCTGTGACATAATGGCAGGTTGCACCAATTAATTTTACGCCACGGTCAAAGGCTTTTTTATACGGGTTTGCTCCTATAAATGAGGGGAGGAAGCTGTGATGAATATTGATCAATCGCCCGGAATATTGTGAGCACAGATTTGGTGGCAGAATTTGCATGTACCTTGCGAGTACAATGGTTTCTGCGTTGTGTCGTTCAATAATGGCATTCATTTTATCAAACGCTTCTTGTTTGTTGTCTTTTGGCACAGGAACATAATGGAAAGGTATACCATGCCATTCCACCATACTTCTCAGGTTTTCGTGGTTTGAAATTACACAAGGAATGTCGCAATGCAATTCGCCACTGTGCCAGCGATAGAGTAAATCTGCTAAACAATGAGATGCATGACTTGCCAATAGCACTACTTTTTGTCGTGTCTGTGTATCTCTAACAGACCATTTCATGTCGAACTGCTGGGCAATTACGGTAAATTTTTCCCTAAATTCTTTTATTTCTATTGATAATGAATTTGCATCAATAACATTACGCATGTAAAACCAACCTTCGGTAACGTCGGTATGATGATTAGACTCAGTTAAAGAGCCGCCTATCTCAGCAATAAAATGACTTACTGCGGCAACAATGCCTACCGCGTCTGCACAGGAGATCACCAAACAAAATGTGCGTGGTGTAGTTTCAACATTCATTATTTTAGTTCCTAATTTACGATTAAAGGTTTTTCAATTCGTTTACGGCTCTATGCCCTTGCTCTACAGCACTTTCCAACATGGCTTTTGCGCCAGAGTCGGAATTGGCAATGGTAATTCTGCCAAACGGTTTACGAGCGATCATATGGGGATAGCGGGCATCGTCTCGGTCATCATAAACGGTATCAAATAATAACTTGTACCAATAGGCATAACCATGTGCCCAACGATTTACGGTAATGCCTACTATGTCTCTGGCGGGGTCAAAACCACTTTCTCCAAGCATACTGACCAATTGATTTCTAACGTTTCGCTCTATTGTTTCGAATGATGTTGTTATGAGTTCATGGCGACCGAGACGATGCTGTTCGCGAGGTGTTTTGCCTTTATTGTTCACGTGCGGAAAACGTTCCATATGCACAATAACGGGTTTGTCTGAACTTTGTGTGTATTTATAGTCCCCGAGGCTAACGGGAAAATCGAGCATTGCATTAATATGGTATGAACCGGGGGATATCACTGCACCTATGTTCATATTTTCCCATGCTTGCCAATTCCGTAGTGCAACACTGGTATAAAGGATCGGCGTTTTCTCTCCAAAGTCGAGCGCTTCACGTTGAGCTTGTGGCATTTCAGGACAAAGGTAAGGGATAATGGGATTATTACAAGCGAGTACACATCCTTTGGCCTGCACTTGATAAGCCTGACCATTTTTTATATATGTGACCGATATTAATTCGGCTGAATTTGGCTCACCCTGATGCTGTACACTCGTAACAGTACTATTGAGTCTCAGCCGAACAAGTGCTTTGTTTTGAAAATTGTCTTGATCATTGTCTTGATCATTGTCTGGATCAAGAGCCGAGTAATCAAATTTTGCTGTTACGATATCTTCCATAGTGTTGCCATCAGCTACATCAGGTATCATTTTACGCACAAGTAGTCGGGCAATAGAGGCGTTGCCATCCGGAAAGTGATGAATATAGGCTTCACTTTCTTCTTCATCCTCTAATCCGCAGGCATTACCACCTGGCAATCCCGCATAGGACATAGCCTGAAATGCGGCAACGGCATCAATACCAACACCAAAGTCACTGGCCACATCTTGCAAAACGTCGAAAACATGCTGTTCGGTGATGTTCATATGTTTACTAAGATATTTTTTATAGGTAATGGATTTCAGGTATTTCTTTTTATCACTGACTGGAATTTCTGATATCTGGTCTTCTTTAAGTTCCAGTAAACGCTGAAATTCAACTTTTGCACCATCAGATATCGGCATTTCTGCCACAGCTTCTTTTATCGAAAGTGCTGAAGGAGCCATGGGTAAATAACCAGTAAACGGACCAATGTTTATCGGCACGATACGATCAACACCCCATTTTTCCTTGTTGAAATGAAGGCCGGCTCCAAGCTTATTTCGTTTATAGAAAGTACTGTCGTAAGCTTTGTCAAATTTTTTAACTTCTACACCAATATCATCGAGTAACTCTTTTACCACAGTGCTGTAATCTGAAGGCTCTTGTAAGGTTTGAGATCCTCCATGTCCAATTAAGGTATGGTCGCCCACTTTAAATTCATTGCGTTTTGCATGGCCACCAAAATCGTCGTGATTATCTAAGATCAGAACTCGTGCATCAGGATGTTTTTTCTGATAAAAATGTGCAGCACTCAGGCCACTGATACCTGCACCGACAATGACAAGATCATAGAGTTGACTATCGGGTTTTAAAATTGGTCCCCAATTGCGTTTTTTCTCTCGCCCAAGTTGGTGAGCCACCTCAAAAGATCCCGGGTGATTTCCACGCATACCTGTGGAAGAAGGGGGATAAACGTGCTTGGTTGAAGATGTATTTTCGGTCAAAGAATTACTGTCGGATTTTGCAAATGCTTCACCAGAAGGCGTTTCACCAGAAAATACATTACCAGAAAACACTTTACCGGAAAACAAAGCCAACGGGCCTGATGCCAGCGCTCCAGCAGACAGAGCGCCTAATCCATGCAAAATATCTCTGCGTGATATAGGGCTGTTCATGCCAAGTTTGGCATCCGTCATTTTTTTTGATGTTTTCTTCATGAGCAATACTTCTTTACTTATTCACGTTCAAATAGTCACGTTTATTTAACCAATTCACATTTATTTAACTTAGTCACGTTTAAAAGTTAAATATGCTTTTCTAACTGTTTCTATTACTTCCCAGGTGCCTTTACTGTTGTTGTCGAAATAAACGGTATCGCCTGCTTTAATTACAATGGTTTCTCCATCATCAGGGTGAAATAATGCATGACCTTTAACAAAAGAGCTGATTTCAGCATCCATGACTAGACGGGTCCATGTTCCGGGAGTACATTCCCAAATGCCAGCTTCTGAACCGTCAGGGTTTTCATTGATGATAATACCGCTTAGTTGTGAAACTGTGTCAGAAATAGGTTTGGGTACAGGGCCCCAATCATCTAATTCACTTGAAGGAATATCTGCAACATTTTTTATTTGTTTAATAGCCATGGTTTTCTTCCTCGTTTTTTTTTGATTTATAAGTCTTTAATAATTCGTTTTGCGGCATTATGGCCTGGTGCACCAGTTACGCCTCCACCCGGGTGAGAGCCTGAACCACAGAGGTAAAGCCCTTTAATTGGTGTCGCATATTGCGCTGCGTCTGGGTGTGGTCGCATGCTGAATAATTGATCTGGTTCTAATCGACCATGGCATATATCGCCACGTGTCATGCCAAACATTCTTTCGAGATCTAATGGTGTTAAACATTGATAAGACACTAAAATATCCGGCAGGTTAGGAAAGTATTTTGTTAGATACGCAAGAATGTCTTCGACGACTTTTTCTTTTTCATCATCCCAGTTTTTACCGTCAGCTAAATCATAAGGCATGTATTTACACAACAAGCTCATTACATGGTGACCCGGTTCATCGGTAAGGGAATCATCAATAGTGCTGGGAATAAAGGCTTCAATAAGCGGTGGATCAGCGGGTATGCCAGCTCTAGATGAACGATAGGCTCTCTCGACATGATCTTTATCTTCAATGATTGAAATTGACCCAAGGTGCTGAGGACCAATATCTTCACCCGGTAAACAAGAAAACTGTGGTAAGCCGCTTAAGGCTAAGTTCATTCTTAATGACGCCGACTCTTGACGAATAACACCAATGTCTTTGGCAAAACTGGCTGGTAAATGTTCAGCACCAACTAGTTTTAAGAAAGTTCTTTTGGGATCTGTATTGGCGGCGACTATTTTGGCGTAGATTTTTTGCCCGTCTTTTAGTTCTACTCCCTGAACTATGTTATTTTCAACGATTATTTTTTCAACAGTGCATTGTGTTTTTATAACAACACCTTTTGCCTGCGCAGATTTGGCCATAGCCTGGGTAATTCCACCCATGCCTCCTTTGACAAATCCCCAGGCTCCTTTTACTCCGTCGATGCCCCCAACGGCATGATGCAGCATTGCCATGGAAGAACCGGGATGATGCAATGAGGTATAGTTAGCTGGCAGAATATGCTGTGCCATCATCGCTTTAACTTTGCCACTTTCAAACCAACGCTCGATTAGCGTGTCGGGTGTGCTGACAAATAGTTGCATAAAACGATAACGGGTATCACTGTCGAGCTTGTAAAAATCTAACCCCAGTTTAACAGCACTTAATAAGTCTGCCGGGCCACCACCGTGTAATTTTGGAGGAGCCTTTAACCATTGCTTAGCGACAATTGCACCCACCTTGTCTATGATATCGTGAAGTTCTTCATACGAGTCATAATCTGTGGCTGAAAATTTGCCAAATTGGCGGCGATTCTCATCTTCATCGTTAGTCAGTAGTAAATAATCATCATTAAGATCAAGGTAAATGGCATTATCAAGCGGTAAGGTTTGATAACCGTATTTTTTTAATTCTAATTCTTCGATAACTTCCGGTCGTAATAGACTAACTACGTAGGATGCGATTGAGTTGCGGTATCCGGGATGGAATTCTTCACTGACGGCTGCGCCACCAACTATGTGTCTTTGTTCCAGTACGCAAACTTTAAGTCCTTCCATCGCAAGATAGTTAGCTGTAGTCAGACCGTTATGACCACCGCCTACAATGATGGCGTCAAATTGATTATTTTCCATAAGAGCTATCCTAAGTTAAAAATTCAATACTATTAGGGTGTAAAATATTTTGCTAGCGTGCGTGTACGCAGAGATAAAATATTTAGTTATTTTGGCATCTTTATTTGAGCATGGTTATTCGGTAATAGTTATTTGGCATAGGAACGACCAATTACCTTGTAAGTGAGGATCCCGAAAGGCACAAAGATCCCAGCCCAGCAAAGTGCCAGAAATGTTTCAATGTGGAACCAATTTATCTGATTATCTGCAGCGAGTGTTCCTGTGGCTGATTGATAAGGATATACATAATAAACGAGTTGTAGAACAGAAAGGATGATCCCAAAAAGAATTACCGCAATGGCAGCCATTTGTGTTCGTTTGGCTTGTTTTTTACAGTTTTCTTTGTCGGGGATTTGGTGAAGTTCAAATCGGCGTGAACGTTCGATATTGCTGACGTTATCGAAGCGAGATACCAGAACAATAACAATATAACTTAATACCCCTCCAACAAGGATAGGATTTAAATAAGAAGGCAGTTCTATCCAGCCCATGGAATCGCAAAGTCGAAGTATAACATTGCTGCCAAAACCGCTGGTAATGCCCCAAAATGCACCCCGGGCAGTAATGGTTTTGCTCCATATACTCATAAAAGCAACAGGCCCCCAGGATGAAGCGAATACCGTACCAACGTAATAAACCAACCAGAATAGATTAGGGGGAAAGAAAAAGCTGATCAATAAAGTCACTACGCCGACAATAAGCATTACTATTCGACTGAAACGTAATTCTGATTTTTCATCTCTTTGTTGCTGAGGTAAAATGTCATTGCTGACACTGAATCCCACCAGAGACAGAAAGGTTGTTGCTGAAGAAAGAGCCGCAGCCATGACGCCTGCAAGCAGCATAGCTCCCATGATAGAAGGCATCATGTTCATTGCCGCCCAAATCATGGTTTCTTCATGAGGGAAAATATCATCTTTACTTAGATTAACAACGGTTGCTGCTGCAAATAAGGCCAAATTACTCACTGCAATTACAATTGCAGCAATACAGGCGGAGCGAATTACAACGTGTTCAGATTTTGCCATTAAATAACGGCTTGATTGCCAAGGACTTACCGCAGAAACTAGGCTCCATGCCACCCCGGTAATGATTGACCAGATAAAGTAATCGCCGGGTGTTTTCCATTCTGTATCAGGGCCTATTACACCATGCCAGCTCATCAGTTCGGGTTTGCTTTCTAAATGAACAAGCTCGGTTAACGATGCCACCCAACCTCCATGAACGTCAACAATGTAATACAGTGCTACAAAACTCATTATGGTGAAAAGCAGAAACATTATGGTATCGGTTATAACGACACCGCGCGAACCAGCATAAAGCGTAAATATTGTATAACAGAGCCAAGAAACAAAGAGGCCCTGATCGTAAGTTAATGGTGTTAATTGCGAAAGAATAACAGCGCTGCCTTGGGTTACCGCTAACAGATAGCCACCAAGACCCAATACAATAGTTACGCCTGCTGCTGCCTGAACAGATCTACTGTTAAATCTATGTCCAAAAAATGCAGCTAAAGTCAAGGCTTCGCTTCTGCGCAGGTATCGCCCGAAATAGATAGCACCATAGATATAACCCGAGACCCATATGGCAGGCCAGAGAATATAAGCGCCACCTTGGGATGCATATGAAAACCCAGTTTCGCCCAGGAATGCATTGGTGCTAAGTACGCTGGCAACGAGTGTACCGACAATAAGCAGGGTAGGGGCATTTCGGCCAACCACAAAATAGTCTTCAAGATGTTTAACTTTTCGACCCGCATAGCTGCCAACGCAGAGATAGACGAGAATGCTTAAAAGTATGCAGGTTGAGTATATATCCATAGGGTTTGATAGGCCTGTTAGGTTTTAATGCAGTTAATAGAAACAGACTAGTTAAAACCGTATTTAATGTGTATACCCCAAACGGGGAGAGTTGTTCTAAGTAGCCGTTACTCATAAAGTTTGTTCTGCTCTGAGCTTACCAGAAGTTTGGCAAAAAATGAACTTTTTTAGATTGAGTGATTATTGGATTTGGCACCGGCGTTGCTCAGTTTTCTGGATCCTTGGGGTTATCAGCTATACATCAAAGAAATTAAATAGGTGGCTTGATCATAAGTTGTAAGGTATTTCACATATAAAATATTCCTGTTTGGGGTAATTTTACCCTTCACTTGATTTTTATTATAAAAATAGCTTACCCAATAGAAAAGGCTGATGTAGAACACACAGACTTCTAGATCCACCTTCAATGTACGAAATTCTTCATAGTTGGCTAGCTTGGCAATATATTCAGTTATATATAATGTACGAAGCTTTTCATACTTGGTTGTATATTAGTTTAAAAACGTATTTCACTTCTTAACACCAACTGTTCAATATTTGATCTCTTTTGGATTCAACAAGCTAATATGTAAGGTTTTATAAATGGAACGAATTATCCCTTCAAGGAAAAAGGCTGTGGAGTACGGCCGTCACACTGCTCAGTTAACTGCACGGAATAATGCTCGAATTACTGCATGTGTGTTAACCACCCTCGGATGTTTAAGTTTAATCACTCCATTAGCCTACGCCAGTACTGATTATGAAGAAGACAAGCTAGACATCATCATATTGCAAAATACCTCTTATGACGAATGCGCTTATTCAGGTGCTGTGGTGTTAGAAGTCAAGTATCAACTTAACACACAAGCATTTGCGAATATGGTGTTAAAAGGCTCTGAAGACGGCAGCAATTTTTATCAAATTCTCAGTAAAGAATCCGAAGAGGGCCGTGGCAGTCGTTTACTTAAATTTAATGCCGAACCTTGTCTTCAGGCGATTGAATTAACGTTTGAGTAGTGCCGGAACACAAGATATTTCAAGCAGAAATTTTCTTCGTTTACATCATTTTCATTGCTTGCATAGTTTCATAGTAAAGAAATAACAGTAAAGCCTAAGGTTCTGTCCTGGACTGCAGGATCAGGTGCCGCTTCTCATCAAGTATTGTTTGGCACTGATGCCGCTAACCTCGAAACCAGTACGCAAAGTGGCACTAGCTTTGATCCGGGTACACTGAATGCTGGCACAACCTACTACTGGCAGATCAATGAGATCAACAGTGCAGGCACAAGCAACGGCCCTTTGTGGAGCTTTACCACAGAAGAAGTCATGCTAGTGAACGGCGCTACATTCGTTTCACAATATGTACCGACATCGATGAACATTGGCGAGACAGTTTCAATAAGTGTGACATTGAACAATGCAGGAACATCGTCATGGAGAGTGGTAGACGGCTATAAACTGGGCAGTCAAAACGCGCAAGGCAATACTACCTGGGGATTTAATCGACTAGCCTTAACTGAAGACGTTGCACCAGGTGCTAACCATACCTTTCACTTTGATGTGACAGTACCAAGTACGGCGGGTACCTATGAGTTTCAATGGCGCATGTTACAGGAAAATGTGCAATGGTTCGGTGACTATACCACCAATGTTTCTGTCGATGTAACCTCAGAGCCTGTAGAGACTATTTTGTCAGAAAGTTATTTCGAAACAGATATGGATGGCTGGATTGATGGTGATGGCTCAGGAGGACTGGTCAAAAGACAATTATATAGCTCAAGAGCCGCTGAAGGCGATTATTCAATCAAAATTAAGGACAATGCAGGTGATAGTTCAGCGATGACTTCGCCAAGCTATGATATTAGTAGTTATGACCAAATAACCATCGACTATCAATATTATGCACATAATCAATCAAGCGGTGATGGCTATTTTGTTCAATATTATGACGGCTCAGTTTGGCAGACCATCGCGACCTATGCTGAAGGAACTGACTTTGTAAATGGTCAGTTTTATTCACAAAGTGATACTTTGGAAAGTTCAAGCTATAGCTTTCCGACTGACGCAAAATTCAGAATGGTCAGCAATGGCGGCGGAGGTGGTCGTCATATCTATATTGATGCTGTGATCATTACAGCGACAACGGGTGGAGCTACGCAGTAACATTGAACCAAAAGGTAGGTGATGAATATTCTGTTCATCACCTTTTAAACCATTTTCAATGGTCTCATTCAGAGCCGATGAATAGGCAGTTGAGTACAACATTTAATGAGCTTTTTATCAAACACACCCATGTGCTTCACTTTCTGAAATCCCTCAATAATATAATGTGAAAATAACTAAATAAAAACAATTAGATAGGTGGTCGTTTTTCTTTTTTTGTTTGGCCATATCACATTTATTAACGCCAGCTATGAATATACATGTAACCCATAACATCGTAATAATCGAGAGGTAATAATCATAAAGTCACTGTAAATCAGTACGTTGTGGTTTTTGGTGGAGTTTGTTAAAGCATAATGTTTTATATTTCATAAAGTGTAATACATTCAGGATTAAATAAAAGAGATGCGATAATAGTGGGCTGTATGTTTTTTATTGTCTTGTAAACCATGAGTTATAATGGATAGGTTGAATTATGAACAATTGCGTTGACCAGGGTACCATCACAGGATAGGATGTCATCGGTAACATGTGTTTTATGCTAACAAAAACAAAAAAACATAAAGGAAAGTCCATAGTGTTCAAAACAAAGCTATTCACGGCTAAGTTACTTGCGCTTGCGCTCGTTTTAGCTTTATGTACTGCTTCAGCCGATATTGATTATCATCACCTTGTTTGGGATGCTTGTCCAAGCGACTAAGATCAAATATATGATGTATAGGGGGGAGTTTTCTTTTTCCTAGTTAGTGCCCAACGTCGTTTTTCGGCGTGGGCACTAACTATATTTTGATAAGTAGATAGCACCAATAACACTGCCTCGCTACCGATAGTAAATATAAAAAATTCACAGGACAAATAATGATAAAACTAAAAAAATGTCTAAATAATATTCTTTTTATGGTAATGCTTAGCACCATAACCTTAGGGTCTACACTCGCCCAGCAGCCACTAAATAGCTCGATGGTAACCAGTGACGAGCTTAGGTTTGTGATCTTTTCTATCAACTCTGCGGATGCTACCTTAATTATATTCCCCACGGGTAAAACCATGATGGTTGATAGTGGTACGGAAAATATGAACATCGCGAGAGTGATGCCCTTTTTACAGAGACATGGTATAGACCATTTAGACTATTACGTAGATACACACGGTCATAAGGATCATTATGGCGGTCGTGCCCCAATGACTGCAGCTGGGATTATAGATGAAAATACCAAAGCTTGGAATAATGCACCAGAAGGAGTACCTGCAAAACATGCACAAGTGTATTACAACAGAACCGATGAGGGCCCTAAAGAGCTGTTTTACGAAAGTCAGTTTGACATGGAAGGTACCCATTGGTTTATTAGTAACCGAGAGGATGTCGAATTTTTCAATAGCGGTAACGCCAACATAAATAGTTTAGCTTTTCGAATGGAATACAATGATTTTATTTACTCCCATGGTGGTGATGAAGCCCGTTTGTCTATGAATCGATATTTAGCTGACCACCCGGATTTAGTAGAGGTTCATGTGCGCAATACCGAGCATCATATGAGAGGGCCTACTAATCGAGATTATTTAGAAGCTACTAATGCTGATCTTTATGTTATCTCTAATATTGCCGGCATGAGTTCGAATAAAACCTATTATAACCTTCTTCTAGATGTAATTGATGATCTTCAAGGTAATGGTAAAGAGCATGAAGCTATAATAACCGGCGATGTAGGTCATGTTATTATACGTGTATCAGGAGAAGATGACTGGAGTTATGAAACTTGCCTCGATTATGATAATTGCTTTTTTGACTACATAAATACGAATACCAATAATCCCTTGCCAATGCCAGGGGCTGCATCACTCATTAGCCCTAGCGGTGTTGAAGTGAGTATAGATACAGACTTGTTATGGACAGCTGGATCAGATGCTACTTCACATCAAGTATTGTTTGGAACCGATGCCGGAAACCTTGCATCAAGTAGCCAAAGTGGTACCAGCTTCACACCAGGTACGCTGCTTAATAACACCACCTATTACTGGCAAATCAATGAGGTTAATAGTACAGGCACTACCTTAGGTGATTTGTGGAGTTTTACCACTGGCGATCTATTACCACCTGGTGTCGCAACCATCAACAGCCCGGCTGATGTAAGTACTGATGTGAGTCTGGACACTGATTTAACCTGGGTTGCAGGCACAGGTACGGTGAGCCATGAAGTCTTGTTTGGCACTGATCCGGAAAATCTTGTGTCAAACAGCCAAAGTGGTACCAGCTTCGATCCCGGCGCATTATTGAATAATACGACTTATTATTGGCAAATCAATGAGATCAATGCAGCAGGCACAAGCAATGGGCCTTTGTGGAGCTTTACTACCCAAGATGATGTGTTGAACAGTGATGCCGTGTTTGTATCTCAAAGTGTGCCAGCGAGCATGACACCAGGTCAAACGGTAGCCGTGTATGTGACCATGAGAAATACCGGTTCAAATACCTGGAGCTATGATGGAAAATTTAAGTTAGGCAGTCAAAATGCTCAGGGAAATATGACCTGGGGGGACAGCAGAATGTGGATGGACAGTACTGCCAGTGTGCCACCAAACGGCGAGTATACCTTCACGGCAGATGTTACAGCGCCTAGCATTGAAGGAACCTATAACTTCCAGTGGAAAATAGTTCAAGAAGGGGTGGCATGGTTTGGTGCGCAAAGTACTAATGTAGCGGTGATTGTGGAAGAACCAATGCCACTGCCTGGCGTCGCGTCTATTATTAGTCCAGCGAATGCGGGCACTGATGTAAGTATTGATACCATGCTAACATGGGCTGCTGGAGCTGATGCCAGCTCTCATCAAGTATTGTTTGGCACTGACCCAGGTTCTCTGGTTTCAACTAGCCAAAGTGGCACCAGTTTTGAACCAGGAACCCTAGCCAATAACACAACCTACTACTGGCAAATCAATGAGGTTAATGTAACTGGCACTACCACAGGAGCCTTATGGAGTTTTACCACTATTGAGTCTCTGCCTGGTGTCGCTTCGCTCAACAGTCCAGCGGATGCAAGTGGTGATGCTAGCATTGATACCACATTGTCATGGACAGCAGGATCTGGCGCAGCATCTCATGAAGTATTGTTTGGTACAGACACCATTAACCTGGCTTCCACCACACAAAATGGTACCAGCTTCAATCCCGGTACACTGTTGTATGGCACAACCTACTACTGGCAGATCAATGAGATCAACAGTGCCGGGTCAAGTAATGGCAGTTTGTGGAGCTTTACCACAGAAACACTTGCTTTGACCAACGCTGCTACCTTTGTTTCACAAAATATGCCCACATCAATGACCCCTGGTCAGACGGTATCGGTAAGCGTGACAGTGAACAACGCAGGAACTGCACCCTGGACATCGGTAGATGGCTATAAATTGGGTAGTCAAAACGCTCAAGACAACACCACCTGGGCAACCAATCGGGTAGCATTAACTTCAGACGTAGCTCCTGGTGCTAACCATACCTTTACATTTGATGTAACCGCGCCAGCTACAGCGGGTAGTTATGACTTTCAATGGCGTATGGTTCAAGATGGTGTGCAATGGTTCGGTAACAATACCGCCAATGTTTCTGTCGATGTATCAACTCCAGAGCCTGTTGATACTATTTTGTCACAAAGCTATTTTGAGACGGATATGGACGGCTGGATTGATGGTGACGGCTCTGGAGGGCTTGTCAAAAGACAACTGGAAAGCTCAAGAGCAGCTCAAGGCGACTATTCAATTAAAATAAAAGATAATGAAGGGGAAAGTTCAGCGATGACTTCGCCAAGCTATGATATCAGTAGTTATGATCAGATAACCATCGACTATCAATATTATCCGCATGATCAATTAAGTGGTGATGGCTATTTTGTCCAGTATTATGACGGCTCAACTTGGCAGACTATCGCAACCTATGCTGAAGGAACTGATTTTGTAAATGGTCAATTTTATTCACAAAGTGATACTTTGGATAGTTCAAGTTATAGCTTTCCAACTGATGCAAAATTCAGGATGGTCAGCAATGGCGGTGGAGGTGGTCGTCATATCTATATTGATGCAGTGATCATTACAGCTACAACTGGTAGAGGTGCGCAGTAACACTAAGCCAAAGATTAGGTGATGAATATTTTTATTATCGCTTTTCAGGCAACCTGCGTAGCTACCATTTCATCTTGGTGAATTGGTAGCTACGTGCCAAATTTAAATATCCATTTTTATGAAGTTCCCTGATGTGCTTCACCCCTCGAAGCTACATGCGTAAGGTTAGACAACAAAGACAAATAAAAAACTTATTCCTTATATTCAAGTTATTACCTTTTTATTGTAGTTCAAATTAACAACAACAGCATTGACCACAGCAAAGTGGTTCTGTCGCATCTTGAAGACCGTAAGTTTAAAAAATCAAAATATTTGCTAATATTAAGTATTCTACTAATTTAGTGATAGGAGTACTAATATGGGTCTCAGTTTCGCCAATAAACAGTTTCCATCCGCCACTATATTGATGTCCATCCGTTGGTATCTGGCCTACAAATTGAGCTACCGAGATATCGAAGAGTTACTGGCCGAACGTGGGGCTCAAGTAGATCACGCGACTATAAACCGTTGGGTTTGTGAGTACGCACCACAGTTAGAAGCCGTTTTTCGTTGCCGTAAACACATAGTTTCTGGCTCGTGGCGGATGGACGAAACCTATATTAAGGTAAAAGGCGAGTGGCAATATCTTTACA
This sequence comes from Alteromonadaceae bacterium, assembly GCA_013216015.1. Taxonomy (GTDB): domain Bacteria; phylum Pseudomonadota; class Gammaproteobacteria; order Enterobacterales; family Alteromonadaceae; genus JABSOI01. The sequence continues at coordinate 14,344 of JABSOI010000004.1, read as the reverse complement.
GAGCTGTTGATAAATATGGAGATACTATTGACTTTATGCTGAGCGAAAAGCGAGATGAGCCATCAGCCAGACGTTTTTTTCAAAAAGCGATCAAACAGCATGGTATTCCTGAAAAGGTGGTGATTGATAAAAGTGGCAGTAATGCCGCAGCTTTAGAGACGATGAATTGTCAAATATACACTGCAGGAATTATGGGTTGTTTGATCGAAGTGCTTCAAATTAAGTACCTGAATAATATAGTAGAACAAAGCCATAGACCAGTTAAATGGAAGATGAGAACAGCGCTGGGATTTAAATCAGTCGCTGGAGCTGAAGCAACTATTGCTGGAGTTGAATTATGGCAAATGCTCCGACATGGCCAATTGGAAAATTCAGATGAAATGAGTCTGTGGGAGCAGTTTTACTCACTTGCCGCTTAACTGTGCCTGAAATAAGGCGTTTTGAACTTTTTCCCAAGATGCGACAGAACCATTTGTCATACTTCAACTAATCCCACAAGCAACATTGGCAAAATATTTCCTGTCTCGCTTTGTGCCCGAAACTTTTAAAACTGTTCGCAACTTGTCAATTGTTTAGTTAATCAGCTTACATCAATTTATTGAAGAATTTTTCGATAAAGCGAACATCACAGTCAAATAGATTGCCTGATGAGATCACTCTCTATATTTACAATTGGTTGACCATGTTGGATTTAATCAATTTAACAAATACTTTCATCGGTATACATTTGCAGATTTAATTTATTACTCCCCTTTGCAGGTTTAAATGATTATGGATTTGGTTGCCAGAATCGATTGTTTTCTTTATCTTTATGAATAATCATAATTCATAAATCGTCTATGGATAAATCGTAACGATTTAATTTCTTAATAACGAACTTTGAGACGTCATTTACAATAGCTTAAAACGACAGTTGATATGTCAACTTAAAGAGTGTTATTTATTCATCTAGACGAAACAATAAATATAACCAAACTTGATTGTTTAAAAATTATGTTCCCCTTGCCTTTAAATATCTATAATCTAGTTTTATAGTGAAGAAAAAATAACATAAGGATCATGAACATGACTGTGAATTTAAGTGAAGTGGCAAGTGTTGCTATTTATCCTGCTATCGGTATCGCCAGAGTAGGTAATAGTCCCGACGAATATTTTATTGGCCCTACTATTGTAGGACTACCTGCACAAGATGAGGATGACTTTCGTGACTGTGAAGGACGTATCAAACGCCAAGGAGCCAGGTTTTATATCTTCGCCAAAGACAAAGATGGCAAGATACTGGGAGAACTCAATGAGGAAGACGGGGTTACCATAGATTGGGAAGTGCAGGTTGCCAACAAAAAAGCGGCCTGGTACGACTTTGACATTGCACTGGACATTCCTGCCGCAGAGGGTGTTTATAATAGTGATGGTGAACTTGTAGCGCCAGAACAACGGGTACCTGTAAAAAGTCAATTACGTAATAAGAAAGATTTTCAGGGTGCGGAACGAAAAAAACTGATGATCGAACCTTCCACTTTGACTATTACAGGCACCAATACCAATAAAGATGGCAGTAAATACCATTTTGATGATGGAACTATCTCTGGAACTAGTAATGGAACTGTCAATGAAATAAAGGTTGATCTAGGCGAATTACGTACCGATGAAAAAGGTCGGCTTATCTTTTTAGGTGGTTTAGGTAAATCAGCCTCTTTTAATAAGACAGACCTAAAAACATTTGCTAATAACGACGGTTGGTATGATGATACCTCTGATGGTCCGATAGAAGCTAAAGTTACACTGCCTGATGGATGTGTACTAAACACACATGACACGAACGGTGGAGCTTGGGTTGCCACAGCCCCCACAAATTTTGCTGTCGGTATACGTCCCTCAACAACTGGTTATAGCTTGCTGTTAAATGTAGCTACAATGCAATATCCAAGCTTAAAACCACAAACGCCTGAATTTTATCAGGATATATACCCAATCCTACTATCTCTCACACTCGATCAATGGGTTAATGCAGGGATCTTACTGCTATTTGGCTGGGGGAGTGCGTATAACTTCGATTATGTGCAAGTGTTAGAACGTTCAAAAGATTCGAGTCGTGCGAACCTTCCATTTCGTCAGGTTGTCTTTGAATCTTTCCGTGATCCAGATTATGCAAAAATGGAAGCAGATGCATGGCCACCATTGTATGGTGACGCGGTCACATTGAACACTCAATCCGAAGACCCAAGAGAATTTGGTGCTATTACTGAATTACAGTATGAAAATCTCCAACATTGGGCTGAAGGTAATTTCACTGTAGGAATTGCGCCTACGGTTAAAAATTGGGACAGTATGACACCAGAAGAACAAGCGAATGGTTTAACACAATCAGCGCTGGAAGCAACCTTGGGTGGGCCGTTCCATCCTGGCTGTGAGTTCACCTGGCCGATGCGGCAAAGCATGATGTATAACGATGACAAGTCGAATCTTTTTCGGATCAAACACAGGAAAGATCAAAAAGAATTTTTTGGTCCTGAACTAACCTCTAAAATAGCGCTGGAAAAAGGAGGGCCACTCGATGGCAGTAACGCAGGAGACATCACCAAGTGGATGGCTGTTCCGTGGCAATCGGATACCTCAAGTTGCTTGTCAGCTTATGTTCAAATCTGTGGAGAATACTTACCCACCTTCTGGCCAGCACGTGTGCCTAACGATGTCCTGACCGAAGAAGATTTTAACACCATCAAAAACACAGATATCGAACTTGAAAAGCGAATAACGGCATTGGGCCAGAGCAGCAGGAAAAAGTGGTTAAGGGGATTTATTTACGACGATGACGGTAAAAAAATAGAGGAACCGATGAACGGAGTGAAAAAGTTCGTCGAAAACTGGGGGAAAGTAGGCATTTTGGTCGAAAAAGAACTGAACCTTAATTCTACTATCTTTCCGGGACAAGTATGGGTTGAAACAGGCCGTCAAGTGGTAGAAATTGACTCAGAAGAAATCTGCTCAGACCACCCAGGTTGGATGAAAGACAATCCACGGAAGTTGAGATAAGTATGTTACCTGTATTAGTCGTCGGTCTGGGACCTGCTGGGGCGTCGACAGCCATTTTTTTGGCTCAATTGGGTTTGGATGTGGTCGCTATTGATAAAAAGGGAGCGCCTGTTTTACAGATAGGTGAAAGTCTACCCCCGGACGCGAATAAATTACTGCAACAACTAGGGGTTTGGCAAGCGTTTACCGCAGCCAATCACCAAAAATGTTACGGTAACAAGTCGTACTGGAATAGCGATAAACCCTCATACCATGATTTTTTGCAATACCCCGAAGGTCATGGCTGGCATATCGACAGACCTGGTTTTGAATCAATGTTACGGGATAAAGCCAAAAGTATGGGGGTCCATATCAACCTACAGACCCGCATCGACTCATTTGAATATAATGGAAATCATTGGGAGGTGGCGTTAACCCATGACAAACAAACTGCAATCCAGTTATTCTCGTTCATCATTGACGCTACGGGACGTAACAGTTGGATTGCCCGCAGGCAAGGTATTGACAGACTTTATGAAGATCAACAACTGGCGTTAGTCGCATTTTTACAATCAAAATCTCATTTTAAAGATACTACCTCTTTAATTGAAACCGTAGAACACGGCTGGTGGTACAGTGCCAAAATCCCGGGGAATTTAATGGCCACGGCTTTTCTGTTCAAACCTGGAGAAATCAAACAAACGGTATCAACTGACAAAGATAATTGGTGGAAGTTGGTTTCACAAGCTCAACATAGTGCAAAACGGTTGACTCAATGTGACTTTACCTTGCTCAACCCTCCCAAAATAGTTGCTGCTGACAGCGGGATCCTCGAAAAGGTATATGGTGATGGCTGGTTGGCCGTAGGTGATGCCGCAATGACTTATGATCCCATTGCCTCCCACGGGCTAATGATGAGCATGGTCAGCGCCAGAGACGCCGCAATAGCTATCCACGAAACATTGAATGGTCAAGAGGATAAACTCAAGCAATATGGACAACGGATGTATCAGTCATTTTTGCTGTATTCTAAAGTGAGACAAAGCTTTTATTCAGAGAAAACCCCGGCTTAGAATTGTATTGTAAGTTACCATTTTGGCTAACCTTTTCTCATCACAGCCGTTTAAATCCTGATTATGAGCGAAAGCGTTTTTACGTTTTTTTGCTTTACCTAAGTTAAGTAGATTGTCTTGGTAAATATGTTCAGGATAAACAGCAAGTATATTATTTTTATCACCTGGTCGACGAACAAGGATAACAGACATACCATTTCAACGAGTATTTACTTTCGGCGAACTCTAAAACGTTACTACTGCTTTGACGACTTTATCAATATATTGATAAAAACTAAAAGCCTTAATTAAATTAATCTTTGTTCTTAAAATGATTTATAGACAGAGTAGGGAGTCGATCTATTTTTTATCATAAATTTACAGAGTGGACATCGTGACAATTAATAATTAATTCACTCAAAGACTGCACATGGATTTGTTAATGATGATCGCAGTGACGTGATGAAAAAACAACCAAAGGAGTCTAGAATGTGGCAAGTTAGGAGATCAGATAAAGGGTATGAAACCTTAGTCATAAATTCAATTTTAGGAAAAATACTATCCGACGTTAACTGGTCTGAACATTTGTTATTTAGCATAAAATTCCTATATAGAAAGCACAAGTTGGTTATACTATAAACAAGATAAACATCATTGCCATAAGGGAATTCGGCATGCCGAAAATGTTTAAGGATTCAAATCGGGATTTTTATTCATTTGTCCTGACCTACTATCAAAATAATCCTTACATAATGTTAGAGCGATTTGCATCACAAATAGCGGATGTCGCCTCTTCTGTGTCAATAGATTGGTGTGCAAGTAAACAAAATGTCGACCTCAATGGCACTAAAGTAAGTGGCAAACGCTCTATCGGATTAACAAAGCCGGATGCTGGCAGAACGTGGATCATTGGTTTTACGAATGAGTATGAAGGTCATTTTAAAGGGAACCACTATAAAATAAAGTTCCCACTAATACGATTTCAAAATTTCAGGAAACACTTTCCTGAGCCGGTTATATTTGATGGCTGTAATGCTCTTTGGGAAGAATTTAAGCGTTATAACCAGGGTGAAAAGATTAATCGGCATAAAATCAATATGCTTGAGAAATCCAAGCATTTAGAACGATTAAAAAAATTCAGTGAGGATGAAAAAAAAGACCAGCTAGCGTCAATTGAAAAAGACAGACACTGGCTAGGTTATATGAAGAAACGTAGCACCAGTTGCCCATATTTTAAAAGAAAAGGGATCCCTGATTTACATCACTTGATTGAACTGTATGTTGGCTCAACAAGTAAAGGTCCATTTATCGGTGAATTTACCGCAATAAAATTAACGGACGCAAAAACGGATGTTTTTCGTGGCATTCAACGGATTTATCCAGAAACGGGATCTAAAGTTTTCAGAAAAGGGTTAAATCCTTCGGGTGCCATACTTAAGATAGGAGATTTAATCGATGGTGAGCCTATTTTCATTTTAGAAGCGCCAGCTGATGCGGCCTTATCATATGTCTTAACCGAACATTGTAGTGTAGCTGCCCTGTATGCCGATAACATTGGGGTTATCGCAAAAGTGTTATCCAAAAGGTTCCCTAACTCCACGCTTATTTTTGTTGCTGATAACGATCAATATAATGGCGCTAATAAAGGGGTTGATACATGTGAGCGTTCGATAAAAAATATTGAAAGTCAAACGTACTTAATTATTCCAGAATTTGAAAATCCAGAACAAAAGTTAAGAAAAAAAGATCTAACCGATTACTATGGATCATATGGGGAAGTTAAAACAAAAGCACTATTACAGTACGTTTAACACGAGTTATAAACGAAATTGTGGATAAAAAATTCTGATACTCGGTCTTTTAAATGTTTTTAAGTTTTTCTACACTTAAATAAGTAAGTGCTTTAAACATGAAATTATGTGATAAAAAACGTCTCATGATTTGCTTTAATTAACTTGTAAACTATATTTAATGCTCAGAGTTATCACATGTACTATGGATGGGTACAGCGTGCTAAATTCCTACCTCCAGCTGTTTGTTCCCCCCCTAACTCTTTATTCAACCAGCACAACTAGCAACACGTAAATTGTAAAATATATCCTTATGGTTTTTACCCATGATAAATACGCAATGTTAGTATTTACCAAGAAGGTTTGCTTTTTAGTGCAAAATCCACGTAACCAGCTGGCTGTTTAATGTCCAGTTTGGGTGTTAAATAACCAGTAAAATATTGATGAACCATCGTGGACACAATTTACGTCATCTTTTGGCAATGACTAAAGTCTTCAACCAATAAGTCAAATTAATCAAATAAGGAAAAGTTATGTCTTCAGATATTCAAATTACTTATATCAATAAATCAATGAATAAAGATTTACCGACAATTTTTGTATTCACTAAAAGTGAAACCCCCACGTTTGATGCGTTAAAAGAAGGAGTAGCCTGGCGTGTTCTACCTGATATTGGTCGAGAGTCTTCCTACAGTTTTATTTATCCAATACAAACATATGTCAGTGCTAGCTGGCAAGATGGCCAAAATAAAACCCAGATGTTGCAGTCAACGATTGGTAAACGTTATTCCGTGAGTCAAAATGATACAGGCATTGTACTGGTAGCCAATGGCAATGTCTCTGATAGCAAGTCAATAGAGGTTAACAATGACGTCAACGTACCTAATGGCATCAGCGCCAGCCTATATAAAGACGGTAAGCTGATAATGAAAAAGGATATTGTAGGTTATGGTCAAACAGCCACATTTATTCTTAAACCTATACTGTACTGGGGTGTAGCTTCAGAAATAGACGAAAGCCAATTACTAAATTCCGCCATATTAAAGACTGATAGCTTTTTTAAACAGGACTTGGAAGGTGTTACTAAAGCAACAGTTTCACTCAATGGTAATGCAGAAGACGGGTACACCTTTAAGATTGTAAGTCAGGAATAATGGTTCACACCATAAACAGTTAACGTAAAGTACTAATAAACTGGCCAGGACACCAGTGATTATAAAGGGAGTCAGTTAAGAGTTGACGTAAATACGCCGATTCAATACATGAATGATGGGGGGATGGGAAGTCTCGTCTTTGTATCGAAGTGGTAGGAACAAACCATTTTGGGTCGAAAAATTGCGCAAGTTGAGTTTGAAGATAGTGATGGCATTACCATAAGTATGTGCCTTAATATTGATACAAAAGGGTATCTATTTGAACTGGATGTGTGGAAAACTGATTTTTCAGCCTTATTGAAATTTCCTACCGTAAGTGAAATTCGAATTAAGTGACCTTGACGGAACCAAGCAGTTAAAAAATATAAATACCAGCGCAGGCTGATTATACCGCTACTGCTAGTTAAATTTCGCTTATTTTTTTAATGCGTATTATTGAAATCAAAACACATAAAATGAAACTGACAATAAACGATGGTATTGCGTACGCTTGTACTGTTGAAAAATAGTCACTCCCAATTGCAGGAATTGCAAAAATACTTGGTAATGAAATAATTGAGAATATAGAGAAAGGAAAAGGTAGTGGAGTACACAGAGACGTACCGAAAATAATAAAAAGTAGTCGTTTAAATTTTGTTGTTAATTTCACTCTGCTGGCCAACTTCATGACAATGGTTGTGAACAAATATAGTGACACCGAATAGGTAACTCCCCACCAAAAAGCAAATAAAATAAGGTTAACAATTTTCACTTGATAATATTCACTTTGATTGGTCTCTGGCGGGCTAAATATCACATGAGGGTTGGCATTATTAATGGAGTTAACATAGGATATTAACGCATGGTAAAATTCATGCGCCTGAACAGAAAAACCGCTAGGGCGATAGTTATATATGTTTAATTCCAGAGAAGGTAAATCAGTGACTTCAGATTCAGAATTACTATAGTTTACAAATCGCTTTTTAATCGTTATATCTGAATAATCTATGATCCTCACATCAATATTGAGTGTTTTGTTTTTATAAGTTGAAGTTCGATATATTCTATTTATCTGAATATCTTGTAAGCCATTTACAGATTTACTTTTCTCGTTACTCTTACTCCATTTGTATAATTTCAACATCTCCTCATCCATTCCAATATCAACAAACCCTCTTGAAATTAGAAATGTTTCAACTTTACTTTTAGCTTCGGATATATTATTGGGGTGAGGAAAATCGATGTGGACGGTAGCTCTAGGTACAATATATGATTGAACACATGAGATAAGGTGCAATGATAATAAACTTATAAATACTATCCTGTACATGTTTCCCTTCAATATTGACTATCAATGGTGCTGTTAGCTCTATCCAGACCATAATCTTTACAATGGGTTAAGTCAACTTTATACAAATGAAGAGTGTTGAGGGGTTTGATTGTGCTTTTGAAATACTGCAATATAAAAGACTTCAGAAGAAGTTTGTTTAATTTTAATCTCTACGATCATTGTGTTTGCCCCCGGTTTTATATGAAATTAAATAAAACCTATAGCGGCCATTATGACAGTAACCATTGTGGTGTAGTGCCGATTAAAGCCCACAAAATAGGGGCCATATATCTAGGGGACAAATCCTCCTCAGTTCCGTTTATGTTGATACCCATAAGTCAAAATAAAATTGAAACCACAAGACGGATTATTTTTTGCAGAGTGATATTACAGTGGTTTTTTCGAAAGTAATTTAATAAAAAAGCCTTAACAAGGCACAAGCCGTTTACTTAAAATGGATCTAATTGCTTACTTTTTCTAAAAATGCACTATAATTAAGATAGTTAACTTGATTATGGTGTATTTTTTTGAGAAAGAAATCTTGCCAGAAGGATTGGCCTACCTTCCCAGAAGCGTATAAAGGATTACAGGTAAATTGTTGTAAGTTTACTAGATGTGAAAACTTTGGAGTCTCGCCAGAAGATGCGCTACAAGGTACGCAACGAGTACCTTCCGATGAAAACTTTACCCCTAAAACACCTGAACGTCAAGTAAGTAAACATCATCCTATATATGGAACATCAGGTAGTGGCAAATACGAAGCGGCATTAGTATGTAAAACATGTAAAACTAAGAAAGCTGATGGTGAAGTAATTCAAAGTTCATACATGCTTAAGAGTAATCAAGCTGTAGTGGAAGAATATGAGCGCTTAAGCCGATACCTAGACTCTGATCACCCAGCTTGCCCGAATAAAAGTTGCCCCACTTACACCGTTGAATTTTTTGAACCTGCCTTTAAAAAACGTGGATTAACAACGGCTGGTACTCAGCGTTATCAATGTAAACATTGCAAAAGGAGTTTTACTGTTGGTGAACAAACTAGACAACATCGAAGACCAGAAATAAATATTCGCCTTTTTGATTTAATATTAATGCATGTACCTCTGCGTAAAATAGCTAAGCATTTAAACATTTCACCTAAAACGCTTTATGACAAAATCAATTTTATTCACAAGCAATGCCTTAAGTTTGTCTCAGAGCGAGAACAACAGCTAATCGATGGAAAGCTAAAAGAAAAGAGCTTATACCTTGCAACAGATAGGCAAGTTCAAACCACCAATTGGACAAAAAGAGAAGATAAGCGCAATACCGAGCTATATGGTATTGGCACAGCTTGTTTAACTTCAGGATATGTATTTGCTTTTAATTTTAACTTTGAGGAGAGGTTATCTCAAAATGAAGTTGAGTTGATTGCGTCTGAATATGGTGATAATGAGAAACCAAAACACCATAGAGTGATGGCAAGAATTTGGCTTAATAAGGAATTCTCTGATGCTTCAGCCCATAAAAGAAAGGCTCCTGATAAGCCGCCATATACTTTACAGGAAGAAATAGCACAAAAAATTAAAGATGAACTTTCAGCGCTAGATATGACAAGCTCTGAAGACTTTGACAGCACAACAAAACTCCCCGTTAAAGGTGTTTTGGTTCATAACGAATATACAATGATGGGCCATTTTCTCCTGTTAAAAAAGTTAACACATCGTATAGAAAAAACACGATTTTATCTTGATCAAGATACCGGGATGAAGACTGCATATTTAAGCATTTTTAGAGATGAAATCAAAGCGGGTAAAAGTGATGGTTTCCTTGTTAGAGCAGTTAAAAACCTTAGTGTTAATGAAAAGCGAAATGCTCTTGCAGACACAAATAAAATGATACTCGAATTAACAGGCAGACCACGACAAAGCTTAACAGGTAAAGAGTTTCGTGACTTAGTGAATAAGCTAATAATACCTAAGTTAAATAAGCTTGAAGTTATAAAGAATTCTACTGAACGATGGCTAACTTATCCTATAGCAACGATGCCTGAGTCTGAAAAGCTCATTGCAGCCGTTACAGACGTTTCTAGGTACGATGATAAGCACCAAGCCAACTTATACAGAAAGGCCAGTTTACACGCAATAGACAGATTCTTTATGAGCAGTAGAAGAGGCGTTAACCTTTTGGAACGTCCGTTTACTTCTGCAACGAACAAAGCAAGAACATGGAATGGTTATTCAGCATATAATCCTGCCATGCTTACAAAAATGGCAGATATTTATCGTGTATATTACAACTACGTCAATAAAAACGATAAAGGCGAAACACCTGCAATGCGACTGGGTTTAGCAAAAGGACCTGTTGCTCCTGAGAAGATTATTTATTTTGGAAAATACGATTAAAAGGAAGTACTTCATTGAATCAAAAAATTAAAAAAGCACCCTCGATCATATTTATTATTATGGTGTGTTTATACTTGCCATTCATCGAAAGTGGGTTTGGCGGAACTCTTTGGGGTTTAAATTGGAAATCTCCAATGTTTATGAATCAATTGAGTGATAAGTTAAGATTACTTAAACTCATCTTAGTGACTTTGGCTGTTGCACTACTCGTCATTAAAAGAGAAAAAATTAAGGATACATTCAACAATACAATTATTAGAAACATTTTTATCGTTTCAGGGTATTTAGTTGCCGCAGTTCAAATTCCTTTGCTTTGTTTAGGGATTTTATTTGAAGGGATTTCATCATCAAATCTTGATTATTTGCACAAAGAAAAAACATTTATTGACCGAACAATCTACGTGGGTACGGCAGATCCTGGAGCAATGGGTAAGGCTTATCACTATTTCTACTTAAAATGCCAACTACCTTTGAACCGTTATGAACTAGAGCTAATTAAAAAGATGGGCTGGATGTATGAATACGGCTTTGAAGTGCAGGAAAATAACTTAATAGTTACAGATAAAAGTGAGAAAGGTAAAACTCATATTTTTGATGTAACGAACTTTACTTGTAACGTTCAAACTTAGAGTTTTACTTTCATTTGTAATAAAGCAACCACATAAACCTTTATATAAAATCTGTGTAGTTGCTTTAATTAGTGAGGGCCTACCCGCAGATCCACTTTAAGTAAACGGCTTGAACAAGGCATGAAGTCTTTTTGATTTTAATTATTATCATTTTTTATGTTTGTCATCGGTTTTACATGTCGCGACATATACACCGATAACACTCATAATAATTGTAATATCAATTAACGCCCACCAAATAGGAACCATATTTACTCATCAGTTCCGGGTTCCGCCTATGTAAATAACCCATAAGCCCATCGTTAAACTGTAATTACAAAGCACCAATAATATAATGGTTGCTGCCGGTTGATTCATTTTTACTAAACACGATGGCAGAAAATGCAATAAATATCATTGCGCCACCAATAGTTCTCAAAAAATAAGCAATATACTTACTAATATTTTCTTTCTGTTTTGGTTTCATCAATACTTCTTAAATTAATTAAAAAGCAGATCAATCCTCCCATTGGCAAGTTAAAACTGCCAATGGACTTTTGTGCGTATAAAAAGCGCATTGTCGGATGCCCGAAAGCGCCGTTTTTCTATAGTTCGTTAAGATAGTAACGAAGACGAATAATCGCCAATAATGCTAGCAAAGCCTTTGAATGTTTAACAGACAATTTGATGAATGCTTTGTCACAATTAAGCATATGATATATTGAAAAAACAGCCAATATTTAAGTCGGGTTTTTCAAAAAAACATCTGTCCAACTCTGTCATTAATATTAAACAATATAATCTTATAAATACATATTATGTGAGGGATTGAAATGGATTTTCATGATGAGTTAAAAGAACCTGTTCACGTTAAAATAAAGGATAAAGGGGTTTATTTATTTCACCTTTCTAAAGATTTTACGGAGGTTGTGACAGAGGAAGCTAAAAAGAAAAAAATGCCGCCTTACGATTTACTGTGCTGCTTTGTAAGTGACAATTTAGAAAAAATTGATAAAGAAGAGCGGTTCTTAGGAAAAAATTGGCTTATTAAAATGGAGCGTTATCGTCGTGAATAAAGTTTTCTCGCAAGAGAATAATTAAAACCGTTTTTAAGGCTACTTAGGTATGAGAATCAAGCTCTTAGTAAATCAAGGCCAATATACAAATTAACCCTTTAACTTGATTTAAGTACAGTTCAATTTTCAATCTATGGAGTGACTTTTTGTAATACATTAATGAAGAACCTTATGACTAAATAGGGGATCTTTTTGATCACAATATTTGCTTTTTTTTAGAGCTGTTTAACAACAGATCTAATTGTTAAAAAAATCAGGCGCTTTCGGGCTGCCTTTAACACGCAATAGCGAGGCAAATATGAAAACTGAAAAAAGAGAACAGTTACAGCGTGATGTAACTAACAGCATTATTGAAACTATTGAAGAGGGTGGGTTATTGCCTTGGCAATGTCCGTGGCAATCTTCAGGTTCACAAGGACTACCTTTTAACCAGTCAACCAAAGAAAAGTATAATGGCATAAATATTCTGCTACTTTGGGGGACAGCTTCTAAGCGAGGTTATCAATCTCAAGCTTGGTTAACCTTTAAACAAGCACAGAGCTTGGGTGGAAAAGTAAGAAAAGGTGAAAAATCAGTACGGTGTTTGTATTACAAACCTCTGTTAAAAACAGAAACTAATGCAAATACCGGTGAAGAGAAGGAGATAACTATCCCGATGATGAAACCATTTTCTGTTTTTAATGTAGAACAGATTGATGGGATCGAGCTTTCTGATGTTGGTGTTAATTCACCAATAAAAGCATCTTTTTTTGATATCGATATAGTGAAAAATGCTGAAAACTTGGTAAATAGATATGCTACAGAAGTAGGTTTAGTGATTGAAAAATCGGGAGGTGTTCCTTCTTATAATTTACTTGCTGATCGTATAACCATTCCCAATGTGAGTTTTGATAGCCCCCCAGATTACGCCAGCACTTTGTTCCATGAGTGCATCCATTCTACGGGGCATAAACGAAGAACGGGAAGAATAGATAAATTTAACGATTTATTTAAAAACTCAAAAAAAGCATATGCAATGGAGGAACTAGTTGCTGCTTGCGGTGAAGCCTTTATGTGTGCTGAGTTTGGTTATTGGGGGAAGCATTTACAGCATGAAACGTATATCAACAGCTTTTTAAAAGCACTGAAAAATGATCATACCTTCATATTTAAAGCTGCAAAGGCTGCTTCTAAAGCGGTTAATTTCATCTTGGAGAATGCATTAAAACAAATCGTTGTTTCAGATGATACTTAACGTTTATCAGGTCATTTAAAAAGCTTCCCTTGTGGAGGCTTTTTCATTTGTTAAACGCATTTATCGGCAGATAAAATGAATATTTAATTGTTTCTGCAGATTCACCCGCAGAAACAACAGGTAATGTTGAAAATCTGTCAACAAGCGAGAGTGATAAAAACAAGAGTAAAAAGAAATTTAGAAAGTTTAAATACAGTGCTCATTCGTGAGAAATTGTACCGGGAAAAGACTTGAAAATGGCAACCAAGTCGAATTTATCAAATTGAAACGTTGATGGACGATACATCTCTATCAAAATTAGCACCATAGGAAATTCATTGAGTAAAAAGTTTGGTACAGCGATTGCGCATAATATTTAGTGGGTCGGGACAATTATTTCTTAAAGAATTAGAGCAAATGAGAGTTAAGGTTTTCAAATCGTGTTCTGAGCGTGTTTTATCTATTTCACTGCATGTATAGAAGTATGGAAGCGTCATAACTTTAGTTTTAAGAGGTTATAATCTATACTGTGGTGACATGAACTTGATTGAGTGAATTTAAAATGAGAAAAGGCTGTCGCATACTATTTGAATCTTATGATTTGGATGATCCTAATGTAGTTTTGAGTCACTCCATCATTCAAAATTACTCATTGTCTAAACCTACAAACTGTTTAGATTTTTCATTGAGTCATGAAGACCAAATTCATTTACTTCAGAAAACATTAGATAAGATCCTACAGGAAA
>JABSOI010000038.1 GCA_013216015.1 Alteromonadaceae bacterium | reverse complement strand
ACCGCTCAACAAATTGAAGATGTCAATTTGCCTGGCTTTAAACTACATCTTTTAAAAGGGAATCGAGATGGGATTTGGTCTATTACAGTAAACGGTAATTGGCGTGTTACTTTTGAATTTATCGATGGTAATGCTTATATCTTAAATTATAAGGACTATCACTAATGAATTTGCATAACCCTCCACATCCAGGTGAGTTTCTTTATGATGTATATCTTGAGCCATCAGGCTTTAGTTGTCGTTTTATAGCGCAGCAATTTGATGTTGCATCGTCAACGTTAAATAGAATTTTAAAAGGTCAAAGTGCGATATCGCCTGCTTTTGCACTTCGTTTATCTAAAGCATTAGGAAGATCACCCGAGAGCTGGCTTGCTCTGATCTTTGGTATGCGAAGCAAAATTTAAATTTATTAAATGTATACCCTGTAAATTTTGCTATGGTGTAAAGAAATCACTCAAGTATTTGAATAGGTGAACTAAGGGATATCTTATTCAAATGTAACTGTTTGAGGCGCTATAGGCACTTAGCGAGACAGGGAAAATTGTGCCAATGTTGGTTTGGAATTAGTAATTATAAGGAAAACCTTTAGTAATAAGATGCAGGGGCGAGTTTTTTTGCTGGTTTTTTTACTTGATAGAGCAAAAGACAATGCACGACCCAGCCACGAAAAAAATCGCGAGTTAGAAACAACTAAATTTTTAACAACTTGGTGTATTTCTTAGGAGTAATTTGGGCTATTTGTTTGAATTCCCTAGTCATATGAGCTTGGTCAGTAAATCCTTTATTAAGAGCAAGGTCTACTAAGTCGACATCCGGATTACGTTTAAGAGAGTTGCGGGTATTAGTGACACGTATGATCCTTTGATAATGTTTTGGGGTAATACCGATCCATTTTTGGAATTGACGCTCAGGCGTAACCCATCGTTTTTGTATTCAAAATAAATATTAATATCAGTTTAGTTTTAAAATACCAACGTAATACTAATTATCAAATACTAATTATCAAATACTAATTATCAAATACTAATTATCAAATACTAATTGTTAAATTCTAATTAATCATATTGACATTTTGTAAAGTATTGTGCGCATTAGTGTTTCATAATAATTAAGTTTAATTTGTATCTAACAGTGTTTTCTAGTGTAATTATTCGAATTACCCATATGATCATTTGATTAGTTACCTAAATAACCAGCACATTCTGTTGTCTTTTATATAAAATGCATTAATAATATTTCGAAAGGAAAAAATATGCTTTTTAATGGTTCACTAGTTACAGACTGCCCAATTCGTCAAAAAATCCGTGAGTTTTACCGCATTGATGAAAATGCAGCGGTTGAACATATTCTTCCTGAAGCAGAAGTTAATGTAAGTGCCCGTAGCCGTGCCTGGGAAAGAGCCCGTAAGATGGTATTGCAAATACGTCGGGATCAAGAAGGTAATGGTGCTATTGATGCCTTGCTTAGTGAGTATTCGCTTTCTTCAGAAGAAGGTGTGGTGTTGATGTGTTTGGCTGAAGCTTTATTACGTGTGCCAGACAAAAACACTCAAGATGCTTTAATTCGTGACAAAATTTCTCAAGGTCAATGGAGTTCTCATTTAGGCACCAGCGATTCACTTTTCGTTAACGCTTCTTCATGGGGCTTATTGGTTACTGGCAGTGTGGTCAGTTATAAGGACACCAGAACTAAAGATCGTTTTGGTTTGTTGAAGAAAACAATTGGTCGTTTGGGTGAGCCGGTTATTCGTAAATCAATGAATTTTGCCATGAAAATTATGGGTAAGCAGTTTGTAATGGGTGAAACCATTGTGGCGGCTACCGAACGAGCTGTTGTAAAAGAACAGCAAGGTTATGTTTATTCATACGATATGCTGGGTGAGGGCTCCCGTACTCGGCTTGATGCTAAACGTTATTTTGACTCTTACGTAAATGCTATTCATATTATTGGTAAAGCAGCAAATAATCGAGGTCCGATAAAAAGTCCTGGTATTTCTATTAAATTGTCGGCTATTCATCCTCGTTACGAATTTACTCATAAAGACCGGATAATGAACGAACTTGTGCCTATGCTGAAAGAATTATGTTTATTGGCAAAAAGCTACGATATTGGTTTAACCGTTGACGCAGAAGAGTCAGAGCGTTTAGATATTTCTTTAGACGTTATTGAAGCGGTGTTCAGCGACGATGATTTGTCAGACTGGAACGGGTTTGGCCTTGCGGTTCAGGCATATCAAAAACGTGCAATATTTGTTATTGAATGGTTGCGTGCGCTAACTTTACGTGTTGGTCGTAAAATGATGGTGCGTTTGGTTAAAGGTGCTTATTGGGATACTGAAATTAAAAATGCCCAGAAAGACGGCCTTGAACATTTTCCTGTATTTACCCGTAAGTCGTCTACTGATGTTTCTTACCATGCCTGTGCTAATAAATTGCTAGCTTATCGCGACAGTATTTATCCGCAATTTGCTACGCATAATGCTTATACCGCTGCCACTATTATTGAATTAGCTGGCGATAAAACCGACGATTTAGAATTTCAATGTTTGCATGGCATGGGTGATTCGCTTTATGATCAGGTAGTTTCTCATGAACATATTCAATGTCGAATTTATGCGCCTGTTGGTCATCATGAAGACTTACTTGCTTATTTAGTTCGTCGTTTATTAGAAAATGGTGCGAACTCTTCTTTTGTGAATGCCATTGTTGACGACAGCAAACCAGTTGAGTCTTTATTAGAAGATCCGGTTGAAAAAACTCAGCGTTTAAAGAACAAATATAATAACCAAATTACCTTGCCAATAGCCATGTTCGGTGACGAACGCGATAACTCGAAAGGCATGGATTTAACTGACATCAACAAAATCACCCCATTAAAAGCCAGTTTAGATAAATGGTTTGAAGATAATCGTTTACGTGAAAACGATGTTCCAGCGGGGGCAAAGGCGGTTAGAAACCCGGCAGATCACAGTGAAATTATTGGTTTTCATCAAACGCATAGCATTGATGATATGCAGACTATTATTGATAAAGCTGAACAAGCCTTCCTTGGTAGTTCAGATCAGAAAGGCTGGTCACAAACGCCTGTTGCAGATCGCGCTGCATTATTAAACCGCATTGCTGATATTATTGAACGTCATACCGATGAATTGGTGGCTTTATGTATTAAAGAAGCCGGTAAAGTGGCGCAAGACGGAATTGATGAAATACGTGAAGCCGTTGATTTTTGTCGTTACTACGCTGCCCGCGCCATTGAATTAGCGCAAGACGAAAGATTAGAAGCCCGTGGTGTTATTTTATGTATCAGCCCGTGGAACTTCCCGTTAGCTATTTTCTTAGGTCAGGTGGCTGCGGCAATAGTAACGGGTAATACGGTTATTGCTAAACCTGCGGAGCAAACAGGTTTAATTGCTTTGCGTACTATTGAGTTAATGAAATCTGTTGGCATGCCTGAAAATGTTGTTCAGCCGGTAATTGCTCGCGGTAGTCAGGTTGGCAGTATTATTATTCCAGACAGCCGTATTCAAGCGGTAATGTTTACAGGCTCTACCGAAACAGGCACGCATATTTCACAAACGCTGGCGCAACGTAAAGGTGATCAGGTTCCGCTTATTGCTGAAACGGGTGGTCAAAATTGCATGGTGGTTGACTCCACCGCTTTGCCGGAACAAGTGGTAGACGATGTTATTTCTTCTGGTTTCCAAAGTGCAGGACAACGTTGTTCAGCCTTACGTGTGCTGTTTATTCAGGAAGATATCGCAGACAAAGTTATTAGCATGATACAAGGCGCATTGGCTGAATTACATGTTGGCAACCCTGAAATGTTATCTACCGATATTGGCCCGGTAATCGACGCAAAAGCATTAAAAGCGTTGAATGAACATGTCGAATATATGGAAACTCACGGTAAGTTGTTATTTAAGTGCCAAGTATCAAAAGTGGTAGCAGGAGAAGTATCGGAAACTGTATCGGAAGAAGAGAGCAACAAAGGACATTATTTCTTTGCGCCGCGTTTATATGAAATTGATGATATCAGTGTATTAACCAAAGAAGTGTTTGGTCCTTGTGTGCATGTTGTGCGTTTTAAATCAGGCGAAGTTGAAGCGGTTGTAGATAAAATAAATAGTACAGGTTTTGGTTTAACTATGGGCATTCATACCCGTATTGAACACCGAGCTGAGCAATTAGCTAAGCTTTCAAAAGCAGGTAATATTTACATTAACCGAAATATGATTGGTGCAGTTGTCGGTGTTCAGCCATTTGGCGGACGCGGACTTTCAGGTACTGGTCCTAAAGCGGGTGGTCCGAATTATTTAACTCGTTTAGTTAAAGAAAAAGCGACTCCGGTTGAATGTAACCCGGCGTTAATTGCAGGGTCAATTGGTTCGTTAACCAGTGACAGTGAATCCATACGTGAAGCAGAAAACTTTATGGCACAAGCCGCTGAAGCTGAAAAACAGTGGCGTTTAAGTGAGCTTCATACCCGTGTTTCTTGTGTACGTCAGTTGTTGGCTAAATTGGCACATGTTGAAATTATTGAAGATTTGGCAGATGACTTAAACCTGACTTTAGCTGATGCCCGTTCGCAGTTAATTGCGATTGAAAAGCATATGAAAGCACCAAAGGTATTACCCGGGCCTACGGGTGAATCAAACATCATTTATTTAGAAAATCGCGGAACGGTTATTTGTTTCGCCGACAAGTATGTTAGTTTTCACTTCTGGGTGTTATCAATAGTTACGGCTTTAACAACGGGTAATACTGTTATTACGGTAGTGTCAGACTTATTTTATGAAGAAGCATTAGCTTTCATAGATAAGTTTCTTGCAACAGGAGCCGCAAAAGGTGTTTTACAAGTAGCTAAACTTGCTCATTTAGAAGCTATGCTGGCGCATCCTGTATTAGCGGGTGTGGTGGTAGAAAGTGC
The DNA here is from genome assembly GCA_013216015.1 of Alteromonadaceae bacterium. GTDB lineage: Bacteria > Pseudomonadota > Gammaproteobacteria > Enterobacterales > Alteromonadaceae > JABSOI01. The sequence continues at coordinate 56,955 of JABSOI010000038.1, read as the reverse complement.
TTGTCAACATCGTGCCTACATGACAGATAAATTAGCACAACGTCAGGGAGCTATTTTACCTGTGATCAGCTCTGACTATATGGACAATTTGATCCAGCGCTTGTTAACTGAAAAAACCATCAGCATAGATACCACCGCGTCGGGTGGGAATACTTCCTTGATGACCCTGGTTGAAGAAGAGTAATTAGCTAGTGCCCATCCCGAAACGGATGTCTACTGCGGACGTCCCACTGGCACAATCTGAACACCACTATACCCGTGGTCATTCAAGATGCAGGAATTTGAAGTGAATTTAAAAGTTTATCTAAAAGGCGCTTGATTGAGCAATAGCGGGCTATTGGGATTGAAAGCAACGCAGTAGATAATCTTTTAAAACGCTTCAAAACCTGCATTTTGAATGATTACGGGTATATATAAGGTTATTTAGAATGACTAAACGCCCATATCTAGTAATGTTCATATTGCACTATTGGATCGCCCTCGCTACGACCCCGTTTCTGGACGAACATTAGCTACAAACCAAATGAGTGTTTTAAAGTAGAATGTTTATTGAGAAAGATAGGTTAGTCGTAACCCATCTTACCTCCTTTTATACTTTTTCTCCCAAACCTCTCGTACACCATAAAGTTTCCTTTGTAAATTTAAATGCTCTGCTAAAATGATATTCGACCTGTTTGAATACGTATGCATAGCTGGGTATGCCTACTGAATACGTATGCATTATGTATTCAATGAAGGGCGACCTCTTTATATTAGAATCATCCGCTTTGTATGTGTATTACTAATACAAAGCGTAATTAATATAACATCATCAAAATAGCTCACAATGATGAGCAATAAATAAAACAACATGGATGAACTGGGGAGAGGAAAAACATGAGAAATTTCAAGCCAAGCAAAGTTACTTTAGCATTAGTATCGAGTGGTCTAATCGCGTTAAGCACTTCATCGTTTGCGGCACAAGCTGCAGAAGACGATAAAAAAGTCCAAGAAAAAGAAGTTGAAGTTATTACCGTTTCAGGTATTCGAGGCAGTTTGCAAAGAGCTCAAGCGATAAAAATGAGCTCATCATCAATCGTTGAAGTAATTTCGGCGGAAGATATTGGTAAATTACCTTCTACAAGTATCGCTGAATCGTTGGCTCGTTTACCGGGTGTTACCGGTGAACGTCGTAATGGTCGTACAAGTGGTTTATCTATTCGTGGTTTCAACGAAAACTATATCGGTACTACCTTAAATGGACGTGAACTACTGGGTATGGGTGAAAACCGTGGTGTTGAATACGATTTGTATCCGGCAGAAATTATTACCACCCTGATTGTTGCTAAAACTCCTGAAGCCGGTATGGTGACTCAAGGTATTGGTGGCAGCATAGATTTGCAAACTGTTAGTCCTTTAGTCGCTAAAGAGTCTATGGCTTTTAATGCTGTATTAGAAAAGAACTCTATGGATTCAGCTAACCCGGATTTTGACAACACGGGTCATAAAGTTTCGTTTAACCTTGTTGAAAAATTTGCTAATGACACTTTAGGTTTTGCTTTAGTATTGTCGTCTATTGAATCGCCTGCACAAGAAGAGCAATTCCGTGCCTGGGGTTATGCAGGGGTTAATACTGACAGTGATCGAAGAGCTACAGACGGCGTAACTGTTCCAGCGGGAAGTGTTATTTTAGGTGGTCATGATTCTTATGTTCGTTCAGGGCTTTTAAAGCGTAATTCAATTGCGTCTGTTCTTGAATACAAACCAACAGATAAACTAAATGTTCAGGTAGACGCACTTTATATTGATTTTGAAGAAGAAGATGTTCGCCGTGGTTTAGAAGAAGGGATGGCTGAATGGGGAACCGGAGCATACAACGCTACTGGCGTTGAAGATGGTTTAGTTACTTCTGGTTATCACGACGGTTTTTTCTCGGTTGTACGTAACGATTTAAATAATACTGACGCAAAACTAACAACCTTTGGTTTGAATGTTGAGTATCAACTGAATAATGAATGGTCGTTGTCTTTAGATGTATCTACCGGTGATGTTAAACGTTCTATTACCAATATTGAATCATATTCTGGTGTAGGTCGTTCAAGTACAGATGGTCGACCTTTAACTGCCCGTTCGTGGGAAATGACACCTACAGGTGTTATGTTTGGTGATCACCCGACAATTGCTCCTGTTGATTTAACTGATCCTGATTTAATTAGACTGGCCGGAACACAATCCTGGGGTGGCCCTTTAGGTACTGTTGGTACATTTGTTGATGATGAATATGCAGCTAATACGGCTCAAGATGGTTTTATCAATAAACCCATTACCGATGAATCTTTAGACAGTATTCGCTTTGATGCTACCGGTGCAGTTGAATTCAGTATTTTCAAAGGTATTGAAGCGGGTGTGAATTACTCTAAGCGTGAAAAAACCAGAACGAATACCGGGGCATTTTTAACCGGACAAAATTGGCCTGTAGATGGTCCAATCCCAAATCCTGTTGGTGTGGCAAATCTAGGTTTTATCGGTATTGAAGGTATTCTTGCTTATGATACGCTTGCTTTATATAACAGCGGTTTTTATCAGGAAACCGATGCGGCTATATTGCAACCAGATCGTTTAGGAACAAGCTGGACGGTTGAAGAGGAGGTTATTACTGGTTTTGTTAAGCTGGATATTGAAACAGAAATAGGCAGTGTTTATGTTTCGGGTAATTTAGGTATGCAAGTAGTTAATGTAGACCAAAAGTCTTCTGGTTATGATGTTTATACAGGTGCCGATGCGCTTATCGTTGCATCTGAGGTTTCAGATGGTGACAGCTATACTGATGTATTACCAACACTTAACTTAAGTTTTGAAATTGCAGAAGATATGTTTATTCGTACCGCGGCGTCTAAAGTAATGAGTCGTCCACGTTTAGATGATATGAGATCAAATAATCAAGTAACGTTCAATTTCAACGATTCTTATGTTTTATCCAACGATATAAAATTCACTCCGTGGAATGGTAGTGCGGGTAACGCAAAATTAAAACCACTGCAAGCAAACCAGTTTGACTTGTCTTTTGAATATTATTTTGCAGATGATGGTTATTTTGCCACCAGCTTTTATTATAAAGATTTAACGAACTGGCATAGAAATGGTGTTATTTTAACTGATTTTACGGAATTTTATGTACCAGGTTTTCACCAGTCTTCAGGCGAGCATGATTTAGATCAAGCTGGTGTAGATGATGGTCCGTTACCTCCAACGCAATTTACTGGTGCAACTACGTTCCGTGAAGATGGTCTTGAAGGTTTTGTTCGTGGTTATGAATTACAAGCGAGTGTGCCTTTACGTATTGTTCACGATGCGTTGGATGGCTTCGGTGTAGTTATGAGCGCGACCTTTATTGATGGTGAATTTGATGATGGTAGTGATGTTCCTGGTTTATCTGACGAAAGTTATTCTTTCTCTGCCTATTATGAAAAGAATGGCTTCGAAGCGCGTGTTTCAGGTACAAAACGTGATCGCTTTGCGACAGAAACCCGTGGCTTAAGTCTTGCGCTTACTCAAGTTGATGATGAAGGTGCTGAGTTGTGGGATGTGCAAGTAGGTTATGACTTCAGTGAGTCAGGCATTGAATCGTTAAAAGGTCTTAGAGTTTTCTTTCAGGGCACCAACTTAACTGAAGAAGATACCGTACAAGTTGATGCAAATGGTCATGTTACCCAATATCAATCGTTTGGTGCTACTTACGCTTTAGGCATGAATTATAAGTTTTAAATCACTTAGTTAATGGCTATTATGAGTAACTAATAAATAAAACCTACTGGTTCTGCTAGTAGGTTTTTTTATTTGCTAAGGGGTAAAAATGAATAATGCAATAAAAAAAGTGGTGATTTTAGGTGGTGGTACGGCAGGTTGGATGTCGGCTGCGATGATAAAAAAATTACTTGGAGCCTCGGTTGACATTGAACTGGTAGAGTCAGAGGCAATTGGTACCGTTGGCGTAGGTGAAGCAACTATTCCGCCAATAAAGTTGTTTAATAGTGTGCTTGGTATTAATGAAGCTGAATTTATTAAAGAAACCAAAGCGACAATAAAGCTGGCGATAAAGTTTGAGAACTGGCGTACCCAAGGCCAGAGTTATTACCATACTTTTGGCGCAGCAGGAAGAAATTTGGCTTTTTGTCAATTTCATCATTTATTAAAACGTGCCAACCAGCTGGAAGATGATTCTAATCTTTGGCAATATGATCTTAATTATTTATGCGTTGAAGCGGGTAAATTTGCGCAAATAAATAGTAAAGATCCTATTTATGAATTACCTCATGCTTATCATTTTGACGCTGGTTTATATGCTGCTTTTCTGAGAAGGTTCAGTGAAAAATTAGGTGTAAAACGTACCGAAGGCATGGTAGAACATGTGAAACAAAACCAGCAGTCTGGTTATATTGAGTCACTTGTTCTTAAAGATGGTACGCTAATAAACGGTGATTTGTTTATTGATTGTTCTGGTTTTAAAGGGTTATTGATTCAAGAAAAATTAGCGACAGGTTATGAGGACTGGAGCCATTGGTTACAATGTGATCGGGCTATTGCCGTTGGGTCAGAACGTTTTGAAAAATCTTTACCTTATACTCGTTCTATTGCCCATTCGGCTGGCTGGCAATGGCGTATTCCATTGCAACACCGTAATGGTAACGGTTTAGTCTACAGCAGCGCTCATTACAGTGAAGATCAGGCGGCGCAGTTACTGCTGGGTAACCTTGAAAGCAAAGCTCTTGCTGATCCTAATTTCTTTCGTTTTACTACCGGACGACGTCGTAAGCAGTGGCATAAAAATGTTATTGCAGTAGGACTTTCAAGTGGATTTTTAGAACCTCTGGAATCAACCAGTATTCATTTGATCCAATCGGCAATTATTCGTCTGGTGCATTTATTTCCTCATCAGGGGATAGACGATTCTCTGGTTGCAGAATATAACAGCCAATCGAAACTTGAGTTTGAACAAATTCGAGATTTTCTTATCTTGCATTACCATGTTAATCAAAGGTCTGACAGCTTGTTTTGGCAAACTATGCGCAATATGGATATTCCTGATAGCCTTGCCCATAAAATTAATATTTTCGCTGAAAACGGGCGGTTGTTCAGAGATCACAATGATCTTTTTCAAGAGAGTTCATGGCTACAGGTTATGATTGGTCAGGGCATTATTCCAAAAGACTATCACCCTATTGCCAATAACATACCTGAAGCCAACCTTATGGATATGTTGAAAAAAATCAAAGCAATCAAAAATGAACCTTTAGCTGGTTTGCCTAGCCATGATGAGTTTTTACAAAATATTATTCAGACAGTTAAATAGCTGATCGCAGTTTATATACCCAAACTACTGGGAAATGCAGGTTCAGAGCTAAGCTAGGACATCAGAGCAAGGCGCAACACGCATATAATGGTTGTTCCCTTATAAAGTGTTGCAACGCAGCACTGATGTTCTAGCTTAGCTCCCTTCGGGCAAGGCGAGAAACGGCCATCTCCTGCGTTATTAAATTTCCTAATAGAATAACTATTAGAAAAATTTAATGCCTTGCATATAGCCGTTTCTCGACTTGCTGAATCCTGCATTTCCAAGTGGTTTGGGTATATGTGTGAATAAAACAACTTGTTTTCATTCTTTTTACAGCTGACCAAAAAAGTAATATTATTTTTTAAAGTTGAGAATATATTGCGCAGGCATGGTAATAAACATAATCTTGGGAATGGTGAAGCCTACTTTGTATCGAGTTATTAAGTTGTTAGAATGCCTGAAAAGTGATGGGTTACGCCGTTGGCTAACCCATCCTACATCTGTATAGCATTAATCAAATACGACATAGCCAAGTTTAATCGATAGGAAAAAGTTATTTTAATGAAACATATTAATTTCAAACAATCAGATTTAAGTTCGTCACGCCTTATTTATGGCTGTATGCGTATTGCAGGTGAAAATACCCGTGAAGACAGGGAGAGGGGCAAGCGAGCTGTTAGAACAGCGATTGATGCAGGTTATAATCATTTTGATCATGCTGACATTTATGGTGGCGGCTATTGTGAAACACTATTTGCAGAAGTGCTGAATGAGTCTCCCCAATTAAGAGATCAGTTAATTATTACTTCTAAAGCCAGTATTCGAACACCCAATGTAGATGCTGAAAATTTGGGCGCACCGAAACGTTATGATTTTAGCAAAGAGTATTTGCTAAGTTCTGTAGATGGCATATTAAAGCGTTTAAATATTGAATCGTTAGATATGTTTTTACTGCATCGTCCTGATTATTTATTTAATGCTAACGAAGTGGCTGAAACGTTCGAGCAATTGCAGTCTAGTGGCAAAGTGAAATACTTTGGTGTCAGTAATTTTAAGCCATCGCAAGTGTCATTGTTACAATCAGTGTTATCAATGCCATTGTTGGTGAATCAAGTTGAAATCAATATTCATAATATTAATACCTTACTTGACGGTACATTGGATCAGTGTCAGCAATTGGGCATTACACCTATTGCGTGGTGTCCGTTAGGTGGTGTGGTTTATCCTGCCTGGGGCAATACTTTTTCCACTGAAGATGAGCAGCGAATTGACATTGAATTAACCCAGCAGGCACAAAAGTATGGTTGCGAAAAATGGCAGTTAATTTTGGCATGGATATTAAAACATCCGGCTGAAATATGTCCAATTATTGGGACAACTACCCCGGAACGCATCATTAAAGCTAAAGCTGCATTAGAGCTTAATTACAGCAGAGAAGATTGGTATCGTTTGCTTGAAGCTAGAAACGGGCAAGAGGTTCCTTAAAAAAGTCAGTCAGTAAAATATAAGATAGCAATACTTGTTTGTAACACTCTTATTAGTATGGCTATTTTTACTTTTTACTCTTTATTCGTATGCAGATTTTTCAAATGCATCGGTTGGTGTACCTTGATGAAAACGCATTTGCCATTGACCATTATTGTTCTGCCAAATTGATGTTCTCTTGGCGAAACGGCTCAAGGTGTCATTTTTATCCAGTCTTGCTGCTTTGTATATAATACCAATTGTACTAAGTAAGTGTTCACCCTCGATGGTCTAAATCTCCAATAGCTGCGTTGCTCTTGAAAATTTGCCCTCGCTTAATTTTGTCAACTTATTTAATCCAATTGGCTATGTAGTAGTAAAGTGTTGCTATAAAAGTTGTAGGATGGGTTAGCCAACGGCGTAACCCATCACTTTGCAGAGCGCAACTATCTAATAATATGAATAAAAATTAGTGTTTTGATGGGTTACGCCTTCGGCTAACCCATCCTACGCGCTGAAATCTTGAGCTGAAAGATAAATGCAGATAAAACAATAGGTTACGGTCTTAGCCACACTTAACTACTACATAGCCAATACAATTGGTATTACTTCTTTTTCGCGTAAAAGATTCAAATTTGTCTCCTTGGGATTTCACTCCACAATGAATTGCTTTTGTTGGTTAGTGTCGTTCCAAGTAGCTAGTGCCCTTGCTACAAAAGTGGGTCAGTGTTCAGCGCTAGTTTGTTAAACTTTTCTGATATTGTATCAATCAAAGGTAACTGTCATATCGATAATTGCATCAAAATAATCTGAATCAATCACATTATCTGAAACAGTGTTTGCGTGAATAAGAACTGGATGATACGTGGTGCCTTTTACGCTGACAATATGGTCTAGTTTACGTTGTACTTCACTGATAATGCTTTTATCAATTTCATTACTAAAGAGTTTACACTCGCAGATATATATTCGTCTTTTAGTCTGAATAAGTAAGTCAACCTGACATCCTTTTCTGGTTTTAGTGGCTTGTTGAGTGTAGCCACCTGCAAATATAACTTCAGATCCGTCAATGCCAATTTTATCTAATAAAAAAACAATGTTGTTGTGGATAATATTTTCAAACTGTAAACCTAATAATGATGGTAAATTATTGGGCAATGTAACAACACTCGTGTTTATTTCTTTTTCTTTAACTTTCATTATTGCTCTGAAGTATAAAGCGGTATAGTTATCGCTTATTCTGAGAACAAAAAATCGAGTACGGCTTTGTTTTTGTAGGTTCCAGAGATATTGTTTTTTTATGAAACCTGATTCATCAAGTACATTGAAGGCTTCAGAATCCCGACCCGTATATGTTTTACCAATGCGTTCCATTACTTCTCTGGGTGTCAGGAGATCGCGGGATAAACCAATAGTTTCCAATATATTTCGGTAGAGCTTATTTTTCTTGGAAAATAGATCATAGAACATCTGTTCGAATTCATCATAGAGGAAACCACCTTTGGTAAATGCAATTTCTTTCAGGTTGCGCTCTGCGGTATTGGATAAATTGAGTTCTTCTAAATAACGAGGAACTGTACCGATTGCACTTATCATTTTAATCAGGTCAAACCTGGAAGTTCTGTGAATTCTGTCTCCAAAAAATGTCGGCATATCAGTAAGATCAAGTTCTTTTAGTACGAGATCCAAGGATATTCGACCTACGAACCCCTTATTCATAATGATGTTTTCCTCTATCCATGAAGATAGAGAACCAGAAAGTATGACGATGAAATTTTTCTTATGAGTGAATCTACTTTCCCACAGATAGAAGAATGAAGACATGAATGAGGGGGATTTTGTGGCAAGCCAATTGATTTCGTCTATTGCTAAAATGGTATTTTTGTCACTGCAAATGTCAGCAATGAACTCAAATAACTCTACCCAGGTTCCATGAGGTGGCGTATAAGAAAGAGAGAATACAGTTTTGACTTGCTCTGAATAAGCAATCCGTTCATCTTCATCACTCATTCGTTTATCCGGCGGTGTTGATGTGAGATAACGAAGCACAACTTTTTTTCTCTGATTAGCAAGTTCTCTAATCAGTCGGGTTTTACCTATTCTTCTACGTCCACGAATGACATTAAGTGTGCCCTTTCTTGAGTTGAAGCTTCCTAGAATTCGTTCTATCTCACTCTTTCGACCCGCAAACCTGTTCATAAGCACCTGTACATGAATTTAGCTTTTTACATTTTCATGTACAGTAACATAATTGAATAAAAGTGTACATGAGAATAGGTTTTCGTGTTTTCATGTACACTTAGTCTTGGAGGTATAAGTGTACATGAAAATCGTTTTTTGCGTGCTCCTCTAGATCCTGCTACAGATTCGGATGACTCGACTATTCAGGTTTCGGTCATTCATTCAGAGTAAAACTCCGGTAATTTTGGCATCGAAGATGTTTACTTTATTGTCGGTTGCTACCACAGAGTGAGAGTGAGAGTGAGATGGAGTTTTCGTCTCAAATTATGTTCAAGGAGTTAACCACCTTTAGTTTGATAATATCAGTTATTTTTGATGAAAGTCATTCTAAAGATGGTAATTATGTGTATTTGTTATAGCTGATTTAACAAGTAGTTAAGTTGTTCAATTACCGTTTCTGGATCGTAAAAATGAACATTATGTTCGGTGGTTCTAGAGAACTCTACTTTCATATTACTTGAAAGTGTATTCATGTCTGCAATCGATTTTATATACATGTTTTTCATCCTGTTCCATACCATTTTATGATCTTCACCATGGTCGACGCCGGGGTTCCAAATACCATCTTTGGCCCATAAAAGGACAAAGGGTGTATCCCGAAAAGCATTTGTTTCATTCAATATTTTTTCATTGGCTTTAAGATCGTATAAAGCGATATTTTTCATTGGATCATTTCAATAGGATAATTCTTCCAGACGATCTGCTTCCTGACTTTTGTTATACTTTTCTGTTTCCGGCTTCCATTTACCGATACGATTAGACCATTGCCCATATTGGCTGGGATCAATCAGCAATATGCCAACAACGTCCGCAGGATAAAGGTGATTGTATGCTCTTACCGGGTAAGAACCATAAGAATGACCAATCATTATATAAGGAGGTTTTACATCAACACTTTTTAATAACGTGTGTAATTGTTTACTAGTATCGTTGACAGTGTTTGCTTTTGATAGCTTGTCACTTTTCCCCAGATGTGCGCGATCGTATATGCAAATCCTGTTTTTCTGACTGATTTTTTCTATTACTGCTCCCCAATGACCTTCTGAGCCATAACCATTAAAACCAGAATGAACAATGATGCTCGGTGATTTTGAACCATAACATTCAATATGAAGCTTAATACCACCAGCATCAAACCTACCGATAATATCTTTGTTTAACTCACCTGCATAACCATTGCTAATACCTATTAAAAAAGTTAATAACCAAATTTTAGAATTTACAGATAATATTTGTATCTTACTCATAATTGCTCTTTTCCTAATCTCTTAATTTTATCCAGCCAAGAATAGCTGTATACAAATTACAATCGGAATCAACGGATGTGATTACATCCGTAATCATATCCGTCAAGTAAAGTCCGACTTTTCTCATAGATGTTTTAATCTCGTTAAGTAACCGAATAAAATTACGAATATCGAAGAAGCTAACGTCTTTAAATTGGTACCAGTAGAGCGTGGATTTAATGAATATCCCTCAGAACGTGGATTTATCCACGCCAGCCTTGGAGCGCACATAAATGTGTGGCTGTATAATAGAAGTTCCTGGCCGAGTGAAACCTAATAGGTAGTATTTTTATTACACATAAAAAGTGGTTGAATCAAATAATAAAATAATGATTTTACGCGTTTGCATAAAGCAGGTAATTTATTAAACTAAACAGACTAATGTTTATGTGCACGCATAAAAGGCTAGTGGAAATGTTGACGAAAATTAAGAATATCAAACAACTTGGCGCTATGGTTAAGTACGTTAGACAAAGTCAATCTGTTGATCAAGAAACTGCCGGGTTACTTGATCAATCTGGTATCGAAGTGGTGGTTGATTTGCCACCGGTTTTGTCACAAAAAGCTATTAAAAGAATAGAAAATGTATTTAGCGATCAATAAGGGTTAATTTAATGCCATTAAACATAAAAAGCTTATCCCACCAAATAAATGACGGAGAAAACTCTCGTCAGTTATTGATTGATTTAAATTTAAAAATAAATCAAGGAGAAACTATTGCTTTAATGGGAGATAGTGGCAGTGGTAAAACGACCTTGTTAAATTTAGTGGCAGGACTTGAGCCTATTCAACAAGGCGAAATCAATATTGCTGGTCAACCTTTGTCTTGCATGTCACAAAAGAAATTAAGTCAATTACGAAAAAATCATCTTGGGATTATTTTTCAACAATTTAACTTGCTGTCTGGTTTGAATGTTAAAGACAATATTGAATTTAGTGCAAAATTAGCAGGACGTTATGATGAGAAACATTGCTTAGCTTTAGCGACAAGATTAGGAATTAGTGACTTGTATTTTAAATTACCTTCGACATTGTCGGGCGGTGAAATGCAAAGGGTGGCTATTGCCCGTGCTTTAGCAGCCAAGCCTAAGTTATTGCTGGCTGATGAACCTACTGGCAATCTAGATCAAAAAAATAGCGGTTGTGTGGTTGAGCTATTAGCCGGATTAGCTAAAGAGCACAATACAGCTTTATTAATGGTGACTCACAGTCGTGGGGTAGCTGAAAACATGGAGCAAATATATCAGCTGGAGGATGGGAAATTAAGGTGTATCAAATCTTTGGCAACAGAGTCTCTTAATAAAAGTGAGTACTAGGGATGTCTGTTGAAAATCAAGAACTTTGGTTGGTCATCAAAACTCAAATTGCCGAATATAAGCAAGACTTATTATTAAACCTTGGTTTTATATTGAGTCTTGCTATTGCCACCAGTACTTTGCTCAGTATTTTGATTTTAAATCATGCCAGTAAACAAGAATATCAGCGGGCTAATGCCATGCTTACTAGTGTAATAGCTTATTATATTTTACCCAAGGTAGGAAATAGCGTTAGTCTTGCTGACTTCGCTGATTTAAGGAAACAAGGCTTTATTTCTCTCAGTCCTGTTTTGTCTTTTCGAAAAACATTAGCTAATGGTGAGCAAATGTCTTTTAAAGGCATTGATTTATTAGCCTTGAGTTTGGCTAGCCCACAGCTGTATAACAGCGACTTTGTTATGCTTGGTGAGGACTATTCGAAAAGTTTGGCGATTGATTTAAATCAACCATTAGTTTTTGAAAATAATAAAAGCGCACAGATAAAATTAAACAATGACAGTAGTTTTGGCAGCGCTGCAGTATTAGATATAAAAACAGCTTGGGAGCTGTTTGAAGATTTGCATGATTTTAGTTACCTGATGGTGAGTGAAATGTCGGAGCATCAGTTAACTCGTCTTGAACAGGCACTGCCACCGCATTTGGTGCTGCAAAAATCTTGGTCACTCGATGAACGCGCTGGTTTCGCCGATGCTTTACACCTTAATTTAATCGCTTTAGCTATTTTAGCTTTTGTGGTTAGTTTATTTATTGCTTTTCAGGCGGCAAATCAAGCATGGCATAAACGCAGTGAGCTGATGGCGCAATTGCGATTATTAGGTATTTCGTTAACTACTATTCGATTAGCGCTGGCACTTGAAGCTGTTTTTTTGATTGTTGTCGCTAGTATTGTCGGCGTATTTATTGCTGTGTTGTTAGTGTCATTTTTACTGCCAATTTTGGGTTTGACGCTCAACCAACTGTATAATTTACAGTCTAGTGGTTATTTAAACTGGAACTGGCAGTATTTAAATTGGTCACTGTTGATTTCAAGTGCTGCGGTGCTTTTAGCTTTACTCAAACAGTTTAAATTGATCAGTAATCGACAAATTTCATTCTTTGCCAGACAAATTAAAACAAATACCACAGATAACCGATTCTTTATAAAAACCAGTATTTTTGCTTGTTTAACTTTAGTGATATTTTGGGTTTGGCCTGAGCTGAATTGGCATCATATTATGGTTAAATATGCCATGTTACTTTTAGTTGGCATTGCTTTTTTGCCATTGTTGTTATTGCTTATATTAAAGTTATTGACCCGAGTGATTAGTCAATTCCGTGTTAAATTTATTTTGCAAGATACCGTTAATCAAATTGCTCGACGGTTTTTACCTTTGGCGGCATTTTATATTGCACTAACCACTAGTATTGCTGCGGCATTAATGGTGAACAGTTTCGAGTCTGCTTTGGTTAAATTTCTTGATCAAAATCTTAATGAAGATTTATATGTTCGTTTCAAACAAGAAGAAAAACAAGCATTAGCAATCTGGTTGCAGCAAAATGAAAATGTTGAAGAGTTTTATCTTTATTATAAAGGTACAGCTAAATTTAATACTGAAACTGTTGCTATTAAAACTATTAATTCGGATAAGCAATTAAGCTCAATAGTCTTTAAAAAAAGCAGCAGAACCAGATCTAAAACCAACCCCAAACCTAGAACCCGTCTGATAACTGAGTTTAGTCAATTACCAATTAACGGCTGTTTTATCAATGAACAATTTGCTCTGAAGCGCAATGTGTTAACAGGTGACATGGTAGAGCTTAAACAGAACCATCAAAAATTTAGCTGTATAGTCAGTGGTATTTATTATGATTATGGTGATCCTGGTTTTGAAATAACGTTAACGACAACTTTTGCTCTGAAACAGTTAAAGGCATTAACTGAGATTGGTTTTGGCATTTACTATAAACAAAATGGCTATAAACAAAAGGATGATGTTCGAAATAATAAGGAAGAAAAAATTGATATTCAACAAGCGCTGATTGATGAGCTAGCCATTGAAGACAGCCAAATATTCAAACCCCAAAGCATAAAAGAAATGGCATTGAAGGTTTTTAGCCAGACGTTTTTGTTAACACAGGCTATTGCTGCTGTATTATTATCAATTGCCTGTTTTGGTTTGTTTTTATCGGCAAATAATTTGGAATTAGCCCGTAAAAATGATCTAGTTGTTTTGATTAGTTTAGGTTATAGCCGCTTGGCCTTATTTACCCATATGTTTTCACAATGGCTGTTACTTGCTGGTAGCTGTATTGTGTTAAGTTGGCCAATAGCGATATTAATTGCTGATGCGTTAGTGACAAAAGTTTTTCCTGCATCATTTGGCTGGTCTATGCCACTGGTATTAGATTTTGCTTCTTTTAGTTCCAGTAGTTTAATTGGTTTGTTGTGTTTATTTCCCGCATTGCTTATTCCTTTGCGAAAAATTACTGTTGCGAAAGGTTAGGCGGTTTTTATGATTCAGGAATTTAAACTAATTATCACAATATTTTTGCTTATATTATTATCTAGTTGTGAGCAATCAAATGAGAAAATCAAAGATGGAAGTATTGATGTTGTTCAAAGTTTGACGGATAAAAACAGTCAGTATGCCCAGCCGTCGCGAAATAACAAAATAACCTTTCCAAAAGATCATGGTGCTCATAAAAGTTATCGGCAAGAGTGGTGGTACCTTACTGCGAATTTAGTGACTGAAGAAGGACAAGCTTTTGGCACGCAATGGACATTATTTAGAAGAGCAGTAAATGATAAACACTTTTATTTTGCTCATGCAGCATTAGCAGATGAAAAATCTCAGCAATCGGCCTTAAGAAGTGGTCGTCAAGATTTTAAAAATGTTGTGATTAATACTCAACCTTTTCAGGCTGATATTGACGAATGGTCATGGCGATCAAAAAGCGACTTTTTACCTGCTAAGTTAAGTTATGGTAATTATTTTGCTGATAAGGGTTTTATTGGTCATAAAGGTTCTATTACTGATGAAAAGGATGAAAAGGATGAAAAGGATGAAAAGGATGAAAAAGCGCTTAATTTTTCAAGTTGGCAAGTTGAGCTGGAACTGTTGGGAGAAGATAGTTTTTACTTGCAAGGAGAGCAAGGTTTTAGTCAAAAACATGCCAGTTTAAACGCCGCCAGTCATTATTATTCGCAACCTTTTATTGAACTCTCAGGCAGAATATTCTGGCAGGGAAAATGGCAAAAGGTAACGGGCTCTGCATGGTTTGACAGGGAGTGGAGTTCGCAGGGGGTAGCTCCTGATCAGCAAGGATGGGATTGGTTTTCTTTACATTTAACCAAAGATCTTGCCTTGATGGTTTATCGAATTCGGTCTAAGACACAAGAGTATATTTACGGTAGTTTAATGCACACAGACGGCACAATTGAAACATTGAACGACAAGCAAATAAATTTAACGACACAGCATTTAGCGCAAAGTATATATCCAGAAAGCTTTAAATTAAAACTGGCAGAGCATAATATTGATATTGAAGTGAAAATAGTCAACAACAAGCAAATCATGAGTTTTGGTTTTGAGTATTTTGAAGGCATGGTTACTTTTGATGGCAGTCATCAGGGCGCTGGCTTTGTTGAGATGTCGGGATATAAGCGTTAAATACAGGTTAACTATTCTTCATTTAACCGTTTACCTAGAGCAAACATTATGAATAATTCAATTCAAATTATATCGCTTGCTGATTTAAGCATTGCCTTTATTCCTGTTTTTATCGGGCTTGTTTTTTTGTATAAATGGTCTCTAAATACTAAACAGGCTTCTTATGCGCTGTCGCGGATGTTGGTGCAGTTACTCTTAATTGGTTATGTGCTGAGTTATATTTTTTATTCTGATAATGCATGGTTGATTGCGGCAATATTAGTCATGATGGTACTGGTCTCTAGCTGGATAGCTTTAGGCACTATTAAAGATAACAGGATGTTATTACTTAAATATGCGGTAATAGCGATAGCCCTTGGTGGTGGTTTTACCTTGTTGTTAATGACACAGGGTGTATTAAGTCTTGAACCTTGGTATCAACCAAAAGTATTGATCCCCCTGGCTGGGATGATATTTGCCAATTCAATGAATAGTGTCAGTTTATGTGCAGAGCGTTTAACTTCAGAACTGGAAAATAAGCAAGAGTATGACCAGGCCAGAAAGCTCGCACTGAATGCTGCCTCTATTCCCGTTATAAACTCCTTATTTGCTGTAGGTCTTGTGTCTTTGCCAGGTATGATGACAGGGCAAATTTTATCGGGTATTTCACCATTGATTGCCGCAAGGTATCAGATAATGGTGATGTGTATGATTTTTGCGTCTGCGATAATTTCGGCAGTTATTTTTTTGGTGTTGGTTAAACCAAAATTCAAATAAAGCGGCAGCAGGAGCTACCGCTATTTGTCTTTCTTTAGCTATTTATCCCCGTTTATTCTTGCGTTGTTTGGTTTCAGATTGAACTGAGCGATAAAAGCGGCCTAAATTACGATCTTTACTGCGTTTTTCAGCCAGAGTTGCACTGTTTCTGGCTTGCTCTTGTTATAGTTTTTCATAATTTGTCAGCCTGCGTTGATCAAGTTCGCCAGCTGAAATTGCTGTTTGCACGGCACAGCCTGGCTCGGTTTGATGCTGACAGTTTGAGAATTGACATTTTGCAGATAAATCACCTATTTCAGCAAAGGTACTGTCGATGCCTTTTTCACAATCAACAAGTTGTAATTCCCTCATACCCGGTGTATCTAATAATAAGCCCCCGACTGGCATTAAATGAATAGAGCGGGAAGTAGTCGTATGACGTCCCCGACTGTCCTCTTCACGAGATGATCCTGTAGCTAGGCTATTATCATTGAGCAAAGTATTGATCAGTGTTGATTTTCCAACGCCTGATGAACCCATAAATGCGACGGTTTTACCTGTTGAACACCACGATTCCAGTGGTTTTACACTGTCAGAATCGAGCCCGTTGACGGCGACTACCATTAACATTGAATCAAGTGATTGAACTTGTTCAAGGTAACTTTCTGTATTTTCACAACAGTCTGCTTTGGTTAAAACCACTACAGGTTTTACATCGGCTTCGAAAGCTAAGGCTAAATAACGTTCAATGCGGCTTAAATTGAAGTTGTTATTCAATGAACAGACTATATATAAATACGGTATTAATATTAGCGGCTATTAACTGTACTCCTATTTTACTTCCTGCTGATTTACGGGAAAATAAAGAGTAACGTTCCAGCGCCTGTTCAAACCGATTGTCTTGATTGATTAATATCCAGTCACCAACTGTTAAATTTGTCATGTTAGCCAGCATTGGCATAGATTGATTTACCGAAGATTCGGTCATTATTTCAATATGTGCCCGATGTTGTGCTGTGACCCGGCCAATGTTGAAAGATTCCCATTGTTCTAATGAAAGTTGTTGTTGAAAAAAAGCGTTCCATCCCATTTGAGATAGTGAATGTGTTTTTGACATGATTGCCCCTGACGTATAAAGATAGCGTCATATAAAATATTTTTAAGGGCTTAATTTGATCAGCCCCGGTTTGTTTTATAACCGGGCGGTAAAATTCGAAAAGAGATGTTCTATTTAGAACAAGCTAACTTTAGACGATTTTTGCCCGGAGGGTAGTTAGTACAATCATCAATATTTTCCTTGCTTGTTTATGGCTATAGTTTTTTGGCTATAGTTTTTGGTCTCTGTATTCGTTCTTGGAACAAACACCTCATGTAATTAGGGACTGTAGCTGAAGGTTATCTTCGGTGCAAATCGATTTTATTTTCTGAGGGGAGTTGGCATGATGAATTTTTGCTGTTCAACACATTCACCTGATTCATTGTAACTACGATCTGCGATGGCGATGACTCCAATCGTCGGTTAAATCAGTAATAGATCTAAAGTTGATCAACAGTTGTAAATAAAAACTTGAAGAGGGATCTACAATGTTTAAACACTTAATGCCATGTTCTTCATGATCTGAGTTTAGGAGTCACGAACTTAATTACAGTTCAACACCAGTTTCGTGACTGATCCTCAAACATTCTTGCACCCATACTCGAAAGTGCGTCTACTCATCCAGGTGAAAATCAACATGGATGTGATTTCCATCAGGGTCCCAAATATTGATCAGATAAATATTAAACTCTGGAATATCAGCGCGGCGGTACTTTATATCCTCGGTGCGGAGTTTTGCCTCAAATTCGGCGCCTCCGGTACCTGTAAGTGAAAAATGCTCAAGCTTTAATTTTACCTCCGCCCCGACGGCGGGCGTGCCTTCGATGCCGACCAAGTGCACAATGGCGGTATCACCAGCATACATCCATGCACCAGGGAAAGGGAAATTCGGGCGAGCACCACTGCGCAAGCCTAAAAAATTTGTGTACCAGTCAACCATGACATCGAGTTGGGTGGTGCGTATATTGACGTGGTTAAGTTGTTCTATTCTCATGATGACTATCCATAATTTCTAACAATAGGTATTTAGGCTAGAGCAGTGAGCAAATGGTGTCATGCTTATTGAGTACCACTTGATCACAACAATAAAAAACCCGCTGACAGGGTTAACTGATTTGCGACATTTCGTTGAGCGTGAAATCTGCAACCGCGCCTTCAGTGGCTTCCATATAGGCAGCTAGATGCGGGGCATTCATGTGGGTCTGCCACAGCTCACGCGACTCCCAGATTTCAAAGAACATGAAATGCGCCGGATTTTCGTTGTCGCGATGCAAGGCATACTCGATACAGCCTTTTTCAGCGCGAGTTATCGGAACCAGTTTTTCACATTCAGCTTTGATTAGCTCAATTTTATCGGGATTGGCGTGGACGTTTGCAACAATGGTGAGTTTACTCATGTGTATCTCTCTGTTTATGTGTATATACCCATCACCATTCAAAATGCAGGTTTTGATTCGTTTAAAAAACATATTTACTGCGTTGCTGAATCTTAAATAAGAATAACTTATCCGGCGAATCAGCGTCTTGTAACTATGCTTTTTAATTCACCTCAAATTCCCGCATTTTGAAAGGTAACGGGTATAAGTCTTGATAGTAATACGTAATACCGTGACCTTCAGGTTACGGAAGCTCTGTTCGTTAGTTTTACAGAAATACATTATGTTCAACTACTTCAGCGGCGGAATCCGTACTCAACCGAGAAGAATTGAGGATTCAGATCTGCCAGAGGCTCGCGTAGTTTCGCCAACTCCTGTTCGGGGCCGTGAACTTCCAAACGCATGATTTCGGATATTTTCAGCGCCTCCTGAAATAGGGCACCGACATTGTCGACATGCGCCAGCACTCCCTCGGCGCCCACATAACCTTCGAGGCAACAGGCTATGTCACCGTCGAAGCTGAAGCCGTAGAAAAGGCATTTCGGTTCGGTATTGGTGGCCTTAACAAATTCCACACACATTTGCTTGAATGTGTCTATTTTGCCTTCTTGAATCTTGAAATAGGGTATTAGCGTGCAGGAAATATCTTCAGTAACCATGGCATCTTTCTCCTTTAGTAGTGGTTGAAACCGTTTAACTCAGACTGGTCAACAACTGACGAGTCGATCGCGCGACATCCGTCAAAATGACGTGAACATATTGAGGTAGTATGATAATGTATTCGGTAACATTACAAGGATAGTATCCATTTGTGTGCCACAATACAAGTAATATCGTAGCGCTTGTAATAAACATATAGTGTGTCAGGTTCTACATCACTTTTTGATGGAGACGGGCATGAGCCAGTCAGTTGATGTGCACAGAACTGGAACAAATTTAGGTGGTTACACCACGGTACACTGTACAGGTTGTATTTCTGTGGGGTTACTATTACATACAATTTTAAAAACTAATTGATAGGATCAGGCAATGTTAAACTTAAAAGATACGGATTTATTGAAGAGAGCATCGTACATTGATGGTGATTGGCAAACCAGTGACCAGACCTATGCTGTACTCAATCCTTCGAATGGCGATTTGGTTGCCTCGGTGACTGATGCGGGAATTGTGGAAACAGAACAAGCAGTATTTGCTGCGAAAGCGGCATTGCCTGCCTGGTCGGCTAAATCTGCTGCAGCGCGTTGCAAATTAATGCGCAGTTGGTTTGATCTGATGATGCAACACCAGGATGATCTTGGCCGAATTCTTACCGCAGAACAGGGCAAACCTCTGGCTGAAGCCAAAGGTGAAATTGGCTACGGTGCTTCGTATATCGAGTGGTTCGCAGAGGAAGGAAAGCGAGTGTATGGCGATACTATCCCTGCATTATCTTCTGACCGGCGCATTCTTGTGATTAAGCAGCCTGTTGGCGTAGTCGCTTCGGTTACGCCTTGGAATTTCCCCAATGCAATGATCGCCAGAAAAGCGGCGGCGGCACTAGCGGCCGGCTGTACCTTTGTGGCCCGACCGGCTTCGCAAACGCCATTGTCAGCGCTGGCCATGGCAGAGCTTGCTGCCCGCGCAGGAATACCACCCGGCGTTTTCAACGTGGTAGTCGGCCAAGATTCCAGGGGCATGGGTAAGGTCCTGACCCAACACCCGGATGTAGCGAAATTCACCTTTACCGGCTCTACTGCCGTTGGTAAGTCCTTGATTAGCCAGTGCGCCACCACGGTTAAAAGGGTTTCCATGGAATTGGGAGGTAATGCGCCATTTATCGTATTTGATGATGCAGACCTAGACGCCGCGGTGGCCGGCGCAATTGGTTCGAAATATCGAAACGCGGGTCAGACCTGTGTCAGCACCAATCGACTTTTTGTTCAGAAAAACGTTCTTGAGGCCTTTACTGAAAAATTCGTAGCCGCTGTGAAGTGTCTTTCTGTAGGCGATGGTCTGCAAGCTGGGGTTTCAGTTGGCCCTTTGATTAACAGCCAAGCCTTAGAAGATGTAGCCAGTTTAGTCTCTGAGTCTATCGACCAGGGCGCCGTCCTAGCGCTGGGTGGTCAACGTCACGAAGCCGGTGAAAATTTCTATCAGCCAACTATATTGACCAGCGTGACCAATACGATGGCGGTTGCTCGCAATGAAATTTTTGGCCCTGTAACGCCTATTATTGCTTTTGATGATGAAGAGGATGCGATCAAAATGGCCAACGATACAGAATACGGATTGGCGGCCTACTTTTTCTCCAGAGATATTGGTCGGATTTGGCGAGTTGCTGAGGGCCTGGAATATGGCATGGTCGGCATTAATGAAGGTATTCTTTCAAATGCGGCGGCACCCTTTGGCGGCGTCAAACAATCTGGCAATGGACGTGAAGGGTCCAAATATGGATTGGCGGACTATCTTACAATAAAATATCTTTGTATGGGCGGACTGGCAAGATAGTATTTTCACATTCTGATCTGTGTAAAAACTTTATCTCCAGAGAGCCCAATAATAATCCAGTTATTTTAACCTGGTTGTTTTAACTTCAACGCCCAGAAAGCCACCTATGCTCCATGGCTCTCTGGGATATTTCAATTCTGGCATTGGCGGTATCACTTTGTTGCGCTCCTGCAGACGAGAAATGTACGCCAACTTCTCACTGATTGAGTTGTGGGGCTCAAATTCAACCACACCCATACCTTCAAAATATTTCACGCCTTCTATGACGGCTTTTTGTATTCATTCCTTTTCGTTTTTTAGTTTTTGTTTAACGTTAAGATAAATTAGGAGGCAGGCCACGTTTTTAACGATGTTTTGAATAATACTGACAATTTTGCGATCAAATGCACTTTTAATTGTTTCTGTTGATAGGGTTTTAACGCTTCTGACATGATCTTCGGGCCTAAAAATGAGCCACCGATACTAATACTAAAGACATCGGTAAATGCTTTACCTGTGTATCCTTTAACTTCACCAGAGGAAATATTATTAACAAAGTTTTTTACTTTGGCTAATGCTGCTCTGATATCAGGCATCACGTCTTGGCCGTTAACCAATACGGGCTTGTTTGAAAAGTTCCTTAAGGCGGTGTGCAATACCGGGCGTTTCTCTGTTAGGTTAATTGGTAAGCCGTTAAACATGTCACTGCGGCGTTGTTCAAGGTCAACACTTTTAGCCAGTTCAATGAGCAAGGGTAACGATTGTTCGGTTAATTTATTTTTAGAATAATCTAAGGTTATGCCTGCGGTAGTAATAGAGTAGTTAGCGAATCGCTTGGGATCTTCTTTGAACAAATCTCTCATATGAATGTGTTCAACATCTTGGTAATGTGCTGCTAATTGTTTCCACTGGGCTGAACCGGTTAACATGTGCTGGATCTTTGTAATGTTTATCGACTTAAATGTAATCGATAACATTGTATGTGGTAAGTTTGCTCTGGTCAACGCTGCTGTTTTCCCTTTAAGTGAATGATAGGTAAGGTATTGAACATAAAGGTAAAGGTGTGTTTTCTTGGTTGGGGTATGGTGGTTCAACTTATATTTGTAGGATGTTTTTTGTTCTTATACCTAGGAAATCCCTCCTAGAGCCCTTTATTAATAAGGGATTCTTCACTGACATATTTGCACCAGACTAGATGGTTGGGGTTTTTGTTCTAATTGGTTTTAGAGTCTCTATTTGAGGGCTACATGTTACTTACCCTCATGTTTTTTCGTATTCTGGATGGGTGCTGATTATCATTGTTTTTATAAGTGACTGTTATCTAGCACTTAATCTTTATTTTGTTTATTTTGTTGCAAATGTTATCCATAACATTTACTATCATAATTGATTGCTGGAATTGTTATATTACATTGAATTTAGTATAAACGTGATGCTAGCCAGAATAGCCATAATAAAAATAAGCAAAGTTTTTCAGCGCCAAAAAATCACACATTCTAGTTATATAGGGGAAGTTAGAGAAAATGAAAATGAAATTAAACAAATTAAATTTAGCGATCAAGCTATGTTTAGCATCTTCCGTGATGATATCTGCACATGCGATTAGTCAGGAAACAAAAATAGATAATAAAGATGCAGACGTAGAGATTAATCAGGAAAGCAAAAAAAATAAGAGAAAAGATGAAAACTTAGAGACAATCATCGTTTCGGGTACGCGTAATTCGTTGCAAGAATCGGCCTTTATAAAAAGGATGGCCAATAATTTTAAGGAAGTGATAACGATAGAAGATATCGGGCAGCTGCCGGATGATAGTATTGCTGCATCGTTACAAAGATTAACCGGTGTTGGCATTACTGAAGATCGCGGCCAACCCATGCAGGTATTAGTACGAGGTCTTAGCTCAGATT
The DNA here is from genome assembly GCA_013216015.1 of Alteromonadaceae bacterium. Classification (GTDB taxonomy): domain Bacteria; phylum Pseudomonadota; class Gammaproteobacteria; order Enterobacterales; family Alteromonadaceae; genus JABSOI01. The sequence continues at coordinate 34,106 of JABSOI010000038.1, read as the reverse complement.
TAACCCTGACAACATTTAATGGCCGTGAAGTTGCTTCAGAACAAGGCGGTCGTGGTGTATCTCTTGGTCTATTTCCAGGTGAAATACTCCGTCGAGCTTCAATTGATAAATCGACCAATGCTTCGATGATCGAAGGTGGTTTGGCAGGCACAGTTAATTTAGAAACGGCTAGACCGTTAGAAGTACAAGAGCGAGTATTCTCGTTTAACACAAAATATATGCGCGCCGATGTTCCTGATGGTCCTGAAGTTGAGACCAATGGTAAGGCGGCTTCATTAACCTTTATCGATAAATTTAATAATGACACCTTAGGTTTTTCAGCGGCAATTGCCTATCAAAGCCAGCCAATGGTTAGCCAGGCGATATTCAATCCTTCAAGTCAACCTACAGGACCTATATTCCAAAGAGACATTAATAGCCCAAAAGGCTTTGGTGATCTCAATGGTGACGGCACGGTTGATTTCTACAATAAGAATAACTTCCAGCAGGCAGATGCCTTTGTCAACGAACGGCTAGGCGGGGCATTTACTGTACAGTGGCAACCGTCTGAAGATACATTGTTCACATTCGATTCTGTTTTTGCACGCAGTAAACGTGAAGGTAAGATGAGTCGAGCTGACTTTATTTACGTTGGCCCAACAAGATATCAAAACGTAACGACGTCTGACGATGACATTGGTTCAGCGTACACCCAAGCGGGTGATCCTATCAATGGTGCATTAGTAACTGGCTACGATCTCACGGGTGGTAGTCCAAGGTTCTCCGGCGTCGACTTGACGGAAGACTATGACAGCACGATACTCGGTTTAAATGTTGAGCATTATATCAATGACGATTGGACCCTAGAAGCGGATGTGTCCTACTCTAATGCGTCACGAAATGGCTATAATACAACGGCTAAAGTAATGACTAAAGGTATTGCCTGGAATTATGAACTTGATAACAATGATATTCCCTTGTTCACTGGCTTTGATTATCAAAATCCTGGTGCGCAAGTTATTCATCCTGATGACCTTACCTGGGGGACTCGGACTAACGCTGGGGAGTTTGCGCCCGTTACACTTAGTTACTTAAAAAATTATCAAGATGATGAGCTCACTGCGGCCAAAATTGGTATGTCTCGATTCTTTGACGACGGTATCATTACCAATCTTCAATTTGGCGCTCGCTTATCAAAACGCACCAAGGCGAAATCGCGCGAGACTGAACTATTCCAAGGGAAAGGAGCATTTGATAGAGATGGCAACGTAGCAGATTCTATTGATATTGCTCAGCAGTACATGTATGAAGCGTTTCCTTTTGGCGAATTTATGCCGGGTGTTGGCGGGCTAACACAATGGCCAGTGCTAAATGCTAGCGGCATTTTAGAAAATAGGTTTGGTAACGAAGAGATAAAGGCTCCTAGCATTTGGGCGAGTGACTTAATCGTTGAAACTTACGATGTTGATGAAGAGTCATTTAGCGCTTATGTGCAGGTTGATTTTGAAGGTCAAATTGGTGATATACCTTTTAGAGGTGATATGGGGGTCAGATACGTTAGAACTGAAACCACCGCTCACGTAGTGACACCTGGATACACCATTGAAACCGATGAAAATGGTGAAGTGACTGATGTAGAACTAGCAGGTTGGGATGACGGCTATAACCTAGTGGCAGAAACAACAAATTATAACAGTTTTCTCCCGAGCCTTAATATTGTCCTTGAGCCAATGGATGATCTATTGGTGCGTTTTGCTATAGGCAAGGCGATGTCTCGTCCACTATTTGCAGCCCTGGGTAAAACAACAGAGCTTAAAACAAGTAAGACCGAGGATGGCGACACCGGAGACGATGTATTTATGCTTACCGGTAAGACCGGTAACCCTGCGCTTCAAGCGATAGAGTCAACTCAGGTAGACTTAGCCCTTGAATGGTATCCCACTAAGGACCTGTCATTAAGTGCCGGTGTTTTTGTTAAAAAGGTTGATGGTTTCTTAGTATCAGGCCAGCGCGAGTTGGTATTGAATTCCACCAGTGGTGACCCTGTTACTTTCCTTGTTGAGGAGCCACAAAACGATAATGGTAGTTCAACTATTACCGGCATTGAATTATCTTATTCTCAGGCATTTACTTTCTTACCTGGCTTATTTTCTGGATTGGGCATGACGGCTAACTATGCCCATTTGTCGTCTGATATTGACAATGAGTTTAATCGTGTCTACCTAGATGGAAATGGCGCAACCCCAAATGGTTCGTCATGTTTTATCGAAGAGCCAGAAGCCAGTGGTCGTATTTGTACTAACTTCGCACTGCCGCCGAATGGCTTTGCAGAACATACCCTTAATACTGTGCTGTACTATGACAGTTATCCCGTTAACCTACGACTCGCTTATCGTTATCAAACTGAGTCGAGTAGTTTAGGGGAAAATCTGACTAACGCAATAAAGTTAGACTCGGTACAAAGTGTCGATTTCACCGCGCATTACTCATTCACCAAAAACCTGCGTGTCTCGGTTAGTGTTAATAACTTAACCGATGAAGTAAGACGCAAATATTGGGTGGATCCTTGGGGAACTGATAGTATAAGGGCAACCAATCGTTATCAAACACATGGCAGGCAGTTTAGTCTTTTTGCTCGCTATAAATTCTAGATACGTGCCAAGTAGCGGCTTAAGTTAAGTCGTTCCGTTTTAAGCCCCCATGAACTTATGTTGTATAAGTTCATGGGGTGCCAAAATTGCGGTGGCGTTTTGATGGATTTTGCTTGCTAGGGTCTAAACCTACTGAATTGGCTTACGAAGGGGGAAATGCTTGAAAACATCTATACCCGTGGTCATTCAAGATGCGGGAATTTGAGGTGAATTTGAAAGTTTATCTAAAAGGCGCTTGATTGAGCAATAGCGGGCTATTGGGATTGAAAGCAACGTAGTAGATAATCTTTTAAAACGCTTCAAAACCTGCATTTTGAATGATTACGGGTATACGTGCAATTCAATCAGTATAAACCTGAACTATATCCAAATGTAGAAGATGATGCGGTGCTTTGCTTTATTACAATAACGTTCAGGCAATATTGATGGCGTCTTGGAACTGGCCAATTCAGCACAAAGGTCTGCTGGTTTATGGCCGAACAGGGCAAATAAACATACCTAGCAGTCACGAATTATCCTGGCACAGTGGAGCTAACAATAGGTTTATTTGAGTGGCCGAAAACCGGTTATCCAATCAATGAGCCGTTTGAGTTTTTAGCGGATCTGGTTAGGAAACCGGTCGAGTTGGATGAATACGACTTACTGTTTATCGAAAATAACCTGCTTGTTATGCAGCAGCTTGATATGGCGAAGTAAAGTAATAGCTTAACTAAGCCAATCACTATTAATCAGAAGGAAAACTAAATTATGAATAAGGTCTTTTTTTGGTCTATCACCGTGGCGGTGGCGGGCTTCCTTTTTGGATTTGATGTCGCCGTGATATCGGGTGCAGATCAACCCATTCAAGTTCTCTGGAAAACACCTCCCTTATTTCACGGCCTATTTATAATGTCGTCAGCGCTATGGGGAACAGTATTGGGGGCGCTAGCGGGCAATTTGCCTTGTGATAAATGGGGTAGAAAGCCAACATTGATCGCAATTGGTTGTTTATTTTTGGTTTCCGCAATAGGTTCCGCTTTAGCCCCTGATCCTTATACGTTCTCCTTTTTCCGCTTTATAGGTGGTTTAGCGGTAGGGGCGTCTTCAATCGCAGTTCCTGCCTATATATCAGAAATTGCTCCAGCTAAGTATAGGGGCCGTTTAGTCGCTTTGTATCAATTTCAACTTGTGTTCGGCATTCTTATCGCGTTTTTATCAAACTATATGCTGTCAGGTATCAGCCCAGAAGATTGGCGTTGGATGTTAGCAGTTGAGACGGTACCTGCTTTGGTATTTCTTATCTTGGTAAGCAAGGTTCCGGAAAGCCCAAGGTGGTTATTGCTATATCGAAATTCTGAAGAGAAAGCTCGGCAGGTTTTAAGCAATATGTTGCCTAGTGTTGAGGATATTGAGCAAACGATTCATCAAATTAAGTCAAGCCAACGTCAGGCAAGTAGTTCGGCGCTGTTTACCAAAACTAATGTAATGCCACTGATGTTAGCCTTTATGATAGCGTTTTTTAATCAGGCTTCCGGCATTAATTTTATTATTTATTTTGCGCCGCGCGTATTTGAACTGGCTGGGCTAGATTCCAGCTCAGCCTTGTTATCTTCAGCTGGAATAGGGTTAACCAACCTTATTTTTACTATGTTGGGTGTTTATCTAATTGATAGGGTGGGGCGTCGACCCCTGATGCTTATTGGTTCTGTAGGCTACATTATCTCTCTTGCTGTGGTGGCTTATGCGTTTTACGCCCAGTTAAGCGGTTTGGTTGTGGTGCTGTTTATTTTCGCATTCATCGCTTCGCATGCCGTTGGTCAAGGTGCGGTTATTTGGGTCTTTATTGCCGAAATTTTCCCTAACCATCTTAGGGCGAAAGGTAGTTCTTGGGGATGTGGTATCCATTGGATTGGCGCTGCTGTTATTACTCTTTGTATGCCCTTGGTACTAAGCCAAGTTTCACCTTATTACATTTTTAGTTTCTTCTGCTTTATGATGATTTTCCAACTATTGTTCGTTATTTTTCTTATGCCAGAAACCAAAGGTAAATCATTAGAGGCATTAGAGGCATTAGAGGCGGGGCCAGAAAAACTTGATGGGATCGAGGAACTTGCCATTGAATAGGGAAGTTATAATGGGGTTCGTTGATATCGTTAATCGCTACAGGTGATTTTTAATGAATGCCACGTAAACATACTCAAATACACTCCAGTTAAATGATGCAATTTGAAGTGATTTGAGTATGTTACCAATATCATTCATTCACATGTGGGCTATTTAGCGTATAATGATTTGGGTTTTTTAAATATAAGGCTTATTAAAAGTTAAGTATGAGTAATATTAAAGAAGTATGTAGATTATCAGGTGTTTCTACAGCTACCGTTAATCGTACACTGCGCCATCCTGAATTAGTGAAACCTCAGACACGAGAAAAAGTGATGAAGGCGGTGAAGGAAACCGGTTATCGACCAAATTGGATGGCGACACGATTCAAGCGTGGTAAGTCTAATACTATTGTTGTCGTGGTTCCCAACTTACGAAATCCATTTTTTATGCAAATAATTGAAGGGATTGAACATGGAGCCCGACAGTTAGGCTATAACGTATTATTGGGTGATTCAGCGGGTGATCCTGAGATAGAACATCAATACGCAGCTATGGCACTAAACGGCAGGGCTGATGGCTTAATTCAGCTGAACCACACTTTTCCTTTTTCTGCTGAAGACGAAGAGCTAGGTATAAATGTGCCTATGATCAGTGTTTGTGATCGTATTACTGATCACAAATTTCCATTTATAGAGCTCGATAATTTTGGCGCGGCTCGTGCAATGACTCAGCATTTAATTGAGTTAGGGCATACCAAAATTGGCATTATTTCTGGTCAAAGAACTAGCCAAGTTTATTTAGACCGATTCAGTGGCGTTATTCGAGCCTTATCTGAAGAAGATATACTATTCAACAAAGACTGGTTAGTGGGGGAAGGTTATACTTATGAGACTGGGGTTGATGGCATTAAACAGTTGATGGAAATGGACTCTCAGCCAACGGCGATTATCTGTTTCAGTGATCATGTTACTATAGGTGCAATCCATAGCGCTAAGGAATTAGGTCTGAATATCCCAGATGACATTTCAATAAGTGGTTTTGACGACATTACGGTTGCTCAGTATATTGAACCGCCAATTACGACGATAAGACAACCCGCTTTCGAAATTGGCAATAAAGCAGTAAACAACTTAGTTAACATTATTGACCACAACCCTTCTCCAAGGTTACGTGATGTGTTTCCATATGAGTTAATTATCAGAAAAAGTACCGGGAAGGTAAAGGTAAATTAAATGTGCTCTCAGTGCTGTCCACGATAAAATAGTTTGTTCGGTGTGCGCTGGTCAGTGGTATTACCCTTTTTTTTGTTAATAAGGGCCTTGGTTGAAAATAAACCCTGTATTGTGATGATAACCGACTGTGGCGGCTACCAATCCCGGACAAATGTCGAACGGTGACACTGGTATTTCTATTTACCGTTTCTGTTTAAATAACCATTCCAATGAATTTTCTGTCTTGTCACTTTTATCAGAGGCGTATTGAGTGCTAGCATCCTTACGATCTCCTGTATAGCTGAAAGCCACACTGCCGGCATTATGGCCAATATCCTTGATAGAGGTGAATTTCATATTGGCCCCTAGCTGTTTCATCTCGTTAAAAACATTAACACCCCATCTGTAATTAATTATCTTGTCATCATCACCATGAAATAGCCAAAGCGGAATATCTTTGATTTTTTCGCGATTAAACTGGGGTAATAATACACCTGCAGAAGGGATAGCCGCAGCAAAAAAATCAGGGCGGTTCCAGATCGCATTGAAGGTGCCAAAGCCGCCCATTGAGTGTCCAATGACATAGATGCGAGAGGTATCGATATTGTATTGTTTAACCAAATCATCGACCAGGCGCAATGCCTTCATCAATTCACCCTCAGGGTTATCTAGATAGACCTTTTTAAAGGTGGCCATATTGCGGTCATCAGGCACTAAGGTTTTTTCCATTTCTTTAAGGGTTAATGTTTTTCCTTTATCAAGTGGATTTGACCAGACAGTTGAAGTTTGCGGCGCGACAAAGAAATGAGGATATGCTTGACGAAGGTCATCCTGACTAAAGGGCATCACATAGTTTTTCAGCTGGGAAATGTTATCGCTGCCCCTGCCTCCCATGCCATGCAGGCAGAGGATCAAAGGATATTTCTTCTTTGGATCATAGTCAAATGCCTTCACCAGACGATAGGGTAACCCTTCAAAGGTTCCCTTCTGCATAGCTTTCATCCACTTTTTTTCTACCGCAGGCTTTTTTGTTTTTTTCTTTTTCTGACGGTGCTTTTTGTGAAGCTGCTTTTTATCAGTAATCTTGATTTGATCTTTATCCTCATCAGGATATGGGTAAGTCACTTGGTTTTTCTTCAGAACGTTATTGCTCTTTAAATTGTTGTCTTGAGCCCCTGCGAACGAAGCTACAGTTAGAAAAATTGCCGTGAATGTCAAGATTGTTTTCATGTTTTACCTTTAAAGTGATAGCCCCAAATCATCTAAGACCTGATGTAAATGAAGCATTGCCTTGTCTGTAGGTCCAGGATAGTCTCCATTAATAGGAATATTGCCTATATAACCTATGTCTTTAGTACCTTCAGGGCTGCAGAAAAATGCCGCTAATACCAATCTTCGAAACGCAGAAAAAGCATGCGAAATTTGTCTGAACTGTTTGGGTGTATCAGCCTTTTCATAGGCGATATCATCAATGATTTCAAACTGTTGCTTTGTTGATAAAGCAACAAAGATGTTAGAGGATCTTAATTTTGATTCATCATCAATCCAGCGTAAAGCGGACAAAATGGTAAAACGGTCACGCTGCTGTTTTTCATAGGGCGCACTTACCCATTCATCAATCACATCAGGCACCTTGACCTGTGATGCAGAGGGCACGTAACCATCTCTGGGCACCAGAATATCGGCTAGAACGGCAACTAACATTATTTGCTCAGTGGTTAACGTTCTTGGCCATGGCGATTTAGGTATAACCATTGCGGGATCTGTACCGTAACCTTTAGCCGAAATTGGTGAGAGCTTCAACTTAGGCCAATGTCCTTTAACTACGCTAGATGCATCACTTTGCGTCTTTTGTAACTCACTAAAAACCGTGAATGAAGGCAGTAATGCACTTGCCGATAAAACCCCCAGCCATTTTAATGATTCTCTACGGGTTAATGTGCTTACATAGGGGGAATTCTGATTTATCTGTTTATTGTTTGGTTTGATTCGCTTCATTTGTTTAGCTCTCCCATGCTTTTATAGGGTTTGTTGAAGAGTCGAGTTGCCCTGCTAACCAAGTGGAGTTTCTCATTGCTAATGTCATTATGGTTAATGTACAATTTTTATGAGGGTTAGATGCAAAAACCCCGGCATCCATGATAAATAGGTTAGGGCAATCCCATGTTTGACCATATTGGTTGGTGACCGAATCTTTTGCACAAGCCCCCATACGGGTACTGCCAACTTCATGGATAATTTGTCCGCCCTTTAAAATTGCTTTTTCCGGCGATGGCAGTGGCTGACTGAAACTTGCCCCCATGGTTTCTAGAATTACTTTCGCCGTTTTTAAACCATGGGCAATCTGTTTCAATTCATGCTCTGACCATTGCCAGTGAAATTTAACAACGGGTATGCCCCATTTATCCTTAACCTTGTCATCTATTTCCATATAACTGTGCTCATTAGGTAACATTTCACCGCGCAACGCTAAAGTAATCCGGGCACCGAAATGTTTTTTGGCTTCTGCTTTTAATTGCTTACCATAGCCTTGAAAATTTCCATTAAGTGAAGAGCTTGGTTCTTTAAAGCCTGACGATATTTCAAAGTGATATCCACGGGGAAAGTCTAACTCACCTTTAGCGTGTTGTTTATGCCCCCACCAGGGAATAAATAAATGGTTCGCGGTATGGCCATCTTCATTATAAATTGGACGTCCTTCAAGGGCCGGAATATGTGCGCCTAAGCTGGCTCCGGTAGAGTCCATCAGGTTTCTGCCCACATGACCACTTGAATTAGCCAACCCATCAGGATGGTGTTTACTTTTTGAATTCAGTAACAACCTTGCTGTTTCACAAGCGCTCGCCGCTAATATAACAACCTTGGCTGCTAACTTAATATCTTTACCGGTATTTTTATCAATATAGGTCACAGCATTGACTTTGCCGCTGTCATCCACATCAACTGATCTCACCATGGCGTCGGTAATTATTTTTAAATTCCCGGTTGCTTTTGCCATAGGGAGTAATGAGGTGGTGGTTTGAAAAGCCGCGCCAACTGAACAACCTTTGCCACAGTTTGTGGCATAAAAGCATGCTTGTCGACCATCTTTTGGGCGTGTTAATACCGCTCTATGCATGGGTGCTGTGGCAATGCCAAGTTTTTTAGCCGCTGCTGAAATTAGTAACTCAGTCACTCTAGGTTTAGGCGGAGGTTGTAATACCCCTATCGATGAATCGGGCATATCATCTAAGCCAGTATTGGTACCACAAACACCGACGAGTGTTTCGGTTTTATCATACCAGGGAGCAATGTCTGGGTAGTCAAATGGCCAGTCAGCCCCTAAACCATCGCGACTTTTAGCTTTAAAGTCATGTTCACTAAATCTAAGGGCAAAACGTCCCCAATGATTGGTTCGACCACCTAACATGCGAGCGCGCCACCATAAAAATTCAGTATTTTCACCCGTAGTATAGGGCTCATTCGGCACAGTCCAACCTCCGTCTACGGTAGCATCATAAAAACCAAAGTCTTTATCTTTAGTGCTTGCGCCCATTAACGGTGCCTGACCTTTTGTTTGAAACATAGGTGTTTCGGTTTTTGGATCATAATCACGACCCGCTTCAAGCAACAGAACTTTGTGTCCGGCTTTTGTTAATGTATAAGCAGCCATTGCTCCACCGGCTCCAGAGCCGACGACAATTACCTCATAATCAAAATTTTTCATAATTATACTTCTCATTGGGATGCGGCTAAGATTTGGCTTTTTCGGTATAGGCTCAGATCAGTTCTCTTTCACTTACACCTTTAACGTGTTTAGATTTGTTTTTCATCAACCATTCTAATAAGTAACCACGCAACTGTTCAGCCTGCGCTTGATAATTTTTTCTTTTGGGGTTATTACCAATCAGATTGTTCATTTCAAAAGGGTCTTCATTGAGATTGTACATAGCATTGATCACCTTGGAGCTTTTACTGTAGGGGATCATTAATTTCCAACCATCTTTTATTACCATATAATTGGGTTCAGTATCGCCAGCCCAATTCCATTCGGTGACAACATATTTTCCTTGTTCCGGATCCGTGTTTTCAATCAAACCTCTGAGACTTTTGCCATCTGAAGGGTGTTCCTTAACATCCATGTAATCTAAAATAGTGGCAAATAAATCAACTAAAGAGACATAACCATCTACTTGGGTCTGTGGTTTCATGCCATCAGGAAAACGCATTAATAAAGGAATATGAGCAGATTCTTCATAAAATACATTTTTCTCTCTCATACCATGGGCACCTAACATTTCGCCATGGTCACTAGTAAATATCACCAGAGTATTTTCTGCCAGGCCTTGTTCTTCTAAGGTATCTAAAATTTTTCCTACCCAAACATCAACTTCGGTGATCAAGCCATAGTAATTTGAAATCATGTATTTAAGTTGCTCGGGATCGGTATACTGAGTTAGGTTTAATCGATTGTTTTTAGCTCGATAGGGTGAGTTATTCATATCATCAGCGATACTCTCGGGAGCAACCATCTCATCTGCTGGGTACATATTATAATAAGGTGCTGTTGGCAGGATAGGCGAATGGGGTAAATGAAAAGAAACTGTGATGCTAAATTGCTTGTCTTTTAGTCGTTCAATGGCTTCTATTGTTTCTAATGCCTGAAAAGCCGTAAAACTATAATTCTCATCCATCATCAATTCACCGTGAGAATCAGGTTGTACACGCAGCGGACCTTCACCCAGAGTTTCCCCTCTCTTATCATTATGATATTTATCGAGTGGGTCTGATCTATAAGGTCTTTTTGTCATTGTATTATCGTATAGTTCACCCTTTTTAAGGGCTCTAATTGGTACATTTTCATCCAGATAATCTAGATAAACAAAGCTTTGTCCTTTATGTTGAAAAACAGAACGACCATCTTTTGCCGTAAGTTTAGGATTTTTATATATTTGTGCATGGGAAGTTTGCGTATGCCATTTGCCATAATATTCAGCATGATAACCAGCATCAGTCAATATTTCATCGAAGGTTGGCATCAGCATCAGGCCTTCTTCTTTGTGAAAGTAGGCCTTATTATTATGACTCATTCCGGTATTTTCAACGCTATGACCAGTTAGAATGGATGATCTCGCCGGAGTACAAACAGCGCTGGGGGTATAGGCATTTTTAAAATAAACACCTTGTTTGGCTAGTTTATCAAGATTTGGCGTTTTCACTACGGTATTACCAGCAATGCCCAACGCTTTGGACTGTTGTTGGTCGGTAATGATAAATAAAAGATTTTTCTTTTTGCCAGTGCCAGCCTGAGTATTGTGTGAAAACAATAAACACGCGATCATAACAAGGAGCGTTTTTGTATACATATTTTTTCTTCCTTTCTTTAAAAAACAAATTAAAAAAATAATATTTCTAATTTTATTAAACAGTGACCACAAGGTTATTTATTTAAGTGGCTACGATAAATTCCAATAGATGTGTTCATATCTTACTAATGCACTGCTTATTATTTCCATAGGGATGAACCGGTTAGTATGTGATGGAGCCTTGTCCTACTATTCATGCAAAATCATAATGAAATCGGTAACACTATAGGGTGTAAGTATGTTGTGGTCAACGATGATATAATTGACCACAATTTATTTAACGTTAAGTTGTTGTATTTAAGGGTGAAATATATTTAATTATGATAGTGCTATGGCTCTCGGCTTTTCTTTTTTCGTTAGATTTTTCGTTGTCGTGTATTCCATATAAGCGATAGAAAGGGCTTTCTTGTTTGTTTATACAAGTTGTTGATATCGCGTATTTCCTATGAATGATAGATGAAGCTTTCTTTCTTGTTGCTGTAATATGTTGATTTTAAGTGTTTTAATTAATCTTTTGTAAGAAAACGTAAAGAAAGTTGCTTTATTTTTTTCTATTGATTCCTAATGGGTATTGTAAATGTTATCGGTTACATGTAGGGTTTGGTGGTTGAATTGAGTTGTTAAATATGAAAATAAGACTTCGGTGACAACATCAAATTAGACAGAGCTTAATAAAAAGATAAAACGGGGCATTTAGTATCAGAAGTATGCCTATATAAAATCGATTGCACATTAAAAAGTGCAACTAATACCAATTGTACTAAGTAAGTGGTCACCCTCGATGGTCTAAATTTCCAATAGCTGCGTTGCCGACATGGATGTAGGTACTTAGTTTTTGTCTGGAACAAAAAAACTGTGCTCTTGAAAATTTATCCTCATCGAACCCTGACCACTAACTTAATACAATTGGTATAACATTTCAGTTCATGGGGATATAAAATGAAATATAATAAGACCAAATTATCGCTATTGATAACATCCATACTTCTGGGGGCCACAGCACATGCCGCGGAATCAGACGAAAAATTAACCGACCTACAGAAAAAGAAACAAGAAGCTTTAGAGGTAATAACTGTTTCTGGTAATCGTGCAGCAATACATAAAGCGTCGATGATCAAGCGTACTGCTGACAGCCTTATCGATGTCATCACAATGGATGAAATCGGTTTAATGCCAGATGAAGATGTTGGTGCCGTAATAGAGCGGATGAGTAATGTAACCAATAATACCAGTCGTGGTGAAGGCTTCCAAACACTCATTCGTGGCTTATCGGCCGATTTAACGATGACCACCTATAATGGTCGTGAGTTAGCAGGTAGTCAAGATGGACGGGAATTGGCTACGGGTAATTTACCCTCAGGCCTACTCCACCGAGTAAAGGTCATAAAATCAACCACTGCAGATTTAATAGAAGGGGGCATGGCGGGTACTATTGAATTAGAATCTATCAAACCATTGTCATTAGACGAGAGGGTTTTCTCTGTAAATGCTAAAGCCATTCGCTCTGATATGCCTACCAGTGACTTGGTAGATAATACTGGATATCAAGGTGGTCTCGTCTATATTGATCAATATATGAATGGTACTCTCGGTGTCGCTGCTAATCTCACGTTTAGCAATAGACCTATGATTAATGCTGAATACAGGTCTAGACGCAATCCTGAACAAGGGACAGTCGCGAAATATGATGCTAATGGTGGCTTTGGTGACATAAACGGTGATGGTAATGTTGATTTTTTAACAACAGAACCTTGGGTAGAAAGTGACGTTGTTGAAAAAGAACAACTAGGTGTCGGTTTTGCGGTGCAGTGGCGGCCTTTTGATGACTGGGAAGTTAATTTTGATGCTTTGTATTCATACGATGACAAAACAGGCTTTAAGAATTGGAATAGATTTCGTCCTAGAGGCAACACTTCATATACCGTGGTGGAATCAGACCCTTCTGCTGTTGGTTCGGCCTTAACTAACGCTGGCAATACAGTCAACGGCGCCTTGGTAACAAGGCAAGACGTTGAATTTTCCCAGAATATGTTCCAATTTCTTAACCACCAGACTGAAGATGAAACCAAAGCTGTCGGTATAAATATTTCGGGAACTTTTGGCGACGGTTGGAAAGTATCGGGTGATTTAGCATACTCTTATGCTGATGATCATAATGGTCTAAATAATATGGCCTTTATGCGAAGAAATGTCGGCTATTCCTTAGACATCGGCGAACAATGGCCAACTGTCACAAATGTGCATGATTCAAGAACAGGTGAGCCCATTGATTTAATAAATCCTGAATTCCACACAAATATCAATGATGGTTATAGACCTTTATTTTGGAATGAGGGAGTTGAATTTAGAGAAGACGAAGTGACATCAGCCAGGTTAGATTTTGAAAAACCTCTCAACTTTGGCATGATTAGTAAGGTGTCATTTGGTATACGTGCTACAGAACGACAAAAAAAGGATTGGAAAGAAAACTTTTCTGTATCAGGTACCGATCCCTTTTGTGCTGATGGTGTAAGTGCCGATGGTGTAAGTGGTTTACCGAGTTTTCAATGTTCTGTTGATGTTGCTAATGAAGTTTTCAACGCGAATAATCCTCATGCCAAAATATTAGCGGGCAACGGCTTTTTGCAAGGATTTAATATGAGCTTCGATGATGTTTTAGCTCTTCGCGGCCATACGACGCAAGCTGAGAAAGACGCTAGAGCTGACAATGAAGGACTCAGTAATGCTACTGAACGCTACATAATAGACGAGGAATATCTTGCCTTTTATGTCAGGGCTGATTTTGAAACAGAAATAGGTGATACTTTTATCTGGGGAAATATTGGTTTACGTTATGTTGAAACCGAAACAATATCGACCAATCATACAAGTTCTTTTACCGTAACAACAGATGCCAGTGGTGAAATTGAGGATGTTCAGGTTGACCCTGTTGATATTGATAATGTTAATTTTGTCGGTCACGTGAGTACCTATAGCAATCTCTTACCCAGTATTAACATGGTCATTGAACCTCACGAACAGTTCCAAATTCGCTTAGCAGCGGGTCAAACAATGACTCGTCCTCAGTTTCCAGATTTAGGTGAAGCACTAGAAATTACCGGTGGACCAAATGCAGATGATCCTGCTTCTGCAGGAAGCCCAATTGAAGCAACCGCAGGTAACCCTTTTCTGGAAGCCTATACGTCGACTCAGTTTGATGCCAGTTTTGAGTGGTATCCTAATGACGATACCACGCTGACGTTTGGTTATTTTTATAAAGATATTGATGGGTTTGTTCAACCCACACAGTATGAAATAGAGCTTCCGGATGCCGAAGGGCAACTACATCAAATCACCGTTGAAGGTGTGGGTATCAATCCAAATAGTTCAGGTTTTTCTGGTTGGGAACTAAGTTATGCACAAGCCTTTACTTTCTTGCCAGGATTTTTGCAATACACCGGTTTCCAGATGAATTATTCTCTTTTAGATAGCGATGTTGATGTCGTTGAAACCTATAGATTTCGAAATAAGTCTGAGCCAGGTGGTTCTTCATGTTTTGACGAGACTAATACTTCGGATGGACTTATTTGTAGTGATGTCGTTACAGACCCGAATAATTTCTCCGATTACACGGCTAATGCTCAAATTTATTATGCCGACGATGATGTTAATATCCGCTTATCTTTTCGCAAGAAAGGCGATCAAGTTCGACAACAGCAAGGACTAGGCTTTGAAACTGGTTACACCATAATTGATTTTTCAGCCAGGTATAAGGTCTCTAAAAACTTTCAAATCATAGCGTCGGTTAATAATGTTACTGATGAAAGAATGACACGCTACTGGCAGGATGCCTGGGGATCATCAAGTAATGCTAACATTCAAAGACACATGCAATATGGTCGCCGTTTCAACTTGGGCTTCAGTTATAACTTATAAAATATCTTATATATAATTTATAAGATAATTTCCTAATATGTATAAGGGCCTCCGATAATATCGGGGGCCTTGTTATTTATATACAGGGAAGAACGTTCAAACCGAAAGCCGTTTTAGAGGCTGCCTTTAAATTGGGGCAGCACCGAAAAGAAATCTCTAGAAAACAGACCTTAAAGATTACGTATCTTTATGCTGCGAAACCAAGCCCCATGGCCGTGATCTTGCAGAGCGATGTGACCCGCGCCTGTGGTGCCGAAAAGCGGCCAATTACCGAACTTCGCTGCAGCAACCTGCCTATTCCACTGGTCGCTATGCATAATGTATTTGGCCGTATTGACACCATTTAACCAATACTCAACGGAATCTCCTTTAACTTTGATACGGCTACTATTCCATTCGCCAATCGGATTCGAGGCATCTTCATAAGCTTCCTCGATGGCATAGTGAGAGGCCGTGTATCCCTTTGACTGCTCAGCTTCACCTTTACCATTTCGAAATCCTTTGTTATCCAATAGTTGATATTCAGGTCCCGTCAGATAAGGCATCTTCGGTCCTTCCTTGACATGAAACATCAGGCCCGTGTTCGATCCTGCTTCAATTTTCCATTCCCAGATCAGTTCGAAGTCGTCGAATTCCTTATCAGAAATGATGTTCACATAATCATCTTTTGCATTACCACTTTTCAGCGCCAAGACGCCATCCTGAACACTCCAGGCCGTTGCTATCTTGCTGTCCATGTATCCGCGCCACCCAGATAAGGACTTGCCATCAAATAGAAGCTCCCAGCCCGCCTCGATTTCCGTATCGCCAAGCCTGTTGGGCTTTTCCGAACAGCCGACAAGGCCGATAATCATCGCCAATAAATAGATACAACTTTTTTTCATGGTTAATTTCCTCTTGATAATCCAATCACAGTTTATAAAATTATTTCTTTTGTCATCTGGGTCAATCGCTTCATGCGTTTCACCCTAACGACTGAATTATGTAGTCCAGTTCAGGTTACTTATATTCATACATTTTAATTGCTTAAATTATCAACACTAGCGTTGACGGCAATAAATATCCAATATACTATGTTATCGATTACATTTCTACTTCGAATGATTAGATAGTTAGTGTCCGTTTCTGGATGGGCACTACAAATTAATGTAAACGCCCAAACGTTATTATTATAAATAATATAATATTTATTGTTAGTGGATTATGGAAAAAAAAATGACAAGAATTATTCTTTTTCGGCTGGTGTTGGCCTTTAGTATGTTTATGGTCACAGGTGTCGCACTCAGTGCCTCTCAGCCTAATGTTGTAGTCATTCTCACCGACGATCAGGGCTACGCAGATATCAGCTTGAACCCCCACCACAGCAATGAAGTTTCGACACCCAATATGGACGCTCTCGCCAAGGAGGGAATTTCCTTTACACAAGCTTATACATCGGGGCATGTCTGTTCCCCAACTCGGGCTGGCCTGATGATAGGGGGCTACTCGCAAAGAGTCGGGATTTATACAGCTGGTGATGGGGGTAAAGGATTCGATCCCAAAAAGCGGATCTTTCCTGCCTTTCTGCCCGAGAAGTATCATTCTACAGCCATTGGAAAATGGCATCTGGGGTTAGATGATGATTATCCCCAGCTTAAATGGCATGCCATGTCGCGCGGCTTTGATGAAGCCTATAAGTTTATGGGCCGAGGCGGTCACAGTTATTTTGATCTGCGCAGTGATACCAAGGGTAAATTTTCCCACCCTCTCTACCGCAACAAGAAACGCATCAATGATGAAGGCTATCTGACCACGCGCCTGAGTGAGGAGGCGGTTGCCTTCATTGACCGTAATAAAAAGCAGCCCTTCTTTCTTTATCTTGCTTATAACGCCGTGCATTCGCCCGCCGAGGCTCCGCAAGCAGATATAGACTTTTATCAACAAAAATTCCCCGGCCTATCCCAAAGACGGGCGATTTTGATGGCTATGCTCAAGCATCTCGACGATGGCATTGGCGATGTGATTGGCAAGCTGAAAAAAGAGGGATTGTTTAACAATACCCTGCTGATATTCCTTACCGATAACGGTGGTGCCAAAAACATGGAGGCTGACAACGCTCCCTTAAATGGTTTCAAAGGCAGCCTGCTTGAAGGCGGCATTCGTACACCCTTCATCGTTAGTTGGCCAAACAAGTATAAAGGCGGCCAAACTATCGATACGCCGATCATCTCTTTCGATATTATACCAACAGTGCTCGATGCGCTCGATATCAATGAACCCGAAGAGGCCGCCTTCGATGGCAAGAGCATACTGCCCCTGATTGAGGGCACAACCGAACCGCATCACGAGACGCTTTTTTGGAGCAAAGGCAGTCAGGGTGAATGGGCTGTACGCCGTGGTGATTGGAAACGATATTTCAAACTTGGTAAAAAGCAGCTATTCCATCTGGGCAACGACCCGGCTGAAAGCACTGACGTTTCCCGCCAGAATCCACTTATCGCCAAGCAGCTGGATGAGACTTATGGTGCCTGGATCGCTCAGATGGCAGAGCCGATTACCAGTAATTCCAAGCAGTGGGTTGGAAAAACAATAAAGAAAGATAACAAAAAGAAAGATAACAAAAACAATCTAAAAAAAAGAGAACGTTCTAAGGAAATAAAAGGAAAAAAATTATGAAAAAAATCATTGGAATAACTATTGGGATAACTATTGGTATACTCATTACGCTTTTGCCGCTGTCTGGGTTTACGGCTCAAGCAGAAAAAAAACCGCCCAATATTATCTACATCCTTACCGATGATCAGCGCTATGACGAACTAGGCATAATGAACCCGCTGCTCAATACGCCGCATATGGATAGTATTGCCGCTGACGGGGTGCATTTTAAGAATGCCTTTGTCACCACGGCACTTTGTTCACCCTCAAGGGCAACGATTTTGACTGGGCAATATGCCAACACCCATGGCGTAGTTGATAATAATGCAGCGCTGCGCAAGGGTACCATATTTTTCCCCAGCTATTTGCAGGAGGCGGGTTATACCACCGGCTTTATCGGTAAATGGCACATGGGCAACAGTGGTGACAAGCCACAGCCAGGTTTTGACAAGTGGGTTAGTTTCCGCGGGCAAGGGCATTATTATCCGGGGTTAGTAAATGGCGAACCCAATAAGCTGAATGTTGATGGTAAACGTGTGCCGCAAAAAGGCTATATTACCGATGAGCTCACTGATTATGCTATTGACTGGCTCGATACACTTGATAATGAAAAGCCTTTTTTCCTCTATCTCAGCCATAAAGCCGTGCACGCTCGCTTCTTGCCCGCCGAGCGCCATAAAAACATCTATGCAGACAAAAAGGTGAAAATGCCCGCTAACATGGCCAACACAGCCGAAAATTATAAAGGCAAGCCTCGCTGGGTCCAAGATCAGCGCTCAAGCTGGCACGGAGTTGATTATCCCTATCATGGTCAACTGGATGTGGCGAAATATAAAATGGAATATCACCGCACCATCACAGCGGTTGATGACAGCGTTGGCCGTGTACGCGCCTGGTTAAAAGACAACAATCTAGATGAGAATACCGTCGTCATGCTGATGGGCGACAATGGTTTTCTCTTTGGTGAACACGGCTTAATAGACAAACGTAACGCTTACGAAGAAAGCATGCGTGTACCATTGCTAGCAACTGGCCCCGGTTTTGAAAAAGGTAAAGTTGTCAAAGAAGTTGTCGCTAATCTTGATATTGCGCCAACCATGTTGTCGCTGGCGGGTGTAGAAAGCCCAGCGCATTTTCAGGGGCGCAGCTTTACCAAACTAGCCAATGGTGAAAAACTCGACAAACCTTGGAATAATGAGTTTGCCTACGAATATTTTTGGGAATTTAACTTCCCGCACACGCCAACTACGTTTGCAGTGCGCACCGACAAATACAAGCTGATCCAATATCATGGTATTTGGGATCAGGAAGAGTTATATGACATGGTTAACGATCCGAAAGAGATGAATAATCTTGCTAATGATCCTAATTATCTTGCAACGAAAAAACGTCTTCGCAAGCGTATTTTTGCTTTGATGGGTAATCAGCGTGGTGAGCATGTCGTACCCTATACAGAACGTACACAGGACGGGGCCATTTACCGTGCGCCTAATGATCGTAAAGCTGCTGATTTCCCTGAGCACTGGCTAAATATTCCGGCTCATTTAAAGAAAATATCAGACCAGCCAGCAAAGCATTAGTGATAACGAGGAAATCATAGGGGCATGTCAGAGATAAGGGGTAGTAAGCTTGGTGCTGGTTCGTGAAGATATTTTATTTTTCGGCCTGATGCTTGTTGCCACTGGCTGCTTAAAGGATTGTGGTTTACAGCCAATCCTGACGGATGAATCTAAATGAATGTATCTATATTAATTAATATTGGAGAAGTTTATGAAGAAAATTTTAGCAGTAATGTGCGCTTTAACCAATAAAACGTTATGCCAATGACTTTGGTTATAATTTCCTGCAAGTTCATAGATAAGGTCTTCGTGTTTGACTATATGAACCGGCGGGGTGGCTGCTAGGATGCTAATGATGCAGTAGAGATAGATGCGATTTATACACTTTTGGACCTACTTCAGCAGGATAAGAAAATCTCTCTGTCGGTATTCAATAAATTAAGAAGTTGGGCAGATGCCAGGTGGAATTATACCGATTAGCTAGTCTATAGCGATGCTCCGAATATTACTAATTCGCCTTGAGACCCTTATTTGCCCGGTGAACCTTTGCTGCCTATTGTTCGAAGAGGAAGGCATTAAGGTCAGCCTGAGTATTTTCTATGAATAGATAAGACAGAGCTTGCGTAGTCTTATTGTAATCTACCGTATAAAAACCCCTCCTTCCGCGACCTAAAGTTTTTGAGGATGGATTGGCTGACAGCAATAGCGTTCCATTATAATCACGTATGATTTCATAATGTGTATGGCCATTAAACAAAGCTTTAACATGGTGAGTATCTATCTGACTGAGCATGAAATTTCTTTCGGCTATCGGCAGGTTTCTATTTCCGTCTTCGGCTTCTTCGGGAGTATCAAGATAAAGAGGGAAATGTTGAAAGATAAATTTATGAGGATTAGTAGTGTTATTACGCAATTCGGTAGTGATAAAATTCTTTTGAGCTGCAGTTTCTGCAGGAACATCATTAGGATTTTTCAAAAAATAGGAGTTAAGCCCCATAAAAAACAGGCCTCGATGAGTGAAGGAATAAACATCCCGCTTACCCCAAGTATCCCTCCACCTGCGCAATCCATCGGCATTCCAGCCGTCATGATTCCCCATAACTTCATGATAAGGTATATTGAGTGCGTTAAGCGCACCATGATAATCAGGCCACTGGTAAACCTCATCTGACTGTTTGTGTACCATATCACCTAGTAGAAGTACAAATTCTCCAGGCGTGCTGAGCTTATTTATCTTGTCTATGGTCAGTCTGAAATAATCTAAATCCTTGTTACTATAGGTATCGCTGTAAGCTCTAGCGTCTGAAAAACCCATCTGTGGGTCTGCAATCAACACAAAGCGCACCACATCTTGCTTTTTAAGGGTGGCGCAACTGGTGATTGACAGCAGTATTAAAATTATCATTGCCGAGGCTGACATTCGTGACCCTAGATGGTTAGAAATCATGCTGTTAACTTGTATTAGTTGTATTAGTTTCGACGTAAACTTTGATGCCATTGCCGCAAATCATCTTGCATACTCTTTGCTATTTCACTATGTGAATCGTCTAGATTAGCTTGTTCCGAAGGGTCTTTAATAATATCGTATAAGGCAAATTGCTTTTTAATCATTATACCTTTGAAGTTATCCTTCAAAATAGCTGATGAGCTCTTCTCAGACCAAAAAACCGGCTCTTTACGAGTAATATCTTTACCATAAAAGGCCGATTTTACATCGATGCCATCAAAGGTGCCTTTAGGCAATTCAACATTGCTAATGGCGGCAATGGTTGGCAACCAATCTACCCCTTGTATAATGGTAGTTTCATCGACTTTCCCCTCAGGAATATGTCCTGGCCAGGAAGCAATAAAAGGCACACGGATGCCCCCTTCATGGAAACTTGATTTTCGATCTCGGTAATTTTTTGCAGAGCCAACACTATTCAACAAAGTAGGTTTTTTCTTATATCTTTCAACAATGCTTTTACTCTTAACCTGATTGGTTAATGGCCCGGGTCCGTTATCGCTTGAGAATACAATGAGGGTGTCTTTATCTAAACCAGTCTCTTGTAAATAATCAAGCAATCTACCAAGTGCGTTGTCCATGGCGGTTACATCGGCACAATAGGCCTGCATTGCCTTGTCGATATCACCATGCTTTGAAACAAATTTTAAAAATTCTTGTTGTTGTACACTAAAGTCGTTCAAATCTACTTTCAAATCTTTGTATAATGCCAGTTGCTCTGGCGTAGGATCGATATAGGAATGGGTAGGGTAGATCCAAAGGTTTATATAAAATGGTTTGGGCGTTTTTTCTGATTCAGTTTTGTTGATAAAATTAATGGCCATATCAACATAAGCATCGGTTGTTCTTTCTCGCCAATGCTTAGCGTTCTTTTCTTTCTTTGTCCAGGTTTTACCGTTGCCATTATGATTTGTTGTAAAATGCTCATCTATGCCAAAGTCGCCAGGAGATTGTGCAAAGTCCATGCTGTAATTCATATGCCACTTGCCGTAATGCGCTGTGGCGTACCCGGCATCGTTTAAAATCTTGGTTATGCTTGGCTCATTGGGTTTTAAATCTTTCGAGGCATTAAAATCACGGGCAGGATATTGTCCGCTCATCAATCCGTAACGACTAGGCGCACACCAGGCGGCGGGCATGTAGGCCCTTTCAAACCGAATGCCGCTAGCGGCTAATTTATCCAAGTTTGGTGTTTTTGCATAGGGATGTCCTGTACTGTGTAAATCACCGGATCCTAAATCATCAGCAAGGATGAAAATTACATTAGGCCGCTCAGATTGTTCCTCAGCTACTCCAGGCAAAGCTATCAAGCTTAAAATCATTATTAAAAATATTTTGTTCATATAATTTTTCTTTAATTGAAAGAAATTAATTAACCACACGGCCTATCTGAAAATGATTAGCTAATTATGCAAGCTGTTCAGGTTAAGCAACATCAAACACATTTATTTTAAAAGGTGGACCGTGTTACCTGAAAATTGGTGATTATCATTGTGATGGCAGCAGTTTGAACTATTTCATTTAACTTAATTTAACTTAATTTAACTTCTTTAATTCTTCTACAATCAGTTTTCCGAATTTGTGGGCCGATCGTGGATTTTGTCCAGTGACTAGCCTTTGATCGGCAACGGCATGTTCAGTCCAAGGGATCATACCACTTTCATCAATACCACCTTGTTTAATGAGAGTCGATTGGAGTAGAAAAGGAACTTCGTTAGTTAGTCCTGCGATTCTTTCTTCGATATTTGTGAAAACAGCAATTTTCTTTCCATCGACAATGTATTTACCATTGGAAAGTTTCACATTGACTAGTGCTGAGGGACCGTGGCAGATAGATGCGAC
The DNA here is from genome assembly GCA_013216015.1 of Alteromonadaceae bacterium. Classification (GTDB taxonomy): domain Bacteria; phylum Pseudomonadota; class Gammaproteobacteria; order Enterobacterales; family Alteromonadaceae; genus JABSOI01. The sequence goes on along the minus strand of JABSOI010000038.1, from coordinate 11,381 downwards.
AACACCATTGTTTTCATAGATATTTTTTATCAAAGATTTGACGTCTTCATTGTTTGGGAAATCCCACATAGTTCCATGACCGCCTGCAAAAACGATCGCCTGATAGTCTTTGTAATTAGCGTCTGAAATTTTCTTTGTGGTAATGACTTTTCTCATAAGCGCGGCATCTTTTAGAAACCGCTGATTGTCTTCATCATTTTCATCGATACTGTTAGGGTCTATTGGGGCCATTCCTCCTTTTATACTTACTACATCTATGTCATAACCCGCGTCTTTAATGATGTAGTAGGGATGTGTTAGCTCAGAGAGATAAAATCCAGTTGTTTTACCGGTATCGCCAAGTTGTGAATTACTCGTTAAAACAAAAAGTACTTTGTCGTTAGTGGCGGACATCACTCCAAAGCTATTTATCAGTAATATAAATAGAATAATTCTTCTCATTTTTTTCTCCATAATTCAGACACAATAAATAATAAATTGTTTGTAATAATAACGTTAGGTGATTGCATTATAAGGTGCTAATCATGTAAAGTATAAATGTAATCGATAACATTCTATGTTGAAAGTTTATTGCGGTCAACACTAGTATTGCTAATCCAATTGGTATTATTAGAACCATCAGCAGCAAGCGGGACAATTGCGTAGTTCTTTATTGGAATGATTGAAAAAATAAGTCTAAGCATTATCAGGGTGTGGTGGCTAGAGCAAATAAAAAAACATTAATTCAAAAGGTTATTATGAAACATTTATTTATTATTTTAATTTGTCTATTTGTTTATTCACAGGCAGAAGTTAAAGCTGCTACGCCGGAAAAAGCTTATGATGCGCCGGATCAGGCGGTTTGGCATGCTGCTTCTAAAACTTGGTTTATTTCAAATTTGGGCGGTGGTATTTCTTTAGCGAAGGATAGTTTTGGATGGATCACCCAAACAGATGAAAAAGGAAATATTATCCATCCATTTTGGATTGGCCTAAAAGAAGGAATGCATGCACCATCGGGCATGACCATTACCGATAAGTATTTATATGTCTGTGACCGCGAAGGTGTGCATGAAATAGATATCGCAAAACGCAAAATAACAAACTTTTATCCCTTGCCTGGCGGTGAATTTATCAATGATATAGCCATGGCATCAAACGGTGATTTATATATTTCAGACTTTTTTGGCAATAAAATTTACAAATTACCCGCAACGACCCGAATAGCTGAAGTTTGGTTGGAGACTGAAAAGCTGGAAGCTCCCGACGGATTGTATATGGATAATGATAAGTTGATTGTCGCTTCATGGGGTGTTTTGACCAAGCCTGGATCATTTGACACCACAAAATTAGGAAACCTGAGTAGTATCGATTTGAATACGAAGAAGATAACTACCTTAATAAAAGAAGTTGGTAATTTAGAAGGCATTACCAAGGCGGGAAAATATTATTACATTACCGATTGGGCAGCTGGAAAGTTACTAAAAGTAGACCCAACAAAGGGAAGTGTCGTCGATTTAATTACCGGACTTAGTCATCCTACCGATCCCAACTTTGCGCCTGAATTAAATGTGCTGGCGTTTCCACAACATGGAACTGATCAAGTGCTGTTTATCAAATTAGATCAATAATATTGAGCAGCAGGGTGGTATACAACCATTATATTTTTTGTGTTCTATTAGAGACTTGGATAGCAGGTTTTAAATGTTTCAGACTAAAAAGTGGCAGGTTATCTGGTTCCCGATTATGGTGAGAAACCATAACCTGCTGATTATAAACATGAGAAAAAGAAAAATTACCCATGACTGCTAACAAAACAATGATGTATATGTACTCAATAAAATTTAAAAATATTTTCGCACTGATTGTATTGTCCTTATTTTTTGGCGCTTGTTCGATTTCAGCCCCCAACAGCCAAAAAGAGCCACGTGCTTTGTATACCTATTACTTCGGAGGCATCGAAGATATGCAGGTTGATGCTGCGGTCGACATGCTGGATCGCTTAGGTTATGCGGGCATAGCCACTGGTGCAAGAAGCGAGGCAGAAAGGACCCGTTTGAGTGAATATTATAAATGGAGCGACAAAAAGGAAAATGACTTTGAAGTAGTATCCGCGATGATGGCACATCGTTTCGATAAATATGGGTTTTCAGATGCAGACCACAGAGCGGCAATCGATCGTATGGCTGGAAAGGAAGGATCTTTATGGCTCTGGGTTAGAGATGCAAAGCCTAATGGTAGCGTTACCGACGAAAAGGTAGAGGCGTTTATACGCGGGATTTTAGAATATGCCGTATCTAAAGGGGTCAAGGTCATTCTTTACCCACATTATAATACCTATTTTCCTACCACAGAAGATGCCTTGGCTTTGGTGGAAAAAATCAATCATCCCTCATTGGGTGTGGCAATTAATCTTTGCCACGAGCTGATGTCAGATAAAGGAGGGCTTGCCGCTTTAAAGCAGACTTTCGAAAGAGCCAAAGGCCGAATCTCCACCGTTATCATTTCGGGTGCGCAAATAACATTGGATAGAACGAGTGTTACAACAATGAATGCCTCGACGATAAAATCTTTAGATGATAGCTCTTACGATTTGAGACCTTTTATGCGACTGATAAAGGATTCTGGTTTTGAAGGCCCTGTCGGTTTTATCAATTTCAAGCTGCCAAATCCGGAAGATTATCTGAAAAGAACCATCAAGCGATGGAAAGAACTTTGCGAAGAAGTTGGCTTGTATGAAAGCTTAAAAATATAATAAATGCCTGACTGTTTTATGCAAAGGGTCTCGGTATAATCGTACAGTCTGGACAGTTCGTATTCGATACTTTAGTTTCAAACTTTTTGCGATTTATTTTCTAATGCTTAGTTCCGTCATGCTACTGAGACTTCTCAGTAACCTTCATGTTTCTCTATAAGTAACACCATAAAAAGTAGAATAAGGCTTTGAAGTTAAGAAGGTTTGAGTTAGTTTATTAAAAAACCAAGTAGGTGGGAATTACTGAGACGTCTACATAATTGTTAGGCAAATTTTTATCGCCACCTCGATAAGCTCTTGCGTAAAATAAGTCGCGAGGGATAAACGAAGAAAATTATGGCTCATGTCGATGAGTATGACGAAACAATGTTGGCCGCAATGGATTTAATTTGGGGCGAAGGCTTTATGGCGCCGGGGGGAGAAGGCAATGTTGATCTTTTGGTAAAGGGCCTAGATTTAGCGGGCAAACAGTTGCTGGATATTGGTTGTGGTCAGGGCCGCCCTGCCTGCATTTTAGCGGAAAAATATGGCGCCCATGTGACAGGCATCGATCTCGAAGCCCACTTGATAAAACTCTCAACCGCCCGTGCTGTAAAAATGGGCTTAAGCGAACAAACAGAATTTATCCAAGTCAAACCAGGTCCACTTGCTTTTGCTGACAATAGTTTTGATTTTATTATTAGCTCTGGAGCCTTCACTCAAATAGACGATAAGCTCGCAATGTATCAGGAGTGTTTGCGAGTATTAAAACCCGGCGGTACGTTAAGTTGCTACGACTGGATGAAAACCGAAGGGGATTATAGCGAAGATATGCTGTATTGGTTTAAAGTCGAAGGTCTGACCTACGCCATGCGAACCCCCGAAGAACACTTGGCTTTATTGAAGCAAGCGGGCTTCTCAAAAGTCGAAGTTGATGACCGATCACGGTGGTATCGATACAATGTTCGTAAAGAATATGAGCTAATAAAATCCGAACTGTACGATGACATCAAGGATTTAATAGGTGTAGAGGAGGCAGGCCATTTTGTTGAAGATTGGCGTGCTTTAACTGTGGTTTGTGAAAAGGAAGAGATGTTGCAGGTTTATACTCGGGGGTATGCTTAACAAAGAAGAAAAGGGGCTAAATCGCTTGTCTAATACTTCTTTTTTAAAATACGAAAGAAACGTCCTGAAGATAATTGTTTTAAATGGAAAATTGACGGTTTAATCAAAAGTCTTACTAGACAAGCGACTTGACCCCTTTTTTTCAAATAATGAACTATATAACAATCGCAGCAAGAGCGACGCCAAAAGACGGCGCGCCTTCTGCGAGCGTTGAACGCCCGCTATCCAGCTGATAGCTACCACTTATTTGCCAGTAATCGACCGGCAGCAATGGGGCGTTTTCTGCCGTCAGTAAAATCTTTATTCATTCCTACTGTAATAAAAATTATTAATTGGAGACTATTCTTTTAAGTTACCGCTTTATTTGAATACGGCTCAATTATAAGTCGGTAATTAAAGCCAGTAGTTAAGCCAGTAGTTAAGACAGTAGTTAAAGCCAGTAGTTAAAGCCAGCATTTTTTTGCCGCTTACGTGGCGTTAACACGCATATTTAATTATGCACTCGCTGAAAAATTTTAGAATAAATAGGGCGTTTAATATGAAACAAAGCATAAAAAGCAATAAGTACATTAACGGAAGTTTAATGTTAACAACGGTAGGGGTTTTACTTTCGATACAAAAACCAGACTATTACATAGATATAATCATACTTGCTGCCGCACTTACTTTCGGAATAATAGGTTATTACAAAAATAAATCGTAGTATGTGATGTTGACAAGGTTTTTAAGTCGGACAAATTACAGTTGGCTATTGCTCGTTCCCTAAACATTATAGCCTACTACAATTTTCCGCTAAGACGGCGTTGGTATACAAAATCTAATCCTAATTCAGTTCTACTTAGTTGATGTTAAAGTCGGCAAAGTGGTAAAAGAGAATATTAGATTCTCCAATCTGATCGAACCTAAAATCTAAACAGCAAGATCAGATTTGAACCGTTACACTTTATACCGTAAATTTCCCGTAAAGGGGAGGGCTCCATACATCTCCTGCACTTTCAGATACTGCACATTAAGGTACAAAACACCGTTTCCATCTGCTAATTTCCAACAATACGTGGATATTGTTTCAGACAAAGTTCAGGATACCCATTCATGGGGATAATTATCCAGCGAAGTCGGAAGGCTTATTAATCAAGGAGGGTGTGCGTTCTGCTTTGTCGCCTTTTCGCACGTCCTGTGAGGTAATAAGTTGCGATATCCATCCTAACTAGCCTAACTGCTTAAAAGGTGATGAACAGAATATTCATCACCTAAACTTTGGCTGAGTGTTACTGCGTACCTCCACCAGTTGAAGCGGTAATGATTATCGCATCAATATAGATGTGGCGGCCACCTCCGCCTCCATCGCTCTCAAATCTGAATTTTGCGTCAGCTGGGAAAGTATAGTTTGAACTGCTCAAGGTATGACTTTCTGAATAAAATTGACCGTTTTGAAAGTCAGTTCCAATCATATAGGTAGCGATGGTCTGCCAAGTCGAACCGTCATAATACTGTACAAAATAGCCATCGCTGCCTGCTTGATTATGAGGATAATATTGATAGTCGATGGTTATCTGGTCATAACTACTAATATCATATGTTGGAGAAGTCACTGCTGAACTTTCACCTTCATTGTCCTTGATTTTGATTGAATATTCGCCTTCAGCGGCTCTTGAGGCGAACTTTTGTCTTTTGACCATCGCTCCTGAGCCGTCACCATCAATCCAGCCGTCCCAATCTGTTTCGAAATAGCTTTCCGATAGGACAATTTCGACTAGTACTGATGATACATCGACAGAAACATTGGTGGTATAGCCACCGAACCATTGCACATTGTTTTGAAGCATACGCCATTGAAACTCATGGGTACCCTGTGTGCTTGGCGCGGTCACATCAAATGTAAACGTTGTGTTATCACCAGGTGCTACGTCTTCAGTTAATGGTATCCGGTTAGCCCCCCAGGTAGTGTTATCTTGAGCGTTTTGACTGCCCAGATTATAGCCGTCTGCCGTTGTCCAGGTAGACGTTCCGGCGTTGTTCAATGTAACACTTACCGATACCGTCTCGCCAGGGGCCATTGATGCAGGCACATTTTGTGAAACAAATGTAGCACCGTTTAGCACAATGGTTGCTTCTGTAGTAAAGCTCCACAAAGTGCCATTGGTTGTCCCTGCGGTATTGATCTCATTGATTTGCCAATAATAAGTGGTGCTATACGCCAGTGTACCCGGATCGAAGCTTGTCCCACTTTGCGTGGTAGAAGTGAGGTTACCTGCATCAGTACCAAACAATACTTCATGAAAAATGGCGCCTGATCCTGCAGTCCATGACAGATCTGTATTAATACTTAAATCAATACTGCCATCAGCGGGGTTTATTATGGAAGCAACATCTGGAAGAGGTTCAGTAGTGGTAAAACTCCACAAAACTCCTGTGGTAGTACCTACTATATTGCTCTCATTGATTTGCCAGTAATAAGTGGTATTATTAGCCAGTGTACCCGGATTGAAACTCGTTCCACTTTGGGTAGTAGAAGCCAGTTCACTCGGATTTGTGCCAAACAATACTTCATGCGAGGTAGCATTGGATCCAGCTGCCCATGTCAGGCTCGTATTAATACTTAAATCAGTACTGGCATTCGCTGGACTTAAAATAGATGCAACACCTGGCAATGGAAGTGCATCGCTAACGATCACAGCTATATTAGCACTCTGTGCACCAAACCATCCAACTTGTTCCTGAACCATTTTCCATTGAAAGTTATATGTTCCTTCAGAGGTAGGCGCTGTAACATTAAACACGAAGGTATGCTGGGCGTTTGGTGCTACACTTTCACCAACTGCAAGCCATATTCGACTGGTTCCCCAGGTTGTATTGCCCTGAGCATTTTGACTTCCTAACTTAGTCAATCCTGATTCTGTCCAGGTATTCGTCCCTATGTTTTTCATGGTTAGCGACACCGATACAGTTTGACCAGGTGTCATGCTGGCAGGCACACTTTGTGATACAAACACGGCATCATTGGGAAATACCGCGCTTTGAGTAGTAAAGCTCCACAAAGCCCCTGTGGTAGTTCCTGCTTCATTGATTTCATTGATTTGCCAGTAATATGTTGTGCCAACCGTCAGCGTACCCGGATCGAAACTCGTACTACTTTGCGTTGTTGATGCAAGATTACCCTGATCGGTGCCAAACAATACTTCATGAGAAGTGGCGTCTGAGCCTGCCGTCCATGACAAATCAGTGGCTATGCTGATATTGTTACTACCATCTGCCGGGCCTACTATTGAAGCTGCACCTGGAAGGGGTATGTCGATCGTGGTAAAACTCCACAAGGCTCCTGTGGTTGTAGCTGTTGCATTGATCTCATTGATTTGCCAATAATAAGTAGTATTATTCGCCAATGCACCCGGATCGAAGCTTGTACCACTTTGGGTGGTCGAAGCAAGATTTGCGGGATCTGTTCCAAATAAAACTTCATGACTAGTGGCGCCTGTGCCTGCCGTCCACGACAGAACAGAGGTTAGACTCACATCAGTACTAATATTAGCCGGGCTAACTATAGTAGCGACACTAGGAGGTAGCAGGTCGATTGTGGTAAAACTCCACAAGGCGCCTAAAGTAGTGCCAGTGCCATTGATCTCATTGATTTGCCAGTAATATGTAGTGCTATTGAGCAGCGTACCCGGATCGAAGCTGGTGCCACTTTGGGTGGTAGAAGTAAGATTTCCGGCATCGGTGCCAAACAATACTTCATGTGAAGTAGCATCTGATCCTGCTGTCCATGTCAGGTCTGTATCAATACTCACATCAACACCGACAGGGCTTTCGTTAGATGCCGTACCTGGCAATGGTAGGGGTTCACTAACATTAATAGCTACATTTGTGCTCGACGCACCGAACCATTCACCCTCGTCTTGCACCATTTGCCATTGAAAATTATAAGTGCCTGCTAGTGCTGGTACCGTAATATCAAATGCGAATGTTTTTTCTCCACCTGGCGCTACACTTTCTGCAACTGCCAATTCCACACGATTGAATCCCCATGTAGAATTGTCCTGTACATTCTGGCTGCCTAATTGGATCAGATCATCTTTAGTCCAAGTAGTTGAACCGGTGTTTTTCATCGTTACTGTCACCGACACTGTATCACCAGTTGTCATATTAGCTGTTACGCCATTTTGAGCAGTAAATGAGGCGTCGTTGACCAAAATGAGGCTTTCAGTGGTAAAACTCCACAAGTTACCAGTAGTGGTACCTGTGGCATTGTTCTCATTGATCTGCCAATAATAAGTTGTATCGTACTCGAGTGTACCCGGATCGAAACTGGACGCACTTTGGGTCGTAGAAGCTAGATTTCCGGCATCGGTACCAAACAATACTTGATGTGAAGTAGCGTATGCTCCTACTGTCCACGACAGTTCGGTTTCAATACTTAAAAAGTTACCCCCATCTGCAGGAGAAAGCATGGTAGCCACTCCTGGCAATGGCACGGCATCAGTGATTTCAATGACCACATTGTCGGACAGAGCACCAAACCATTCAACCCCATCGTTAACCATTTTCCATTGAAAATTATAGGTTCCTTGCGTATTTGGCGCTGTAATATTGAAAGTAAAGGTTTTGTTGGCACCAGGTGCTACGGTCGCAGTCATGGTGACTCTACTTGTTCCCCAAGTGGTATTCCCCTGTACGTTCTGACTACCGAGTCTAAAGCTGGAAGGATCCCATGTTTCGGTTCCGTCATTGTTCATTGTTATATTAACTTCTACTGTTGCACCTGGTGCTATGGTGTTAGGCACATTTTGAGATACAAAAGCGGAATCTGAGTACAATGGAACGCCACTACCATCGAGTAAGGAATACCAGTCGCCTAAAGGCCAAGCTTCTTCACACCAGTCGGCCAGACTAGTCAGGATATCAACATCCACACCCAAGAGCGCCAGTCGTGGGATCAGGACATAAAAATAATCTGCATGATACTGTCTGGCTGCCTTCCATAGTCGGTTACTGCCAAAGTCCACATTGTCTGCTGAAGGCACATGACTTGCGGGATCTAGTTTGACCCAATCATTAGATCCTCTGGGCCAGGTGGCCAAATTGTACTTTCTTACTTCCGTTACCCAGTTATCAATTGCGGCGTTGTATATTTTCACACGCAAGTCAGGATCGTTGACATTGAGATCGTTCATACTGGACTGATCGCCGTACTCGTCGCTGTATATCCACCATGGGTGAACATAACGCATGCGCCATCCCAGTTCTAAATCATTTCCGGCAAATCCATTAGATCTGGTTTGCCACAATTTTAGAAATGAAGACATGTATCTAAATCCCTCTCGTGGCGCGCCAGCATCTGTCATTTCATTAATATGCAGGAAGTGGTATGCCCAATCCATAGGACCACCTTTTTCAAGCTGGTCATATTCGCCAGCATGTACCAACATTTGTAATTGATACCAGGCAGTTGACATATACTTGCCCTCGACCAGTGTCTGATCGGCAAAGTTGATGATGTTGTCAGCGGTAAAATGAGGTGCTATTTCAAAAAGAGTCCGATATTCGTTGGGCCATTGTCTGGTTCCTTCAATCGCATCGATCAGAGGGACATCCGGATTCAAATGAGCTAAATATTCAAGATCATACTCATGCATCATTTCAAAGTATTTGACCGCCATCCACTTGGCATAATTCACTTTTCCAAACTCTCTTGGATATTGTGATTTTATATTGTTGATTACGGTGCCACTCAGCACGCGCCATCGGTCAGGGCCGGCTTGCTCACTACCGTCTCTTCCTGTGTCTATCCATCTCTTGACCTTGAATTGCAAATTATCCAGAAAATTAACAATATTTCCCGAAGTTATCATCTGTGATACATTGGCGCTTTCTAGTGTACTGATAATGTTGGCATATTCCTGACCCGCTTCTCCACTCTCAAAGTATCCATTGGGCCATATATCTTTGGGATGTACTTTGGGTAACCATGATTTCCAATCCGGTAACTGGATCGCTATCGGCAATTCGGTGACATCAAGATGCGAATTAAAATCAACCACTTTGTCTACTTCTAACTGACTGGTTCCGTTTGGAAAGAGGTAAGGTTCCATATCAGTATCTGTTTCAAGCACAGCATCTAAGCCGGCGCCAGCTGCCCATTGCTCGATAGACTTGCCATTGAGTTGTGAACCGGGCTGATAAGGAGGATTCCAAGGTCTTCCATGTCGTTGTGCTGACAAGGAACGGATATAAGAGGCAATCTCTTCTCCTTCTGTCTGGGTTAAACCATGAAATTTGGATCGCTGTATGATCGAGTGGTTGGAATAACTGAAGTATTCCAAGTCAAAACCTTTATTTGAATGGCAATCCATACACTTGGCATTGATATTATTAGTGGTGCCAGGTTCAATTAATTGAGCGCTTTCGTACAAGGTTTTACCGTTGGCAATGGCGGTAGCGCCCGCAATAGGCGCCTGCCATAATTCAGGATCTTCAAATTCGAAATCTTGCTCAGGCAGTAATTTATTATCACTGGCATCAAGCACATTAAATTTAACGACTCTATAACCTAGCGAAAACCCGTCGTGCTCATTGAATCTGAACTGGACGGTATTGCTTCCATCGACAAAATTATTGGCCGCGATTGAAAATCTTAACGTGGGCGCTTCACCACCAATACCGCCAAATGTCTTTTCCGGCTCCTGCATATTCACCGATGCATTAGTCAGAGAGATCCAAGGTCCGCCATTTATGCTAACCGAAGCTTTGTTGTCATAAGATAAGTTGTTCACCTGCATCCAAAGGGCGGATGCATTATTGGGCGGACTAAGATCGAACGTTCTTGACTCAACTGTATAGTTGGTGCCAATCACTTCTACTGGTAGCGTTATACTGTTAGCTGCTTGTAACAAACCGATATGGCCCATACAGAATAACAGTAATATCATTATTTTTAGTTTCATCATAAGTTTTACTAAACTTAATTTATTTGATTTTATTATCATTTTATTTGTTAACCCCAATTAAATTTGTTTTTACTTATTTCCGTTTTATTGTCTTCTCTGATGATTAGGCGCTGTAAAACCTTGTTTACTTTTGGCTCAGACAAACATAAAGTTTTTGCCCAAGCCATTGCTTAACAAACAACGCAACTGCTTAATTATTAGTCTAAGTGTTATCGATAACATTATCAAGTACAAAAAACTGGTGTATTAATCATTGTATTTTCAGGTACTTATAATTAATGGATACAAATACAGCTATTTCGCACACAAAAAAATAGATGGAATGGCATTTTGCCATAAGAAATGACGCTAGATTCAACATGCAAACAAGAAAGATAAATTATTTACTTTCGTGACCGTTTAAATTTAAACTTTATTTTCAATAAGATATGAGGTTACTGATTGAAAGTAAGACTCGATTTTGATCAGGGTAAACTTATCCATATGCTATGTTATCGGTTACACAGTTCGTGTGTTACTTTAATACCAATTGGATTAAATAACTTGTCATTTTAAGCAGTTTAAATTTCCAATAGCTGCGTTACTCTCAATCCCAATAG
>JABSOI010000037.1 GCA_013216015.1 Alteromonadaceae bacterium | reverse complement strand
GTATGCAGGAGCCGTATACGAGGTCCGTACGTACGGTTCTGTGAGAGGGATGAGGCAAAAGCCTCACCCTACTCGATAGTCTGTAAGCTTGATTATCTTTCCATTTGTATCAGGCAGCATTAAGGCTGGTGCGGGTTTTATTGGATGAATAGAAGACATTAATTCTTTACTTGCATTGGCCATGAATGAACTCAGCAGTAAAAATATAATAATTAATAATCGCATCAGTTGTTCCTCGTTTTTTCTTATTCTTGTATTAATCGATTTGGTATAACTACCTAAATTAATGAACATCACCAATTGGCGCTGCAAATGCGTCTGATACCAGAGTTTCAACATTGCTGCCAGTAAGTGTTTTCAGGAAATCGACTAAATCTTCAGACTCATTTGAGGTTAAATTCAGTGGTTTTATTAAAGGCGATTGTACCTTATTTTTAAATCCACCTTGATTATAAAAACTCACAACGTCTGTTAAAGTGCTTAAAGAGCCATTATGCATGTACGGTGCGGTTAATGCTATATTGCGTAGGCTCGGGGTACGATATCGCCAGCGGTCCGCTGGATTTTGTGTTATTTCATATAAACCTAAATCACCAATAGGACCATGGCTTACGGATTTAATAATCGACTGCTTTATTGTTAAATATTGACCGGGAGCAACTTGTACTCGGTTTGTTTTGGGCGTTTTGCGCATCGAAGTTTCCCAGCCTATGCCTGTATTATGTAATTTGTTATCTGTAAACAAAGCGTGATCTTTTTCTACTGTATGGCAGGCAACACACAGGGCTTTTCCTTTGAATAAATTAAAGCCACGTTTGGCACTTTCTGAAATAGCATTTTCTTCATTGGCAAAATGCCAGCGGTCGAAGGCTGAATTTGCGGAAATTAATGTTCTTTCATAACTGGCTATTGCCTGACCAATGGTTACTACATTGGCTTTTTTGCCATTAAATGCTTGTTCGAATAAATTTTCGTAATCAGTTAAATCAGCAATTTTATTTACCACCATGCCTATGGAGGGCATTGCCATTTCATTGTTAGCTAATAGTGGCTGCCAAATTTGATTTTCTAATGAGGTTTCTCGTCCATCATGATGAAATCTCTGTAAATAGGCGGTGTTGTATATTGTTGGTGCATTTCTGCGTACTGTTTTACCTTCAAACCCTGCGGGTGTTTTGAGTTCATTATTAGTAAATCCTTGCTCTGGTATATGGCACATTGCGCAGGAAATTGTGTTGTTGAGAGATAATCGTCGGTCAAAAAATAGTTTTTTTCCTAGCCCAATTTTGTCTTCAGTTATTGCATTATTGGCTGGGACGGGAACTTTGGGTAAACCTAATGGAGGGTTTTCTATAAGTTGTAATAAGTTAGTGTTCACTCCTTTTCTAGCGCCCAAGCTGACAGAGCGGGTTTTATAATTTTCAGAGTGATAATTTTCTTTATGATCACCAGGACCAAGATGGATATTTTGTTTCATCTCTTGAAGTTGAGACGTTTGATGAACAAGTTTGTCGTCAGACTGGTTTTTAGCTTTATGTGTTATCTCTTGTTCAGTAGGCATTTCTTCTGCCATTAATAATGTTTTTACATCGTTAATGATAATGTCAGGATGCAAGAAGGATACGCTATAAATATTGCGAATTTTATTTTTTGGATCAATCAGAAATACACGTAAAATATGAGAAAAGTTGCCTGTGTTTTTACCAGCCTCATCTAATTGTTGCAGCACATCTTGATTATAATGCTGCAAAATTGGTTCTAAGTTTTCCTGTGAATCGGCGGTTAAATAAAGCCATTCTATTGGAGGTTTTTTTTTCATCTGGTGCCCACTCATTTGCTGGCTATGAGCGTCATGTTTCCCATGTACTTCCAGCGAATCACTAATTGCCTTAATCGCTTCAGGGGTGTCATTTTCAGGATCAAAACTCATGCTGATAAATCTTAGATTATTATTAATCTCGGGATCTTTAGTCGCCATTTGCCGTATTCGGTTAAAAACGACATAAGTAAGGGGACAACCATTTACATCATTGCAACTGCTATACATAAAACTCAGCAGGGTATATTTACCTTTGAACAATTGATGAAATTCAACAAAATCACCCTCGGTATTTAGTACTTTTTCGTTATGAGCATCAGCCAAAATGGGTAAGTGGTAGCTACCTGCCTCGGGTGGTTCAAAGTCTAATTCACCATATCCGGGGGCGATCAATTGTACTTCAGGTTCAGAAGTATTAGGCTCAGAAATTACACGCTCAGAAACATCAGGTTTAGCATTGTCGGCAGGTTCTGCTGCCAAACCCAAAGGAATGATTAACATGCTGGTGATAAAGATATATAACCCTAAAGTAGCGGGCTTCGCTGTGGAAAACTTCAACCTATATTTCAACGTATATTTCCTTTATTTTGGTGATTTTTATTTTTCTGTGGTTATATACCCAAGCCACTTGGAAATGCAGGTTCAGAGCTAAGCTCCCTTCGGGCAAGGCGATAAACGGCGATCTCCTGCGTTATTAAACTTCCCAATAGAATAACTATTAGCAAAATTTAATGCCTTGCATATAGCCGTTTCTCGACTTTCACAATTCTGCATTTCAAAGTGGTTTGGGTATAGACAGTAAAATTAATATTTCTGTATAGTCTATTGGGCTCTTTTAATCGTAGTACGGGTTAGCCGAAGGCGTAACCCATCAACTAATGCAGCAACAGATATAACATATTAAAATCTTCTGAGAAAAAAATTGATGGGTTAAACCTCTTGCTAACCCATCTACAGCGCTACACTTTAATCTGCCTTAGCGTAGTTTTTTTCCATTTTTTACCATAGAGAGAATATGCACCAAATCGCATTTGATGAGCTCGCCCTAATTTTTCAGCATAAAAATCGATATGAAATTTCTCTGTCATTTTTTTGCCATTCCAATGATATAACTTAAGGTACTGTTCGTCATCGGCACCTTTTTTATCCCAGTTAGCAAGTAAAGAGCCTGTATAATATAAACGTTTACCATCCCAGCTAGATGAAACCATGTTTACTTGAGCACCAATTTTTTTCTCGTAAACTTGTTTAGGGTGATGTGGATCTGTGATATCAAATCCTCGGGTTTTTCCGTCCATAAAGGTATTAACCCACAACATAGAGTCATCACTGCTGATAGAAATATCTACAGGTAGTGGAATGTCTGAAGGGACACCAATATCTGCAACATTTGAAGCTTTCCATGTACCTTCTTTCGTTTCCTCAATCAATACAATTTGCGAGGTTAAAGCGGTTGTTGAAAAACAATAATTATGTTCTGCTCCCCATGCACATCTAATTTCTAAAGGTGCTCCTGGAACATCTAATACCTGCTTTGGTTTGCGGGTATGTAAATCCCAGACAACCATAGTATTACCAAACCGTTTCATCGCTTCCGGATCAGCTAACACTTCGCCAAAATCTTTCATATAGTTTGACCAACCAGTGAAAGAAGAAGTTAACATTATATTGCGACGAGGAAGAGCTCTTACATCATAACCATATCCATCGGCGTATTTGCCGGATTTAATAGCACCCTGTAAATTATCATCTGTTGGCATCCAGTAAGTACCTATGTACTTACCCTGATTTGTATATTCCACCAATGCTGTTCTACCACCATGATCTTTATGATTAGACAGCCCGGTGATCAGCATTCTTCCTGGTAATGCATAAGTTGTATGAGGACCAACAACTCCGCCACTTTTGCTGACAAAGTCATCAATAGTTTTTACTAATATTGCTTTAGCAGGATCAGTATGAACATCAAAGATAAAGATTTTGTTAGAATCTAATCCGCCGGCCCATAAATATTTACGATCGTCAGTAAAGCCAGAATGATGTGCTTCATTTCTGCCACCAACCGATTCAGAGTATATAACTTTGCCATAATGTTTGGATTTTGGATTGGCATCAACCGTTACCATTTTATCCTGTCCGTCACCCAGACCTTCAACTCCCAAAGTCCAGACGTAAATAAAATCTTCCTGGCCGACAATTTTAACCATATAGGGTGACATACAGGTTTCATCAGCAGATGCGGGATTGATCACAAATACTGACGCCAGTAGTAACATTATAAATTTACACTGTCTGCTGAATTGCTTTCTGAAATGTTTATTTTCCATTTTAATCTCCATAAAGAACAACCACAGTAAAATAATTAAATTTTTAAGCTGAATGAATCTATCACCAGCCCTTGTCTAGACTAGTTCATCTAGACAGAATTTATAAAATATCAAACGATAAAATATTAATTTATCATTGATTTAACAGTACAGTAACATAATGACTAAATTATAAGCAATATCAATGTATCGTTTTAATTATTGGTTCAGCTATTCAGCTATTCAGCTATGGAGTTAATTGGTGACAGGATTGTGTGGTATATTTGGAAGAAAACGGTGCTTTCAACTATTGAAATGGCACCGTTCTTATACTTTTAAATCAACATGTATTATCAGAATTAATATAGGGTTAATATAAAATAGCAGATTATATATCCAACGCGGTAATATGTCGTCACTAAAAAAGTTGAGTTGGTTTTAGCTATTAAGCATTGTAAAACAGTTTGTTATAGTATCAGTCACAGTTAACTGCGATAAACCAAAGTAGTATGGTAGTAAAAATTGGTGAGCTGTTATATTACTTAAGTATCTTTCAAATTGGTTAACAGTTCCGAAATTTCTGTTTTCAAATCTTCATCGGCTGTTAACTGCGCAAATTCATTTGCTTTGCTTGCAAATTCTAATGCCTTTTCGGACTCACCGAACTCCTGGTACCTTTCAGTTATTGCTAAATAAATTGAAGCACTATGCTGATTCAAATTTAATTTATCTGCGATGTTCAGGCCTATTTGATAGATTTCAATTGCCTGATCACCGTCATCAGTAAAGTCAGCCAAAGCTTCCCATTGCAAAGGATGATCTTTTGGTGAATCCTGATTGGTTGCACAGAGTTTTTGTAATTTCTTCCAGGCATCTGCTCTTGAAATTGAATCATCTTGGGTTGATGCATTTGAGATTTCTACGGACAAGCTAAGAATTTCTTCGTACAAAGGGGCTTTCATGTTTTTTTACCTGACAGAATTTATATGGGATGGTTATAGCCATCAATATAAGTTTATAAATTTGTTTTTAGTTTTTTAGTGTTTTTAGTTTTTTAGTAATGTGAATAATAACACAATCATCATTAATTAGCTGAATTGATATTAAAACATAAAATAGATTTATTAAACACCCCAAGCTTCTTTTGTATACAACTTTTGATTATTAAATAGATGAAATTGCTATAACATACACCTGTCTTCGTACTTAAAAATAATTTATTGTTTGTAATACTGTTTTCCGATTGCAATAAGTATAGACAATGACAATGTTATCACTCTCAAAAATTCGTACGCAAGTAATTAAATATTCTAGTTTGAGTCATCACCAGCCCGATTATTATTTTATTTTAGGTTATTTTATGGGGCTGGCAACGTGTCCTGTGTTAATACCTTTCTCTCGTTGGATTGGTGATTTATTTGGCACAGTAAATTTTGATGAACACCTTGAAATAGATTACATGAATGCAGTATTGCAACTTTATAACATTCAAATGGAAAAAGTGATGCTTCAGGATTTACAGCTTCCAGCCAAATGTGTGTTGTCGAAAAAGAATATTGAAGCTTCATTAGCAAAAGGACAGCCATTACCACAATGGTGTTCAGGTATGTTAAAGGGACTTAAATTCATTAATAACCGAACGCTTAATAATAACCAGAGGAAAGAGCTTAATTATTTAAAGGAGTTGTTACTTGGTTATACCAGCGTTACATACGCTAAGCAGGCTTTTTCGATAATGTCTGGAGACTATCAATATATTGCTCATGAATCCAAAAGAATGTTGTCTACTTATATCTGTAATACCATTTATTTAATGCGTTTCGCTGATGAGAAAATGTCTGAATATGACCTAAGCGATGATTTAGATGACGGCGAATATGGAGAATTTGAAGATTTTGGTCAAGATGCGTTTGAAGATTTTATGTTTAATGTGATGACACAAAGTAGCCCTTGTATTAGAACTGCACTGAATGAAGTTATTGGCCATATTGAAGAAGATATGGGCGAAGATTTTATTAGGGAGAATACAGGAATATTTTGGGGATTACATCAAACCAGAACTTATATGACCTTAAGATCAAGACGGGCAAGGCTTAATTTTTCTGAGGGTAAATTGGCTGAAGCCATTGAGGAATTAAAGGATTTGTTAGTGCTCAATCCTAATGATAATCAAGCCAACCGATATCCATTATTTAGTTACTTGATCCTAGCTAAGCGCTGGCAGGAATTAGATAAATTACTATTACCTATTGTTGAACCCAGCTTGTTTGTATTTTCTGCGAAAGTGCTGTCTTGTTATGCTCAATATGGTGATTGTAAAGAGTCTAAGGCATTAAAAAAACAATTAAAAAAAGCTAATAAATATTTTGAAAGGTACATAACAGGTCGGAATCAAGCACCTGAAGAACCTCCGGAGTTTTATCAGCCGGGAGAAAAATCGGAAGTGTTTGTTTATCTGAATATGGCTGGAAAAGAAACTTGGCGTTCAGTTGAAGGTTCGCTGTTTTGGTTAAGAAAAAATAAATGAGGGTTGCTTATGATTAATGTTATTAAACAAGATTTAGAGTTTGCTATGGAAACAGTTAGTGCTGACAGGTTTGAAATGTCAGCCTATGTTTGTACTGTAACTGGTAAAGTTTGGGTAGTTGGTTTTGAAGATGATTTGTGTGAATTAGACAGTCCTCCTGTTGATTTACACGAAAATGACCGGTATATAATGGTTCCAACTAAGGTTGATTTAGATTTAGGTCGTAGATTAGCGATAAAATTTACAGAGTCGTTTATTCCTGAAGAACTTGAAAATGTATACGCATATTTTCGTCGTGCAGGTGCATACGGAAAATTTAAAGTATTACTCAATTTTAAAGGACTATTAGACAATTGGTATCAATTTGAAACGGAGCATGTCGATCGAGGATTAATAGACTGGTGCGAAATAAACGGACTGAGACTTTGTGATGATCAATAGCGATGAAGCAGTTGTTAGTAACCTTACTTAATGAAGTTGCTTTCATCTTGTTTGGTTGTTAAACAAAAAAGCTAGATTGATAAACATTTATCATTCTAGCTTTTTATTTAAATTGGCTTTAAGTTAAAAAACTAATTATTAATTACTTGGATTACATCGTAAAGCTGGAAATTCTTGAATAAATTGTTATTGCCGAACTCATTGCATTGATGTTTTTGATCTTATTGTTCTCAAGTAGAGAATTATCAATTGTATTTGTTACTGTTTATTCTGAATTCATCAAAAACTAAACTGGCTATACTTGAATAAATCGGCTTAATAAATAGGAGCAACACATGGGATTGTTAGTTGAAGGAAAATGGCATACCGATTGGTACGATACAAAAGCGACTAATGGACGTTTTGTTCGAAAAGATTCGCATTTCAGAAACTGGGTAACCGCAGACGGTCAGCCGGGGCCGACAGGTAAGGGTGGTTTTTAAAGCTGAGCCTGGTCGTTATCATCTTTATGTTTCTCTGGCATGTCCGTGGGCGCACCGCACTTTGATATTTCGGGCGCTAAAGGGTTTAGACATGATATCAATTTCGGTGGTTAACTCGTTTATGGCAGATGAAGGCTGGACGTTTGAATCTGGCAAGGGCGTTATTGCTGATAGTGTTAATGATACAAAACGGATGCATCAAATTTATACACTGGCAATACCTGATTATACCGGGCGTGTAACCGTACCTGTATTATGGGATAAGCAGAAAAATACAATTGTCAGTAATGAATCAGCAGATATTATTAGAATGTTTAACAGTGCTTTTGATGACATTGGTGCGAAAGAGGGCGATTTTTATCCCAGTGATAAACATGAAGAAATAAATGAAATTAACGAGTTGGTTTATCACAACATTAATAATGGTGTATACCGTGCAGGATTTGCCACCACACAAGAGGCATACGAAGAAGGGGTCAATGATGTTTTTAGTGCATTAGACCAATTAGAACATAAGCTTACCTCACAACGTTATTTGTCAGGTGATAAAATAACTGAAGCTGACTGGAGGTTGTTTACTACTTTGGTGCATTTCGATGCCGTTTATGTAGGGCATTTTAAATGCAATAAAAAGCGTATTGTTGATTATCTGGCGTTATCAAATTATTTGCGTGAGTTGTATCAGGTTGCCGGTATCGCTGAGACTGTTGATATTGATTATATTAAAGCACATTACTACGGCTCGCATGAGACAATAAACCCAAGCAGAGTTATTCCGCTAGGTCCACTATTAGACTTTAATCAGGCGCATAATCGTTCACAGTTTTAGTATGATACCAATTGAAATAAAAATTGTTGAACTTTGAACTATACTTTGTTTATTTCTGTACTTGATTTAGTTTGATTGATATTAATACAGGTAGGATATGATGAACAATCCAATAATTGCTAATAATAAGCCCAAAGGAGTTGAGTTAAAAAAGGGAGAGGAATACTATTTTTGCGTCTGTGGTAAATCTGGTAATCAACCCTTTTGTGACGGATCTCATAAAGGGACGTCATTCTCACCGCAAAAATTTCAAGCTGAAGATGATGGAACTGCTTATTTATGCGTTTGTAAGCAAAGTGATAACTTACCTTTTTGTGATGGCAGCCATAAAAAAATTAGTATTGAACAGGTAGGTAAGGAAGGACCAGATAAATAAAGTTAGTACAAGTTAGTGGCTTGTTGGATGGGTTAGCCTATGGCGTAACCCATCATTGCAATTTTACCATGGTATTATTTCAGCTGTTGGTTAACCCAATCAAGCGTTAATTCTTCCAGCAATGCTAGTGGCAAGCTACCATTTTTTAATATCTGGTCGTGAAAAGAACGGACATCGAATTTATCACCAAGTTTCTCCTGAGCTATTTGTCGTAATTTTCTAATTTTTATCTCACCAATTTTATAAGACAGGGCTTGCGCTGGCCAGCTGATATAACGGTCTATTTGCTTGTTAACATCAGACATGCTGAGTGCAGTATTTTCAGCTAAATAGTCTATTGCCTGCTGTCTAGTCCAGCCTTTAGCGTGCATACCTGTATCTACAACTAATCGACAGGCGCGCCATGCTTCATAGGTTAAACGACCAAAATCACTGTAGGGATCCTGATAAAATCCTATTTCTTTTCCTAAACTCTCAGAATATAGCGCCCATCCTTCACCATAGGCAGAATGAGAAAGCGTTTTTCTGAATTCAGCCATATCAACCTCTTGAGCAATAGAACTTTGGAAATGGTGCCCCGGCTCTGCTTCATGAAAAGTTAACGCCTCTAAGGTATATAAAGGTTCACTTTTCAGATCTTTCGTATTGAGAAAGTAGGTACCTGATGTTGTACCACTGCCGTCAGAAGCAACATAATAGGCACCACCTTCGGGACTTGATTTTATATCAAAAGTAGAACGAGGGAGTACAGAAAACCATTTAGGCAGTTGTGCTGCCATTTTTCGGGTAATATAGCTGGCCTTTTCTATTAAATCTCTTGGTGTATCGGTATAAAAGCGTGGGTCGGTACGTAAAAATTTTATAAATGCTTTAAAATCACCTTTAAAATTTAGCTCAGTAATAATATCCTGCATTTCTTTTCGAATACGAGAGACTTCATTTAGTCCTAAATTATGAATTTCATCTGCTGTCATTGATGTTGTGGTGTAGTATTCAATCAGATATTGGTAATAATCCCCGCCATTTTTCAGTTCACTGATACTGACTGTTTTACGACAATTTGGCATATATTGAGTGGTGAAAAATTTAAAATACCGGCGGTATTCAGGAATAACCAGATCCTTGATCACTTGTTTGGCTTTCTTTTGATATTTTGCTTTATCTACTGAAGATACGTTGCTCGGCATGTTAACGAAAGGTTGGTAAAAAACACTTTTTTCAACATCAGTTACTACGTGTTTGCTAATGCTCGTTTGGTAATTTTTAAAACTCTCGCAGTAATGGACATGTCCTTGAGCAATAGCTTCTTTGAGATTAATTATTTGCTCTTGATTATAACGAGGATAATCGGCCAGGCTGACTAAATAATTATCGTAATTTTTTTTACTTATAAAAGACATGTTTGCTGGCGCTCCAGCAAAATAAGTATGATATCCCGCATATATATTCATAGGATAAAAGTGATCTAATTGGTGATAGCTTTTTGCTTCGGCCTGACGTTCATAGACAAATAAACGGTAAGTTACTTGCTCTGTGGCCGA
Organism: Alteromonadaceae bacterium; assembly: GCA_013216015.1. Classification (GTDB taxonomy): domain Bacteria; phylum Pseudomonadota; class Gammaproteobacteria; order Enterobacterales; family Alteromonadaceae; genus JABSOI01. The sequence goes on along the minus strand of JABSOI010000037.1, from coordinate 52,195 downwards.
GAGATCCTGTAAATCTATTTTTTCAAGACGTGCTAATAAAGATTGATTATAAGCTGAACGTCGTTTCATTGCTTCTTGAGAATAAGAAGGCAATTTACCATTCATTCTAAAAGTATCAGGATCTTTACGAAAAAATATTTGTTCTTTGTTAGCATTTTTCCAGTGCTCTGTTAATAACTGAGACAATTGGCGTGAAGAGTGAGAATTTGTATGAAGCTCTTCAGCGGTTACCACAGGGGCTAGCATTATTGATGTGAGCAACACCAGAGAAACACGTAGTGATTTATAAGTCATTATTTTTATTCTTGAATGAGTAAAAGTGACCGCAGTATATCAAGTACTATTATGCTAAAAAAGATTTGTTACAATTTCACTTTATTTTCAATAAATATTTACTTTTTACTTCTTTATTTAATAAAGAATACTGTTAGGGTAATGATGAACTGTCAAAGATCAGTTTTGTTATCAGATAATTCAGATTTTAAATAACAAAAAAAACTAAAAACAAAAGGAAATAACCTGTGAAATTGACTACTGTTTCACTAGCTCTGATGCTAGCCATGGCCGGAATAAATGCTGTTGAAGCTGCCGATAAAGAGAAATCCAAGAAAGAAGAAAAAAACAAACATTGACAGAAATGCTCGCTGATAAGATTGAAACTAAAGGATTATTTAAGTTCTATCAAGATAAAAAAACGGGTGAAACTTTAATGTTGATCAATGAAGATCAATTGGATACGCCTATTTTCTATTTTGTCCAAACCGTAGATGGTCTTATTGATGCTGGTCACGTTCGTGGAGGATATCGTGAGAATAAATTAATTGAATTCAGACGTTATTTTGATCGTATTGATATTATAACCAAAACTGGTCGCTTTAAATTTGATGAAAATAATCCGATCAGTAGAGCAAAAGACGCCAATATTAGTGAAGCGGTATTGGCAACATTAAAAATTGTGAAAGAAGAAAAGGGACAAATTGCCCTTAATGTAGATAAATTATTTTTAAGTGAAGCATTACATAAAGTTTCACCGTGGACTAATCCTGATGATAAGTTAGCCAAAAAGCGTTTTAAATTAGGCAAACTAAATGATAAGAAATCGCGCATTTTAGATAAACGAGCTTATGATAATAATGTCGATGTTGTGGTTGATTATGTTTTCAATAATGCAAACCCGAGTGTTCTTGGTTCAGGTGCAGTATCAGATCCCCGTTCTACATCAATTAAAATACAACATTCATTTGTAAAATTACCACAAAGCGATTTTACTGCCCGGATTGATGATGCACGTATTGGTTATTTTACTCAACAGTATGACCAGATGACTTCAAATAAATGGGCCCCATACCAAGATGTGATTAAACGTTGGAATTTAGTCAAACAAGATCCTGATGCTGCTTTGTCAGAGCCGGTAAAACCTATTGTTTGGTGGATTGAAAATACAACACCGTATGAATGGCGTAATACCATTAAAGAAGCGGTATTAAGTTGGAATATCGCCTTTGAAAAAGCAGGTTTTAAAAATGCGATGATTGTAAAAACACAACCTGACGATGCTACGTGGAATGCTGGTGATATTAATTACAATGTATTGCGTTGGACTTCTTCTCCTATTCCGCGTTTTGGTGGTTATGGTCCATCTTTAGCGAATCCTCTGACGGGTGAAATGCTTGGCGCAGACATCATGTTAGAGTTTGTTTTCATGAAAAATCGTTGGTTATATGACAATCTTTATAGTCAGGGTGCAAGCAGTTTAACTAACTTTGGTTCTGAGCCTGATGCCTTTCAACAAGGTGGATTGAATTGCAGTGCAGGTCATGAGTTACAACAGGGGTTTATTCTTGGCTCTGCTATGTTTCAGGGTTCAACTATGACCCAAGACAACAGTATTGAAAATAAGGCCTTGATAGATGAAGGTTTAAGCATGCTTATAATGCATGAAGTAGGTCATACCTTAGGTTTAAACCATAACATGAAAGCATCAATTTTATGGGATGAGAAAGAAATTCATGATAAATCATTAACCCAAGGGGTATTAAGTGGATCAGTAATGGATTATACCCCGATCAACGTTGCACCTGAAGGCCTTGAACAAGGTGACTATTTTCAAACCAAACCCGGTCCTTATGACATTTGGGCGATAGAATATGGTTATTCAACTTCATTGGAAAACGCAGAAGATGAGCAAAAACGATTAACGGCTATTTTAAGTCGCTCGGGTGAAAAAGGTTTGGCTTTTGGTAACGATGCCGACGATATGAGATCACCTGGTCGCCATATTGATCCACGCACTATGATCAACGATATGTCATCGAACCCAGTTGCTTATGCTACAGATCGTATGGCGTTAATTAACAGTCTGTTTGCTGACTTGAAGCAAAAATTTTTACAAGAAGGTGACTCATATCAACCATTGTTGATTGCTGCTAATTCATTATATTTGCAGTATAAAAGTCAGGCGGATATTATTTCACGTCAAATTGGCGGTATTTATATAGAGCGTGATTTTGTTGACGCGGCTAAATCAACTCAACTTTATACGCCAGTACCAGCCAAAACACAGCAGGCAGCAATGAAAGCACTGGCTGAGTATGTGTTTGGTGGTGATACGTTAATAGCGATGCATCCATTATATAACTTTATGCAACATCAACGTCGTGGTTTTAATCATTTTGGTAAAAATGAAGATCCTAAAGCACATGATATGGTATTGAATATGCAAAAAAGCGTATTAGATCAATTGCTGCATACTAATGTATTAAAACGTATTTCGGATACCGAACTCTATGGAAACAGCTATTCGTTAACTCATTTTATGAATGACCTGACGTCTTCTATATTTGTTGATGCAAAAAATCCGTCATCTCTCAGTAGAAATGTGCAAATTGAATACGTTAACCGTTTATTAAGAATTGTTGGTGTGGACAAAAGCTCAAAATATGACAATTTAGCGAAAGTTGCTGCGTTAGGACAATTAAGCGCTATTTTGGAACAGGCTACTGCAATGAGTTTTGGTAAAAGTAACAATGATAAAGCTCACGATGCTTATTTGAGCTTACTGATTAATAAGGCGTTAAATTCTTAATAATTAAATCTTCCTGAGAAGGAATAAACTTATACCCAAGTGGCTTGGTTATACAATTGTATTGATATGTACCAGTTAAGCGTGACTTGACCGTAATTTATTGTTTTATCGTATTTATTTGCCAGGTCAAGATTTCAGCGCGTAGGATGGGTTAGCCGAAGGCGTAACCCATCAAAATACCATATTTTACCTTATTATCAGGCAGTTGTGTTATGTTAAGTGATGGGTTAAGCCGTTGACTAACCCATCCGACAACTAATTAACAGGTAACCGTAATTTATCCAGCCATTCTCGGCGAATGATGAGTTTTCGCGATAACTTAATTAATAAAATCAACATGATGTAAAAAATCACAACAAACAATAGTGCGAAAATACATCTAAAAATCACTGTAACTAACTGATATTTAATATAAATAAATTTTACCGAGAATTACTGTAATTTATCCATAACCAAGAACAGGAAATTTAATGAAAAAAATATTAGCGGGTCTTATATACCCGTTACCTTTCAAAATGCGGGAATTTGAGGTGAATTAAAAAGCATAGTTACAAGACGCTGATTCGCCGGATAAGTTATTCTTATTTAAGATTCAGCAACGCAGTAAATATGTTTTTTAAACGAATCAAAACCTGCATTTTGAATGGTGATGGGTATATGTATCATTTCCATAAGTATTAATGCCCAACAAGTGGGTAGTAGTGATTTTGTTCCAGTAAATTCTAAAAAGACCTTCTTAGAAAGTGAAGCGCCTACGGTGCTCATAGATGAAGCACACCATAATTTTCATACTATGGATGGAAGGTACCAACCCTTTGCAAAAATATTGCAAAGTGATGGTTATAACGTAGATAAAAACACCAAATTGTTTTCGAAAGATTCACTGAAAAATGTTGATGTCCTGGTTATTTCAAATGCATTAAACAGCAAAAATACAAAAAGTTGGAATTTACCTAACTATTCAGCATTCAAAAGAGAGGAAATTGAAGCTGTGTATCATTGGGTAAAAAATGGAGGTTCACTGTTTCTTATTGCTGATCATATGCCATTCCCTAAAGCTTCAGAGTCTTTAGCTGCTGTTTTTGGTTTTCAATTTAACAATGGATATGCAAAGGATAAAACGAACAAAAATTCAATTTTCAAATATTCTGAAGGAGCACTTACTAACCACGTAATACGTAAAGGCATGAATGATAAAGAAACGATTGATTATGTCCGTACTTTTACAGGGCAAGCATTTTTATCTCCGCCTAATGCTGAAGCTTTACTGATACTTGGTGATGAAGCTGTAACTTATATGCCTAGTAAATCCTGGAAATTTAATGATAACACACCAGAATTTTCAGTCAGTGGTTGGAGTCAGGGCGCAACACTGGAATTTTACAAAGGCAGAGTTGTTGTCTTTGGTGAAGCCGCAATGTTCACTGCACAGCTTGCTGGTAAAGCTAAAAGGAAAATGGGTGTTATCGGAAAAGGTGCAGAGCAAAATGAACAATTTTTATTAAATATAATGCATTGGTTGTCAAAAAAAATCTAAGTTGATATTTTGTGTTTTTATATGACTTACCTAAAAGGCAATGCTTGTAGGAATAACAGTTCAATATCTCTGTGATTAGTAAATACATATGCTCCCCTGAACACATAGAGCCTTAATAAAGAGCAAAAAAATAGTTTACTAAAGTGTTGGTGCATGAAAAGAGTAAACTGTTTTTTATCCGTATTTATTGGCTATGTCCCAGTTAAGTGTTGCTTTAGCTATAACAAACTGTTTTATAATGCTTATTAGCTAAAACCAACTTAACTTTTATAAAGTCAAAATTTTACCGCGTAGGATGGGTTAGCCGCAGGCGTAACCCATCAAAACAAAGATTTATCAGGTGGTTAACGGCGAAGTGGTTACCAAATAGGATGGGTTAAGCCGTTGACTAACCCATCCTGATAACTATTACAGTCACAGTTAACTGGGACATAGCCGTATTTATTAGCTTGTTAGTTGCTGAACACACCAATAGTTGCTATATAAATCAAGAATATACCAAAGATAAAAGAACCAACTCCAGCAGGTCTGAATACGCTTTTAAATTTCAGGGCCGACCAAACATCAAATTTACGGTGTTTAACTGAGCCTGTTATGAAAAGCTCAAAACCAACAGTAAAATAGATGGTATGAAGGACTATAATCGCAAAACAATTAGGTCATCCATCATTTTATTAGGCGAACCTTCGCAAATCCCCATCGCAAAACAATATGAATGACTGCTGTGACGTTTCAACAAGCTTCTACTTTTGAAAAATATTTCATTTATATTGTTTCTGATACATTGTTTCTCATACATTGTTTCTGATACATTGTAATTGAGATGTTAATGTGAATTAATGAAAGTTATGAGATTTACATCACTGAATTGTAACCGTAATTAATTGAAGTCATTTTAAGGTTTTTAGCTCAAAGCAAGTATAGGTAATTTAAATGAAACAAAAATTATTAAGTAAATTAAAAGGTGCATCTTGGTATACGGTAGCGCTTATCCTAATTTTTATTTTGGCAGGCCTGGAAGCATATATTGGTTTAGAGTTATTCTCGTTGATGGAATTATTAGGAGCATCTACTTTTGTAATTGCATACTTTGCCATGATGATGGTTTTTCTAGAGAGAGTAGGTAGAAAATTTAGCAAAGTTTTTATGTTTATTGCCATAATTGCAGCCCTCCCTTTTGCCTTCGAATTAATGTTATTTGTTGAAGTAGCGGGAATTGAAGTTGCTTATTCATGTTTACTTATTATGTTAACCCCTTTTACAAATTGGTTTGTAAATATTATTGAACGTATCAAGGTGTTTTTGAGTAATTTCATTTCTTTAATTCAAAACCATCAGATATTAAAAACTAAGATTTACCTCAGTCATGCTGTGATGTGTACATTTATATTTGCTTTAACGAGTTCACTGTTTTTCTCAAGTATTATATGGGTTCCTATATTAATGTTTGGGGATAAAATTATCTAAGGAAATTAAAAGTCGAATTTAAAGTCAGACACGTAACAGTTGGTTGGTTTCGCTTTACAATTATAGGCAACTATTACTTAGCCTTACCATATTTATCTGCCCTATTCTTATCGGAAAAATATGGATAAAAACTACCCTGTTATCTATGTGCTGGATGGTCAGTGGCATTTTAAATCATTTGCTAATGATATTGATCGTGAAAATCGAGATGTTATCGTTGTTTAATTGAAGAAGGTCCTGAAGGAAGTAACCGCAGAGCAATTGACTATACATTACCCAGAGCAATTAGTTATCTAGATTTTCAGACAAGAATTTATGCCTTTGATTGAATCGTCTTATCGTATAGATGAGAAAAACAGAAGCTTTCAAGGTACTTCATTTGGAGGCATAGTTACCACGGTATTAATGTTATTGGCTCTGTCCCAGTTAACTTTGTTTGTAATAGTTGTAGGATGGGTTAGCCAACGGTGTAACCCATCATATTTGGTAACCACTCCTAATATTGCGGGGTCGGACCTACATAACCTCTTGATAATAACTTTTTTCATATTGGTTAACCTTAAAATGTGTAACACTGAACATATCGCCAAGCTTTGAGTTACACCAGTTTTTAGTGACATTAAGGTTTTTTCAGTGACACTAATACTTGTTATATTTATATGCGTAATAGATTGTTTTTAGGGGTAATCTTGTTTAAATAGATAATTATTCATCTTAAAATTTATGCCTGCCATAATACTAAATATCAAGAGTCTCAATCTTATAGCGAATACTATTTATCCCATAATTTCAAAGATGTAATTTTTCCATATTTTACAATGTTTTTATAAGCATTAGAAAATGTATTGCACTTATAGCTTTTATCAAAGCTTTCTTCGCGAGCCTTGTTAGTGTTAGCTAAATTAACTTTTCAATAGAGTCATTCATAAAAGTGGTAATTTGAAATTTTCTTGTGTAAGACAAAGCATTAAAAACACACCAAAAGCACTGAAATAATAAAGCTAACAATTGTTCTACTAAACATTAAATTCAATGAGCCACTACCAACTTAGTCTCACCCTCACAAGTTATGGGATAAACGTAACTTGCATTGTTAGCGATAACTTTTAAAGTAAATGGCAACAAGCACTGAGCAGTAATTTTAATCGGATCATTTAATGAACTACGTTTTGCTGCCACTAAAGACACAACATTTAATGCGGCATTTTTATTACCGTTTTTATTGCCGCTGCTATTGTTGTTCTTACTACCAAAATGTAATTGTTCTATCCCATGACGGCCTGTTTCGTTAATTCGCCAGGTAATTTCATTTTCAGGTGCATTGATGCGTATGCCTATGGCATGTTTTATCAGGTAATTTATCGGGGCAAGGCCCGACCATCCAATAAAGTCTGGTTTTGCTTTTCTACCTTTTTTTATTTCAAGTGGGTAATAATTCTCCCAGGCAGTTCCTGTTTGCAGGAATACTTCAGTGGTGCTGTTCAGATGATTCATTGCTATTTCGCGGGCAAGTTCAAATTTTCCATTTACTTCAAGTCCTTGAATTACCATAGTATTGGTGGGAACCCAAACGGCGCCTGCCCAATAGTCACCGTTGAAACCTACTTCATCAGCAGGGTGGGTGGGGACTCTGTGCCTGGTGTTGAATGACTTGGGATCGTTCAGGTGTTCAATTAATCTTGCTAATTGTTTTTTGTCGGGAATTTTACCTAACATGGTCCAAAACGCGGCGATGGTTCTCATGGTCATGCGTTTGTTGTTTTTACCCCAGTCATAATAAAAACCTGTTTGTTCATCCCAAAGTTTTTGATTAATAAAAGTGGTATATTCATTTGCTCGGGCGATATATTTTTTCGCTTCATCATGTTTCTCTAACTTTGTTGCTATTTCAGCCAACCAGCGGTCGAAAATCACCATTTCGGAAGCTACATCAATGCCAGCAAGCATTTGTTCATTACGAGGCGAATCATCCATTGCGGCCTTGTCAGTGAGATATAAACCAGAAGCAGGGTGATAAATCTTTTTAAAACTCTCCCGATATTTAACCAAGGGAAGATAGACATTCGCCAGTCTTTGTTTATTGCCGGTTATTTTATAAGACTCAAGTTCGGCCCAGGGCAGAATAGGGTGGTTCAGGTTGCCTGCGGTGCCGGGTTCAGACCAACCTATAACGCCTAAATGACCATCTTTTTCTCCTACTTCCCGTACAATTTCGCCATCGCTCTTTTGGGTGCGATAAAAATTATCTAACCCTTCAATACCCGGGAAAATATGATGGGCGTAATTCCCCCACATAGTAGAAAAGCTCATATCCCAAAGGAAAATATTTTCATTGAATGCTTCATCAATAAAATTAGAAACAAAAGGGCTGGTTGCCTGGGGTTTTTTAAAGTGATCAAAACCAATTTCCCATGCTTTATAATAGAAGTCGATGTATTGAGGTTTGTCGTCAAAAATGGGTTTGGGTAATTTATCTTTGTTTTGAGCAAATACAGGTATTGGCCCGCCTGAATAATGCTTTTTGGGATAAAAGGCTCCCTGCTCAGCGGTAGCGGTTGTCGCGGTTAAAAGCGTAGTTATAGCGAAAGCCATGATGGTTTTTTTTAAAATCATGCGTCTGATATTCCAAATTGGTCATTATGTTTGATTTGATTGCTCTTTTCTATATTGGGTCGGGGTCATACCCACAATTTTTTTGAAGAAGGTATTAAAGGTTGCTTTACTGTTAAAGCCAACTTGATCCATTATTTCCAGCATCGTCATTTTTGCGTTGTTTTCTATTGATAACAAAGCTTTTGATTCTTCTATTCGGTATCCGTTGATAAATTCAAAGAAATTTTGTTCGAAGTGCCGGTTAATTACTTGTGATAGTTGTCTGGGAGGTATAAAAACCTGTGTAGCCAGGTTATCTATGTTTAACAGGTGATTTAAATAAGGTTTATGCTCTTTCATGTACAAGGTCAGCGCGGTGATTTGCTCAGGATCAATGGTATTTTTTTCCTGATTATTAACAGTTGGTTTTTCAATACCAGTGAATAATTTTGATATACCTAAGTTGAAAAATATTAAAAAGCTAATTAAAAACATGGTCATAAAGTTAGATAATTGACCGAGCAGCGGATAATTAATAACAATGTTTAATTCTATTGAAGTCATGAATCCGAGGGTGACTAATACCGCTTGTATTCTGATGATCAAAAAACCAATGATCAGAATTTTCAGCCAGGTAAGATCAACTCCTTCAATATCGGCGTATTCATTTTTGATTTGTTGTTGATAATGAAGTAATTCGATTAAGCATAATATACCGCAAAATGTTCGAAAACATTCTCTGAACAAATTGATATATCGGGTATATGCTGGTTGTTCTTCTAAATGATAGCCGTTTAAAATAGCAAGTTTGGTTTCAATATCAAACATATACCAGTTGCCGATTTCGTAAATAAAATAAAGTACAAAGGGTAAAAGGTATAACAAATCGTGTTTCTTAAAACGGTACTTTTTGTAAATAAGTGACCGAACATAAAAAAGCAAAAATACTGCTTCCAGCCAATAGGCAGTACCAAAGATATAAAAAACATTAGGAGTGAAATTGATAGCATACTGGCGAAAATCTTCACCAAAATTAATCAGGGTATCTAATGGAATGGCAGCGTAAGATAATAAAAAGAAAGCGAGTAAAAGGTTACTTTGTTTATTTCCTTTTTTAATAACCACTAAAAAAAAGGCAAATAAAATACACTGATAAATAGTAAAAACCAGTGCCAGATCAAGTGTATTAAAGATAACCGTACTCATACTGTGTCCGTATTTATGTTGATTGTTGGCGTATTATTGATTGTCATATTATTTATTGCTATATTACGTATTGCCTATTAAGAGCAATATCAACCATTTATGGATTATGTCTGCTCTAACATAGTCAGTTTTAACATAGATGATACAAATCAACAAAGCAACTTATTGATTCACTAATGATATGTTCGTTATAGCTTACTAATATATTTATCCAGACCTTTTTTAGATAAAGCAACTGCGTCTAAAGAAGACAGTCCGTTAGGATATTCTTCTTGTTCCACTACAATCCATTTAGTTCCACCCACACTGATGTTTGCTTTTAATAGATTCAACCAGTCAGTAGTGTCCTGGCCAATGAGTGGCAGTTTGTTTTTAACACCTTCAGGCAATTTAACTTTGTAGTGGGTTGTAAATGTTCTGCCAGGGTATTTTTTTACGTATTCAATCGGATCTTTACCCGCAAAAGTTGTCCAGCCGACATCTTGTTGTAAAACTACTGATTCGGTTGTATGGGTAGCAAGATAGTCCCAATATGTGCTGTCTTGAAATTTGTTAAATTCGTGATGGTGATTATGAAATCCCGTTTTAATGTTAAAAGGAGTAATTTTTTTATCAATATCATTTAGTAATTTAACAATTTCGAGAATACCTTCAGGATGCCATGCGCGTTCGTCCCAAGCGACAATTAACGTATCAACGCCCAATTGTTTATAGAATTCAATGGTTTGTTGAAAGTTTTTCCCGTCAAGCTGTTCAAAAGAAACATGGGCACCACTGGCCTGAAGGTTTATTGAATCTAAAAATGTTTTTAATCCTTTGGGATCATTAACAAAAGGACCGAATTCACCGGCAAATTCCACGCCTTCAAACCCCATAGCAGACAATTTTTTCAAAGTGTTTTTAAAGTCGGTATTTATTACGTCTTTAACTGACCATAACTGAACACTTAATTTTGGCATTTCATTCAACATATCCTTATTGGCAGTACTCTTTGCATTAACATTTTGTGTTAACAAAAAGGGTATCAAAACCAATAATGACAAGGCTAGTTTCTTCACTTTCTTTAACTGCATTAGTTGTGTTAATTGTTTTAGTTGTATTAGCTTATTTTTCTTTTTCATAATGCTCTCCTTAGATTCGTTGTGCTTTCATTTCTTTGACGCAGTAATCAACGGCACGTACAGTTAATGCCATAAAGGTCAGGCTCGGATTTTGTACCGCTGATGAACAAAAACTTGCACCATCGGTAACAAATAAATTTGGGATGTCATGGCTTTGATTATAACCATTGAGAATGGAGTTTTTTGGATCTCTACCCATACGTGCAGTTCCCAGTTCATGAATAGCAAGCCCCGGCGCACCATGTGATACGGCGCTTGATACATTGGTTATCCCCACAGCTTTAAGCATTTTTTCTGCTTGTTCAGCCGCGTCAATCATCATGTTAGTTTCGTTGTCACTAAATCGACAATCAAATTCTATTTGTGGCATACCCCATTTATCTTTTAGTGTTGGGTGCAAATACATTTGATTTTCATACCGGGGCAGCATTTCCCCTTGGGCCCATAAACCAAACTTCCATTTACCCGCACGTTTTAATTTATTTTTATATTCAACCCCTAAACCGTCCTGGTGCTGTAAACTCTGCCATCCTTCACGGTAGGCATTACCGGCTAATGCGTAACCACGCAAAAATCCGCGTTTTGCGTCGGGTTTATAATAAAAATTAGGCATTATCAGGCCGGTAGGTCGTCTGCCTGAGTAATATTCATCTTCAAAACCTGATATATCACCAGTGGCACCTGCATTGTAATTATGGTCCATCAGGTAATGCCCTAAAACGCCAGAGCTATTAGCAATGCCATTCGGGAATTTTTTTGATTTAGTATTCATCAATATTTGAGTAGAACCAATAGTAGAGGCGCAGACAAACACTACTTTGGCAAAATATTCACGTTCAGATAAATCATCATTATCAATAACACGCACACCTTTAATGCGGTTACTTACTTCATCGTAAATTAAGCTATGTACCACGCTGTTTGGCGCAATATGTAAATTATTTGTTTTGGCAGCAGCGGGCAAGGTAGAGCTTTGAGTTGAAAAATAAGCACCGAATGAGCAGCCTGCCTGACATTCATCTCTTGCCTGGCACTGAACACGGCCCTGGGATATATGAAGTTGACTAGGCTTGGTTAAATGTGCGGTACGACCCATTATCAGCGGCCTGTCAGGATAAAGTTCGGCTAATTTTTCTTTTATTACTTTTTCAGGTAAGGTCATTTCGAAAGGGGGTAGAAACTCGCCATCAGGTAAATTGGGTAAATTATCTAAAGTGCCACTGATGCCTGCATGTTTTTCAACATGTGAGTACCATTTCTCAATATCCTTATATCGAATAGGCCAGTCATTGCCATAACCGTCTGTTTTATTTGCTTTGAAGTCGTACTCGCCCCAACGATAAGATTGACGATGCCATAACAGGGATTTTCCACCTAACTGATTTGCTCTTATCCAGGTAAAATTTGTGCCTTTTTTGGTGGTATAAGGTAAATCTCTATCATTGCCAAAAAAGTGTTTAGTGTTATCTGTAAATGCATAACATTGCTTTTGAATCTTATATTGTTGTTCTATTAATAAATTTTTGACACGCGAGCGGTGTGCCAGCTGCCAGGGAGCTTTATTTTCACCTATGTAATCTTTACCGTGTTCAACAACTCTGCCGCGTTCAATCATGAGTGTTTTATAACCACGCTGACAAAATTCTTTTGCAGCCCAGCCCCCGGAAATACCAGAGCCGATAACAATAGCATCGTAAATTTCTGTGCTTTTATTGATGTATAATTCTTCAGTCATGTTAGTTCTCTACGGGTAATTTATTCTAAATAATGGCTAATAAAAAAGGCTAATAAAAAATGTTGATAAATTGGTTAATAACATATTTTAAAAAAATAAACCCTGAGAGCCCCAACTGGCCTCATTATTTTTATATGGAATAGATCCCTGATAACCATCTGGAACCGCGTCATAACGAAGTTCTTGCGAAGCACCAACTTCTGAAGTGTAATAGCCAAAACAAATTAATTGTTTTAATGATTTAAAGTCACTTCGTTGATCTTGATTAAAGGGTTTTTCACCTAAATCAAGGGCGGTCAGTAACTGAAATTGTTTGTCAAAATGCAGCGTTATAAAAGACTTCGAAAATTGTTTATTTGAGACACTTTCTATTAAATTTATCAATTGAACGTTTTTTTCTTGTTCAGACTTGTTATGACAGTGAAAAAGCTGGTTGTCGATAAAACCGTGCGTATCAACTTCAGCAGCACCTAAGGTTTCTGTTTTAGGGATAACTAGCGCACATATTTGCTTTAATAATTGTAATTGTAATTGGTTAAAAATATTTCCATCATTAAGGGTGCTTTTAATGTCAGGTGTATATGCCATAGCAACAGAAATAGCAGTGCCACTTAATAATGTTGCGGCAGCTGTGCCTCCAATCATTAGGCTAAAACCGCTGATAAATTTTCGTCGCGACTTACTTTCCATTTCAGAATTAGTCAGTTGGCAACCCGTCAATTCGAGGTTTTGTTGTTTATGCATAGCTTTACCCTTTACCATTTAACTTTAACCTTTATTCTATAGCCTGGAGATGACCAAGCAGTGCTTATTTTACCTAAGCAGCTGTTCGTTTATTCATGTAATAATACAACAGACTAAAAGCAATCACTAAAACAGCAGGAAATATTGCTAGGTTGGCAAGAACGGTTTGCCCAGCAACCAGTTCGGGATCAATACCTGTGACTGCATTATTAATGGCGTTCTGTCTTGCAGTATCAATCCACTGGCCAATAACAGGGTTCCACATACTAACCGCAAACATACCAGCTCCGCCTATTAGAGACATGCCCAATGCTCCTGACTCAGGTACATTTTCGGCGATAAAACCGATCATGGTTGGCCAGAAGTAGGTAACACCCAGAGCAAATAAAACAGCAGCAAAATAAACCATTACGCCTGTTGCCATACTCATTGAATAAATACCGGCAGTGGCAATAACGGCAGAAGCCAATAACACACCAGCCGGATTAAGTTTTTTGATGACAGGTCCGGAAAAATAACGTCCAATGGCCATCAAGCCTGTTATTAGCGCCATAATTAACATAGGTGATGCGCCAGACGCACCGAGAATACGTTCTATCCATTGTTGAGTGCCAAGCTCAGCGGTTGCTGTTAGTGTCATACAGATAGCCATGAAAATAAATAATGGAGAAAATAATGCTTTTATATTGTTTGATGTTGAAGCCTGTGAAGCTTTGACGGGTGGAAAGTTTTGTTTAATTGTCATCAAACCGTAGACTAATGCTGGCACTAGCATTACTGATATTTGCAACTGCCAGCCAAGACCTGCATCGGTCATAAATTTAGAGATTAATGCGCCAATAACAATGCCACCGGGAAACCAAACATGAAACCGGTTTAACATAGTGGTTTTATTGGCATGATAAGTGTCGGCGATTAGTGGGTTACAACCAGCTTCAACGGCGCCATTGGCAAAACCGATGAATAAGGTAGAGATCAATAATCCCCAGAAACCAGTGGCTGTTATGGTGAGAAATAAACCAACAAGGTGACAGACAAAGGCAACCAGTAATAATTTTTTAGCACCCAGTAAATTGTAAAGGCCACCGCCAATCATCATAGCAATTGGAAAACCTAAAAAGGCCATAGCGTTAACCCAGCCTAATTGACCATCACTGAGACCAAACTCTGCCCCCAGCTGGCCCAAAATACCAGCGCGAATAGCGAAGGTCATGGCGGTTACTGTTAATGCAATACAGCATATTCTAAATAAGCGAGATGAATCTGTACTTATGTTTGTCATTTTATCTCTTCCTGTACTTTTTATTGTTATTGTTATTGTTATTCTTACTGTTACTGTGGTTTTTTAATTGTTTTTGGGATCAGTGTTTTATAGCCCTAAAAGGCTTTTATTAAATTGTTCATCACTTGACACAGAAGCAAAATCGTCGAAGGCTCTGGTCGTAGGATTTATCAGGTGGTTATTAATAAATACGGCCCCTTCTTTGGCTCCGTCTTCAGGGTGCTTTATACAGCACTCCCATTCTAAAACTGCCCAACCTGCGTAACCGTATTGGGTAAGTTTACTAAAAATTGCTTTAAAATCGATTTGACCATCACCCAACGAACGAAAACGCCCGGGGCGGTCTTGCCAGGATTGATAACCTCCGTATACACCCGAGCGACCAGAAGGATTAAACTCAGCATCTTTAACATGAAAGGCTTTGATCCTTGAGTGGTATATATCAATAAAACTCAAATAATCAAGCTGTTGTAAAACAAAATGGCTTGGATCATATAAAATATTAGCGCGGGGATGATGATTTACAGCGTCAAGAAAACGCTCAAAACTTGCGCCGTCATGTAAATCTTCACCCGGATGTAATTCATAACAAAGATCAACTCCCGCTTCCTCAAAGACATCTAAAATAGGTAACCAGCGTTTGGCTAACTCTTCAAATCCCAATTCCACTAATCCAGGGGGACGTTGCGGCCAGGGATAAAAAGTATGCCATAACAAGGCTCCAGAAAAGGTTGCATGAGCCGCTAAGCCTAAACGCGCGCTGGCTTTTGCCGCGCATTTCAATTGTTCTATTGCCCACTCTGTTCTTGCTGATGGATTATTACGTAAATTTTCGGGGGCAAAGCCATCAAACATTTTGTCATAAGCAGGATGTACAGCAACCAGTTGCCCTTGCAAATGAGTGGAAAGCTCAGTGATTTCTAAATTGAATTGGCTGACAGTTGCGGTTATTTCATCACAATACGCCTGACTGTCGGCCGCACGGGATAAGTCAAACAGTTTAGGATCTGTCGGTAATTGAATGCCCTTATAGCCCAAACTTTCTGCCCACTGACACAGTGAGGCTAAGTTGTTAAAGGGTTCGGTATCACCGATAAACTGTGCAAGAAATATTGCGGGGCCTTTTATTTTATTCACTATATATTTTCCTGGGGTTGCATTTGTTCGGGACTTTTTTTCCAAGGCTTAACTTTCAAGGCTTAATTATTCTGGTTTTAACTCTTGGGAAATTAACTCTTCAGGTGTTAAAAAAAACGGGTGCCATTTATAGGCTGATTTACTTGCTGAGACAACATTTTCGATAAACGCCATACCTCTGACCGCTTCATTTATGCCAGGAACATCATTCATCGCAGTTTTATCCATTTGAGTTTTATCCAATTGAGTAATATCAACATTGTCAGGGTTAATTCTGGCTCTAATTTGATGAGAAAACTGTAAATAAATATTGGCGAAAGCCTCTAAATATCCTTCAGGGTGACCTGCTGGCGTACGAAGGTTTGACTGAGTTATCGCATCCATATGACCCACCCCCGCTCTAATAAGTTGTGATGGCTGGTCCGGATATTTAATCCATAAGCTATTGGGTTCTAGTTGCGACCATTCAATACTGGCATTTTCACCATAAATTCTCAGATTGAGTTTGTTTTCTTCACCTACCGAAATTTGGCTGGCAAGTAATACCCCGTGTGCTCCTGAATTAAAGCCTAGCAATACCGTTCCGTCATCATCAAGGGTACGACCTGTAACATTGCTTGATAAGTGTGAACATAACGAGGTGATTGAAAGTCCACTGACATATTCTGCTAAATTAGCCGCATGAACGCCAATATCGCCCATACAGCAGCTGATGCCAGCTTGTTTGGGATCTAAACGCCAGGCAGCTTGCTTGCTCGATTCATCACTTTTATGTGCCAGCCAGCCCTGTGAATATTCAACGACAATTTTTTTAATAACGCCTAGTTTCCCTTGCGAAACTTGAGCTTTAGCTTCCTTCACCATGGGATAACCGGTATAGGTATGAGTGAGTCCGTAGAGTAAATTTGTTTCTTCCAGGATGGTTTTAAGTTCAAGTGCCTGTGCCAGATCCAGCGTTGCGGGTTTATCTGACATAACGTGAAAACCATATTCAAGTGCCATTTTAGCCACTGGAAAGTGCAGGTGATTAGGGGTAACGATTGCCACCATATCCATGCGTTGTTCAATGCTCATGGCAGCTTCTTTGGCAAACATTTCTTTATATGATGCATAACATCTATCATCATCTAAATATAAAGATTGCCCAAAAGCAATGGAGGCATCAGGTTTTGAGCTGAAAGCTCCACAAACCAACTCAATTTGGTTGTCTAATTGTGCGGCAATACGGTGAATAGCGCCGATAAAAGCACCTTCGCCACCACCGACCATACCCATGCGAATTTTTCGATTACCTGATTGTTTCATAATGCTCACTCAATATTCGTTATAAAACGAATTTTTTACCCATACCGCGTTTGACTAACTATTTACTTAATTTCAGTGTAGCGATTGCCTTATCTGATCGGGTAATAAAAAATCGGTTTTTCATGAAACAAATTCGGCGTTCATTCTTTCAGTGATTTTGTTATGCTAGTAGTTGTTTCAATAAAATATGTAATGAAAAAAGATAAGGAATAGTGTTTGAATGAAAGATGAAAGTATTTTAAATCATATAGCTGTTAAGCAAATACTAAACATGTTTGATTTGTTGCCTGATATAATATTCTGGATAAAAGACAAAGAAAATCGCGTGATCTACTGTAATAAAATGTTTATTGAACATTTAGGCTATAAGACACTTGATCAAGTTGTAGGTAAGTCGGATGCTGATTTTTCTCCTCATTATATTGCGAAACAATTTATTGTGGATGATCAAAAAGTAGTTGCCGGAGGCAGTGTTACCGATCGCCTTGAAATGAATATGAGTAAGTCTGGTGAGGTTTCCTGGTTTTCTACCTCGAAACGTCCTTTATTAGCTGAAAATGGCGAAATAATTGGATCTTATGGTATTACGCGCCATTTGCAGAAAACGGTTAAAAGTTTATCAGGTATTGATGAATTAAAAATACCGGTAGAATTTATTCGTCATAATTTTCATTCAGAAATATCAATTGAACAACTGGCAGATGTTGCACATTTATCGGTAAGTGCACTGGAAAGACGTTTTAAAAAATACTTGGCTAAAACACCTAAACAGTTTATCCGCGAAATTAGATTAGAACACGCTCGAAGGCTGTTAATAGAAACAAAGTTGCCGATTGCTGAAGTTGCCTATCAATCGGGTTTTGCCGATCATAGTTACTTCAGCCGTCATTTTAAACTAATGTTTAATGAACTCCCTTCCGAGTTAAGACAATTAATTTTATTTAAAAATGAACATTAAATTGATTTGTTTATTTTGGTTATGTTTCGTGAGAATATTTTAATGGCAGATTTACGCAAAATCACACTGAATTTAAACCAAATTTACCATAAAATCGATAATATCCGATCAGGTTACTAGATAGAAATAGCATTTCCATCAGCACCGCAGTTGGAGATCCCACAAGGTAATTATGCAGAAGCCAAAAGCTTGTGCCAAGCATCGTTAATTGCCTTAGTTTTTTATCTTCATTGCTAAAAGCTGCTGATGTTTGTATTAAAGTACCAACACAGCTAATTAAACTGGTGATACCCATATAAGTGAAAGACGTTACAGCAATAGAGCTGGCAGAAAAAAATACCATCATTTTTTTAGATGTTGTAAATATGCTGGTGAAGTAACGAACAATAGCAACCCCCATTAACCCTGCGGCCGTCCATTGTTTCAATAGAATAAAATGAATAGAAATCAGTATTGCGGCAATAACAAAACAGCCAATAATTTTACGTCTTTCTTTAAATTGAAATGAGGCTAAATCAAATATTATTGCGATTAATATTAAAACTTGTGACCAAAAAAATGATGACACTTTGTTCTCCATGTGTATGACTAAAACTAATAGGTTTCAGCAAATAATTAAAGTGTAAATTATAATGAGAATTTACCTGACTCACATTAACTTAAGTTAATTCGAGCTTTAATTCTTGATAAACTTATTGGGCTTATTCCAATGTAGTTAGCCAATTGGATATTGGTAAGGTTAGTTATCCATTGAGGTGAATATTCAATTAAGTGGAGGTAACGTTGTTCGGGGTTTTTTAACAGGAGAAATGTTTCTTTATGGCTCTGTTCCATAACATTGTTGTTACCACGGTAATTTATTGATTTACATGTTTTAAGTGCATTTTAAAAAATCGACTTAAAGATCACTGGAAAGCATGTAATAAAAGGCCTGTAGCAAAAATCAGAATAAGGGACAACAATAATATGGAACAGAGCCTTCTTTATGTTCTTTATAAAGTAGTTGTTGTTTTAATAATCCTATTAATGCAGGTTGCCACTGAATCAGGTTTAGCAACTCTAATGGAATTTGAATGACTTTAACAGTATTTAACGCTTCAATTTGATAGTTTGCCTGAGTTTGAGTTAACCAGGACGAATATAATAAACATAACTCGCCAGTAAAATAAAATTCTTTACGGCGCTCAGCCCCGTTTTCTGAATAATAACAAGCTTGTAATATTCCTGATACAATTGGTATAACCATATTTTTGCACATCGTTTTGTCTCAATACAACTTGTGACGGTTTAAAGGTCATTGGTTTGTAAAGTGATGATTTAGAAGATACTGTGTTGAAAACTAGACCAAGTTGACTAAAAAAATTAGCTACCTCAGCAAGTGAATTTGAATCCATAGATGTTTATTTCAATGAGATAAGTTAAAGATATAAGTTAAAGAGATAAGTTAAAAATAGTTATTTGCAAAATATTCAGGCTGATTCGAAAAATATAACAAAATTATATGCATCTTGGATTATACATAAGATATATACCCATCACCATTCAAAATGCAGGTTTTGATTCGTTTAAAAAACATATTTACTGCGTTGCTGAATCTTAAATAAGAATAACTTATCCGGCGAATCAGCGTCTTGTAACTATGCTTTTTAATTCACCTCAAATTCCCGCATTTTGAAAGGTAACGGGTATAGAATTGTGGGGAATAAGTTATCAGTTTACCAGGTGAATGACCTGGGTTAAGTAAGCTAGATTAAGTGAGCTAGATTAAGTGAGCTAGATTAAGTGAGCTAGGTTGAATGAGCCAGGTTGAATGAAGAAGCTTTAACATTTTAGTTCGCCCATCATCAAACATCTTGTACAATGCATTTTTGTTTCCAGTAAATTTAAAATCTACACATGTATATCAATCCCGCGTGGCGAATATTAACTATAGGTGATGGTGATTTATCATTTTCAACGTCCTTGTGGAATAACTATAAACCTCAGCATTTAACTGCCACTGTTTTTGATGATAAACAAAGCTTAACGGCGAAATATGGTGATGAATATTATCAGCAATTGGTGAGTAGCGGTTGTCAGGTTTTATCGGGTTTTGATGTGACTTGTCAACAAACCTGGGGCAAGCTGAAAAGAAATCATTATGATGTTGTTATTTTCCAATTTCCGTTAATTCCTGCCTTTAGTTCTGTTCAAGAATTCAAACAGCAATGTAATAACTTTAGTATTAATACCCTGAACCGGCGTTTGTTACGACTTTATTTATTAAATTGTTTTGAACATTTTTTAGCTGACAATGGTGCTAAATTGGCATTCATTACTTCAAAAGATGTAAAACCTTATCGACAGTGGAATATTGAAGATGCGTTAACTTTGAATACAAATATTCACTTTATCGGGAAGAGCTGTTTCGATATCAATCAGTTTCCGGGTTATAAAATAAGAAATGTTGATAGAGACAAACACGTAAAATCTACACAGGGTACTACCTATGTTTACAGTACTGAAAAGAATACAGAAATTAATGCTTCACTTGGCGATAAAATAAAAGGATGCCCGCAAGATAATAAGTCGCAAGACAAGTATTGTAGCATTTGCAGAACAGGTGCCTTTTATACTGATTTAGATAAACAAGTTCATTTGGCGAGTAAAAAGCATCTTCAAATGCAGCATTATGAGCAGCAGTGGCTTAGTTATTTACAGCATGAAGAACATCAGAAAGACAGGATGGGTTAGCATCAAGCGTAACCCATCAATAACTGTACTTTCATCGCTTAAATGTTGGAAATATCACTCCAACCCTTCAATAACTCCATTCGCCAATAATTTAATATTATTCGCTGCTGGCTTTTTCGGCAAACCAGGCATACGCATAATATTACCGGTTAACACAACTAAAAAACCCGCTCCTGCATTAATTTGAATGGCACGTACAGTAACTGAAAAATCTCTGGGGCGACCATGCAGAACAGGATCGTCAGACAATGAACTCGGGGCTTTTGCAATGCATATTGGTAAGTGGGTTAACCCCAGTTGTTCAACATGTTGTAAATCTTTTTCTGCTTCTTTAGAAAAGGCAACGTCGTTTGCACCGTACATCGCGCGGCTGACTGCTTTAATTTTATCTACTACAGACATATCTAAACTATATAAAGGAGTAAAAGGTTTACTTTTATCTACGGAAGCTATCACTGCTTTTGCCAACGCAATCGCGCCCTTTCCACCATCAGCATGATGAGTAGTTTCAGCGAAAGAAACTCCAAGGTCTATACAACGATCGCGAATAATTGCAATTTCTTCATCGGTATCTGTGGCAAATCGGTTGAGTGCGACTACCGGATGTTTATTAAAAATTTGTACACTTTCGATATGTTTATCTAAGTTTTCTAATCCTTGTTTTACTGCTGCCCGGTCTTCTGCTACCAGATCTTTTTTATCTTTACCTCCGTGCATTTTAAGTGCGCGCACAGTGGTGACAAGTACAACAGCATCGGGATCTAAATCAGCGATACGGCATTTTATATCAAAGAATTTTTCGGCGCCTAAATCAAAACCAAAGCCCGCTTCGGTGATTGCCCAATCTGCATGATGTAAGGCCATACGCGTAGCAATAATACTGTTGCAACCGTGAGCAATATTGGCAAATGGTCCACCATGGACAAAAGCGGGTGTACCTTCAAAGCTTTGCACAAGGTTTGGTTGCAGGGCATCACGTAATAAAGCCATCATTGCGCCAGTAACGCCCAGTGCTTTGGCATGTACGGGTTTTCCTTCATAGGTATAGCCAATTAGGGTTCTATTTAGGCGTGTAAGTAAATCATCTGCATCGTTAGCCAAACAAAGCATAGCCATAACCTCTGAAGCGGCAGTGATGTCAAAACCACCTTCACGTGGAATACCTTGCATTTTGCCGCCTAAACCAAGCACAATTTTACGTAAACTGCGATCGTTCATATCCATTACCCGGCGCCAGACTATTTGGCGAGGATCAATGTCTAAGGTATTGCCTTGATAAATATGATTATCAATGGCAGCAGATAGTAAATTGTTGGCAGTGGTTATGGCATGAAAGTCACCGGTAAAATGTAAATTAATACGATCCCCGGGTATTATTTGACTGTAACCGCCACCGGTGGCTCCGCCTTTCATTCCTAAACATGGCCCTAATGAAGGCTCACGAAGCGCCATACAGACTGATTCATTAAGTTGAGTAAATGCCTGTGCTAAACCGATAGTTGTTGTGGTTTTACCTTCGCCCGAAGGTGTAGGTGTTGTTGCTGAAACTAAAATTAAGCGACCTTTTTTAGTTGACTTAGTTTTTAATGCGTTAAGGTCAACTTTGGCAATGTCGCGACCGTAGGGGAGAATATGATCTTGACTTATGCCTAACTTGTCACTTATTTCCTGAATAGGACGGGGGGTAAATTGTTGTGCAATTTCTACGTCTGTTGTCATTATTATTTCCTTTTTTTTTAGTTAGTTCCAGATATAACCCCTCTAATTTACTATTGAAAACCTTATTTGCAACACAATAGTTACAAATTGATGGATTTTTATTCATTTTGACATGTTGAGATAAGGTTCCTAAATGGTTTAAAGCCCCTGATACATTAAGTTTGCTGGAGTTGAACTGGTGTATTTCTAGGGTTCTAATATTCATGGTTGAGTATTATTGTTGAGTATTATAGTTGAGTATTATAGTTGAGTATTATTGTTGAGTATTATGGCTGAGTATTAAAGTTGAGAGATGTTTTGTGAAAATATTAATTAAATAAGTTTGGCACAAGTTTTAATTAGAGTGGTGTTGGATAAGGTTTAATAATTAGTCATATCAACTTATCGACAATTGACTGTTTTTTTGCCATATCGAAATATAAAGTAAGTATAGTTTTAATAATATGTAAATAATATTTGAATTTTAATGGTTAAATAGTAAGCTAATATACAGTTTGTTTGTTTTCACAAGCTAGATCATTTTTAAATAAGTAACTAATAAGTAACTAATAAATAAGCTAAATAATTAAAATAAAAATAAGGTAATTAATCATGAATTCACCCACAATACTCTCAAAAGCGATTAAGTATGCATTATTCGCAAGTATGTCCACATCAATTTTAGCCATACCAGCGATGGCTGCCGAGGAATCCAAGGTAGAAGAAATTGAACGCATAGCCGTTATTGGTTCACGTATAAAGAAAGCTGAATTTTCTAATGCAGCTCCGATATATGTAATTAGTGCAAAAGATGCAATGAAGTCCGGTGTTAAAACTGTTGCTGAATTACTGCAAAGTACGTCTATGGTAAATGGACAGCAGTTCAACAGCTCGTTTAACTCTAATGCAGGTGGTTCGAATGCTTCTGAGCCACCTCCAAGTGGCGGTGTTGGTTCGTCAAACGTTGGCTTACGTGGTTTAGGCCCGGAGCGTACGTTAATATTAATTAACAGTCGTCGTCTTGGTGCATCTGGTGTGAGAGGAGCGCCATCTCAACCTGATTTAAGTTTGATCCCAATCAATATGATTGATCGTGTAGAAATTATCACTGAAGGTGCTTCTTCTATTTACGGTGCCGATGCGGTAGCCGGTGTTATTAATATTATTCTAAAAGAAAGTTACGATGGTTTTGAAATATCGGGCAATATTTCCGGCACTGAACATGGTGGTGGCGAAACAGCAGATAT
Organism: Alteromonadaceae bacterium; assembly: GCA_013216015.1. Lineage (GTDB taxonomy): Bacteria > Pseudomonadota > Gammaproteobacteria > Enterobacterales > Alteromonadaceae > JABSOI01. Next base: position 28,348 of record JABSOI010000037.1, on the reverse strand, counting down.
TTCATTTATCACAGGGTATGAAGGTGAAAAATCGAAATTTGCTATTTCAATGACATATTTTGAGCGTAAACGCATTGCAGTGAAAGATCGCACCGATTGTATTCGCAAAATTTATAAAGACGAATCAGGTAAAAAGACTTCTGTTTGTTCAAGTCGTTTTTGGGATAATTCAATTATTGAGTTAACGGAGTATTATCCACAAAACCCTAATGGCTTTGCCATGTTTTATACGCCGGGACAAACTGATTTAGGTGTGATGGACTATAGTTCTTCGCATGGTATTGGGATCCCTACGGATCCAAATATTGCTTTAACGAGTGATGGTCAACTGAATCGTCGTATTTATGATGATAATTACCATGACGGTAAAGATCGATTGAATGCTGATTTGATTCAACCAGTAACACGTTTTACTGTTGCTGCTAATGGTACATTTATGCCTGAATGGTGGGGTGGAAACGAAGAAATATTTTATGAGGCGTATTTTTTCCATCGTCATTTAAAAAATAAAGCGTCTAATGAACAAATTTACCCAGGCGTTGCTGGCATGATCCCTCATGAAGATGCTAACGGTAATCTTGTTGTAAATGGTGACGGATCGCTTAATTTAGTTGATAACCCGTTAAACCCTTTCCCTATTGAAGTTTCTAATATTGTAACTTTGGAAGATCTGCCACAGGAACGTAAGGTTGAACTTAACCATTTTCGTTTTGTCACCGGACTTCGTGGTGATTTTACCAGTGAATGGTTAAATGATAACAATTGGTCTTATGAAACGTTTATATCTTATGACCGTGGTGTAGGTAAACAAAGTCAACCGGTAATGAACGAAACTAACCTTTCGCTTACTTTAGGCACTTTGCGTCTGGATGTTAATGGTAACCCAATTTGTGGTATTAACGTTCCAAGTGGTCTTGGTTTTATTACGTCAAATAATTGTGTGCCTGTTGATTTCTTTGCCCCTTCAATATTCACGGGTGGTGAATATGGTGGCGGAACATTCGCGACTCAAGCTGAAAAAGATTTCTTAATTGGCACACGTATGAACTCAACCACGGTTGAACAAACTATTGCTTCAGCTTTTGCAACGGGTGATTTGTTTGAATTTAATAGTGGTGGAAGTGCTACTGTTGCGTTTGGTATGGAATACAGAAGGGATCGTATTTCTTCAGCAGCTGATATGTTAGGTGCTACCGGTTTAGTTGCCGCTGAAAATCCATTAAGTGAAGGCGCTACCATAGGTGATCGTGAAGTTGGCGATATCTTTGGTGAAATTGCATTACCAATAGCGGTAGATCAAGACTGGGCTGATTTGTTTGAAGTTGAACTTGCGCTTCGTTATACCGATGAATCACAATTTGGAGATAAGGTGACAAATCGCACCCGGGTAACTTATAAGCCAACAGAAGATATATTGTTCAGTGCATCTTATGGTACCTCGTTCCGTGCGCCAAATTTACGTGAGCAATTTCTTGCTTCTCAATTTGGTGGTGTAAGTGGTAGTGCTGATCCATGTGCTGTTGCTGAAGCATTACAAACTGATGGTGTTTATGATGCAAGTAAGGATAATCGAACTCAAAATGTTTTAGATAACTGTACTGCTCAGGGCGCTGATTATACACTTATTGGTACCAGTGGTGTGCCATCTATTCCAACAGTTTCTGAAGGTAAAGCTGAAGACTTAAAACCTGAAACTTCAAAAAATAAAACAGTTTCATTTAAATGGACACCAACATTTGATAATGGTTATGAGTTTGATTTTGGTATCACTTATTTCAGCCTGGTAGTAGAAGACACTATTCTTATTCCCAGTGCAGCTAAAATATTAAAAGATTGTTTTGAAAGTCCTAATATGAGTCATTCGTTTTGTTCCCGTATTGAACGTAATGCTGGTAATAAAGCGCCACAAATTAATTTTCCAACATTAGTTGATACATCATTTATTAACCAAGGTGAAGAAACATCAAAAGGATATGATGTAGTTACTCATCTTGCCACTAATTTGGGTGATGTTTTTGGTATGCCGATACGTCTTAATTGGGATAACCAATATACATTACAAACTGAACGTGAACGGACAATTACGCTAGGGGATGAATCAGAGGATATGTTGAAAGATTTTGGTACACCTGAGCATCGTTTGGTTTCAATACTAAATTTTACCAGTGGCGATTGGAACTGGTTGATGCGTGCTAAATACATGTCAGCTACACATGCTGCGGATGATATCAGCGATACAGCAAATTGTAACGACTTTATTGTTAATGAAGACTTGGTTGGCAAACCTATGACAGTACCAGTTTGTTCTGCGCCAAGTGCTATTTATTTTGATACATCTTTGACATACAGTGCTGATGACTTCGTTGTCACTGCAGGTATTAATAATGTATTGGATAAAGCACCGGAAATGATCGATATTTCTGCAGGTTCTAACCGTGGTAACTTAGTTACATCTTCAGGTTACGATTTGTTTGGTAGAAGTTTCTTCTTGAATGCATCGTACAAGTTTTAATTTGTAGCTGAAAAAAAGCTTCAGCAGTAATTGATGGGGCCTAATTTAACTTGAGTTATACGAGTAAAAAGCCAGATTTTAAGTCTGGCTTTTTTTTTATCTGGTTTTTAAGTCGAAATGTTTTTGTGGATGGGATTGGGGCAGGCGTAACTTATCAAAACATATTTTTATCAGTGATTTAAAAGTTATAAAGTCAGAAAATTGATTTTGCTGTTGGTTAACCTGAGTGAAGTGCATAGGCATTATTGATTAAAAGGAAATAGGTCTTCTTCCTCTTGGAGGTATTATTTCAGTTGGCTGAGTGACGGTTTGTTTCTTTGACTTTTGTTTTGTCTTTTGTTTTTTCTTTTTAGAGGGCTTTGGGTCGTTTTGATCAATACTTTTCGCAGGAGCTATAACGTCCCCGGATTGTTCTTCAAATACAACTTGAATGATTTCACCGTTAAATTCCACTATGTCATTGTCATATACTTTTTTTCTTTTTTGATATTCAATTTCATTATTCAGTACAACATAACCTTCACTGATCAAAACTTTAGCTTCGCCACCGCCTGAAACTAAATTTGCGATTTTTAATAATTTACATAATTCAATTGGTTGAGTATTGATATGAACGAGCTGATGATCAGGTAATTGTTGCATTTTTTTCCAGAAATATTAATTTACTTATTTTAATTGTCGTTATTTTAACACGCATATTGGTGAATGATAGTTATACCAATTACATTGGCTATGTCATGGTTAAATGTGGCTGCACCCGTAATTCATTGTTTTATACTGCTTATAAGCTAAAACCAACTTAACTTTTATAACGTTAAAATTTTACCGCGTAGGATGGGTTAGCCGCAGGCGTAACCCATCAAAACATCAGCTTTTAATTGTGTTATCAGATAGTTGTGTTATACAAAATGATGGGTTACGCCGTCGGCTAACCCATCCTACAACTATTATAGCCACACTTAATTCATTGTTTTATTGATGTTTATTTGGAAGCTCAAGATTTCAGCGCGTAGGATGGCGTTAGCCGCAGGCGTAACCCATCAAAACATCAGCTTTTAATTGTGTTATCAGATAGTTGCGTTATACAAAATGATGGGTTACGCCGTCGGCTAACCCATCCTACAATTATTATAGCAACACTTAACCATGACATAGCCAATTACATTGGCTATGTCATGGTTAAATGTGGCTGAATTATGAAGTTGTTATTTTCAATTAAGTTCAGATAAGAAAATATATATCAAATTCAAAAATCCATCAAACTCAATTCTGACTGTCTGAGTAGACCGCAAATTTATGTGCGTCTTAAAGTGATGCGTGGAAAAATCCATGTTCTACACAAAAGCTGACATCAAAGGGCTTGCTGAGTTTTTAAATTTTAACTGCAACACTTAACCGGGACATAGCCATTATAATAGGTTATAGCCTCAAGTTAAAATAAAAGTTAGTAGGAAAACAGTTTTCATCCTCATTATCCATTGATTCTTATTAGTTTTATAAAATTAATTATCGATCAATAAACCAGAACACTTATTTCATTAAAAATTACCAAGTATCTTGGACTCTATTTAATATTTCAGTTAGGTCGTAATATATTTTTTCTTCTCCTTTCTTGATTAAATTCAGGTCGATTATCAATAATTACCTTTGATGATCCTGAACTTTGAATAGAAAAATCGGACAGATCAATTTGTGGTAGCTCATCATAATAATTCAATACAGATCCCGATACGTTTTTAATCCTAGCCTATTTTTGGTTGCATTCAATGTAGGAACGGTGAATGGCCTAACTCTTCGAACCTTATTATTCATGTATATTTTCATGTAACAGTTTGTAAAAAACTACTGAAACCTATTCTTCGGGAGTACAAATCTCTTTTTTATTTATCATGTCTTGTTTACCAGTATTTTGATAATCTGTGTTGGGTCGGTTCCATTTTAATATATTGGTTATATCGTTTTAAAAGCGTCGTCGTATTTGAGGGATTTTAATTAATATCTGATATTAGTTGAAATATCTTTCAAAAATAGCAAATTGTAAATTGTGAATAAGATGCTATCATCATGTGAATTTTTAACGTGTTCGATATGACAGCTAATAATAAATACTCATATATTTAGCTGTGGTGAGTTTGATAATTGTATTTTTCATTGCAAGGATGTACTTAAGTTTGAGTTATAACAACCCAATGGACGTGGAGTATGCTCAATGAGATTAAGGGATAGGATAGATGTTTTTATATCGTATTGATGCTTTTTATACAGCCGACGCGCCACAATTCTGGCATTGGCTGCAAGCTTTGTTTTTTGGGATATGCGGGCTTATATTGTTGTTTATATTGCAGCAGCAATTAGGGCAAATGCCGGGTATTGACTTGTTGCAAGGCTATGGCCTGTTTTTTATTCTTGGTCTTCTTGCTGCATTAATTGCGAATGTTACTGGTGCTGGCGGCGGAATTATTTTTTTACCTGCATTTTTAGTTCTTGGTCTGAGCAGCGAAGAAGCACTGGCCAGTAGCTTTGCTATTCAATGTTTCGGGATGACATCCGGCATGTTGAGCTGGTTGAAAACCAGAGCTGAGTCAAATATCAAACACACAGATGTTTATGTAACTGAGAAAATTTCTCTCTTGCGTTTAACCACCGTAATCAGTATCGGGAGCATTTCGGGACTATGGTTTTGTCAGTATTTCTCTATATCACCGCCTTTTCATATACATAGTTTGTTCAGTGGGTTTTCTCTGTTACTAGGGCTAAGTATACTAATAAAATCACGTTTTAAATCGTTAAATAATAGAACAATCTCAGTGATGAATTTCAGAAAACATTGTCTGGTGTTCGTGCTGGCATTATTCGGCGGAATGTTAACCAGCTGGTTATCAATTGGCATCGGTGAGCTTATTGCGTTGCTATTATTGCTAATGGGCTTTTCTATTCGTACATCAATTTTCGTTGCGGTATGCAGTTCAGCATTAACAGTATTGGCGGCATTACCTTATTATCTTGATTCATCACTAGTGCAGTGGCCAATTGTATTATTCGCTGCCTCAGGTGCGCTGATTGGCGGTGCAATTGCCGGACCATTAACCATGAAGTTAAATACCGATAAGATTAAACACATCTTTGCTATTTGGATTTTGCTCAGTGCGCTGTTGTATATGCTGTTGGCATAAGCCGTTTTTAATTTTTTTAAAATAACAGACAAACTTAATGGAATTGATATTGGTAAAGAATGACAAAACTCTAAAAACAGCCCTTCTGTGGGTGGTTTATACCAATTGTATTAAGTTAGTGGTCAGGTATCGATGAGGATAAATTTTTAAGAGCACAGGTTTTTTGCTCCAGGCAAAACCAAAATACCTACATCGACGTGCATGGATGCACTAATGCAGCGAAGGCATGGATGCCTAAGAGCTGTGACGTGCATGGATGCACTAATGCAGCGAAGGCATGGATGCCTAAGAGCTACCATGTCGGCAACGCAGCTGTTGGCAATTTAGACCATCGAGGGTGATCACTTACTTAGTACAATTAGTATTAATAACTGGACGGACAAAATGAGCATCAAAGAACTATTACAACGACAAGTGCAATTTTTTCACCCCCAAAAGAAATATTCGTTTCTGCGCGGTGGATCTTCAAACGCCGCACATGCCGCGCTGTTTGGTTTGCGAGAGCAGTTTTACAACACAATGAAAGAAACTTTCTCGAACCGGGTTAACTACGCCGCCAAAGCATTATGCGATGACAAAGACTATTTTCAGGCAATAAAATCTTTGCCATTCAAGGCACAAGCTAAGATTGTAGTGCTTGGCGACAGTTTAACCGACGACAGTCAATCCTGGTTTTCGATCATCGAACGTTCTTTTGCCATAGTAAGACCCGAAGACGATATCGAGTTTATTAATCTTGCTGTTTCTGGCGACACCATCACTCAGTTACTGGGTTCGGTGGTCCCCGCCTCACAATTGAAGGCGGACTTATATTTCAGCTTTAGCGGCACCAATGATGCCCGCATTCAAGGAGGCAGCCGTTATAAACCCTGTACCAGTATTGAAGAAGTTGAACGCAATCTCGCCAGCGTGATCGACTTTACCCAACAGCAAACCGATGCCCCCTGGGTTTGGCTCACCCCGGTTGGTGTTGATCCTGCCCGTATCGCAGAGCATGATTTTCTTAAGCCATTGATGGCGAGTTGGTGTAATGGTCATATCGCCAAAGTAGCTGCTCTTGTTAACCACCAAGCCGAAAATGTGATTGATTTGCGTCCACACTTCACAAATCTGGATGATAGCCATCTACTAGATGATGACGGCCTCCACTGGTCCATTGAAGGCCATCAATTGGCAGCCAAAATTATTATTAACCAATTGGTCAACATTATCAGCTAATTATTTTCATCATAAATCCAAAGATATTTTCCCTGATTGCTCAGAAAATTCAACCATGGGAATTTATTGCCCAATTTAAGTCTTTCCATCTGCCAAAACAGTGATAAATCTGGTTTTTAACTCTATGTATCATCCAATAGATTATTCTATTCAATGAAACCTTGAGTAATAAAAGAACCGTAATATTAAAAAAATGCACTAAAGGCGTTAAATAAACATACTAATTTGTAAATAATTAAGTTATTTTGTTAACAGAATTAAATTTAAATATTTATTTTGTTGGTTTTTTGTAACTTTCGGGATCTGGCCAATAGTAGTAGGAAAATAGTCAGCGTTAGTGATTCAAGCGGCAATTTTCTTGAAATAATATGGATAAAGGTATAATTATGTTGTTTTCTCTAAGCGATATAAATGTAAAATTGCAACAACAACGCTGGGGCGGACAGATTCATTTCTATCCATCAGGTCAAACTTTAACTCATGAGGCGATGACCTCACACCAAGACTGGTTGGAGCAAAACCTCCAATTTTCTTTTGGTGAGAAAATAATTGTGGTGTCCACCGCAACCCCTGAAACAATATCCACTATGTTGTGGCTGTGGTACAAAGGTGCGGTTGTCGTGCCGGTTAAACATGATATGGAAATTGACGCGATTCAACAAATCGCCGACGATTGTCATGCTCATGCCATAATTAAAGATCAAGACATCACCGAACTTGAATCGTTTCCACAACCACCGTTACTGTTTAGAGAACACAACACACGTCAGGTATGTGGCACCGATCTGGCTTTGTTGATTTATACTTCCGGCAGTACTGGTAGCCCCAAGGGGATTATGTTAACCCATATCAATGTGGTCACCGCGATGAACTCAATTGCCTCTTATCTGAAAATAGACAGCGATGAGCATATTCTTGGCCTTTCTCCATTGTCATTTGATTACGGCCTTTACCAACTGTTGTTCAGCTTGGCGTTTGATTGCCAGATCACCTTGTATGAAGAAAACTTTCACCCAATCAAGGTGCTCAAAGCCCTCGACGAACAGAAAATTACCCTGCTGCCAGTAGTCCCTGCGATGGCCATTTCACTGTCAAAAGTGATTCGGGTGTTGAAACGCAAGTTGCCGTATCTATGCAAAATGACCAACACGGGGGGTCACCTTGGTGAAACAGTTATTGACGATCTGACAAATTTGTTACCACAGCTGGACGTTTACGCCATGTACGGTTTGACTGAATGTAAACGCGCGCTATATCTGCCACCGGATCAAATCCACAAGAGACGGGGCTCTGTCGGTATCGCTATCCCCGGCCTCGAAGCTAAGCTGTTTATCAGTGTTCAGGGCGAAGACGGCGAGCATTACCAGGAAGTACACACTGGTGAAGTCGGTCAATTGTTTGTTCGCGGCGCAACCGTGATGCAAGGTTATTACGGTAAAGCCGATGCCGGTGCCAATTTGATCCCCGGTAACTACCGTGACGATAACTGGTTGGCCACGGGCGATTTGTTTACCCAGGACGAAGATGGTTATTTCTACTTCAAGGGGCGTACCAAAGAGCTGATCAAGCAGGCCGGTTTCTGTATTTATCCAACTGAAAGCGAGGCAATTATTGAGAAAAGCGCACTGGTACATTTGGCTGCCATCATCCAATCCAAAGACAAGTTCGGTGATGAGATCGCCTGTTTGTGTGTGCAGTTAAACGACTACACCACAGAAAAAGAGGCCTCTTTCAAAGACTGGCTTAAAGCCAACACCGATCCCGACTATCGCCCGCGTGAAGTGCGCTTTATCAATCAAATGCAACTGACAGCCAACAGCAAGGTCGACAAAAAACTGCTTGTGGCCTCGTTAGAACTGGAGAATTAAAGTGAAACAGATCATGCAGATGCTGGAACAAAATCCGGCAGAAATTTCTACGCCCTGTTATTTTTACAGCATCAGCCGCCTGAAGCAGAATTTCAATGCGTTAAAAGCGGCACTGGGCACTCAGGTGATCCTTTCGGTAAAAGCTAACAGCAATACTGATTTGCTGGTACGCAGCACCAATTTTATGAATGATGGTTTTGAGGTTGCTTCAATCAGCGAACTTCAAACCATTGTTGGTGGCGATCGTATTCGCTACGTCAATAACCCTTCTGCCGACAAGAAGTTCTTTCGTGCAGCAATTTCCGGTAAAGCCCGGTTGATCATCGACAGTATCGATCAACTTGAGATTGTTGCTGAACTGGCCGAAAGGCGTCCACCAGCAGGGGTTATCTTGCGGTTGAACCCGGTAGTATTGAAACAGTTTAATAACGCCCACCCCAAAGTTCGTCCGGATCAATTTGGCATGGACTGGGATACTGCCTGTACCGCCATAGAAATTTGTAAAGAGAAAAATTTGCCATTAATGGGATTCCATTTGTTTAAAGGCTCTTACAGTTTTGAACGTAGCGCAATGGCTACCGTGGATTCGGTTAAGATTATCATCGCTGAAATGGAAAAACGCTATGGTCAGCCGTTGTCATTTGCCAACCTAGGAGGCGGTTTTAGCGAACGCTGGCAAGAAGCCAAATTTGATTACGACGCATACCGCGAAAAGCTGGCTGAACTGCCGCAGCATATTACGCTGGCACATGAATCAGGACGCGGCCTGATGGCCAGTATTGGCCATTTTGCCGTACGTGTTCGTTATGTCAAACAAATCGACAATGAATACTATGCCATTTGCGACGGCGGTATTGCGCAAAACTTCCTGCTGGCGCAAACCGAAAATACGTTGCGCAGGCTAAGAACCCCTACGTTGTGGCAACCGCAGCCAAGTGATGAAAAAGCCGCTTGTAAATTTGTCGGAAGCTCTTGCAGCAAAGACGATGTCATCGGCAAGCAGTCTGAAGACCATGTTTTACCTCAACCCGGCGATATATGCATTTTCGACTATTGTGGTGCTTATAACGCTAGCTATACCGTAGCGCCGTTTTTGCAATTGCCCGCAGCCACTACTTACATTATTGAATAGGTGATCCCATGACTCAAGTACATAATATTTTTGGCCGCTGCATCACATCATTTCTGGCCCTGAGCTCAGAAGTGCCTTCGCCGGTTGAGCGTTTGGTCAATGATGCGGTGATCAGATTAATGGACAGTGACATGATCATCGAAGACACATTTGCACCGATGGCCCAATTGCAGGAGCCACGAGTGGCACAGCCATTGGAAAGTTTTGAACAGACAGTGTTTATCGACCAGTTGACCGACAAGATCAAAGACGAGGGCTTTGGCCCTCATTTTCATCAAATTATCGGTTTGTTTGGTTCTATCATGCTTGGTTTGTGTGCCACTGACGAACAACGTCAACTGGTTGATGAATGGCTGGAGCAAGGCCATTTCGGTAACTTTATGATGACAGATGGCGGTGGTTCGACACTGGCCCAGTGGAAGTCTACCCTGACCCCGGCTGAGGATGGTCAGCTCAGCTTGAATGTTGATAAAAAATGGGTGATCGAAGGACAAAATGTTGGTTTCGCCATGGTGGTTTGCCAGCAAAAAGGCCGACCTTTTCCTATGACGGTATTGTTGTCACCGGAAAAATCAGAAGCATTACAACAAAAGGCTTGTGGAGGAAGTTTCCTTGACGGCAAACTGCAATTGGGCGATGTCAAAGGTGAAGTGCAGGTCAATAAGGCCGAGTTTCTTTCTAAAGGTGGCCTGGGCAGCGTTAACCGCTTTTTAACTCTAGTTCGCCCCCGCTTTGTCAAGTCGTTAATGCATCACCTGTTATGGTTGCAAGACCAAAACCGTTTGACTCTTGATGATGATGATCGCAGCGCGATTGACTTTATGATCAATATGGCCAATTGGTGTAATGCTCAGGACAAATTCTCAATCCACTCGGTTGACCGGGTACTTGCATTGAAATTCACCAGCAACGAGTTGTTGCAATCTATAGTGCTTAAAGGCGCGGTTAATAATATTAACGATCAACGTGACCTGCTTGGTTTTACTAAAATGGAAGGCAGTTCATATCGCTGTCTGTTTGAAATTTACAGTAAATTCAAACGGGCCCGACGATGAGCACATCTGTAAAAGGTCAGACTGTAGAAGACAAGAATCTAAAAGACCAGACAGTGTCAAACTTGGTGGTTAAAGGCATCGCATTTACGCCTTTACCGCAGCCATTATTTGACCAGCTACGCCCAGTAGACGAAGTGATGTCTTTGCTGGTCAAATCGCTTGGGCCACAGGTTAACCAATTGATTGAGCAAACGGGGATCCCTGTCACTGAGTTTGATCGCCATTTTTTGTGCTCGACCATGATTGAGTTGCCGTTCACCACCCAGTCGGTGAAATGGCAGGACATTGCTGCACAACTAAAAGAATATGGTGATCACCAGCCGGATACTTTCGTCAATGCCTATGAATGTGCTTCATGGGGTTATTCGTTACGTCATTATCTGAAGCAGGCCGAGCTGGAGCAACGTAATGCTAAATACATGATTGTCAGTATTATGGATGCCAACGTTTATAATTTTGAATTCTGGCGTTATAACGAACACTGGGAGCACTCGGGCTTTGGGATCACAACGGTGATCCTTGAAGTGGAAGCTCCTTTGACCGACGAAATGACCATAGGCTCTGCCGTGACCCATAATGGGGTCGCCGAATTTGCCACAGTAGTACGTCGTACCATGATAAAAAAACCCGGCGCCGTGGTCGCACTGCCGTTTTTTCCGGTTAATGTGCAAATGATGTTTGAAAAATTGTTACGTGGTCAACCGAGCCTTCCGGACTTGCACGCCAGCTACGGTCACTGCTTTGGCTCCGATCCCTGGTTATCTTTATTGATCCACGGTCAGAACAGCAAGATTGAACAACCACAGCGCTTTATGGCCTGTTCAGTAGCGTTAAACGGTTACTACGCCATTGCCGATCTGATGATGACGCCTGATACCGTTTTAATCAAGAATAAGGAGTGGCAGCGTGACTAAACACTTACAACAATATTGCGGCACACTCATTCGTATGCCGTTCGCTCACAAACCTTCAATTTCTGAAGCACAAATGTTGCCATTGACTACCGACAGCGATTTTGCGGTATTTGCCGACTTTACCAGTTCTCCTTATCCTGTGTTGCTTAATGTCCGTGAACATTACCAGATCTTGTCCGACTTGGTCGCTGAAGCCCAACTGTGCTGGCCGGATATCACTATAGTGGTCAGAATATCAATGCCGGGAGCTATGCGTATCCCGGCCAACCTGTTAGCAGACAATGTTTTGTTACTCGAAGATTTAGCGACCGAAGAACAAAAACTGGTTGCGATGGCAAACCCGCTGCTGGTGATCGAAGATCGTTTTACCCGCATTGAAATAGATAAAAATGACAACAGTATTAGCCTACGGCTTTACAGCAATGAAATTTTGCCAACTGATGCCTTGCAATCTCTGATCACCTATCTGGACCAAAGGGGTGTGGCTAAGTAATGGCGGCTCCTCTGATAATTTCACAATACTGGGCAAGTGATGCAGGTGATCCTGACATGGCCATTGCCGAGTTGAAATTACGATTATGTGGGCAGAATGAATTGCCAAGTCATGTCACCCTGATCAGTGCTGGTGAGGTTTGTGTGTTGCTTGATCCACTGGTGATTGAATTTCACCAGTGGTTGAGCGACCAATGCGAGATAACATTTATCAGTGCCGCCTGCACTAGTTTTCATGCGGGTATTCTGGATTTTTATCACAGCGATTTGTCCGCTACCGTGGTGATCTCTCTGGAGCTGAATAAGTCGTTCCAACAAGGTTGTCTCAATTCATTGGGTATAGGCAACGACAGCGAACAAGATGGTTTAGATGTAGTCCCGAGTATTGGTTTTATTGCCTTGAAACGTTCGCTGGGCGACTGTCGGCCTGCACCACACGAGCTAGTGGTTGAACAATGCGAGGTGTTTAGTCAACAAGCCGGGATGAACGGCACACTGGAGCTTATCCGTCAGCTTTATCAAGAGCTGGCAGATTTGCCTGAGCATGTTTTGCCGGTTTCATTTGATATTAGTTCAAACTGGGGGAAATCCCTGTTACTAGGTCTCGATAATCGATTGGCAGCCAATCATCGACCGATCGACTGGTTATCCAGTATCGAAAGTTGTCAACGTCATTATTTAAGTTTGAAACCGCTGTTTGAGCTACAGCTGTATAGCCAAAAACTAAAACAAAACAGCTTACTGTTATTCACTCTCGGAGGAGGGGGACGGGTCGGCATGTTGCAATTGGGTAGAAATGCAGAAGGTTCAATTGAACTGCCTGATGCCAGTTTTGAACATCAGTCTCTGGCCAATGACATCGACAGTTATAAATTAGCGCTGAGTTTATACCAAAACGACAAATCTGCGTATTACCAACAAATAAGAGCCACGCTGAAATATCCCCGTTCCCGTTATCGGGGTAAAAAGAATCATTATTTCAAGTGGCAAACAAACCATAGCATCAAGCAACCGATAAGAAAAAATACAAGAGGAGTAAATGCATGATAAATACTCAACCAATAATGGAGCAATATGACGTAGCAATAATTGGCGCCGGTTGGTCAGGCCTGGCGTTGGCGCGTCAGCTAAAAAGAAATAACAGCGACATCCGCATTATTCAACTGGAAGCCAGCACCGAATTTAAAGCCAAAATAGGCGAAGCCACCGTTGAAAGTACGGGTCATTACTTTTTGAAAAAACTGGGATTGGCCAATTATTTGTACCGTAACCAGTTACCTAAAAATGCACTGCGCTTTTTCTTTGACAATGAAGACTACAGTCTGCCGATTGAGAAGATGAGTGAACAGGGCACCACATATATTCCACCTCATCCGGCTTTTCAGCTGGAACGCGCCAGTTTTGAATCGGCTCTGACCGATATGAACCGCGAAGATGACATTACCATTTTGCAAGGTGCCAGAGTGACTGGTTTTGAACTTGATCACCAGAATGAGCACACCGTTAATTTCAAATATCAGGATGAAGCGCATCAAATTAGCTGCAAGTGGCTGGTTGATGCCAGTGGTCGTGCTGGGGTAGTAGCCAGAAAAATGAAGAGTTACAGCCGTGAAAACGTACCGAACCACAGTTCCGCGTGGGGCCGTTTCAGCGGTGTGAAAGATTTTGATAGTGTCGGCACCCAAGAATGGCGTGACGGGGCTTCAAGCCGTTTTCTGTCGACCAACCATTTTAGTGGCCACGGTTACTGGATCTGGTTCATCCCGCTAAAGAATGGCCAGACCAGCATTGGTATTGTATGTGACAAAACCAAGGTAAAGAATCCGCCGTTGAAGCAGGCCGATTTCATTGCCAAACTCAAAGAACATACCGCTATCGCCGATCTGATGGAACATGCTGAAATAGACGACTTTGAAGCCTGGGGCCAGTTGGCTTACCGCGGTAAAGGCATTGTCAATCGCGAGCGTTGGGGCGCCACCGGGTTTGCCTCAATGTTTCTGGATCCGTTGTTAAGCGGCGGCGGTGATGTTATTGCCATGGCTAACGACAATCTCACTAAGCTGATCCTGGCTGATCTGGCCAACACGGACAGAGAAGCGGCGCAAATGGCGCTGGATGAAGCCGTGCCTTATGCCAATGAAGTGGTTAATTATTATTACCAGTTTCTTTATGCCCAGTTGATGAACCTCTATCCGGTGCTCGAATGTGCCGAACTGTGCTCACCGGTGATGGCTTATATCAATGCCACTTATTTTATTACCAGTGCCTGGGATTACATGGCAGGCAATTTTTCAGATTATGAACATTTTGCCAAAAATGATTTTATCCGTCGAGGCAATTACGGCCTTGAAATGCTGATGCAGCGCCAGATCCTCGAATCTCTGGACGTATTGCGCAGTGAAAACCGGGCTTTTGTACGAAATAAAGAAGGTTTCTTCGAGACCGGTGCCGACCTGTACAAATACTATATTTACCAGATGGGTAATAAAGGTAAAGACGGTTACCGTATTGACTTGCGACTGAAATTGTTTGCCGAGTGTTTTGCCATTATTACTGGTTCCAAGTTGGGATTACCCAATTTTGGTCGTCGCCGTATGGTACAAAATGTCCTGAACCTGCCGATGATCCTTGAAAAACCAACGTTCGGTCGTGAAGACCTGCCTCAATTGCTTGTTTCCATGAGCAACAACCTCACTCAGGAATTGCAGCAAACCACAGAGCACACTGTTCTGGTCAAGATCACTGAAGCTTCCTTCAGTAATGAAATGGTCGAAGTGAGTGTTGTCGGCGACAAAGCCGATGCGAAACAATTGAAGATTATCAAGAAGACCGCTAACGGTATTTGGATGCGTCAACAGGAATACATAGATCAAGTTAGCTTCGTGCCGGTGTTCCTGCGATATGCCAGGCAACAACCGCTGGATATTATGGATCCCATGCATCCGGTTAGACTTGAAGCCAACGAATTGTGCGAAGTTTGATGAATACGCTTATGATACCAGCCAGAGATGGTGCAAAACTCGCGTGTCATCGCTATTGCCCCGAAGAGGGCAGCGACACTCATGCCAGGCTATTATTTCTTCATGGTGGCAGCTTTAACAGCCGTCGTTATGCAAACATCGCCAAAGCCTGTGTTAAAAAGGGCTTTGAAGTGGTGCTTTGCGATTGGCGTGGTCACGGTGACTCAGAAGGTACACCGGGCACTTGCGATTATGTTGGTCAACTTGAAGATGATATCAGTGACACTATCAGCTGGTTTGAACAAAAACAGCCGCTACCGTTGATCCTCGGCGGCCACTCGTCAGGTTCGGTGATATGTCTGCGTTATATCGAAAAATATGGTCAGGACAAACTAGCTGGGTGTTACTTTATCGCACCGGCGATCAGCAATACTCTGGAGCCGTTACGTTTTGATGAGCCTGGCAGCAAGAAAAGCTTTTTGATGAATTACTGGCGTAAAAAACCCGGTTACCACCCAGCACAGGAAAGCTCTCTCAAACACATTCCAAAAATGAACAATCGGAAGTTTTTGCTAGCCCTGGTATTGCCATTTTTGCGTCATCGCACGGTAATGAGCTTTCCCGGCTCAGCCAAAATGGCAGCACTTGAAGGCAGGGTGCTCAATTATTCGTTTAACCTGATGGCCTCGGTATCAGTACCTAAGTACAGCATAGCTTTTCGTCAGATCAAGGTGCCGATCGCTTTTATCTGCGGCGAAGCTGATGAGATCCTAAATCCTTCTTTTTTACCCATGGTTGCGCAATGGCATTTGCCGCCAACTCTTGATAAAGAAGTGCATATGTTGCCCAAGCTCAATCACATTTCGGTGCTAAGCGGTGCCGCCCGGGTATTGCCGCAATGGTTAGTGCAACGTTGGGTAAAATCAGCCGGGCATCAAGAACACAAAGAACAACTGTTGGAGCAAGCAGGATGAGTGAGCATAACAATGAAGGTTGCTTCTTTCGTCAGCAATTAACTGATCAGCAGTTTCCTAATAATCAAGAATTGCAAGGTTTTGAACAAGGCCAGTGTTACATCAAAGGTTACCTGACCAATGAACAGGACGTCTGCAAACAACTGAAAATCGAGAACGGCGATCAACAAGCCTTGCTCAATGCTGCGCTCAAATATTGGGGCTTTGAGGTGAATAAACACCTTTACGGAGATTATGTACTGGTTTGGCTTAATAGAGAACAATTGTTGGTGACCAGCAGTGCTCGTGCCAGCTTTACCTTGTACTATCAAGAGAATAACGGTCTTGCCCTGGCCACCGATTTAAACCGGTTAAGTGATCAGGGTGAAGCGACCCTAAACCAAGCGCAATTGTTACAGACGCTGGCACTGGGTCTGTTGGCAGGTAAAAACACCTGTTTTGAACATATCAGCCAATTGCAATGCGGTGAAACCCTGATTTGGCAATTGCATCAAAGTATAGAATTGAGCCATCAGTACAGGTTGACTCATGCCGAACAACTTAAACTGGCACAGCGCAACAAACTGCCGACTGCCGAGCCTATAGCCCCCCGGGTTATTGACGATGTTGATTTAACTGGGCTTTTCAACCAGCTTCCATCGTTGGCCCATCGCCTCGGTGAACCGATCACGGATGTGGCGCTGGCCCATTTCGACAGCTTGGTGCAAGCCAGTAAATCTGACACCCTTCTACTTGACTGCAGCTGGCTCACTGCCCGCAATGTCATTGGCGAGCAACTGTTTCACAACAACCACAGATGGTGCAAAGACATTTTAAGACGTCCTCTTTTACAGCAGCGTAAACAGTTGAATAAGCGTCAGAAACAGTTGTTTACCGCATTTGAAGAGGAGCAGAACGAACAGCAAGAATCTTTGTCGTTCAGTCAATGGCTCGATCTGCATTATGTGATACCAGCCTGGTGCAAAATATTGCAGCGCATTTGTCAACATTACGGCAAAACTCTGATCAACCCATATATAGGATCTGAACAGATCATGACAGGGTCACTGACAGAAGGGGTGACAGAAGTGGTGTCAGAAGAGATCACAGAGATGAAACAGGCGGACAATCAGTCTCTGGCCTATTTCCCATTGCAACAAATCAGTCTGGCCAATGTTTATGATGCCATGCAGCGTTTGTTTCATGTCGGGGAGCCGGGCACACTCAAGTTGTTTAACCTAAATCCGGCGGTCACAGGCCGTTTGGTCCGTCGTCAAACAGATGACCTTCGTCGGGTTGAGCAGTTATCCGTGTTTCTGCTGACCTTTGATTATCTGGCCCGGTTTCATCCGGGCCACTTTAACTGATTTAGCTATTAATAAAACTAAAAAAAGCATAGCTAAAACTAAAACTAAAAAATCAAATTAATAACAATAACTTAAGAAGTAGGGAATATCATGACAGAAATAGGCAAAACTTTACCGGAACTAAAAGCACAGGTCGCAGAAATGCTTAACAAAGACGACGTTGATGTTGATGCGCCGTTGGGTGAACTGGGTGTTGATTCATTGAACATCGTAGAAGTGATCCTTATTGTTGAGCAGTTGTATCCAGATGTCACCGACCCAGATGCTCTGACTTTTGATGAGCACACCACCTTGTCACAAATGGATGAGCAACTGGTCGAGTCTTCGGTAGCAGTCTGATCATTGGTCTTGCCTGACAAGCCACACCTTACGACTGGAACGGCATTGGCGGGCGAGGGCAATTGATACAATTGGTATAAGTAGTGTCCATCCAGAAACGGATGTCTACAGCGGACTTCCCACTGACACAGACTGTGCACCACAAGATTTAGTTATTTAGAATGACTAAACGCCTATATCTTGTAGCGCACATCTTGTGCCATTGGATCGCACTCGCTACGACTCCGTTTCTGGAGGAACACTAACTATGTAAACTGCTTACTATAAGGCTAGTTATGAAAAAACTGTTGATTTTACTTTCAATAAACCTGCTGATCGGCAATGTCATCGCCTGGTTTATGGGTGCGGCACCGATTGATTTTAAACAGGTGCCTTATTCACAGCAGGAGCAACAGCTGCTCACTGAACTGAAAACCGAGCTGGCACAAAACGCTAATGACACCACCTTGCAAACTCAACTGGGTTCAATGTATTCATTGCATAATCATCTTGATGATGCAGGGCAATTGCTAGCTGCCGCAGTAGCATCCGAACAGGATGCAGTGGCATTGGCATGGTTAAGCGGCACTCAGGCTAAACAGGCCGGTGCTATGTTCGATCCCTTGATGGGACTGTGGAAACTGTATCGCCTGTATTCGGCCTGTGCCGAGATGGACCGGGCAGTAAGCATGGACCCGGAAAATTTTGAAATTCGCATGGTTCGATTGGCAACATTTGCGCCGACCGCCTTGCTCAATTGCAGTCTAGATACCGTATTTATTGATGAAGCCTGGTTCAAACAATTTTTTGACCGTCAAGGTTCCTCTGCGCCACTGGAATTGAAACTGCAATTCAAACTTACCATGAGTATTGCCTACGCTAATGCTGGTGGTAGCGATAACCAACAAAAGGCCGTCCACTATATGACAGATTTTAAACAAATGTCTCAAGGGACCAAACAATCACCCTTGGTATTGCACCAACTGGCTGAGGCCAACAAACTTCTGTCGGAGAACTCCTGATGGCTGTGGTCAAATTACAGGGTGTATCCCGTTCTTTCCCGTTAGGCAATAAGCCAATCATTGCCTTGGATAAACTGGATCTAACCCTTGAAAAAGGCGAATTTGTGGTGCTTAAAGGGGTCAGTGGCAGTGGTAAAAGTACTCTGCTCAACCTCATAGGTGCAATAGATGATCCTAGTGAGGGTGAAGTGTTTATTCACGGTCAGCGATTAAGCTCTCTGTCGGATAAGCAAAAATCGCAATTGCGCAGCCAGTACATCGGTTTTATATTTCAGGCGTTTAACCTTATTCCGGTTTTAACCGCGTTAGAAAACGTGCAATATCCCCTTTCGCTGCAAAAAGTGGCCAATGGTGAAGCCAAAGACCGTGCCACAGAGGCACTGACCCAGGTTGGTCTGGCGGATTTTATCAATCGTCGTCCCAATCAATTGTCTGGTGGACAAATGCAACGGGTCGCCATTGCTCGTGCACTGGTCACCAAACCAGATATCATTCTGGCGGATGAACCGACCGCCAATCTCGATTCAGAAACATCAAAGCAGCTCATGGACCTGCTCGGCTCTCTCAATCGTAAAACCGGCGTGACCTTTTTATTTGCAACCCATCACGACTTCGTATTGAGCCGGGCATCGAGAATATTGGAGTTAAAAGACGGCCACATCATCAAAGATGAACGGCTGAAAAATTTAAATCTAGTGGATCAAATTCCCCCCGGAGAAAAAGTTGGATAATAAATTAAAAAAAATCGGCATGTTATTGCTGACAGTCGCTATTGGTGGCTGTTCAGAACCTGCCGTACAACAAGAAAACAAAACCAAAGGGACGGTTACAGCCAAAGCGGTAAATCCTGCTGATTCTGTTCAGCCAACTAATTTTATTCAACCTGCTGATTTTACCCAACCAACTAGGGTGCCTACGACCAATGCCGAGCGGCAGGTGTTATTGGATTCGCTAAACATTAATGCAGACAGTCCTGTCGACAAACGTCGTCTGGCATTATTTGTCCGTTACACCTATTTTGCGGATAGCAAAGATCGCCAGTTGAAAACTCTGGAACATCTGGTTGAAGAGATCGCCGTAATGCGCAAAAACCGTCGGGACGATCATGAACTGACTGCACTGTATGGCAGCGCCACCAGCCTGCAAACTGTTTTTTTCCTCGATAATCTTGGTAAAACCACCTTGCTGTCGAAAAAAGGCAGCCGAAACCTTGATCGTGCCGTTAAAAATGCCCCCAATCACTTGGGAGTGCGTTTATATCGGGGTATCACCTATGCCGAAATGCCTGCGTTTTTAGGTAAAGGCCGGCAAGCAGTGGAAGATTTCAACCTTATCAAAACTGCCACTGACGCTCAAACGAATGATAAATTTTATGCCATGATCGACTATTACCACGCCATGGCATTGATTAAAGATCAGCAAAAGAACAGCGGCATCAAAATACTTGCTTCGCTGGCTGGCAAAAACATTGCGCCCTGGTCTGAACGGGCAGCAGCATTAATGAAAGAGAAGAGCTAAAGCATGTTGCGATTAAAATTGGCTTTATTGAACGTATTGCGTAATGGCCGACGCAGTTTTATCACCCTGCTGGCGATTCAGTTCGGGGTGATCAGTCTGATCCTGATGGGCGGATTTTTTGCCTCCATGTACGAAGGTATGCGAGAAGGCGTGATCCGTTCGCAGCTTGGCCATATCCAAATTTATCAGGAGGGCTTTAACCAGTTCGGCAGTCAACAGCCAGAAGAATATCTGATTGATGGCGAAGTGCTGCAAAAGATAACCAAGCTGGTTGAAGAGCTTGAGCAGGTTGAACTGGTGACGCCAAGATTGAATTTTACCGGCCTTTTAACAGATGGAAGCCGATCGTTGGCAGTTGTGGTTGAAGGCATCAATCCGGAAAAAGAAGCACTGTTAAGCTCGGCTGTTAAATTAACTGCAGGCGAAGACTTGTTTGAGGAAGACACAGAGGGTGCGTTGATTGGTGATGGCCTGTTTAAATCGTTGAACCTGTCTGTCGGCGCATCGCTGACTCTGATGGCGACAACGGCAGACGGCAGCTTTGACGCACGCGACGTAACTGTTATCGGCGCGATCTCCACCGGCACCCGCGAAGTGGATAATCGCTTTATGCGAATGAACCTTCAACACGCTCAAGAATTGATGTATACCGAAGGCGTTACCCGTCTGGTGGTGTTGCTTAAGGATACCAAACACACTGAAGAAGTTATGGCGCTGTTGTCTGAAACATTTAAAAAACAAGGACTGGCACTGGAACTGCGCAGCTGGAGCGATTTAGCAGATTACTATCACGAAGTGGTTAATTTGTTTGACGGCATTTTCTCCATTGTACAGATAATTGTTTTGGCTATCGTGTTGCTGGGGATCGTCAATACCATGGTCATGGCAGTTATGGAACGTACGCAGGAGATCGGTACCATTCGCGCCATCGGCGGCACCCGTGGTGAAGTGATTGGACTGTTTATCAGCGAAGCTTTTATTCTGGGATTAATTGGCAGTGTGCTGGGTGTCATATTTGCGATATTTCTGGCACAGGGTATTACCGCCGCAGGTATTATGATGCCGACCCCGCCGGGCAGCTCGCAGACTTACCCTATTCGGATATTCACCGAAGCGGATTTACTGTGGAAAAATGGCTTGTACGGCTTGTTGATCGCTGTTATATCCAGTATTTATCCGGCGGTGAAAGCGTCACGCATGTTGATCACCCAGGCCTTGAGATTTGCATGATTGGAGTTAGCATAATGAACACATTAATAAAAGTATTATTATCGTTGGGGCTGGTTCTCGTTAGCCCTTTTAGCCTGGCAACCACAATTAACGGCCAGATCACTGATGCCGTGGAAACACTAATTGTCGTAAAGAATGAAGCCAAGACTGTTGTAAAAGACAAAGAGTTAAATAAAGAAGCATTAAATAAAGAAGCGTTAAACAAAGAAGCGTTAAATAAAGAAGAGTTAAATAAAGAAGAAATCAAAAACGAAGAAATAAAAAGTGAAAAGATAATAAGTGAAGGGTTACAAAGCAACGAGTTAAACAGCAAAGTGAAAAAAACGGAACAAATTAAAAGCCCAATAACTGTGATTGAAGCACCTGCTGAACCTGACGCTCAGCAACTACTCGAGTTTATCGATGGGCTGCGCGGTTACAAAGGTCAGAGTTTTACCTTTGAAATATCGAACATCAGTTTTAAGAAAAACAAAAAAAAGCATAGCAACAAACTGGCGGTAAAAGTACTGAGTAACGCTTCACTTGTGGAATTTACCGCTCCGGCCCGCTCTAAAGGACGCAAAATTCTGAAGCAGGCGCAAAACATGTGGATTCGCTTTCCCGGTACGCGCAACGTATTACGTATTTCACCGACCCAGCGCTTGTTGGGAGAAGCGAGCAACGGCGACGTCACTGGCACCAACTTTTCACAAGATTACACCGCCACCTATGAAGGCACTGAAATCATCGATGATAAAACAGTGTTAAAACTGAACTTAATGGCCAGACACGACAAAACGACATATAAACAAGTGGTGTTTTTCCTCGACAATGAAAGCCATCTGCCACTACGTAGCGACTTTTATGCCCGCTCCGGCAAGTTGGCCAAACAGGCCTATTACACTAAATTTAAAGAATTTGACGGCGAATTGAAATTGCACCGCATGAAGCTGGTCGATCCCATCATAGAAGGTAGTTACACCTGGATGATGTTTGACAAGTATCAAAAGCAGGATCTGAACCCCGCCATATTCCACAAAGATGCACTGTCGAGATAACCGAGGTAGATGATGTTAAGAATCTGGCCGCTACTTGCCTTATTATTCAGCCCGTTAGCGTTGGCCAATAACGGTGATGATCCATTCGCTGACGATCCATTCGCAGACGACCCGTTTGAAAGTGAGGTAGTGGAAGAAAGCAGTAATCATCAAAGCAGGGTCGAACTAAAAAGTTATTATCAGAATAACAATCTACGCAGCGATCACCCGTTTAACCCGGGAGAACCGCTGTTCAGTGATGGCCGAAAGTTTATATCACTAGATATTGAGTTAGAGAGCGACTGGCAAAACCAATGGAAAACCCGCGCGCGAATTTACCACCAATTTTTTGTTGATGAAACTGTTGATGAAATGGCTGATGGAAAAAAAGACGCCGTCGACAGCTATCTACTTGAGGGTCTCGTACAATGGCAAAGTAAAGATCGCAACCTGATGATAGAACTGGGTCGTAGCAAACCACAGTGGAGTAACGGCTACAACTATGACATTGCTAACATGCTGCAACCCCAGCGTACTTTGCCCTATATTGATCCAGACAACGCGTTGCAAAGCAAAGGTTGGGACATGGTATCTGGGCAGTATTTCAATGGTCCCTGGTCATTTGCCGGTTATCTGGTGTTGAGCGACAACCCTTATGTTGATGCTGACACCGAGGCAGTATTGCGACTGGGTTACCAAGAAAACGACTCATTCTCATTGTTATTGCACAAGGTTGAAGGCCAGAATTTGTCGTATGGTGCGACTTACAGCAGCTTGCTGACTGACTCTATCACCTTTAGGGCAGAGTGGACCCGTAACAGTTATAGGCAAATGCTCAGCATCCTGCATATAAAGCAAAAGTCCAACTACCAGCGGTTGGTTGTGGGATCCACTTATACAGCAGATGCTGGTTGGTCGTTAACCGGAGAGTATTTTTACAACGGACACGGTGCCAGCAAACAAGAATGGCAAAACCTGACCAACGATGCCGCTGACAGTACCGCTCGATTGCGCGACAATCAATCGAACGATCCTACACAAGATTACGAAAACGCATTTGCAGGTCTGGATTTAATGGCGCAGGGCTGGTTGCGTGAACGTTATGTTTCATTGATGTTTATGTCGATGGAAAGCGAAGACCTGTGGCAATTACGCTTCAGTTCACAATTGAGTCTGGATGATGACAGCCAGTTACATCGTATTGAGCTGCTCAAATCTATTAGTGATAACTTGTCGATGCGATTGCAATGGCAGTTTTTTAATGGCTGCGACCTGTGTGAATACGGTTTGAATCCCAGCAGCAACAATATCCGTTTGACAGCCAGCTGGTTGTTTTAGCCTACTCTGTACAACAAAAATAACAAAAATAACAAAAATAACAAAAATAACAAAAAGAGAAACGTCATGGATTTTAACAATAACTACCGTGTTGACCTGCGAGAACTCAATTTCCTGTTGTGGGAGCAATTCGACATCGAAAACAACTTGCTTGACCCTACGGTCAATTCCGAGTACAGCAAAGACTTTATCCAACAGCTATTATTTCATGCTCGCGACTTTGCCTATAATGAGCTCGGTCCCAATTACCAGAGAGCCGATCGCGAAGGTTGTAAACTACTTGATGACGGTACGGTACAATTGCCTTCGAAATATCAGGATATCTGGCAAAAATATACCGAAGCAGAATGGGGTAGGTTGAGTTCGCCACAACACTATGGCGGCTTATCATCGCCGTATATTGTCGCCCAAATGATTTATGAAGTATTTCAGGGGGCTGATCCGTCATTTATGGTCTACCCGGGATTTTGCAGCCCGGCAATGTATCTGATCGAAAGATTTGCCACCGAAGACATTAAACAGCGTTTCAGCCACAAATTGGCTACTAATGAATGGACCGCTTGTTTGTGCATGACGGAGCCGCAAGCCGGCAGTGACGTAGGCGCTATCACCACCAAAGCTATCCCGCAGGATGACGGCAGCTACCATATTGAAGGAGGAAAAATCTTCATCTCGGCTGGTATGCACGAATTAACTGACAACATTGTCTATATGTTGCTGGCCAGAGTGGAAGGCGCACGTCCGGGCACCACCGGATTATCTTGTTTTATCGTACCACGCAATAATTTGCAGGATGACGGTTCTTTGGTAGACAACCATGTTCGCTGTATTCGACTTGAGGATAAAATGGGGATCCATGGCTGTGCTACCGCTCAACTGAGCTTTGGCGACAATGGCCCATGCAGGGCTTTCTTGTTGGGCGAGCGGGAGAACATTGGTCTGCGACAACTGTCGACTATGATGCACATGGCGCGGATCTCAACAGGCATTTACGCATTAGGTTTGGCTGGTCGAGCTTACATGAGCGCCGCCGAATACGCCGCAAATCGTGTGCAGGGCAGCAGCTTTAAAGAAGCATTCAACCCAAGAGCACAAAAAGTCTCGATTATGGCTCACGTAGACGTGCGCCGAATGCTACTGGAAATGAAATCCAAGGTAGAAGGTTGCCGGGCACTGATCCACAAACTGACATTCCATCAAAGCTGGGTCACCAACTTGCAGGCGCTGGAAACTTTAAATCCTGAGAAGTCAGAAGAATACCAGACACTGAGCAAACATCACGAATCGCTAGTGCACTTGCTGACACCCATAGTTAAAGCCTACACCTCAGATCAGGCATGGCGGGTAGCAGAATTGGCAATACAAGTATACGGTGGCCACGGTTACATAAAAGACCATCCCGTAGAGCAAGTAGCGCGAGATGTGAAGATCCTGTCAATCTGGGAAGGTACTTCGTTTATCCAATCGGCTGACTTGATGAAAGACAAGTTGGCTATGGGCCGCAGCTCAAAACTGTTGGTATTGTATCAAGATCAGGTTGAAGCAAGCATTGCCCGCAATCGCAGCGCTGGTGTGTTGTTGGCGGAAACTGATGCACTTGAAGAATCACTGGCAATCTTTGTCAAGACTCATGGACTTATGGGCACTTGGGTAAAAGAGCGCAAACTGGAGCTAATTTTTTCGATTTCAACCCGTTTCCTGGAAATGATGGCAGAAGTGACCTTGTCATGGTTGCTGTTGGATGGCGCGGTGATAGCGGTACAAAAGCTGGAAAACCTCGAAGACCCGCAAGACGAAGCTTTCTACAAAGGAAAAATCGCTGGCGCCCAATTCTACGTGAACAACATCCTGCCCGGTGTTAAGTCCAAGGCTGAAATTATCGCCAAAGAAGATATTTCCGCCCTTGATGCTACCGAAGATATCTTTTTGCAGCGTACTGATTTGTATGGTTAACAAGCCTAAGCTAGAAAATTATGGTGCAATTATCTGGTAGTAAAGTTTTATAAGTAGCAATGAATCTATAGCGGAAGACATTGAAGGTGATAGTATGTTTTTCGTTTCAATTTATTGTTTTATAGTTATATTTTTAATATTCGATTCAATATTGTCAATCGTGTTATGGTGATGCCGGGCTTGGTGATGGGGTGATGTGAGATCAATTATCTCAGCCTAGAGAGATAGTTTTTCTATGTCTCATATATGGTACTTAGTCAATTCCATAAAAAGCAGACAAGTAACACCATTTAAATAACAAATTGATTATTTGGCAAGTATTTTTTTTAGTTTAGTGAAAGTTAGCTGTGGTTATTTTGTTAAATTGATCTAATTGACTCGCGAGAAACTAATGTAGGCGTAAATTCGTTTTTAATGATTAACTTATTGTTATTATAAATGTTTTTTAAAATCCACAGGGCAGACATTTTAGCCATGTCTTTTATTGGGTAATTAACAGTTGTAAGTTGCGGATGTAGATATTCGGTAAAAAAAGAATTATCGAAGCCAATAATAGAGCAATCATCAGGAATTGCCATATCATTATCTCTAATGCTTTTCATTGCACCTGATGCCATCTCATCATTTGCGCAAATGATAGCGGTAAATGGTAGTTGTTTTTTAAGTAAATGATTAACACCCTCTTTACCACTTTCTATTAAATAAGTTCCTACGTAGAATAATTCTTCATTAAATTCAATACCAAATTCAGTTAAGGCTTTTTTATGACCGTTTAAGCGGTCAGTGGTATCTTGTTTCATTAATGGTCCTGAAATGTAAGCGATGTCTTTATGACCATATTCAAGGATATGTTTTGTTGCTAGATAGCCACCTAAAAAATTGTCCAGATAAAAACAATTTTTATCAATTTCAGTAATATGACGATTGATGACAACAATTGGTGTAGAACCTTTGCTTAATTTAATTAAATAATCGTCAGAAAGTGCATCTACAAGCAATATTATCGCATCACAATTACGATCAATTAAAAAATCTATCCCCGCTTTTTCCGTTGCTTCATCACTATGCCCTGCGGTAATAATGGCATGCTTTCCTGCAGTTCTTAATTCAGATTCAATGCCTGACAACATGTCACCGTAAAAAGGACCGTGTAATTCCGACACTAAAATACCGATACAATCAGAACGTTTAGACGCTAAAGAGCGGGCAACAGAATTAGGACGGTAACCTAGCTCCTTCATAGCAGCGTTGACTATTATTTTAGTTTTTTCACTGACATGGGGATGATTATTCATTACCCGTGAAACTGATGATAATGAAACACCTGCGAGTGCTGCAACTTCGTAAATGGTAGCCATTGTATTCCTATTTTGCTGCTGTATTTAAAGGTAATGTTATTGTTACGGATATGCTGGTTATTTCGTGTTTTTAGTTGCAGATGAATCCCTGCAATTTTTCGTCGCGAATATAGCACTAGATTATCCACAGAACAAGGACGGAGCGTATGGAACGGTATCATTTCATCTGTTGTTATGCGCTAACATAATGAATTACCAAGAATAAAGCAAATATGTTTTTATATATTAACACATATATGACACAAAATTCACATTTAATCATTGATTGTTTTTTAATCTTATTCTATTCTTTTTTATGTGAGCGCTTCCAGAATTGTTGGTTAGAAGTGATTCCCATAAAGTGTGGGTACATTAAATCATTCCCGCTAAAGCTGTATAAGGGCATAAATAATATGGATGTTGTTCCTACAAATAACTGAATAACAATTAAAACATAATAAGTGAATATGAGGAGTATACATGGTGAGTACAAACAGTTTAATACAAATAAAGGGGCTTTCCAGAGGGCTTGTTGGCTTACTGATGCTTTCGGTAAATCATGCAAATGCGGCCGTTGGCAATCTTCTTTGGGAAGATAATTTTAATCAACTTGATAGTAACAATTGGCATATAGATGTCGGTGACGGTTGTGATAAAGGTCTATGTGGCTGGGGTAATCAAGAATTACAATGGTATAGCGAGAGCAATGTTACTATTGAAGATGTGCCGGGTGAGTCAGGTAACAAAGCACTGGTATTAACGGCGCGCGACCAAGCCAGTAATGGTTATGCTTTCACTTCGGGTAAAGTTGAAAGTAGTAATAAAATTGCTGTAAAATACGGCATGATTGAAGTGCGTTTGCAAATACCGGATGTTGGTATTGGTTTATGGCCGGCAGCATGGATGTTAGGTACCAGCACGCAAACTTGGCCTGCCAGTGGCGAAATCGACATGATGGAAATGGGTCATAGG